>JYJN01000171.1 GCA_003263845.1 Vibrio aestivus | reverse complement strand
GGCATAAATTTTAAGTTGGGCGGTATAGCGTTATTGCCCGTTAGCAAGGCGTTATGTGCTTTGGTGGAAATGAATATTAAAACCACAATCAGGCTTATCGAAACAGAAAGCATTGAGGACAAAGGTATATTCGAGACTTTGTTTAGAGAGTATCTGTCTGGATTTTCAGTTGAGCTAGATCTTTCAGTAATTGCTCAGCTATTTTCGTTACCTTATTTCCACGGATTTATCAGTTTTGTCGACAATAAGCCCGCTGGTTTTGCGGTTTGCTTTGAATCGTTCTCAACTTATCGTGCACAAAGAGTGATGAATATCCATGATTTTATGGTGTCGGACAACTTTCGTGGTAAAGGTGTTGGCAAAGCGCAACTGAATGGTATCGAACAGTATTGTCGTGATAATAATTACCTCAAAATCACACTAGAGGTCGGTGATAATAATGTTGCAGCTAAAAAGCTCTACAGCTCATTGGCCTATGAAGATTACAGAGTAGTTTTGACAGGTCAGCAACATTGGCAAAAGTACCTCAATTAGCACGCACTTGGTACTTGAATCCAAGTTGAATAACATCTATTTAAACGGATTCGTAGTGTTCTGTATTCTGCTATGAATCAAGTTGGGTTATGAGAGCGCGATCGTCGATATCGGGGACCGCATCACCCGCAACTTTACAAGCATTCTATTCCACATCGATGCAGGAAAATATATGCAAATCTTAATTGATCAAGAAATTGAACTTCATCAATACGAAACTAGAAAAAACAAGGTTGATAGAGACCGGTTGTTCCACCCACAATTTTCAGAAGTGGGCAAATCTGGCAATAGGACTTTTCTACTATCGTCGAAATGATGGAAACAGAAGAACCTTCGGAAGCTCGAGTCCACTCTCAAAACTATGAGTGTATTCAACTTGAGCCCTCTGCCCAACTGCTAAAGTATGAGTCAGCCATCATTGATGGCCCAGGCGAGATTACTGGCTACGCTAAACGTTGCTCTATTTGGATATTTACAGGTAAATCTTGGCAACTAAAATACCACCAAGGAACCCCATGCTCGCCTTTCAAACTTGTGCAAGACTAGGCTTCTTTTTGGTATCAAACATCAAAGCGATTATCACATATTCTCGATACCCTATGTTTAGACTAAGTTCTTTGATCATCTTTCAAGAGGAAATATGGAAATTTCAGTACAAATTAGTAAAGACTTTAAACAAGATGAAGTCATCGATTTATATAGGGCTAATGGCTGGTCATCGGCTGATGTCCCAGAAAAATTAGTCCCTGCCCTCTTAAATTCTGACACATTAATATTGGCCCGTATAAGAGGTCAACTAGTCGGTCTAGGTAACGCTATCTCTGACGGCCACCTTGTCGTCTACTACCCTCACATGTTGGTACACCCAGAATTTCATGGCTTAGGTGTCGGGAGAATGATGATGGATATAATGCTAAGCAAATACGGCAGTTTTCATCAGCAAATGCTAACTGCAGATGGTGAAGCGGTAGACTTTTATAAAGCAATGGGATTTGAGAGAGCAGGGAAAACTGAACCCATGTGGGTGTATTCTGGCGATGACCACTAACCATCTGGCCCAGTATATCTCACCACTTACAGATCACTTTATAGTTTGAACATCCGGTAATCGGAAAACGAAATGAATTTCATATTTTATCGGTTACACCATTAGCTCCATACTACAGATAAAGGGCGTCGATTTAGACTCCCGTATGACCTTTATAAGACTATGGTATAGGCTCAAACTAACAGATGAGCCCGAGTAGAACACCTTCTAGCTGATCCCATGGCATTAACTGTGAATCAATCACTTCCAAACGCGATTCGAACCCTGATAGAGTCAGTTCATTCACCGATACCACACCATTACTCACATTAAAAGCATAACAACCTTTATCGGTATTCATTACGCCTTTCACACGTTCAGCGGTTAAAGCATTGAGCATGGAAAACAACTCATCAAAGTCGAATACAAGCTCTGCCCCAAATAACCAACCGCAGCTGAAATAACCTTGGCCTTTGTTCTCTTTGCGAATGTGAGTTTGATTTGGTGGCAACTGAAACTGTGGCTCTAACGCTGCATGATGGTGATGATGCTCTTCAATATCCATGTCATCGCTCGGCTTGATGAACATATCCAATAAAGATAGTTCTAGATCACCATGTGAAGTAGCCACTATATCAGCTTCGATACTCTGCTCTTGCAACCAGATCATCATCCCATCATTTTGAGATTTAGAGGCAAGTTCATTTTTATTCGCGACTACAACGTCAGCTACTTCCAACTGCTGTTTGAAATTTTGATTAGACAGATACTTCTCGTCTTCAAAATAGCGAGCGTCGGTGAGAGTCAACGTAGAGCGCATCTCAATGTACGGACCAAATTGGGCTGATGAGAGTGTCGCCATAATCTGCTTTGGATGACCAAGCCCTGTTGGTTCGATGATCAACCTATCTGGGTTTTCTCTGAGCAGCGCGGTAATCGCAACGCTTGTAGGAACTCCTGCCGTACAGCAAATACAGCCTCCCGGAACCTCTTTAATCATGGCGCCTTGATCGGTCATCATCGCGCCATCGATACCGATTTCACCAAACTCATTCACCAGCACAGCCCACTGCTCATTTTCCGGTTTATTCTTAAGTAGGTTAAGAATCGTTGTGGTTTTACCTACGCCAAGAAAGCCGGTAATAATATTGGTTGGGACCTTACGTGACATCTTCACTCTCCTTTGTTGGCGCCGATTATAACGACTAAAAACAGAAAAGTGCACAGAAGAACTGCATTGGGTCACTCTTAGATAACGGAATTTTGCTGAGCGCTGAATAACGAAAGGCGTACCCTAAAGTACGCCTTTCCCTCGTGTCTCAATCGTGAGTTTGCGAATCATATGGCCTAGTTTCGACCTGATCATTTACGAGGAACTATAATATTTGAGAATTGAATCCATCCAAATTGTAGGTAAGGCGATTCATTTTCCTCCCTGCGAGTCGGTTCAGATTGCCTTACACATTAACTATGGATCAGAATCTGGAAAATACAAGATTGATGACGCTTAAATGACAGTTTCGTTCCATCTTGTGATCGAACTCAACACCCTACAAAATACTGGTTCTAGCGCTAATATTGGATTATGGATAAGAACTTAGGTTTCAAATAAGAAGATTATCAGCGGCTTAGAGCTCTGTATTCCAGTCGACATTGTTGCTATTATTCTTCCCCACTCGTTGTAATGGCATTTCTAAGTCCCTAGCAGATTAACTGGAGCTACTCATTGAACTGGAGAAGACTGACTCGCTTTCAAAATGTTCCCCCATCACAAGCAGCATTAGCGTTGGGAACCATTTCTCTGGGACAAGCATGGGCGCTCTACGTACCTTCTATTGGGGAACCAATTAGACCCTTTCTAGCAGGGTTGGGCGCTATACTCCTATGTCCTGTTCTATTGAAGTACTTGACGAGTTACCGCACTTTTATCCAAGACATTAAACATCCGCTCAGTGGAAGCTTGATGGCGCCAATGAGCATGGCACTTTTGGTACTGTGCGATTATTTAGCAGGAATATCCCCCTTGCTCGCGTATCCAATATGGTTCGCTGCCCTACTCCTTCATTTTACAATGATGGTGCTGTTTTTTAGCTTTCAGGCAATGAAGTTTAAAGTCTCAAATATTGTACCTAGCTGGTTTTTGTATCCAGTGGGATTAATCAGTAGTTCTTTAGCGGGTTCGCAGTTTGGTCTAACCGTTTTTTCAGAAACATTGGTAACTGTCTGTATTACTATCTATTTCTTCATGTTGCCAGTCGTGTTATATCGACTGGTGTTTGAAGGAAGGTTACCAAGAAGAGCCAGGCCAACTTTAGCTATTATGGCCGCACCAATAAATTTAACCCTTGCCACTTATCTTGTTAATTTTAATGAGCCGGATCCTATTCTTACGGGCATGCTTGCCGGAATTGCGATCACTATGACGTTATTAATCTATCTTTGCTACTTCAGATTAATGCGCCTTAGGTTTCAGCCATCTATTGCAGCAATTACCTTTCCTTCAGTCATAAGCTCGATCGCAATGTTTCGATTGACTGATTTCTTTGAACTTCACTACCCAGATTGGTACTGGCTTCATAGCTTCGGCTTATTCGAACTCACCGTTGCTACACTATTAGTTCTTTGGGTTTCAATTGGTTACGTGAGAATGTATTGGCCAGAATTAAATAGATATTTACCCTCCGTTGCAAAATAAATTCTGGTCACATGAAATGACGCACAAATTAATTAATATGAAACAAGTTGCAACCCCTTCAAGGTAATTAATATTATTGTTATTTAAAGTAAATATATTTTTGTTTGTTTAATAACGCAAATAATTAAATATTTCCATTCGACTAATTATGACTTTCTGCTCATATAGTTCTTGTCAGCTGGCTAGATATGCAACATTACAAGGATTAGAATATGAACACGTTTAACCATTACCCTAAGTTACCCAATTTTATTCAAGACCGGCTTAATGTCATTACTAATGACATCTTAGAGAGTACACAAAACGGTAAGCACCTAGTTTTAGGAAAAAGGCCTATCGAAGGCGATATTTTTCTGCAAAGCAATGACTATCTTTCCCTTTCAAACGAGCCAGAGATCATTCAAGAACACATTCGATCATTGGATGAGAACGCATACTCGCCGGTGATGTCTGGTGTTTTTCTCCAAGACAATGACTCCAAACCCCCATTAGAACTTGCCCTTGCTAACTACCTTCACTTCGATTCATGTTTAGTGGTTCAGTCAGGTTGGTCAGCCAATACCTGTTTACTGCAGGCTATTTGCAACCCGAATACGCCTGTCTACATCGACTTTTTAGCTCATATGTCACTTTGGGAAGGTGCACGTATAGTCGGAGCACAGCCTATCCCATTCATGCATAACAATGTTCGCCATCTTAAACGTATGATTCGCCAACACGGGCCCGGCATTATTGCTGTAGACTCTGTGTACAGCACGATAGGTACCGTTGCTCCACTGAAAGAGATTGTTGACGTGGCAAAAGAGAATGGCTGCGCGGTGTTAGTGGATGAGTCACACTCACTCGGAACTCATGGTAAGCACGGTGAAGGTTTAGTTCATGCATTGGGGTTGTCAAAACGCGTCGATTTTATTACTGCTAGCTTAGCAAAAACATTTGCCTATCGAGCTGGGGCTATTTGGTGCAACAATCGCACGAATGACGTGTTGCCATTCATTGCTTACCCGGCTATTTTCAGCTCGGCGATGTTGCCTCATGAGCTAGATCGACTGTCCAAAACTCTCGAGGTAATTAAGCGCAGTGATAAGGAGCGCAGACACCTGCAAGATATGGCGAAATACCTCACCATAGAGCTAAAGCGAATCGGTTTTACTATCCGCAGTGAATCTCAAATCATTGCCCTAGAAACAGGCGATGAGGCGAATACAGAAAAGGTACGCGACTTTTTGGAGGAGCGCGGTGTGTTTGGTGCCATTTTCTGTCGGCCGGCGGCTCCTGCCAATAAGAACATCATTCGCTTCTCACTACACACTAAGTTAAAGCAATCTCAGCTCGATCATGTTATCGAAGTATGCAAAGAAGCGTTTGACCAACCTGAGCTGAGCTTTATTTAGACCCAATCAGCAATCGTATTGAGTAGCACTTTCGTATCAGCGGGTTTGACCACCAAGGCGTTCATACCCGCTTCTTCTAACTTTTTGGTATTCACTTCAGAGCTATCCCCAGTATGGGCAATGATTGGCATATCGGAATAAATGGTCTTTGAGGAACGTATTTTCCTAGTCGTTTGAATTCCATCCAATACTGGCATTTCGATATCCATGAGCACCAAATCAATCGGCCTAGCTCTTAACACATCGAGCACCTCTGCACCGTCATGGGCTTGAACCACGGTAAACCCTTGCTGCTCAAGAAGTATTGATGTGTAGTTACGAAGCGAATCATTATCATCGGCTACGATAATGGTTTTCTCCATATCAAAACTTTTTGTCGGAAGTTGAGAGCGGTCCATTGACGGCCATTCAAATAATAGCTGTTCAATGACTTCACGTGGTCGTTCAATCACTTGCCTTTTTTCAATGGAGGTAAACTGCAAATGTTTATCTATTTGGTTGACGTACTCATAGCGCTCATCATAGATACAGGCAATTCTGCCTTCAGTAAACTGCAACTTAGCCTCTAACAGGTGGAACTGATCAGGTGAGAGTCTTTGAGCATCTAAATCAAGAACAATCAGATCATATTCAAATTCGTACTCTTGCTTGTCGCAAGCACTATCGAGCATCAAGTGGTCACATTTAAAGTTCTGGTAGAAAGACAACTCCGATAAGTGTGTAAAGGCTTTACTCTTGTTGCCAATGTACAATATTGATTTCGATTGAATGAGCTCACTTTTTAAGGCAAAGACTTCTTCAGAATCATAGGCTGGAAAACTCAATGTAAACTCGGTCCAAGCGTCAAGCTCTGATTCACACATGATCTCTCCGCACAATGCGGTCATCACCCGCTTACAGAAAGGCAAACCTAAGCCAAAGCTGCCACTTTTACCGAAGGTATAAAAGTCTTCGAAAACGTGATTAATGGTCTCTGAGCTCATGCCAGCCCCATTATCTTTCACCGATACTTTTCCGCCAAAGTTATCAACGTCAACGGTAATCTCGATGAAAAAGTCGCCACTACGACGGTAATAAAAGGCGTTCTTCATTAGATTAAAAATCAGATACTTTAGTAGCGTATCACTGCCAAAGAAATGCGTATCTTGCTTAACATTCAACTTAACTAACCGTCTATCCGAGGCCTTCTTGTAGGCGAAGGTTTCAATAGCATGCTCAACCACACTTTGAATTGAATATTGCTTGAAGGTGGTGTTGGATATGCGATTTTTATCAATTGAGGTGAGCAGTAAATCAATGGTGTCGTTACCTGTGCTAATCACATTGTCTGCATCGGTCAAGACCTCGCGAGCAATCTCGATTTCTTGCTTACTTAACTCATAACGTTCACTGTCACCAAGTTTGTCCGACGGAAGAATAGAAAGCAAAACATCATTGATTGAACGTAGTGCTGCCAAAGGGTTTCTCATTTCATGAGCAATACTCGCGCCAAATGCTTTCGCTATCGACACCTTCGTCTCATGCTCAACCTGATTTCGGAAGTAACAGATGTTGCCAAACACGTATGTAAAGATGAACGTAGGGACATAAGCCCATACGGCATCATCTAGCATCGCATCAATATTCAAACCATACGCGGCAACCAAAGCAATCGACATCGAAAGAAAAGCTTGAAGCAGGATCACCCATGTTTGATGGACCAACAAGATGTGCAAAAAGCATGACGCCATTAACGATAAAGCCCAAACGGTAGACCAATCGTTCATGAACATCATGTAAGAGAAAAACAGCGGCAAGCCAATAGCCACCGTCATTAAATAGTAATGCGGAAGAAAAGGCGCAAGCACACGAGGAAAGTGCGCGCGCAACGCAACACCGAGAAACAGCAGCGAACAGAACAGACGCAACGGTAAGTTCTCATAAGGCTGTGGGAACAATTCGACCCATACGTAATAGTAAATTGGAAAACCTAAAAAGCCCATCCAACCAATCAGTGACATGTTGGGCTGCGCATACTGGTAGATTTTCTTGGCTACGTCCATGTAACTACTGCACCATTAAGTAAATACAACTACTCTCACCATTTTATGCTAAGCCGCTTTATTTGCCGTACATCGCACATCATTTATGCAACCTACTTAACATAAGTAAGTTGCATTGTTGACTTAATTAGTAATCAGGCCAATAGAGCTGCCGACTCGGCTTGGCTCAATATCAATGCGAAGTGACATCTGTTCTTTCAGTTCAGAAACGTGAGAAATCACCCCAATCGTTCGCCCACCCTGCTGTAAATCGATCAAGGTTTGTATGGCTAAATCAAGCGACTCCGGATCTAAACTACCAAAGCCTTCATCAATAAAGAGTGAATCTAATCGAATGCCACCGCTGTATGACTGCACCACATCAGACAAACCAAGTGCCAGTGCCAACGCCGCCATAAAGGATTCACCACCAGACAGAGTCGCTACGTCGCGCCACTTTCCGGTATAGCCATCTTCGACCATTAAATCGAGACCTGAACCCACATTGCCTTTCGCTCTTTCTTCTTTGCGCTTAAGCTCGTAACGACCTTTGCTCATGGTCCGCAGACGCATGGAAGCTTGGATCAATACGTCATCCAGTAGCACCCCCAAAACAAATCGGTGCAAGCTGACCTTGGAGCCCGTTTTACCATTGGCGATATCGCTCAATGTGCCGATCACTTGATACTCTTTGTCTAACTTTTCATTCTCTGCATAGAGAAGTTGTATCTTCTTAGTGACTTGCTCAACTTGATCCAGTTTTGATTTACATTCGGTATAAAGTGCCAGCGCTTCCTTTTGCTTATCTTGTGCAGAGGCCATTTCTACCTCTAGCGCATTCAAATCAGGAAGCTCACTTTGGCCTTCAAGCGTTTGCTCTAAAGAAACAATCGCCCCTTTTAGCTGCTCAGTTTTAGACTCGTAGGTCGAAATAGTGTTCTCCAGTTCTACGATTTGCTCCGAGGTTCGCTTGGCCAGCATATAATCTTGCTCGTTGTCGAACACGCTCGCCGTTATTGCCTGTAACCAATCACTTTGCGTTTTTTCGACTTCCAATTCACATTCACGAACTTGATTCGTAAGGGCCTCAACAGAAGCCTTAGCCTCCGCCAAAGCTACTGCCGATTTTTCAGACGCTTGCTGTGCGGCCTGTTCGTTAGCCGTTATCGAACTCACGCTCTGCTCAACTTCACGCATTGCGACCACAACTTTTTCAAGCTGTTGATACTCCTCGGGAATCGCCTCATTTTGAGTATCCAGCTCTGTCTGCCACTTTGATTTCGCCACTTGATTCTGCGTTATTGCATCACGCATTACCACCAGCTCAGATTCCACTTGCTTGAGTTGCGTTTCAAAGCCAACCAATTGGGTAGCCATCGTATTAATATCAATACGTTCGAGCTCTTTAATCTCATTCGATAGGCTGCGATGTTGAACTTCCAACCGTTCAATATCCGACTCCAACTGCGGCTGACTCTTAATTTGCTCGTCTACGCTCAGTAGGTTCTGCTCGGTTTTTGCAACCACCATTTGCCCTTTCTGCACGCGGCCTGACACATGCTCGAAATCAGCTTGCGCTTTGGCTTGCACTTCTCGAGCTTGCTCGACATGTTCTTTGGTGACTTCATTGCCACTGAAACGCGCAGGCGCAGGATGTTCTTCACTGCCACAAACCGGGCAAGGTGTACCAAGCTCTAGTGTTTTTGCTAATTGAGCCGCTTGAGTGGTGTGCCATTGGTATTCGGTTTCATCTGCTTGTTTCTTGCATTGCTCGAAGATTTCTTTTGCTTGGTTCAGTTCACCGTTTAACTTATTCAGCAGTGCCGATTGCTTTTCGAAGTTTTGTTGAAGTTCATTTCTTTGCTTCACCAACTCGGCATGGCGAACTAAAGCTTCAAGTTGTTGGCGTTTAACTGGAAGCATTGATAGCTGCTCTTTCGACGAGTCCAACTGCTTTCTTGTTTCAACCAAAGCACTTTCTAGCTTTTCCCGCGTTTGCTGCTTGTGGTTAGCGTCAAGACTCAGCTGTTTCTCATTTGCTAACTCTAACGCTAGCTGTTTTTCAATCTCTGCTCGGCTTTGTAGTTTTCTTTTCGTAGTCTTGGAACACATACAGTTGCTTGGTCAAATCCGGCAACAAGTCAAGTTTCTGCTTAGCCTCTTCGTGCGCTTTCTGAGTGTTGACCAAATGCTGTTGCCTGTCTCCTTCCGAGTTTAACGCCTGATTAAGCTTTGGTTTAACCTCGTCGACAGCACGCTGAGCTTGAGCTTTTTGGTTAAAAGGGGAATCTAACGCCAAAGCCAAGTTGGCATGATTTCGTTGTTGGTTTAATGCCTCAATCTCTTGTCCATTTTCTTGATGAAGCATTTGTTCTTTGATGAGATTAGATAATCGCTCATGCTTATCGACTAACTCTTTGGCATCCTTATGATGCTTTTGCGCAGCAGCAAACTCATCTTGACGTAAAGTTAGCGCTTCTGTCTTTTCCGCAAGAGCGTTAGAGACGTCGACTTGAAGCGATTTTAGATCGTCTTCGGTCGCAACATCAACGACGTCTAGCGCGCCTTTAATCTGGTTATCGAACTGCTCTTTAGCTTTGCGAATGCCAGCCGCTTTATCAAACAAGCTGCGCTCGATTGCGGTATAAATATGAGTCTGGAAAAGTTGACCAAAGATCTGCTCGCGCTCTTTTGAATTGGCGGTAAGGAGCTCTCTAAATTTGCCCTGTGGCAAAACCATGACTTGGCGGAACTGTTTTACATCCAAACCAATCAAATCAAGAATCGCTTTTGAAACTGGCGTTGGCTTGTTCGCTAATAGCTGTTCTTCCCCTTCGACAATCTCATAGAGCGACGCGGAGTGAGCCTTTTTAGTTGTGCCCTCCCCGCGCTTTTTAGGCACTCGCTGATCAGGACTACGAACAATTCTGTATGTTTTGCCTGAGAGCGAAAAGTCGAGACAAACTTCGGTCACCAATCCCGCATCGGCAAAATCACAGCGCATTTGATCACCGGTGCGTTCACTACCGGTTGTCTCACCATATAGAGCGAAGCAGATCGCATCGAGTATTGAGCTTTTCCCTGATCCTGTTGGGCCATTGATCAAAAATAGTGGCGCATGGCCAAGCAAAGAAAAATCGATAGTCTCTTTCGCGGCAAACGGGCCAAACGCTTGTATGGTTAACTTGATAGGCTGCATTTCGGCTCTCTTTATTGCTTTCGCTGCTGTAGGGTCAGTTCATTGATGATGCTTTCAATCGCAACAGATTGAGCTTCATTTAGGGGTTCTTGCTTCGCTTCCAAGAAAAAATCTTTAAACATGTCGATTTCGCCTCTCGCTAAACGAGCTTTACCCATTTCCTGCTCTGCACCGATTAACATACCTGGCTTTTCTAGGTGCAGGACATTTGGATAAGCCTTACGGAGTTTATCCATCGGATCTAGGATGGCATGCTTATCCATGAGTCGAACTAACAAGTAGTCTTGATTTCGAGGGTCAGTTGCACCTTGCGCAACGATACCCTCTAACTCCCCTTCAACGATGCGCATTTGATGTGGCGCTTCTAAAGGAATGTGTGTCGCTGATTGAAAACCTTGTTGGTCGATTTCCACTAACGTCATCCCCTTTTTCTGATGCTGTTCTGAAAAGCTGTACTTCATCAACGAACCAGAATATCGAATGTACTCTTCACCTTTTTTTTGAGGCTGATGAAGATGTCCAAGCGCGACATAGTCGAAGTCTTTAAAGTGCTCATGGCTAACTCTATCAGAGCCGCCGATAGACAGTGGCCGTTCTGATTCAGAATCAATTGCGCCATCAATAAAGCAGTGGCTGACCACAACAGCTTTACGCCCCGAGCTGCTTTGTGCTAAATGATGTTCGCGAACTAAAGCCGTTAAGTGTTTATGAGCGTCATCGTGCGTAGTCGCTGGCACTTTGTAGAAATGGCGAACTAACTCTGGGTCGTTGTAAGGAATGCCGTAAAAAGCGACTTCCATATCATCGTTGTCTTTCAAGACGATCGGTGAAAGCATATCTTCAAATCGGCTAATAATATGTAGCAGATGGTTTCATCTGTTCAGCGCCGAAGCCCAAACGCTCTGCGCCGTCGTGATTACCCGAGATCAAAATCATCGGTGTATTTAGCTCACCACAGATTTTCGTGACTGTTTCATTGAGAAGCGTAATCGCGGCAGTCGGTGGAACAGAGCGATCGTAAATGTCGCCTGCGACCACCAACGCATCGACCGGATTGTTTTCAATGTACTCGATAAGTTGCTTGATCACCGCACGTTGATCGTCAAGCAATGAAACATTATGGAATTGACGGCCTAGGTGCCAGTCTGACGTATGGAGAAACTTCATTTCAGCCTTGAATAAGAATCGGATTCTGTCGTTATATTTCGAATATACCAAAAAAAACCACCGTATCGCACGGTGGTTTTTCGATTACATTAAGTGAATGTTACTCTGGGCGGTTTTTACAATGTTCGACCGCCGCTTCCAACAGTTCCAACGCTGATTTGTCACACGTTGGTAGTGCGGCATCACTAGTCGAGATTGGCGTAACACGCTCACCCCATTTGATATGGCCAGCACCCCACGTCAAACCCGCACCGAAGGCTGCCAATAGCAAGTTATCGCCCGGTTTTACTTTGCCTTGCTCTAGTGCTTCACAAAGTGCAATCGGCACCGTTGCTGCCGATGTATTGCCGTAATTTTGAATGTTCACAAACGCTTTGTCTTGCGCGATACCAGAAAGATCACACAACGTTTGGATGATTCGGATATTGGCTTGGTGCGGAATCACCACGTCAATGTTGTCCGTAGTTAGCTGCGAACGTGCTAGTACTTCAGTTGCCGCAGCGCCCATACCTTTGACGGCGCGCTTGAAGATCTCTTTACCAACAAAGTTGAAATCCCAATGACCATTGTCAGCCGCAAAACGGTCCATACAGGTACCAAACTTCGGCACAGCAAGATATCACGGCCACCTGAATCACAGCCTAGTTTGGCTTGCTGCAGGCCGACTTGTTCTTCAGTTTTCGATAGGATAACCGCACCGGCACCATCGCCGAATAAAACCGCAGTGTCGCGCTTCGTCCAGTCAATGAAGAAAGAGAGATGCTCTGCACCAATGACGAGTGCGTGACGGTAGTTACCTGCTTGAATTAATCGTGTCGCGGTTTCTAAAGAGTAGACAAAACCCGTACACGCAGCATTTAAATCAAATGCAGCTGCCGCTTTAATGCCTAGATTTTGAGATACCTTAGAAGCGGCGTTAGGAATAAGTGAGTCGGGAGAACACGTTGCGACAATAACAACATCGATGTCATTGGCTTCAATCCCAGCACATGCCATCGCGTGCTGCGCAGCAACGGTAGCCATATCCGATGTTTCTACGTGACTAATACGTCTGTTCTCGATTCCAGTTCGTGTTCTTATCCATTCATCAGAAGTTTCAAGGAAAGTACTCAAATCTTGGTTTGACAGGATCGCAGGTGGTAAGCATTTTCCCCAACCTGTGATTTCTGCGTAGTTCGTCGTCATAGTCAACCTATTAATACAATAGTTATTACCGATTAATGAAGCATTGTTCATTAAAATAAGGTGCGGTAGAGTTTGGTTATGTCCAGATAGTATAAGCGACTTTAGCTTTCACTGTCGCGCTACATTAATAAAAACAAAGATTTTCCAAACTTTTGCTCAACACAAGGAAGCCTTATTGCTATGTCTACTAGTGCGTCTACCAATACATCTACCATTACAACTCGTTGCCCTTCATGCAAAGGGCTAAATCGCGTACCGACTGAGCGTGTATCAGAGTCACCAAAATGTGGTAAGTGCCAAACAGCATTGCTTGATGGCGCTCCTATCGAAGGGACAGAACTGAACATTGAAGGCATTCTGAACAGTGATGTTCCTGTTGTCATCGATTTCTGGGCCCTTGGTGTAATCCATGTGTTGGATTCGCTCCTGTCTTTAGTGACACAGCCGAAGAGTTTAATGGCCGCGCTCGTTTTGTTAAAATCGATACTGAAGCTCAGCAAATGCTTGGTGCAAAGTATCAAATTCGCAGCATTCCAACTGTTATGGTGTTTAAAGGCGGTAAGCGCGTTGATGTTATCAACGGTGCACTGCCAAAATCGCAGTTTAATCAATGGTTAAATCAAGCACTGCTTAAGTAAGATTTTCCAATTAATCCATACAAAACCTGCCTGAAACATAATGTTTGGGGCAGGTTTTTTTGGTTTTTGTACTGCATTTGGAAGCTAATACCTATCGATAAATTTAATTTGTCGACACGACCAATCTTTTTCGTTTTTACCCACCTGACCCAACTCCCTATATTCGCCCCGAAATCATTCATTTACTTACTTGTTTTTCTGTTTAGATTCGGAGGCCCCTACATTGGAAAACACACTTGTCCCAACGCCAAAAACTCGCATTTACGTGCCTGTTATTGCGCTTACTCTATACGCGGTTGCATCTGGCTATCTAATGAGCCTGATCCCTTTGATGCTGCCTGAGTATGGACTAGAGAGCAGCTTGGCAAGTTGGTTAGCAAGTGCGTTCTATGCAGGTCTTCTAGTCGGCGCATTGGCCATTGAGCCAATCGTTGCAAAGTTTGGTCACCGCAAAGCGTATACCTACTGTTTAGTGGCATTTATTTCCACAATTGCGGCAATGCTGCTTCTTCCGAGCTCTATGGGCTGGCTTGCCGCACGTTTTATTGCAGGTATTTCGGTTGCTGGAATTTTTGTCATTGTAGAATCATGGTTGCTCCACGGTGATGAGTCCGGACGCGCTAAGCGCCTTGGACTCTATATGGGAGCCCTATACGGTGGCAGCTCGCTTGGTCAACTTGGCATTGGCATTTTAGGGATTCAAGGCAGTGTCCCTTTTATTGCTATCGGTACTTTGTTGATTTTGGCTGTCCTTGTTGTTGTTTTTGGCGACAGCGAACAACCTCCGCAAGAACATACTGAAGCCATGTCTCTTAAGCAGATTATGAAGCTTAACCACGCGGCGATCATCGGCTGTATTGTGTCAGGCCTAACATTAGGTGCCATCTACGGATTAATGCCTATCGAACTGAGCCAGCGTCATATTCCGACCAGTGATATTGGCACGCTAATGGCGTTGATTATCTTGGGCGGTATGGCTGTGCAACCTATGGTACCTTGGGTGTCGAAGTTCTTTGGTCGCACACTATTAATGGCGATGTTCTGCCTAATAGGTGTTGGTGCTCTGGCATTGGCCGCATCTGACGCTCGCCTTAGTGTGCTTGCAGTGAGCTTGTTTGTCATCGGAATGGCAACTTTCGCTCTATACCCTATTGCCATTAACCTAGGTTGTGACAAGTTGGATGCAAACCACATTGTCTCTGC
This sequence comes from Vibrio aestivus, assembly GCA_003263845.1. GTDB lineage: Bacteria > Pseudomonadota > Gammaproteobacteria > Enterobacterales > Vibrionaceae > Vibrio > Vibrio aestivus. The sequence goes on along the minus strand of JYJN01000171.1, from coordinate 39,811 downwards.
AACACAGGTGATGCTTTTTAGCTACAGCGTAGGTTCGGTAATTGGGCCAATGGTCGCCGATTTGTTCATGGATGGCGAACATGGATTAATGGAGTACCTATTCCTAACCTTAATGGCGACCTGCGTTTATATGTTGTTTGCTAGTATCAAAAACAAAGGGCACATCGTCGCTGGTGAGTAACAGCCATACAGCACAAACAAACCACGCCAAGCGTGGTTTGTTTTCATTGGTCACATTTTTCTCTTAAGTTTGCCTTATTAATATCACAGCCGTCGACTTAGTTTCTGCCAGCTCATTTAAATTCACGGGTTGGCACACCACTTCAACATCAAAACTGCGTGTTGGCTGCCCAACGACCTGTAATCGTGTGAAAAGTTGGACACGTTTTCGCTGTGCATTCGTTTCATAAAGCCAGCGGCTAACTTCAACAGTAGCATTGTCTCTTGTAGTCACGAGTAACTCTAAAGGCTGTCCAATCACCTGCGCATGATCCAGTTGAAGCCACTCCAATGCGGCAGGGTTAGCGTACTCAATCAAACTCAAGTGGTTAACAGTAATTATAGTTTCACCTATTGCATTGATTACTTGTTGATTGAATACATTTTGCTGACGTCCATTCGAATATAGATCATGTACCCGATGATAGATTCCCAGCAGTTCTCGCGGCAATACTAAGTCTGGTATTTCAGTCCTGCGCAATTCAGTCTCATCATGTACCAACATTTGCAGGCGTTTAAAGGGCTCAAGTAGTGACTTTCTTAACTGAAGCCACAATATCCAGATAATCAAGAGTACGAAAACCATTAACCACCCAGTGTGTGCATGCAGTGAGCTCGGTTTTTCCATGAGCTCTATCGACAATACCAAATTTGCTGGTTGCACTGAGCCATCATTCAATCGGCCCTGATATTCAATATCAAAACCTTCACTTGTCTCTTGCAATTTTGCAACTTCAATTTCAATGTCGTTGCGATAACTGACTTTAAGTAACTGCTGTGACGGGCTAGTAAAGTGGAATGCCAATTGATGTCCCAACAATTGGCCAATTCTTTCCGTAAGATCACTGTTGACCTCCTTAACCCAAGAAATCAATCCTGCCACCTCGTCACCGTGGGCGATAAGTGCTGACGCATACATATAGATGCGGCCATCGACAAAAAGCAGCCCGTGATCATGGGATGCTTCTGCTTCTACAGTCTGATCTCTATTGAGCAAGCCACTGATTTTAAGCGCTACATCAGAATAGACTTTGGACTGGCTGTAAATACCAATGCCTTGAATATTTTGCACGTAAACCATATCAACACTGTCGTCGGACAACCTATAGGTAGCAAACAGCCTCGTAAGGGATCCGTATCGATTACCTGCAATAGCCTCATACAAAGCATATGAGTTCGCCTTTTTAGCCACTTGTCTTGTCAGCAGCTCAAATTCTTTCTCCACAACTTGAGATACCGGAAACTGATAGTTCATCGCTATCTGATTTTCCCAATAAGCACGCTCTTGACGATGACTCTTTAAGTACGCTAACCCAACTGTGACCATGACTAGAACTGAGAAGCCGATAACACAGCGGTCTAGGGTTGAGAAGAGAGAACGATTCATGAAGCTAACCCCGACTTGAGCGCTTTTTCAGCCTCACTAGCTAATTGGGATAGCCCTGAAACAATAAACTCAACGCGTAAACTGCGTTCATCATGAGTAAAACTCTTTGACAGGTCTTCGAGCTCTTTAGCGACATGAGAAAGTCCCTCAGCTCCCAAATAGAGGCAGGTTCCTTTTATGCGATGTGCAATTGAAGACATCCCCTCGATGTCGGACTCTAAAAGTGTCCGTTCTAGATCTTCGATATCCTTTCGATATCCGTTGATAAAGGTAGAGATGATGTCCGATGCAATCGACCAGTCTCCCCCACTCATCTCAATAATTGCATTTTGATCAAACCCATTAAAAATCGGAAGTTCGTTTGACGCCGATTTTCTAGCCCAAGGACTCTCCTGCGTTTCTTGCTGCTTGCTACGTTTTTCCGTTTGGTCCACAAAAGCAGTAAGAAACTCACTATTACTATGACTCCCTATTACCTGTAAGTGATTCTGAACGACCTCTTTTAATTTGGCCTCCAACACATCTATTGGACAAGGCTTCGAAAGATAATCATCAAACCCTGCATCAAAGCACTGTTTGGCCGACCCACTCATCGCGTCGGCGGTTATCGCAATTAAATACGGACGCCCGTTACTGCGTTGTTGTGAAATTAAATTCGCTAATGCAAATCCATCCATCTCTGGCATATGACAATCTGAAAGAATTATGTCGTAATGTGCCCGGTCCTGATACATGGCATAAGCGACCGAGCCATTTTCTGCCACATCTGCATGGATACCTAACCGAGACAACTGCCCCAAGATCACTTGACGGTTAACGATATTGTCTTCCACCAACAATACATTTAGTGCGGCTAAATCGACCTCTGCTTGGAGAGCAAGAACATCTGGTAAGTTTTGGGGACTGCTGCAACCTCATGGCGACACATAGGTAAAGTCACTTGAAATAAACTTCCTCTACCCTCGATAGAGCTCGCTTTAATTTCTCCCCTCATTTCTTCAATAATCTCTTTACAGATACTGAGACCAAGCCCAGTACCACCAAAACGACGAGTGATGTCGCTATCTGCTTGAACAAACGGTTTAAAAAGATCATCCAGTTTGTCACTGGCAATACCAATTCCCGAATCGCGCACTTGTATCCGCACTTTATCGCAGTATTCACTCGCACAGTTATGTTCTGGTTCAACATCGATTAGAAAAAGGGATACCTCTATCTCGCCTTGCTCAGTAAACTTTACGGCGTTCGATACCAAATTGTTTAGCACCTGCATTAAACGTGTAGAATCACAAAGGTAACTAGGTGCTATTCGCTCATCAATGCGCACAATGACGTTGATGTCTTTCTCACTCGTTCTATGTTGGAAGTTGCCTATAACCGCTTTAACCAGTTCGTGTAAGTTAGCGGGAATTCTCTCAAGAGTGAGCTTACCCGCATCCATTTTGGAAAAATCTAAAACATCGTTAAGTAACGCCATAAGGTTGCGCGCAGAGCTATTCAGACTCTTTAGAAGCTCAGCTTGTTCTGGTTTTAAATCCGTAAATGACAACGCCTCCGACATCCCTAACACCCCATTCATTGGTGTGCGTATTTCGTGGCTCATTCTTGCAAGGAAATTGGTTTTTGCATTAGCTTGTGCCAATGCCTCCTGCCGGGCTGCTTTTGCCTCATCAAGCGCGATTTCAAGGGATTGCTGTACTTTTTCGCGCTTTTTTATTTGACGATACGAAATGAAGTAGATTGCAGCACCGAAAATGATAATCAGCCCTGCCAGTATTAACGTGCGTTGTAAAAACAGCTCTGATTGGTTAGAACGATAGCCCAACTCGACTTCGGCGACCCATTTTGAGGCTAGTTTCTTTTGAAAGTCATCACCTAATGTATGAAGCCCTAGGTTTAATAATTGTCCGTGTACAGCTCTCGACTTGGACGTCGCAATTCTTGGCCATAATAGATCCTCAATGTCACTAGCGACATGCACCTTTAGACCATATAACTTATTCATTTCAATTAGGTACAAACTGTTTAATAGCTTACCTACATAAGCATCGGCTCGTCCCATCGCCACGGCTTTTATCGCATCATTGGCAGTATCAACATAAATGACAGGATTGCGGGGTAACATACGCCCAATTAGAACATTCTCATACTGCCCATGAACCAAGACTAATTTCTGGCCAACTAATTCATTAAGCGCATAGTAGTCTTTCTCACTGATTATCGCCGCTGAAGATCGATCTATATCCGTGGTAAAGGCTAGCAACGCAGAACGACTCTTGGTCTTGTAAACTCCTGGGAAAATATCCACTTCACCTTGCTTTACTGCCTGTAAAGCATCCTGAAAAGAGTGATAGGGTTTTCCTTGAAAAGTGACACCTAAGCGTTTCGACAATGCATTCAGTACATCCACAGTATACCCCGTCATTTCAAACCCATCGGCGATAAAATAAGGCTCTTCACCTTGAACTACATACGCATAACTCCAAATTGGAGAGCGCGCGAGCAAGCTTTCTTGTTCAAGAGAGATATCTTTATAATACTTGCCAACCATTGGAACTATCCCTGAGGGGTGATTACTCGTCGCTCGCTTCCATAGGCTTTCACTCAACGATTTTGGCGTTCGCCTTATCCCTCGGTTAATATCCATCAACAGCGCGATATCTGTACTTCTTGTCATCGCTCTAAGTGCGATCGCACTATCATTTGCGATTCTAACAAATTGACTACCAAAGCCTTGCGCACGAATTTGACGTTCAGCCTCTGCGACATTCCAAGACACAAAAAAATTCACTTGGCTGAGATAGCTCATCACTTTTTGCGTGTGACTCTGGTGAACAACTATTTCTTGCCGGTTATTGAAATGACTTGGGACAAGCTGTGAAGGTAGATCTAACGCCACTGGGTCACCAGAAAGAGGCTCTCCAACCCGCTCAAATACCGCTAACTCAACCAATCCAAATGGAATACTCAAGCTATGTACTGTTTTACTTCTGTCCACTGCAGTACTGGCGATAACATCGATTTGTTTGCTGTCTAGTTTCCACACTAACTCTCGGTAGGAGCCTTCAACAAACTGCACGGAATAGTTATATTCTTCAGCCCAATAAAGCCAATAGCTTTTTAGATAGCGGTGCAAATGATCTAAGCTCTGTGAGTCTGGATACAAGCTACTTTGACTTTCCTTCATTGGCAGTCCCACCGTTACCAATTTTCTTTGGTTTAGCGTGTTGGCTTCGCTAGCAAACACAGCAGAACTAAACAGTATCCCGACGAAACAAACCCAAATAATTCGTATAACAACTTGCACAGCACATCTCCAAACCTAATTCGCGCACAGTATATTTATTACTCACTCCCTCTCCTGTTCTCTAGAGAACAGACATTGTTAATGAAATGGAAAATAATGCGCCGGATTTTTTCTAGGGGTAAAGTATGCACATCTCGAACTTGGATTTTTCTAGACCGACGTTAATCGTTGACGACAGCGCTATCTATCGAACCGCAGCAAAAGGGATGCTACAAAAGCTTGGGTGGAAATCGAACATGATCCACTTTGCTCAAGACGCCCACGAAGCAATCACGAAATGTTGTACACATCAATTTGGTTTGGTCTTCTTTGACTATAACCTTGGTAAAAAGGCCAATGGTTATCAACTGATCGATGAACTTCAATCCCGAGCTTTACTCAGCCTGATTGCATTAAAATAATAGTCACGGGGGACGCAACAACCGAAGTCGTTCGAGGCTTCATGGAGCTATCTCCTGATGGCTACCTGTTAAAACCGGTCAACTATTCGACGCTAAAAATGCGTCTACCTCAATTTTGCAAAAAGAAAATCGCTCTCTCTAGTGCTTTGATTGCTTTCCAAAGTGGGGACTACTCAGATGTGATACGTGTGGTTGATACATTAACTAGTCAAGACAAAGACATCGTTTCACACGGCCAACTCATAAAAGCAAAAGCCTTATTGGCTCTCAAAGACTATCCATCTGCTATCGAAGTTCTGCGTAACCTGCATTTAGGCCCAGACAAAAATTTGGCTATCATTGAGCGAGCAAAACTTGCACAGGAGCAAAAAGACTATTCGCTTGCCCAACAGCTACTGCGCACCATTAGTCACGATAAGTTGCTCTCCCCACAGATCGACGAAGAATATGCAGATATTCTTGCCGAACAAAACCAGTATCAAGAAGCCAGTGTTGAGCTTAAAAAAGCCATCGATGCCTCTCCTAAGTCGATACCTCGTCTTTCTAAACACGTTGCTTACTGTTTGGCGAACACTGATTATGACAATGCATTAACAACGACTAAACAGCTGGTTCAGCAAAGTAGATACTCGTTTCGAGAATCTATCCAGGCTCTATTTTTGGGTGCAAGTATTCAGCTTGATATTGCGAACAACCAGTATGGTTCTGAACGGGAAGCAAGTGTGGCTCAGATTAGCCAATGGGTCACGCTATGGAGAAACCAGTTTCCTCGCGGCGATTACAAAGCCTTTGAACTATTACTGTTTGCCCGAGCCTCTTTCTTACAACAGCATTCCGACAAAGCTCAGCGCCTATTCAAAGAGTTTATCGATGAAAAACTCGTGCCTTCGGAGCTACCCATCTCGACTGAAATAAGAATAGAGCTCGCTAAAGTCGCCTACCTATTAAAAGCCGACGATCTCTATCACGACACTATTTACAGCTTGAATGAAGATCTGAGCTTTGCTGCTTCTCCACAGAGTAAAGCGATAATGTGCTATCTAGCGAAAATCAGAATCGAACTTGAACATAAGGGAACGCACGTAAGAGAAATAAAGTCTCGAGCAGGTCGCTACATTGAAAATCGCCAATACGAACGGGCAATTGCCTTACTAACCAGACCGCTTCTAGATAACATCGCAGACGCAGAAATTCACATGTTAATACTGCACGCGCTCACCTACTGCTGGCCATCGAACTGGCGCAGACGTGAAGTCGTTAAGCTAGTCATGAAATGTAAGTCTCGCCTACGTTCTTCTCAGCTCTCTGACACCATCGAATACCAAGAGTACTGCTCACTACTTGCAAAGCAGCTGCAAGCCACAATTATTGCTGAGGATGCCCATGTTGACTCAGAATTGCTGACCTCAGGAGTTCACGCATAATGATACATCTAAATCAAATTCTAATCATTGAAGACGATGCTTTTCACTCGCGTATTTTGAGCAAGATGTTGTCTAACCTAACAACGGCCACAATCCATCACGCTGGCGACGGCAAGGAAGGACTGAGTTTAGTCGAGTTGCACAAACCTGACATTATCTTTTGTGACCTCAATATGCCAAATATGGATGGTGTTGAATTCTTGAATCAATTATCGCTCACACGTGTTCAACCTATGGTTGTCCTCACTAGTAGTGCTAACGAAGATGTGCAGAATGCCGTTGTATCTATGTCTCGAGCCGTGGGGTTTGAACACGTTTCTGCGCTACATAAACCTATGTCTGTTGAAGCTCTTGCCATGAAGTTGGAAGAATGGCAAACGCGGGGATTGAGCAAAAAAGTCCTATCAAAGCCTCAAAGTAATACCGTGCTGCTATCACCTCAAGAGGTAAAGCTTGCCCTAGCGAATGATCACCTACAGCCACATTTTCAAGCACATTTCGACGCCAAAACAGGCGCAATTGTCGGAGCTGAAGCTTTGGTGCGTTGGGAGCATCCCATCTATGGTTCTCTCACACCAAACCATTTCTTACCTTTAGTAATAGATCAAGACTTAAGCGCGGTACTAGCGCTTAACATGATTCGTTCATCAGTCTCTCATGCTGCGAACTGGCATAAAAATGGGTTCCATATCACTGTGTCGGTAAACGTTTTGCCTTCAGACATTGCCCAGCCAAAATTTGCAGACCGCGTATTGGCAATCCTAGATGAAGCCAATTTTTCACCGAACTACCTTACTTTAGAGATAACCGAAGAGGAGATCACTACCGATCTCACTAATACGATTGCCAACACAGCTCGTTTAAGAATTCGCGGGGTATCCATTTCAATTGATGATTTTGGCACGGGGCACTCGTCGTTAAGTCAGCTCATACATAGCCCCTTCAATGAACTTAAAATTGACCGTTCCTTTGTTAACAAAATGTCCAGCAGCCCTAAACATCTCGCTGTGCTAAAAAGTATCATCGATTTGAGTCACAGCATTGGCTTAAACATCGTTGCTGAAGGGGTCGAGACTCAAGAAGAAGCCACTTTTTTGTCAGAGTTAGGCTGTCAAACGCTTCAAGGTTTTTACTTCAATAAACCCCAAGCAATCACGGAGTTTAATAAGTTGCTCGATCATTCAATATCAAACGTCAGTTAACTTACCTTTTGAATGATTGACAATTTCTGTTCTAATATGCCAACAGTCATCATGGATGAGATAGTGAAAGAGGAGTTGGCAAAAATGGAAATTCAATGGCCATGTGAGTTAAGCCAAGAGACAACGGAAAGTTTAACGAGCATCGCTCGCAAAGTGGATACTTTTTCTAGAAAGCCGAGCTCTACAACTAATGGCGGTATCATTTATCTCGTTAAAGGCATTGCTACTGTCACTTTCAGTGGTGAAGGTACCAATACGATGAATGCAGGTATCTTTGGACAAGGTTTCTGGTTAGGAGGAGCAATCATTAGCCAAACGGTCCGCTACAAAGCAACCATTGAAGCTCTGGAGCCCCTTGAAATGTTGTTATTCCCTCAGAATAAAATCGAAGAGCTGTGTAAAACAAATCCAGAGATCTATAAGTGGCTTTATCACAGCACGCATAAAGCTCAACAAGCTTGGGTTCGCGCTCAAATTAGCACGCTGTATGACAAGGAAACTCGTATTGTTTCTAGCCTATTAGAGATCGCAAAATACATTCCTAATATAAAAGGTAGCTTTCAGAAAATTCATGCCTCACAGCGCCAATTGAGCTTAATTACTGGTATTTCCAGACCACGGCTTAATGAGACATTAAAAGCATTGGAAACGGCAAATGAAATCAGCTTGAACGCAGCGTCATTCACTTATTAAAACCGGACCTTCTTGAAAAAAGAATGGCTAGAATCGCTCAGAATATTAGTGAACGATAAGTTCTCTGTCATCGTCTTTGGCAAGTTGTACAACCTCGGCATGCTGAGCGAGTATGTTTATCGAGCCTCCCTCTTTGGATCTTACAGTAGGCATTTTTTAGTGCGCGTCTTGCAGAGAACCAATCGTCCGGCTTCTCTAATATCAAGTAACCGTTGAAGCGCTTGGTGAGCGGAATACGGTACTCATTGATAAATTGGCTATCAAATCCGATATCAAAATAATCCAGCGCTTGCTCGATAGAGGTAAACTCGGAAATGGTTTGAAGAATGTCTTTCTGACTCATTAGGGGGCGGTTTATTTCTACTCTGACTAAATCACTTGGGCTTGGTCAGTCGAGTAAAAAGTAAAAACTCGCTGCTCCAATTTCGATAATATTATCAAAATTAGAATCCGCGAGTTTTGAGTTGGATCAGCCTAGAATACAACCTAATTAAGCGCAAGCGGAGGGGCTGGAACTTCTAAGAAAGAAGCAATCACTCGATAAAGCTCAGCTTCTTTTGTCTCAATCTTACCATCCGATTCAATCGACAATTTACACGCTCGCAGAAAACGCTCTTTACCCTGAGGCTTCAATTGAACCAGAAGACCCAACGACGCCTTCAGCTCAGAAAAGTCTGCCATCTCATGTCGATAAATCACACCTTTCCAACCTAACTCAGTCGTTGATGCCTCAAATGACTGGCTTGCTTCATGCGCATCCTTATGACTGCATTTAGCTAAGACATTAAGAACGATCAACGCTTGCGCTTTATGTTGTTCTAGCGAACGATTTCCTCGAACTGAACCTAACGGAGGCAGCACAAGCTTTTCAACCAGATTAATGACACACCACTCTGACAAGCTAAGTTGGTTATCACTGTCCGCTACATCGCTCAAAGCATCCAACAGCTGCTCGATTTGAGATTCACTGAGTGACTTTAATGCAGGTATTGCCAGTTCCAATAAAGGTAAACGCAGATGCACCGCTAAGGTTTTGTCCATGAGGTGTCGAACTTGCCCTACCAAACCCATTGGAATTTTTTGAAGATACGTTTCTTTTGCTCTTCACTGCCGTCGTACATTAAAAACAGCGGAATAAACCGCGCCGAATACGGGTCACGAGCAAAATCGACAAGGCGTGGTGGTATGCTCGCGATCACCTCTCTCCCCGCTTTGGCAAGCTCTGACGGGCTAGGTTGATTCGGGTTGTTGGAACCAAATCCATTGCTCGATGCTGTCTGGGTAAAAGCGCTGAACCCAGCAACACTGCCTTTGTCTGATTGTGGCGTCTTATTCACATCAACCTTAAAGCGTCCATCCCAACTTGGTCGATTCGTTTGATCCGCTCATCTAATGGCGGATGAGTTGCGAACCAACCATTAACACCGTCAAAGCAAGATTGACCAAACATCATGTGGCTTGCCTCGTGGCTTGAGCGACTTTTCACCATAGAGCCTTGAGACAGGCTGCCAATTTTAATCAAAGCTCGAGCAATACCCTGATCGTTGCGAGTAAATTGAACTGCACTTGCATCCGCAAGGAACTCTCGCTGGCGTGAAATTGCCCCTTTGAGCATGGAACTGACCAGCAAGCCAAACCAACCGATAATGTAAAGCGCTAAACCAAGAGCAAAAATACCGATACCCGCTTTACTAGAGTCTGAAGAACTCGACGAACGTACTCGAGAGGCGCGACTTAATCCTTCTAAGACTGACTCACCCGTTTGCGCTAAACAAGTAATGCCGAAAATTGCGCCTATCAACCATGTATTTAACTTCATGTCACCATTTAGGATATGGCTAAACTCATGCGCAATAACGCCTTGCATCTCGTCTCGATTAAACGTGTTAAGCGCTCCTTGAGTGACTCCAATTACGGCGTCATCAATACTCATTCCTGCCGCGAACGCGTTAAGCCCATTTTCTCCCTCTAGTACATAAACGGGTGGCACAGGAATACCTGAAGCAATCGACATCTCCTCGACGATGTTCAGTAGCTGGCGGTACTTAGTTTTAGACGTATTTGTTGATACCAGTTTACCGCCTAGCCGTTGAGCGATGGTGCTACCACCATTCGAAGTAATTTCGATAAGGCGTCCGCCTGACGCCATCAGCATTAATGCGGTTACGACGCCCAACGTCGGGAGAAATACCTCAATCACGTCGGGCAATGTTGGCATTTTTGTATCGTCCATAAACAATACAAAACACCACTGCACAACTCACCAATGCTGCCACCAACAGAAGCGCCAAAATAAACAGAAAAATCAAATGGCCGGATCGCCTTCTTGCTTTATCTTGATGCTGAAAGAAATCCATTAGAAGGCCACTTTAGGAGCGTCTTGAATCTCTTTACTATCAGCAAACTCTAGCAGGTTGCCGTCTTGAAAGTTGAACATGTTGGCAAATATAACCGCTGGGAACTGCTGTTTGTAAGTGTTGTAACCAGTCACGCTGTCATTAAACGCTTGGCGAGCAAAGGCGACTTTGTTTTCTGTGCTGGTAAGCTCTTCTTGAAGCTGAGCCATAGTGTCGTTTGCTTTAAGCTCAGGGTAAGCCTCAACAACCACATTGAGTTTGCCGAGCGCATTGGTCAACATGGATTCAGCTTGGCTTAGCATTGAAATGGCATCAGCACTATCTGGTGCCTGCTTGGCCGACTCTAAACCCGATAGCGCTTGATTACGCGCTTGAATCACAGCTTCGAACGTCTCTTTTTCATGAGACATATAACCTTTTGCTGTTTCAACAAGGTTGGGGATAAGGTCGTAACGACGTTTCAGTTGAACTTCAATTTGCGCGAAGCTGTTTTTAAAACGATTACGTAACGTGACGAGTTTGTTGTAAATACTCACTGCGTAAAACGCAACAAGAAGAATGAGTACAAGTAGAGTCCAAAATGCTGTCATGATCTTCATCCATTATGAGTTTAGTCAATATGTTAACCTATAACTTATTGAACCTTAATGGAAACGAACCAAAATGGTTCGCAAAAATCAGATTTTTTGTTTGGACTCTATCGGGACTCCATCACTAATTTTTAAATTGAAGCTCGACCAATCGCTGGTATAAGTCACAGCGTTGCATCAGCTCTTGGTGAGAACCCACATCCACCAATTCACCCTGATCGAGCACCGCTATCTTGTCGGCGTGTTGAATAGTCGAAAGTCGGTGCGCGATGATGAGCGTTGTTCGGCCTTGCATCAACTCCTCCAAAGCTTGCTGAACATGATGTTCACTTTCACTGTCTAGCGCACTCGTTGCTTCATCAAGCAGCAGGATTTTTGGATCTTTCAAAATAGCGCGAGCAATCGCGATGCGCTGTTTCTGCCCCCCGACAAACGTACGCCTCGCTCCCCTAAGAAACTGTCGTAACCTTGTGGGAGTTTAGTAATAAAGTCGTGAGCATGGGCTTTCTTTGCAGCTTCGACAACTTCATCATTACTTGCATCGGGATTACCGTAGCGAATATTGTGCAGTACATCATTACTAAACAGCGAAGGTTGCTGAGGCACCAGTGCCATTTCGCGTCGAAGTTGGCTTGGCTCAAACTGAGAAAGCTCGATATCGCCAATAGAAACACTGCCTTGCTGCGGATCGTAGAAACGTTGCAGCAGTTCAAACAACGTCGATTTCCCTGCGCCAGATGGGCCAACAAGCGCGAGCACCTTACCCTCTTCCGCAATCAAATTAAGGGTTGCAATCGCCTTCTGATTTGGACGAGATGGGTAGCAAAAATCCACATTCTCAAACTTCACATCGTGAGCTTTTGGCTCAACTTTCGCACCACCACTACTCGGCGCGACAATATTGCTTTCCACTTGAAGAATCTCAATTAAGCGCTCTGTAGCGCCCGCCGCGCGTTGAAGCTCACCAAGTACTTCAGAGATAGTCGCTAATGACGACGCCACCATGATCGCGTAAAAGACAAACGCTCCTAAGTCGCCTGCGCTCATCACACCATTGATCACGTCACTGCCACCCACCCAAAGCATGCCTGCAATAGCGCAGAAAACGATGACAATGACGACAGAAATCAAGATCGCACGCTGTTTCACACGCTGACGGCCAATATCAAACGCGCGCTCGACTTCATAGGCAAACGCCTGCTTTTCTTGTGCTTCGCGCGAGTAGCTTTGCACTGTTTTAATGTTCTCAATCGCTTCGCCAGCATAACTGCCAACATCCGACATCGAATCTTGACTGTCGCGAGACAGAGCACGTACGCGACGACCGAAGAAGAGAATAGGAACCAAGATAAATGGCACCGAAATCAGAACGATAAGGGTGAGTTTGATATTGGTAGCAAACAGCATAACCAACGCACCCAAGCACATCAATGCGCTGCGCATGGCCATAGAAAACGACGACCCAATTATACTTTGCAACAAAGTCGTATCGGTGGTCAGGCGTGCCATGATATCGCCGCTGCCATTTTCCTCGAAATAGCTTGGATGCAATGTCACCACATGGTTGAACACGGCAAGTCGAATATCTGCGCTTACTCGTTCACCGACCGACGAAACCAAGTAAAAACGGAAGAAAGTTCCGATGGAAATCAGCACTGTCACGCCGACAATGAATTGAATGGCTTGGGTTAACTGCTCAACAGATTGCTGAGCAAATCCATTATCAATAAGCAGGCGAACACCGTGCCCGACAGAAAGTGTTAACCCCGCGGTGAAAACCAACGCCAGCAGCGCAGCGGCGACTTTCAATTTGTAGGGCGCGATGAACCTACCTAACTCTAGCAATATAGCCAAATTCTTATTCTTACCTGTCGAAGCTTCGCTTTTGGCCGACGTGCGCCTTGCTTGGCGACTGTTTTGATGTTGAGCATCCATTATTATTGGTGTTTCCTTTTGGTCCCTTGTTGGGGCCTCTTATAGGTTTAATGCAATCTGAGCTTTACTTATTCATACGGGCTTTACGATTAGTCATATTACTTGGTTTACTCGGAACTGGCTTTCTTTCATGAAGCAAATGTCTAATTGCCAATATAGGATGAGGTAGCAGCATTCTTGGCCCCGAGTATCGCATCACCAATCGCATCTGCTCTTTAGGTTCCGGTTTATAGCAATGAATTGGGCATTGATTACACGTTGGTTTTTCTTGCCCATATGGACAACGGTCGAGACGCTGCTCCGCATAAAGAAGTAAATCATTGCACGCTTCACATAATCCTTTACTCGTATCATGATGCGACCGGCAGTAGATCTCCATCATCGATGCCACCGTTTTAAACTCGGTTTGTAGTTTTCCTTGTAGAATTTGACTGCTTTTCATTCTATGACCAATATCTCTGCGTAAAGCTAACTCATATGAATGAATAGAGTATCATTCATATAGCCAGATAATTTGCGGTTTGTCACTAAACACTATATTCTCGCTCGCTCTTTTCCTAGCCAGCCCTTTTCCTGAAAGTAGAGCTTTACTAAATCTGAGAGTGTAGCGATGAACCGTAAAAAGAAAATCAATGAGATTCTAAAAAAGAAACAAAAGAAAGCGAACGCTAAGCTGCATAAAAGCAACAAGCCAAAGTACATCTCTAAAGCAGAGCGTGCAAAGCTAGAGGCAGAACAAGCACAAGCGGCGGAAGCTGAAACAGAACAAACTGAAACAGCTAACTCGGAAGCTGACGCGTCACAAACAGACGCGCAATAGAAACAAACACGATAAAGCCAAGCGAGACTATTACCAAGGAGACAGTATCTAAGTCACCGACTTGTTTGGCTAAAATTGACTAAGTACTGATGAATCATACTTGGTAATATCCAGCTCAATCCCAAACTCTTTCGCTAGCTCGTCAAGTTCGGTTTGAGCTGTATTTAAGCTACTCATGGTGATGGTATTGTCGTCCAGTTTCCACAACTGGCGTGACCCTTCATAGCTAAATTGAAGCGCAAGCATTGCATCAGCATCGCCCTCTTTAGAAGCAGCCTTAAGTGCTCTGTTCTTTCGATAAATCAAATTAAGCGCATGCTTAAGATCCCACACGTAAGCCACTTCTTTCATCTTTGGATGGCTTTTTAACTTAACCAATGTAACGCCCACTCCAATTCCGCTGACTACAACGCCTAATAGGTTCCAATGAAAGTGCGAACCTGACTCCGACGGAAATAAAAAGATCAGAGTTTGAGAAATAGCCAAACTCGCAATGGCCAGAACAGCGATACAAGTGACAATGACATAGTTTAAACGGGAACGGTATAACTGCTTATCGATATTCTGTAGTTGCATTCAATAGTCCATTAATGGCGTGATGATCGCTAGCTGCGTAGTTGAAAGGTTCGATTATACATGGCGAAAAGTTAGGGTTAAGCAGAGGTTTGTTGCAAACAGTGTCCTTGCCCCAAGAAGTTGTTAAGCAAAGTCATGGGGCAATCGTTAAGTTAATCTGATATTTAAAAAACCGTTATGTCAATCCCCTCAATTTCACAAACCTCTTGAATAGTAGGAAGCGTGCATAACCGTTTTAGGTAAGCCCTTAAATGAGTAAACGTCAGTGGTGACTTTTCGATGGGTAATGACCATTCGGCCAACATGAATAGAAAGTAGTCACAAGCGGTTAGGCCATCACCCAATAAGTAGTCATTACTGGCTAGTTGTTTATCTATAACCGCCAACGCGTCCGCAATGCGATCATCTTGTGCGGCCACAACGTTCGGAATTGTATCAGGGTCATTGGTATGACGGTGCGGGTAATAACGAACCATCAGCTCTGCTTGCAGCGTATTGTTTAAAAACGCCAACCATTGATAAAAGAGCGGCCTTTTCGGGTCGCCTATCTCAGGCATTAAGTTGGCTTCAGGGTAAAGTTCACAAATGTGCATACAGATTGCCGGGCTTTCAAAAATAGGCTGTTCATCGACTACAAGCGTTGGAATTCGGCCTGCTGGATTGAGCTTTAAATACTCCGGTGATTTCTGCAAGTTAGACTTCTTATCCACTAACACCAGCTCATAGTCTGCTTTTACATGATGGAGCAAAAAGTGTGGTGCGAGACTGGCGTTATTTGGGTAGTAATAGAGCTTAAACAAAACCGACTCCTTGTTTGAGGTGGTACAGAGATTAGCGGCTAGCATCATTAAAATCGTAACCGACGGTTAGCAAACTTGTGCTGTAAAGACTGAGCATTAAGCTTGAGCATTAGGTTAGTGCAATCCGTTATCCGTGTAATCTATTTTGATCATGAGTTCCTCCTCACTTCTCTAAAATGATTCGATAAATCAGCTGATTGATTTCCTATTCGCCCGAGGAGACATCTTGGTTAAAATCGCTTCATTCTGCTCACCATACAATCTAAAACCTACTTAAACTCAATAGTGTGCGATTAGTTCCAAAACCAAACTATATGCCAATATTATTACATTGACAGACCAATAGCTTACCGAAATATTACAAAGCGATATTATTAACTGTGACGTTAATTCCTTTCAGTGATCATGACACTTTTCTTAAGGCGACTTCTGCCTATTATTTTTCCCTGTCTCCCGACAAAAACAACAAGCAGTTCACGAAACGAGTCTCCCTAAAATCGTTTCGTCAAACTGCCTTTTTACAAAGAGAGTAAAACAGTGAAAAACAACAATAATATTCTAAAAGCCGCAGTGGGAATGGCGATGCTATCGGCTCTTCCAACCACAGCACACGCGCATGGTTGGACTGAGTTTCCAAGTGCACGTCAAAACATTTGTTACGAACAAGGTGGTATTTGGTCTGGGAATCCGCCCAATGCAGCCTGCGCACAAGCCAAAGAAATTTCGGGTACTTACCCGTTTGTTCAGCGCAATGAATACGCGAAGAACATTACCGACTATAACAACATGGCAGCAGTAAAAGCAGCGATTCCAGATGGAACGCTTTGCTACGCCAACGATCCTCAAAAGCAAGGTATGGGCGCACCCCATACAGGTTGGACTCGCACTGAAGTCAGCGCAGGTACTTTTGAGTTTGTGTTTAACGCGACCGCGCCTCACAACCCTTCTTTCTGGGAGTTTTACCTCACCAAGCCAAACGCAGACCTAAGCAAAGCACTAGCGTGGAGTGATCTGGAATTGGTCCAAACTGAAGGTAACATTCCTGTTGAAGGCGGCAAGTATCGTATGGACGTGACCATTCCGTCAGACCGTTCAGGCGATGCGATTCTGTTTGTCCGTTGGCAACGTAACGACGCCGCTGGCGAAGGTTTCTATAACTGTTCAGATATCACCATTGTTGATGGCGAAACACCGCCACCGGAGCCACCACCAGAGCAAGATTTAGTTCGTGGTGATCGATACATCCCAGTAGACTTTATTGGCCCTGAGCTTGGTGACACCGTTAAGTATGACATCATCAACAAGTACGGCGATGTAGCGCGTAGCTTCTCGATTGGTGTGGATGCAACGAACATCAATGACTGGGAACGTCTACTCGCATCCGAAGTTAACGGTTGGCACGAGGAATTTAAAGAAGGTGCAGTATTCATTGGTGACTGGCATGAAGAGATGTCCCACTACATGTACTTCCAAAACGATCAATCGCGTAACTTCTTTAACTCACGAGATGCGCGCGCCTCTGGCAAGATCACGGTCATCGAAGGTGATGATGGCGGTACTGAGCCACTCACTGGCGACATCTACGAACTGGTCAAAAGTGACAAAGTGGTCAATGCTGGCGACAAAGTGGTGATTTCCACCAGCGAAGCCGCAAACTTAACGCAGACACAAGGCACCACCGTTAGCGTTGAAAATAATGGTTCGACTTCCATTGTTATTGATACCAGCGCCGTAACACAAAGTGAAACCTTGTCATTTGTCGCTGATGCGATTGGTAGCGAGCGCAGCGAAACCTTCACATTTGAAGTAATCGCTGACGATGGCGAACCAGGCCCTGGCCCAGGTCCAAATCCTGATGCTTGGAACTCATCAAAAATCTACCTAGGTGGTGAAATCGTTTCTTACGACCATGAGAAGTGGGAAGCGCAATGGTGGGTTCAAGGAGGGACAGACCCTAAAACCACTTACCAAAATGATCAGTGGGGAGTGTGGCGTCCAGCTAACTAAACGCTTCTTATACAGCAATTAGTAGCGCAAATAGTAAACCACCGTTGAAAGCATTCAGCGGTGGTTTTCTCAAATCAAAAACTGACGTAACTAGCGAAGTAATAAATCATCGTCAATCGCGGTGAACTGATTGGCAGAATCAATTAAGCTTTGCGCCGTTAATCCCGGTACGCCAAACACTTCGACTCGCTTGTTGAAACGCTCGCGAATTCTATCGGCGAGCACTGAAAAATCACCATCACCAGAGACCAAAATGATCGTATCAGCGTCTTCAGCCCACTCAATCGCATCAAGGGCAATACCCACGTCCCAATCGCCTTTCGCGCTACCGTCTCGACGCTGAATAAACGGTTTAAGTTCAACATTAAAACCTACCCCACGCAGAATATGGTGGAACTGCCTCTGTTTTGGGTCATTGCTGGCAATCGCATAAGCGTTAGCTTTCAATACTTCCCTACCCTGAGTTGCCACATACCAAAACTGGTTGTAATCAAAATTAGAGCGGTATTTTTCTTTGGTGGTGTAATAGACGTTTTGCACGTCGACAAAAATGGCGATCTTTTCCATGGTAAGTGTTAACCCTAGGATTTCATTAAAACTGTGACAGATAAGAGCAATGATATCGCATTAACACTAAGAATCTATTCAGATACCATCAAGCCCCTAACAATCGCTGACCAAAAAACGTGGTTAACTTCAAAATTTTGAGAAATCCACGCCAAAAACTCGTAGAATACCCCTTCGATTTTTATGGGTGGGTAATTTGTGAGTAAGAGTGTTGTGAGTCAAGGAACAGGCGGCTTTACAAGGGATCAGTTTGAATTATTAGCGCCGGGTGGCGATGTTGAATCCATTAAGGCAGCCATTGCAGCCGGAGCCGATGCAATTTACTGCGGTCTAGACAGATTTAATGCCCGTAATCGCGCAGCCAATTTAACCATAGACAACCTCAAGGGCATTCTAACTCTCGCTCACCAAAATCAATGCCAGATATTTCTCACTTTAAATGTTCTGATTCTAGAGAGCGAAATTCCTGCCGTAATGCGCCTGCTAGCCCAGTTAGCAGAGACAGATATCGACGGCGTGATCATTCAAGATTTGGGTTTGGGATATCTCGTTAAGAAGCACTTCCCTAATCTAGATGTCCATGCCTCTACCCAGCTAAACACGCACAACAGCGGTCAAATTGATTTCTTGAGCAAGCTAAACGCTAGCCGAGTCAATCTATCTCGTGAGTTAAACATCGATGAGATTCGTCATTTAAGTAAATACGGGCGTGAGCGTAATGTACTGATGGAAGTCTTCGTTCATGGCTCCTATTGCATTGGCTTTTCTGGGCTTTGTTACATTAGCTCGGCAAGAAATGGCGCCTCTGGTAACCGCGGCCGTTGCAGTCAGCCTTGCCGAGAGCAATATCAAACCACCTCACAAGGTTACGACTATCCGCTCAACATGAAAGACAACTCGGCCTTTGGTGACTTGGAGGCATTAGCAGATGCGGGAGTGTACTCACTAAAAGTAGAAGGCCGTATCAAAAAGCCACACTATGTGTTTACTGTCGTCGATAACTGGCGTAAGCAAATTGATCGTCTTTGTGATGGCGAACCCCTTTCAACCGACACCGAAGAACTCTATACCGTCTTCAACCGAGACTTTACCAATGGTTTCTTACAAGGGGACATTGGTAAGAGCATGTATATTGATAACCCTAGAGACCACGCTGTAAAGCACTTCTCAACTATCTATAAGTGCACAACACCGGACAATGTTCAATCGGTGAAAAAAGCGCTCTACGACAAGAAAACCGACATCATAGAAGATGTCGCCGCGCGCACCGCTGACATGGACATCACTTCAAGCAGTAAAGGGACGAGTTTGAAGGGCGCTATTGATACGCCAACGCTTGAGCCCCTAGAAAAGCACTCGCCCTTTGAAAGCCCACAGCGTTTATCTGTATTGATCTCAAACGCTGACGAAGCTTACCTTTCAGCACGACACGATATCGACGTGTATTTTCAGCTCCCGATGGGGTTAAAAGCTGAGTTACCAAACTTGATTGGGTTATTCGAAGCCAATCCAAATCTGAAGCCATGGTTCCCTGCGATATTGATTGGAGATGATTTCAACGCGGCAAAACTACTTCTAGACAAGATAAAGCCTGAGCTATTGATCTCCAATAATTCAGGTGTTGCAACACTTGCGCAATCGCTCAATCTAAATTGGATTGCCGGCGATCAAATGAATAGCTGCAACTCCTACACGCTCAAGTGCTTGCAAGAAGAGTACACGGCGTCTGGGGCTTTTCTGTCAAACGAGTTAAGTAAAAAGCAGCTCAACTACATTCAACGCCCGAGCCAGTTTCGCGCGTTTTACAACGTCTATCACCCAAATACGCTGCTAACCAGTCGCCAATGTTTGTTCCAACAAACGGAAGGGTGCAAAAAGATTAAACTGAACAAAGGTTGTTTGCGTCGCTGCGACAAACGTACCTCTATCTTAAATCTTAAAGATAACCCGTACGTTGTAGACAAACAGAAAGGCAGTTATAACAGCCTCTACAGTGATTTGAATGTTCTTAACTTAGATGTCTTAAGCGATCACTCAGACTTGTTCACAGATGTCATGATCGACCTCAGAGACATTCAAACAGAAACCAAACACCACACAAACAATGAATCACTGATTGAGCTGTTCTTAAACTTTCTTGAAGACATTGGTTGCGGTGAAGGCATTAGTTCCCTCAAAGATAAGGCTGACGCAGTTCATCAGGTCATCACCCCGACACGTAATCAACAATACAGTAAGGGCGTTTAACGCCTTCTAAGTCTCAGTTAAGCATGACGTATAGAAAATTAAGATAATTAATTTCACTAATTTTCCATTTCTCCTTATTGTGGTCACAGCCAATTCACATTGGAAACTGAACGCTAAGGAGAAAGAATGACCGCTATTACCGACCTAGACACTCTACTTAAATCCATGTCTCCAGAGCTCATTGAAGGTGACTACGTATTTTGCACTGTTTCAGGACAACTAGCCGATTACATCAAGCTCGATCCAATTGCGACATTCCGTGAACAAGAAGGTTTAACTCTGGTACTGGAAAAGCAAAAAGCGATGGATGAAAATCTAAGCTTTGAAGGCGTATTTAGCTCATTACTCTAACGGTTCATTCAAGCCTTGAAGCGGTAGGACTGACTGCTGCCTTTGCGACCAAGCTAGGGTCGTACGGGATCAGTGCCAATGTTATCGCTGGCTACTACCACGACCATATCTTTGTTCAACAAGAGAAGGCACAAGCGGCGATCAGTGCGTTACGTGAGTTTTCAGAATCTTAGAGTTTCTGATATAACTAACTGATATACATATCTATTGGTCCTTACCATGAATTTCACAATCAGCAGAATACATACCCAACATGGAATCTATCGTTTGTCTGGCACTCTTCTCGTCAACGGGGACTCAAACAGACTGACATACAGCTCAGCTGAGTTCATGGGGACAGACGGTTGGGTCGAAATCGACGGGAGTAGCCAGTCAGGACAAAATAGACTGTCCCAAATTAGCGAAGAAGTAGTGACACATCTCACCCTTTAACATCCCAATTTCGTTAACATAACTTCGACAGAAATACGCAGAGATACAAGGCACTGTCGAACATAAAACCGTCTGCCCACATATACAAACCACTATGTTTTCAGTAAGTTCACCTATAAGAACGCACACATCGACACCAACACTTCGGATAAAATAGAACCATTAATTGTCTATTTTGAATAAATTGATGCGATATAAAAGCAAACCACAAGACTCTAAGTTTTTAGCAGACCCTGCAGAGTCCTTTGTACCTAAAACAAAGGTCCAGTCATCTTCAATGATAAAAACAGACAACAAGGAGGAAGCAAGATTTCAATTTAACATTGAGCTACTATGTTCTCCAGAGGAAGTGATTCGCTACAACTTAAAGTCCTTCTTTTTGGCATCAACCGAAGAAGAAAAGTGCGCCAACCGCCATTGGACTGAATCACTTAATGTCGACAACAACACTATTACTCTAACAACAACGGTTCTCATAGATGAACCAAAAGCGCTTCATTATCAGATACCAGGTAGTGAAAGTTCTACTATTCAAAATGAAGACCTCAAGCCAGTAAGAATTGGTAATACATCACATACTGAATCCTTTATCCCAATTAAACCTTCCATTCAAATAGGCCAGCGTCTGGGCTGGCCTACTGAAGGATATTTTTATCATTTTATTGATGATGAATTGGAAAACGAATACAAAATCTTAGGTGATAATAAGTGGGCTTTTTCCATAACAGAGTCCACCAATGAACTGCTAAAAGATGACTTGGTGTCTAAGCAGACAATGACCACCATTTTGTTACCGTACAAGAAAAATAATAAAGAAGTCGATCGGCAGCACCTCTTGTACAAAAAGGAAAAACTCACCAACTACCAGTGGGACAATGAGGTCAATGCTGATTGGTTAGATAAGTATGCCTGCTTACTCAATATTAACGACATCGTTTCAGCCCGTACAGAACCTATCGTCAATAACAAGCTAAACGAAAATAACATTCACATTGTCAAAGCTGGCGATTCACTTTCTAAGATAGCTAACGAACATGGTTCGACGCTGAATGATATCCTTGATTTGAATCCACACTACAAAAGCAACCCAAACGTTATTAGTATCGGAGACGAAGTTGTAGTTCAGGCCAATCAGGAAGAAACTGACCAGCCAAACTCACATATATGCCAACTCGACCCAAAGACCAATCAACGCGAGAGTTGGGGGAAGATTGCGGCGAAATATGGCTTAGCTGCCAAAAAGTTATTAGAGCTAAATAGTCACTATAATGACGACCCTACCTGTTGACTGTAGGGGATGAACTTATCGTAAAACCAGTCGAGAACTCCACACAGGAGAATAAGAGCAGTAATACATTACCAGCCGTAGAGGTCACCACAGATAAAACTGTTTATCCACTTTCCAATACCCTGTCCACCATCGATGAAGATATCCACCTATATGTCAAACCAATTGTTGATATTGGTGATGGCACCCCAAACACGCCCGTAGTTAAAGTTGACCAACTCATTCTTCGATCGAAACTACTGCAAATCGATGAATCATTAGAGTTGATAGCAAAAGATCAAGGAGGAGTGTTTAGAGAGAACCATGAAGATTCATCAATAAAAACCATCCAAAATGCATTGATGCAGCTGAACTTTGAATTAGGATTCGTCGAAGCGCGTGACAAGTTTTGTTCCATGACTACACAAACTATAAAACTATTTCAGAAGCTTTATAAACCAAGCCATAACACTCACGCCGATTACAGTATCGGGAACGCAGACGGCATTGTAGGTAGAAACACGCTCTTAGCCCTAGATGAGGCATTACAAGACGACTGGAGCTGCATACGCTATGAGCTGCGTATCTCTCGGAAAAAACTCTACCGCAGACATAGTAGTATCAATAGTTTTGTAGGAGATCGAAACAAAGATCTTACGGTTCGAGCCAAGCAAGGCGGTACTTTAGGCGAGTTCAAGTTAGTCGACTTATATAATAACGACAAAATCCTACTCGAAGGAGACACTCTAGAGGCTGATGATTATCAACCAAAAGTATCAGGTTCTGATTCCTATATACCAACAGGCACTTATCGTATGATCGACAACCCAGGAGCTGCTTGGATGCCATATCGCCTAGTACACACTAATAAAAAGTCGGCAAAAGAGGTATTTGGAACTCGTGGTATGATTAACATTCATGTTGGAAATTACCCTTGGAACCTCGAAGGCTGTATTCTACTGGGGCAGAAGGGGAAATCTACTACAGAGTTTGATACCCCAGAGAAGATAGATGACGATCTGTACACCAACCATTCAGGGTTTGAATACCCTAAAATCGGCCCAAGCGGTCCTGTGGTGAGATCATTTAAAGATCAGATTAGTAAATTACTATCTCAAACAGGCCTGAAAACATACGATGGTAGCAACGCAACTTATACTAAGAACTTTTACTTCCAGCTAGTTATATCGATAACTGACCAAGAGATGGATGAAACATTTGAATATGGTAGTAATGATAATAATAACAAGTACGTTCTATTAGAGAATTAATACGAAACAAACCCGAAGTGATTAAAATGAAAAACAAAATGACGCCCAAAACAGCCCTCTTCATTACCTACTTCTTAATATGTGCCTCTCCAACATTCGCCAATATTAAAGACTATTCACAAATAATAAGTTCAGAAGACTATACCTGTACTCCACCAATCAGAGCATATGTTAACGATGTGGTATTATTAGGGGGAAACTCAACATTTGAAGAGTTTATCGACGTTTTCCCTAGTAATTATGAGCACTATGTAAGAATGTTTCATACTGCTGAGCTTGATAGAGCAGACAACATTTCTCAATGGTGCGCAGGTAGGTACTTGATCGATCATAATGAAATGAAAAAAGTCATGAGCCATTGGGAAAGTCTTTTCACTAAGGAAAATGCTGTTCAATGGTACCAGATTACTTTATCCAACCTTGCGGGACCCTATCAAATCGACAATTACCCGCTTCTTGCGCAAACAATGTGGAACACTCTAGATAAAGAGAATTTATTACTCCAACTGGAAGCATTAAAGTCACTACCTCGCAGCACCCAGAAAATACTCGTTAATGCATATGACTTTAATCCCGGTGATGTCACAGGAGAGTCCAACGAGCGATTTTTATTTACTATTAAAGGTATAGACACACAAGAACAATGTGATGACGAATATTGTGCGTATCTGACAACACTCATTGATGAAAGATTCAAAACAATGGGCGATTTTGAGTAAAACAATAGCTTCTCTCTAGTTTAGGCATTGGGTCAAAAATGATACTCAGCCCTTGAATTTACAACTCTGATATTGGGTTTGTCTCTCAATGAGTTAGGCTAACTGTTCAGCGAGTCTAAACAGCGTTTAGAGGACTATTAAATGTTAACCATAAACAACACTGGACTTATCATTGTTGATATTCAAGGGAAGCTGGCTCGGCTCGTTCACGACAGTGATATGCTGATTGCCAACTGTGAAAAGCTGATTAAGGGCGCAGCCATATTAAACTTGCCCATTATTCAGCTTGAGCAGAATCCTGACAAACTTGGCAGTACTGTTGGTGAACTCAATGCTCACTTGTCCAGCTGTTCGCCCATCTCCAAATTTACATTCAACGCCTGCGATACGATAGAATTTGTAGAAGCGTTGGAGGCGACTAAGATTCAGCATTGGCTAATCTGCGGTATCGAGACTCATATTTGTGTGTATCAGACTGCCAGAGGTCTTATAGAGCAAGGGATCAATGTAGAAGTAGTTAGCGATTGTGTTTCTTCTCGCACCCCAGACAACAAACAGCTCGGTCTTGAGAGAGTGAGGGACTGTGGCGGCAAGATTACTGCCTTGGAAATGTGTTTGTATGAAATAGTACAAGACTGCCGAAAAGATGAATTTAAGCAGATCTTAAAACTCATTCGTTAACAGATGCTAGGTGCGATTCAAGAGGGATTTTAATGAGGCAGCAATATCATTTTCGTCAATCTAGCCACGGTTTGTTGGCATGGGATGTGTTTCGATTGATCGAGCTTTCAGAAAAACTGCCTGTCACTGAGGTGGCGCTGTCAGATATTACTGAACTAGACGAAGAGTTTTGGTTCGATTTGGGCGGTGCTAAACCAACATGTCGCAACATCGCAGAGCACGCGAAACTCATTCAAGATGCCAACCTCTCCTACCCAATTATCTTGTGCCTACAAGGGCGTGTGATGGATGGCATGCACAGGGTGTGTAAAGCCGCTAGTCTTGGTCATACTCATATCAAAGCGGTGAAATTTTCCGAGCATATCACGCCAGACTATGTCGGTGTAGAACCTGATAAACTCCCTTATTGAAAGCAAGCATCACTCTTAGATACACCAGTAAAGGATAAAAATTTGAATCTCGCACTGTTTGATTTCGATGGCACGATTACCACAGAAGACACGTTCACCAAATTCTTATTTTATTCGACACCCAAATCTCGACTGATCATTGGACTTTGTCTGACTTCCCCTATTATCGCGATGTACAAACTCGGCCTACTTCCCGCTAGCAAAACACGACCTGTATTGTCTAAAGTCGCCTTTTGGCTGCGTAGCCCAAGTGACGTGCAAAAGTCCGCCAAAAAGTACGTGGATGAATACATACCCACAACGCTTAGAGAAGAAATGATTGAGAAAATTCGTTGGCACTCCGAACAAGGGGACGAAATCTACCTAGTATCGGCATCGCTCGATCCTTATCTCAGTATTTGGTGTAAGCAAAAGGGAATGGCGTTAGTCTGCAGTACGCTTGAAGTCCGTAATGGCCGATATACGGGTAACTATGTAAACGGTGATTGCAGCAAACAAAGAAAGGTCACCGGTATTCAGCAAGCGACTGATTTGTCATCATATTCAAAAATTTATGCCTATGGTGACACGGTAGAGGATTTACCTATGTTAGGCCTCGCTGATATCAAGTATTACCAAGGTAAACCCGTCAACGAGTTGGCTGATCTTAATTAGCTGACATTGACTAACTTCCATAAAATAAAACCCCACGATTAACGCGGGGTGTGAATTAGTCATATTTGCCAGCTGATGTGTTAATCGGCTTGGTAAGATGGGTAGTCCAATAAGCCTTTTTCATTACCACCGAAAAGCGTTGCCGGATCGTGCGCTGCCAATGGGTAATCATTTTGAATACGGCTTGGCAAATCAGGGTTTGCAATGAATGGGCGACCAAAGCCAACCATATCTGCCAGGCCACTTTCAAGCGCTTGCGCTGCCTTCTCTGTGTTGTAACGACCTGCGTAGATGATTGTACCTTTGTTTATGCGGTACAATTTGCGCCGTTAAACTCGGGCAAAAGAAATTAAGGGGCAACAGTGAAGGAAGACATTACAATCAGTTTGGCACAAGTACCGGTAGTTAAAGGTGATGTTCAAGCTAATATCAAAAAGCATATTGTGATGATCGAATACTCTGCACTCAACAATGCAGACATTGTCGTTTTCCCCGAACTATCACTCACTGGATACGAGCTTGAACTTGCCCAAAAGCTTGCAAGTCAGCCAAATCCTAGTCACTTTGAACTGCTGTCAAAAGCCGCAGTAGATAACCAAATCACTGTCGTCGCGGGTTGTCCGCTTGTTAACGAAAACTCTGACAAACCGACCATTGGCGCTGTGATTTGCTTTCCCAATGGGGCCTCTGAGTTCTATTCGAAGCAAAATTTGCATCAAGGTGAAGACGAGTACTGCTCAAACGGCACTCGAGACTACTTTATCAATGTTAATGGTTACAATCTTGCTTTAGCCATTTGCGCAGACTTTGTTAATCCAGAGCACGCGAAACGAGCATCTCTACAAAGCGCAGATATATATTTGGTCAGCGCTTTAATATCTCGCTCTGGCTTTGATACAGACGCCAAGATCCTTTCAAATATTGCCGCTGAGCATAATTTTCCGGTATTGCTGTCCAACCACATTTCGATTACGGGAGGTTGGGAGAGCGGCGGGAGCAACACCATTTGGGATGAAGCGGGCCAACCAATCTTGACTTCAGACACTACATCCCCTTGTCTTGTACTCTATTCTTTTTCTGGTATTCAAAACGAAAGTAAAACTGCTAAAGTTGACGTATCTATCTAATGCTCTGATCCAAAATACCGAATGTAAGCCGCATAAAAACAGAGCCACTTGCGCAAACAAGTGGCTCTTTCGTATTTAGCACTCACTAAATGTTAGTGCCACACAACGTAGCAGGAACAGCTACAAATTAAATAGATCGCCTAAGTCTTTATCCATCGCACCGTAGAAGTGATTGCCTTTGAACTGATGGTAAGTGGACACAGGTTCAAAACTGGCTTCACGGATTTGATTCGCTTTTGCCAATAACTCAGCGCCGGTTTCGGTTGCCTCTTCAAAGCTCACATAAGGATCTGGGATCGCGGACAGCAGTAACTTGGTGTAGGGGTGTTGAGGATTATCAATTACACTGCCAGTATCACCATATTCAACAATCTGTCCTTGATACATAATCGCTATCTCTTCAGCGAAGTATCGCGCCGTCGCAATATCGTGAGTGATATAAAGGAAGGTAAACCCTTGCTCATCTTTCAATCGCTTAAGTAGATCCAACACATCCAATCGAATAGAGACATCCAGCATAGACGTTGGCTCGTCCGCTAGAATGACTTCCGCGCCGACAGCAACCGCACGTGCGATGGATACACGTTGACGCTGACCACCAGACAACTGATGCGGAAACTTCGGTGCCGTAGATTCTGCATCAAGCTCAACCATCTCAAGCAGTTCATTCACTCGAATCTTCGCTTCCGCATGATTCTTCACATGTTTGTGAGTCAGTAATGGCCTAGCAATATGATGATAAATAGTATGAGCAGGGTTGAGCGAACCATAAGGGTCTTGGAATATCATTTGAATCTGCTTGCGATAGTCCACCAGCGCTTGACGAGTTTTGATATCACTAATGTCTTGCCCTTTAAACAGCACCTCTCCGCTGCAGTGATCGTGCATTTTAGTCAATAAGCGCGCAACGGTACTTTTACCAGAGCCACTTTCGCCGACAAGAGCCATCGCACGGCCTTTCTTCAGGTCGAAACTGACATTTCTTAGTGCTTTGACTTCCTTTTTCTTTACTCCTTTCCCGGTATGGAAAGTTTTGGCCATATCTTTAACCGAGATAATGGTATCGCCACTGTTTAGATTGATCATGCCGTTACCTCCTCGGTTTTCTGCTTCATTTTTTGCTCGAACGCTGCTGGGATCGATTGCCATAGTTTTTGGGTATAAGCATGTTGTGGGCTGGTTAGAATATCTCTTGAAGCCCCCACCTCAACCAGTTCACCTTTCAGCATTACACCAATTCGGTCACAAAGCTGAGTCATCAAACTCAGGTCATGAGTAATGAATAGAACCGAGAACCCAAACTGCTTTCTGAGTGCGTGGACTTGCATTAAGATCTCGCGCTGAACCACGACATCTAACGCCGTTGTCGGTTCATCCATAATCAGCAAATCAGGTTTTAATGCCAGACCAATAGCGATAACAATGCGCTGGCGCATACCACCCGAAAACTGATGTGGGTAGTCAGATAACCTTTCTGGCGCGATTCCCACAAGTTGTAAGAGCTCTCGGGCTTTTTCAGCCGATTGCTCGCGATTGTAACCACGGTGCTTTTTGAACATGTCGCGAAACTGCTCTTCAACCGTAATCACTGGGTTTAAGCTGTTCATCGCACTTTTGGAACACCATGCTTACTTTGCTCCAGCGAATGTCCGCCACCTGCTTATCCGTCATGGTAAGTGTATCCTCGCCGTTAAGCAGGATCTCACCTTCAGAAATATAAGCTGGCGGTTGAAGCAAGCGACTTATAGCAAATGCGATGGTGCTTTTTCCGCAACCTGACTCCCCCGCCAGTCCGAAAATCTCGCCTTTTTTGATGTGAAAGCTCACGTTCTTAACCGCCGAGAACTCACCATCTTCTAATAAGTAATCAACGCATAGGTCTTTAATTTCTAATGTATTACTCATAGATAGCATCCTTTTTATCTAGATCAGGGTGCGACTTCATTGCTTGACGCTTGCGCTCTTGAATCAGTTTGACGCGCTGTTTGAACTTCTTCATACCCGTGAAAGTACGTAGACGAGGGTTAGAGATCTCATCGATACCAAAGTTAAGCAGCGCAAGGCCCACACCTAAAATGGCAATAGCAACACAAGGAACAAGAACTTCCCACCACGCGCCCACGATCAACGCGGATGTGTTTTGCGCGTTATAAAGCATGGTGCCCCAACTGACCGACAGTGGGTCCCCCAAGCCAAGAAACTCAATGGTTGCCTGAGTGATGATGGTAAAGATGATCGATCCAAGAAAGTTCAAGCCGATAATCGAAGAGAGATTAGGCAAAATCTCAACGAAAATAATTCGCCAAGCTGGCTCCCCTGCTAGCTCACTGGCTTGAATGAACTCCTTATTGCGAATCGACAAGGTTTGCGCTCGGGTAACGCGGGCGCCCCATGCCCAACTGGTTAAGCCGATAATCAAGGCGATGGTGAATGGACTCACCTCGCCAATGAATGCCGCCAATACCAAAAGCAATGGCAACTGCGGAACAACCAGCGCGACGTTAGTCACTAAGTTCACAATGTCATCAAACTTACCGCCAAAGTAGCCAGCTGAAACCCCAGCGCTGTGCCGACTATGACGATAATGATCCCAGCACTAAAACCGACAGCAAGCGAGGTTGAGGTGCCTTGTATAAATTGATGATAAACATCGCGCCCCATGCGCGTTGTACCCAACACATGTTCCGCACTTGGGGCTTGGTGAGGTCTTGCGACACGTTTGTTCGCATCATGCTCAGTCAGCAGCGATGAAGACAATGCAATCCCGATGTAGAACAGCACAATCGATAGGCCAAACGCCACTTTCTTATTGCGCCCCAATAATTTCAAAAATCCGTTCATGATAACTTCCTATTATTCGCGGCGTAGTCGTGGATCGAGGTAAACGTAAGCAAGGTCAGCGGCGAAGTTAGCGCTGAGCATGGCGATGGTCATAATGAGCAGCTGGCCTTGAATTACCGGATAGTCACGAGCAACAATCGCTTCAAATAGCGTGTTACCGAGGCCCGGATAGTTAAAGACAACCTCAGTTATCAATGAGCCGCCCATTACCACACCTACAGTCATGGCAAACGCAGTAATTGATGGAAGCAAAGCGTTTCGCGCACCGTAATTGAACATGACACGGCGCTCAGAAATGCCCTTGGCGCGTCCCATGACTATGTAATCCTCACCCAATAAGTTGATGAGGTTGTTGCGAATGGTCAGTAGATAGCCACCAATTTGAACAATCACCAACGAGATAATTGGCATTGTGGCGTGGTGCAACACGCTCGAGATGTATTCCCAAGATAAGGCAGGATCTAGTTCAATGTTGTAGGCATAAGAATATGGGAACCAATTAAGGGCAACGCCAAATACAAACATGAAGGTTAGAGCCAACACGACAGCAGGAATTGACTGAAGTACGAGGGACAATGGCGACAGAATTGTATCTAACCAACTACCACGATTCCATGCGGCGATAATGCCTGAGATAGAACCAATGAAAAAGCTGATCAAGGTAGATGTGCCCACTAGAAATAGTGTCCAAATCATTGAACGACCAATAACTTCACTCACTTGAAGTGGGTAGAACTTAACAGACACACCTAAGTCCCACGTAAAAACACTTTTGATGTAAGTGATGTACTGAAGATAAAGTGGGCCGTCGACAAAGCCGAATGTTTGCTTTAGAGACTCTAAGCTCTCAACCGGTAATGGATTACCTTGCGATGCGAACATAACCATGATCGGATCACCTGGCATTAGCTGGGCAAGAAAAAGTTAAACGTAGCCGCGAAGAAAAACGCCAATGCGTAAAATGCGAGGCGGCGAAGCACGAAATCCATAGCTCGCTCCCTGAGTAATACTGGAGTTAGTTTTAATGAGTTTTATCTTGAGTGCGGCCAAGCAAGCGTCTTATTGAAGGAATGAGAGAACAATAAGGGTCAACTCGCTTGGCCAATGCGTTAAGAGCCGATTAAGATTTCGGTTTAATGCTCAGAAGGTGAAGCAGGCGCTCTGGCACTTCTGGGTGTATCTGTGGACGCGCTACTGGGTTATCAGCGCTAAAGAACCCTTCGAATCGAGTCTCGTTGTACTGATACCAGATTGGGTTGTTGAACACTGGTACATACGGCATGTTCTCAGCAACCACTAGCTGAATATCATCCATAACTTTGCGCTGTTTGTTGTTGTCGATAGTTAGGTAAAAACTATCTAGCAACTTATCAAGCTCTGGCTGATTAAAAACGCGTCGCTGAGAAACGAGACGCGCCTTCCTGACTACTGTTGAACGCAGTGTTAAACATGTAGTGCGGCGTGATACCAGGGAAATACGAGTTGATTGCGGCTTGGTAGCTGCCATCAATCAGGGCGGCGGTCCAAGCGGGTGCCTCAGGTGTTTGAACTTTTGGCGTTCACACCCACTTCTTGCATACCTTCAACGGCGATTTGGACGGTGTTCACCCAGTCTGTCCAACCATTTGGCACAATCACGTTGAACTCAATCTTAGAACCATCGGCATTGTTAATGTAGCCATCACCTGTCGTGTCTTTAAAGCCCGCATCTGCAAGTAACTTCTTCGCAGCCTTAATGTTGTATTTGGTGTACTGGCCGAACTCTTGATCGACTTTATCGTTGTTCCAAACATGGTAAGCCGCACCTAGGCTGATGGGTATTCGTTGATTGTTGGGTAACCGTAACCTGCGATGTTTACCATCGCTTGGCGATCCATAACCATTGACATTGCGCGGCGGAAATCAACGTTGTTGAACGCTTGATTATTACCTGCATGGTCAGACGCTAGGTTGAAGTTGAACGCCACCATTGAACCTGCTGGGAACCAGTATTTGTGGTGGTCTTGGTCGCTGGCAACGTAAGTTTTGTCGATGTCAGGTAGGAATGAACCGAACCAGTCAAGCTCACCACGTTGGGCCAAAGCTAACACTTGATCGTTGTTCGCTAACTGTGGCAAACGCAAACAGTCAACTTGTAAGTTGTCATTATCCCAGTAGTGCGGGTTTCGACACTGAACGTAAAGGCGAGGCGTAAAGCGCTCCACTTCCGTCATTGGGCCCGTACCCACTGGGTTTTCATTGGTAAACGAGACGGGTTCTTCAACATCTTTCCATACGTGCTCCGGCACAACCGGTACTTGCACAATCTCGATAGCCGCACCACCATCCGGTTGTGGCAAGCTAAACCTTACAGAGTTATCACCAATCAGCTCAATGCCATCGATACGCTCCCAGATTGAGCGATTATCAAGTGCACCATGCTCTTTGATCAGGTTAAAACTAAATAGAACGTCCTTAGCCGTAAACGGTTTACCGTCTGACCACTTTACGCCATCACGAATTTTGAATGTCACAGACTTTAGGTCTTCTGAATACTCAATAGACTCAGCTAAACGATAGTGAACCTTACCACCTTGCATTAGGTTGTAGATTGCCAACGGTTCGTAAACAAATTCGTTGGTCGTCGGTAGGAAAGTGGTTTTGTTGTAAGGGTTAAAGTTACGTACCCATGAGGTTCTCATTCGCGGCGCAATGTTTAGTACGGCTTTCTCGCTCGTTGCCCCGGATTCGTCGGCAACGGCTAAAGAAGGAATCATTGCTGCGCCGGCTAACGCACTTGCGATGGTAGAGGTTAAAAGAAGTCTCTTCATGGTCATTTTTCAGTTCCTTGAATTTCTTTGTTTTCGTTATCTTGGCCTAATCACCTGTAGGGGTATTACTTCGATTAGGCTGCGTGTTACAGCTCAAGGTCATTCAAGCATGTTGACTCTAACACCAGCAAAGTAAAAACTCGTAAAACTAGCGTCAAAAACGTAAATATAGAAAATAAGCTATTGTTTTAAATAAACTAAGTGAAATTTACACTTTAATAACAAAGCGCCATAGCCATCACAGTTATGACGCTTAGATAGATAAAATTTCCTAAATAAATCCCTAGCTTTCGAGTGCAAGGTTCACGTTTTTGACCAAGCGACTAACATCAATATGATCGCTAATTTTGGCCTCCGCCGTTGTCAGCATTGAACGCTCTAGTCGCTGGAGACTCTCTTTGGAAAGTGGCCTTAAATTGCTCTCCCACTTAATCCAATCCTCAATGTCACCATGACAAGACAGCACAAGATCAACCCCAGCATCTTGCACCTGTTTACAGCGCTCCTCAAGCGGACCTCTCAAGCTTTCCATATAGACGCAATCGGAAATTAAACTGCCAGAGAAACCTATGCGCTCTCGAATCAAAGACTCCACTGTTTTAGCAGAAATAGAGGCAGGCTTATCGTCAACCTCAGAAATCACTAAGTGAGCGACCATAGCCATTGGGGCGTTTTTAAGTCGGGCAAATGGATAGAAGTCGGTTTTATCCAATTCACTTAGTGACGCATCAATAACAGGGCGTGTTTTGTGGCTGTCCTCGGTCGCGCGGCCATGACCAGGAATATGCTTGAGCATTGGCATCACACCCGCATCCATATGGCCTTGTACATAAACCTTTGCCAGTTCAGCAGCGATTTTTGGATCGGGGTGGAAACAGCGGTTAGACATCACCGCATCGGCGCCGCTCACGACTAAATCCAACACCGGACCACAGTTTGCGTTGAATCCGAGTTCGGCCATCTCTGTCGCCATGGCAAGGCTGGTCTCATACGCCGCCAATCTCGCTAAATCCAAATCTCTATCAGCCAGTTCCTTAAAGTCTCCGTAGATTGGATAACGCTGCCACTCTTCGCCTTGAAGATACTGGATACGCCCTCCCTCTTGGTCAGTGGTGACCATCACCAACTCTTCCCCAACCGCCTCTTTGAAGGTTTGAATGACATTTGCGAGCTGTTTTTTCGTCACGATGTTTTCACGAGTAATCATCAAACCAAACGGACGATGCTGACGAATAAAAGCCAACTGCTGCTCAGTAAATTCAGTCCCAGGGAAGCCAATAACCAGTGCCGACCTTGAACGATTTGTAGGGTTGTTCGATTGCATACATTTTCCTTGTTATTGCAGAGTACAAACCTATTTTTGCTTTGATTTGAACCAGTTCAAGAAATAAGGCCGATATTAACGATTTTTCTTTATTGTTCACGGTAGCTCATAAAAACTGGCTTACAAACTTATCATTTAGGCCACGGAGCTAGGTACAACTTGATCAGTCAATTGCGAAACATCAGTTTTAGAAACAAGTTGATTCTGGTCTTCTTGCTACTTTCCCTCGCCCCTATGGTGCTGATATCCAGTGTTTTTTACTCATCCTTTATAAAAAGCAATCAGCAACAAGTTTATGACAACCTTTTCTCGCTTGCTCAAGCCAAACGTGCCGCTATTAATCAACATATCGAAACGCTGCAACAGCAAATTTATCATCACAGTGATACCGACTTTGTCAGCTATTCAATGAGTCAGTTTTACGGTTTTCCCTACGCGTTTAGGTTGATTGCCCCAGAATCAGAAACCGCTGCCAATATTCTACGAACCAGCTACTTAGAGCATAAGAATTTTAAATCTGTTCCTATGACGGTTCCCGGTACGTCTGGCAGCTACGAGCAGGTGCACAATCGATTTAATACAGGGTTCAGTCAGTTTATTGAGCGCAGCGAATTTAGTGATATCTTACTCGTCGACCTCAATGGACAGGTTCTGTATAGCTACAATAAAGATGCCTATTTCGGCAGTAACCTCACCAGTTCAGCGTTTAGTCAAAGCCCTCTTTCTGAAGCATTCAACCGCGCTCAGCAAGTCATTCCTTCCAACGACCCCGCTATTCATGGCGACCCTGACAAAGAGATCAGTCATTTTACGGATTTTCGCTTCGACCCCGTTATCGACCAGATGAGTGCCTATTTTATCTCGCCGCTAAACAACCATTCGAGAGTATCGGGCTACATCATTTATGTTTTACCAAGTCAGTCGCTGACGCACTTGCTCACCGAGGTGAGTGAACTCGGCCCAGCAACCGAAGTGTATGTCGTTAATGAGCAGTCTCAGGCAATTTCTGAACTGATGCATCCCCTTCCCTCTTTTT
This sequence comes from Vibrio aestivus, assembly GCA_003263845.1. GTDB lineage: Bacteria > Pseudomonadota > Gammaproteobacteria > Enterobacterales > Vibrionaceae > Vibrio > Vibrio aestivus. The sequence continues at coordinate 4,356 of JYJN01000171.1, read as the reverse complement.
ATGATAATGAGATTGAGGATGCCCAACCCACTCGCCTTAACCTCGAGACCATAAAACGGGCGCAAAGTGGCGAAGAAGGAGTCATGAGCACATTCAACTATGTGTTTGAGCCTGTACTGTCCGCTTATGGATTTGTCGATATCGGTGATCTACGTTGGTCGATCGTAGTGGAGCAAGACGAGAGTCAAGCTCAGGCAACTAGCCGTAAGTTTGGCCAACAAATCATTCTCATCGGTGCTCTGTTTGTCGCCGTGGTTGTTGGAATGATCTATTGGCTATCACGCTCATTAACTCAACCTCTCGATTCGTTGATGAACGCCACCGAATCATTGACCTATGGCGAAACCCTGCCACCAATTGTTGGTGCACACCGCAAAGATGAAATTGGCCGCTTGGCGTCGCGTTTTGATGTTATGGCGAAAGCGGTTAGACGCCAGATTGAAGTCATCAACGACAAAAACAAGCAGTTAGAAGAGAAAGTCGAGCTTATCGACAACCAAAACAGTGCCTTAATCCATGCCGATAAGATCAAAGATGAGTTTCTTGCCAACACATCTCACGAGTTGCGAACACCCTTAACCGGTGTCATCGGTATCGGTCAATCTATGATGGATGGTATAGCCGGACCACTTGAGATAAAGCAAAAACAGCAGCTTTCGATTATGCTCAGTGGCGCTCAACGACTTTCTCACCTTGTCGACGATCTGCTCGATTTTCATAAGATCAAGAACAACAAGCTCAGAGTCGAGCTCGGTGCTGTCGATGTCAAACGAAGCATGGAGAGCGTTGTCTCCCTTTCTCAATCATTACTTGGCGATAAAAAGTTAAAGGTAGAGTTAGTTTCACCGCCTGAAAAGCTGATTGCTTATGCCGATACCATCCGCCTTGAGCAAGTGGTGCATAACTTACTGAGCAATGCGATCAAGTTTACTGAGTCAGGCACGATTACCGTAGCATTAGTTCAGCCTTCTTCTCAGCAAGTGGCTATCTCTGTTACCGACACTGGAATCGGTATCGAAACCGACCATCATGACGATATTTTCGATCCTTTCACACAGGTGAACTTAGGCAACACTCGATCTAAAAATGGCAGTGGCTTAGGTCTGGCTATATCCTCGCAGCTAGTGACATTGATGGGAGGTCAACTTAAGGTTGAAAGCCAACTCGGTGAGGGAAGCTGTTTTAGCTTTGAGCTGCCACTGATTGATCAGGCACAACTTGAAGAAAACCATCAAAATGAAGGGGCTGATTCGACCCACTATCAATGGCCATCCTATACAAGTCATCTAGAAACTGAACTCATTGAGAGTATTCAAGAAGGTCAGAAAGCCTCTAATCAAGGCACAATACTTGTGGTTGATGATGAAATGCTTAACCTTCAAGTCCTTCATAACCAGCTGAGCCTTGCGGATTATCAGGTCATACTGTTTACCGACGGATACCAAGCTTTGGACTATCTTAACCACAATCGTGTCGACCTCATCATACTGGACCTCATGATGCCGCAGATCAGTGGTTTATCGATGGCAAAGAAAATTCGTGAAGACGAAAGGCTATCAAGCCTGCCTATTTTGCTCCTGACCGCAAAAGGGCAGACGAAAGACCTACTTCAAAGCTTCGAATCTGGCGTGGACGACTACCTGCGCAAACCATTCTTGCAGCATGAGTTACTGGCGCGCGTCAGTCATCTACTTAAAGCCAATCAAGCAGAAAGGAACTTAGAAGAGAACCGACTGCTCAGATTAGAAGTTGCGAAGCACCTAGAAACAGAAGCGCACCTCAAAGCCGGTCAGGGTAGAATGCAGCAACTGCTAGAAAAAATTGATGATGCCATTCTAAGTGTGAACACGTTTAATCAAGTGACTTTTGCTAATCCGGCAGCACTGACGATTTTTGGGGTTGAATACCAAGAGTTAGTAGGTTGTGATATCAATGACTTCATTCGACAGCAAGAAGGCCAAGCGTTTAACTTTAGCCAGCACACTGCCCCTAATGATGAGCAAAGAACCCTCTCAAGGCACAGTACTATTGAGCTTCACTTCAAAGACGGCAAGGTACAGTCAGTTTCTGCGCAGCTATTTAAAACCGGTCACGCACAAAATATTGAATGGCACATACTAGTTACCGTCTCTTCTGCCGCCCATTCAACAGCGGCAAACCTCGAGCAAACCAACAATGCTTGCTTGGAATCAGAATATCGTAAGAACCTTGTTACCATCATGAACGATTCACTGACGGTTTGGCAGGAATCGACGGGCGGCTCAAAAGTCACACTTGCAGAACAAAGCAAAATTTGGAGCGTCTATCTCGATAGAAGCTCAGCCCAAACTCGCACCATGGACAAGTATTTCCTAGAGCAAACGTTGCCGAAAAAACCACGCTGGCGTGATGTTCTGCGCACGGCGAGCTATGTTGCACATCACGCAGATAAAACCGAACATCAAGACATTCTAGCTCGCGTAGCCAGTACCAGTAACAAAGTTAGAAGCTACTTAAATGAGCGTTAAAGCACTTCACTGCCTTAGCGGCAGCGCTCGGATAATTGCTTCCAGTGTTCAACATGGGCCAAAATCTGCTGATGGAAAGCGCTGTGGTACGCCTTCAAACTGACCTGATAATTGAGAACGTCGGAATTAAACACCGCCGCCGATGATTCAAACTGATAAAAGAGTTGGTTGAGTTTGGCCAGTTTGGGCTGTATGGCCTCGATATATTGCTGATGCATCACATTGTTCAAGTACGTGTACTGAGTTTTGTCCCGCCCACTCCGCATTGTACCGAAGGGAAATGTTCTCGAATAAAATCGTTTATCTCTGAAAGCTCAAACGTCGCAGATTCCAACGAGAAAATCAGTTTACCTACCCCTCTTTGCTTCTCTAACACCTCTTGATACTGGGTTAAGGAAGGTATTTCATTCCAATGCTGCTCTTGAGCTAGTGAAAAGGCTAGGTTGAGGGCTTCTAACGCATCAGTCACTTGGCGACTATGATGAAAGTCAGCATCAGAAAGCCATTCGTAACCTCGCCATTGTGCCTTCATCGCATCGGATGTCCAAATAAGGTTAGACAGGTAAACTGTATTGAGCTGATCTTGTTTCATGCCTACAGCTTCGACCAGAACGTCTCGAATACCTTGTTCAAGTGTTTCCTGTTCTAAGCACTGAACTCCAGTTGTGATAAAGCTGATTTGGTAGTCGTAGAGTCGAAAAGGATCGGAAACTTTACCAAGGATAGAGTTACGATCTGCTATGAGTTCGAGCAAACCGCAACTTCTCAGCTCAAAACTGTCTAAGAGGCCGATTGTGACAGATGAGGGGTCTAGATAAAGCGTTCTAGTCGAAGGCAGAGCAAAGAAGCTTGATTCTGATTTTTTTGGCACAGGTACATCAAGTACATTGGCGAGTCGTTGTTTGTATCGGTCAAAAGAAGGCTTTTTGTCTTCAGTACAACCGATAAGTAGCAGCATGGTCAACGTCGCTATCAAAAAACGCTTTTTGGCACTGATTAACTTAGCCTGATGCACTTTTCACTCCGATGTGACCCTAATTAAACCTTTTCTTCGTCATTTTCACGACACTTATTCCAACCTATTCTAATTATACTGGCCCACACACCAATTGGTTCATTTGCCCCGTAAATCTTCCGACAAATAAAACATCAACCAAACATATAGTTAATATTATCAGCAACTTATCTTTTATAAATATGTTGGGTCAAGATCTCATTTACGAAACTAAGTGCCTATAAACACACATCACGTTACTACACTAATACAAAAGAAAGGTATTTCTGAACGCACAATGGGCTTGTCCCATTTAGTTACAACAAGTTAAAGGATTAACTTATGAAAAAAGCATTGATTTCTATGATTCTTGTTAGCTTTGTTGCGGGGTGTTCTTCATCCATGAACTTAGCTCAAGTCGATAATGAGTCTAACAAAGCATTTCCTAACAGCCCTATGAGTGATGAAATAACTATGCATCACGTATTTGGTCAATAAACCCAATTCGCCCCCTAGCGGATAACTTTGCGCCTCAACTCGTTGAGGCGCTTTTTTTATGTAGCTTAAAGTTTTACTGACTCTTGCCTAAGATAAACCTGACGACTCGGTGTGTTCTCTACTTCTTCAAACCGTGCTGTAAAATGACGAAGCACATCAGGCTCGTAAGTAAAATCCAGTCCTTTCACATTGCGCGCATTCTCTTTTACTTTCTCAAATGCCTCGATAATGAAGTCCATGTGCGTTTGCGTGTAGGTTGCTCGGGGAATGGTTAAGCGAAGAAGCTCAGCAGGACAAGCTAACTGAGCTTTGGTGACAGGGTCACGGCCCAGCAGCAGCGAGCCTATTTCAACAGCG
>JYJN01000170.1 GCA_003263845.1 Vibrio aestivus | reverse complement strand
AGCGTTGGATGCAAAGCCTACTTGAACTGCAACAAAGTGCGGGTAACTCATTCGAATTCATTGAGAACGTGAAATCTGATCTCTTCCCAGATGAGATTTATGTCTTCACACCGAAAGGGCGAATCGTCGAATTGCCTGTTGGTGCGACTGCGGTTGACTTCGCTTATGCAGTACACACCGATGTGGGTAACATGTGTGTCGGCGCTCGTGTTGATCGAAACCCTTATCCACTAAGTAAGTCACTGAAAAACGGTCAAACGATTGAAATTATCAGTGCCCCTGGTGCAAGACCAAACGCTGCTTGGCTCAACTATGTTGTAACGTCTCGTGCACGTACTAAGATCCGTCAGGTTCTAAAAACCATGCGTCGTGAAGAGTCGATTACGCTTGGTCGCCGACTGCTTAACCATGCTTTGGGTGAGCACTCACTCAACGACATCAATGAAGAGAACATCCAACATGTTCTCACTGACTTGAAAGTCGATAGTTTGGAAGACCTACTAGCGGATATCGGCTTGGGTGAACTGATGAGTATCGTGATTGCACGTCGACTGCTCGGTGATGCTGATGAACTCACCGAAGTTAAGAGCACAAACGGTAAACCGAAGAAGAAGCTACCAATCCGTGGTTCGGAAGGTATCTTGCTGACGTTTGCTAACTGTTGTCACCCAATTCCTGACGACCACATCATTGCCCATGTGTCACCGGGTCGTGGCCTAGTGGTTCACCGTGAGACCTGTCCAAATGTTCGTGGCTATCAGAAAGAGCCGGACAAGTACATGGCGGTCGAATGGTCTGAAGATTACGACCAAGAGTTCATTACTGAACTGAACGTCGACATGCACAATCACCAAGGTGTATTGGCCGAGCTAACTAACGTTATCTCTAAAACTGGCTCGAACATTCACGGCTTATCGACTGAAGAGCGCGATGGACGCTTGTATACCATCACCGTCCTTCTGACGACGAAAGACCGTGTGCACCTTGCCGGCATCATGAAGAAGATTCGTGTCATGCCGCATGCATTGCGTGTTCGCCGTAGAAAGAACTAGTTAATTCACTTAAGTGAATGCCAAACGCCCTTGTTGCACCGCTTCAAGGGCGTTTTACTAAGATCCAAAAGACAATATTTATGAAAATTGAACGCTATCAACGCATCCAAGAAGTCCTAAAGGCTCGTCAAACCGACCTAACTATCTGTTTGGAAGAAGTACACAAGCCAAATAATGTCTCCGCGGTGATTCGCACTGCCGACGCCACTGGCCTTCACAAGATCCACGCTGTTTGGCCAACCGATGAAATGCGCACTCTAAGCCACACCTCTGCGGGCGCACGTAACTGGGTAGAAGTCGATACGCATGAAAACATCGCCGAAGCGATTACAGAGCTAAAATCGCAAGGCATGCAGGTTCTGGTAACCAACCTATCCGACACCGCTGTCGATTTTCGCGACATTGACTATACCAAGCCCACTGCCGTTATCTTGGGTAATGAAAAAGTGGGTACGTCAAAACAAGCACTAGAACTGGCAGACCAAGACATCATCATCCAATGATGGGCATGGTGCAGTCTTTGAACGTGTCAGTAGCCAGCGCCATCGTACTTTACGAAGCCCAGCGTCAGCGCCAAGCTGCTGGGATGTACGAACGTGAAAAGAGCGCCTTGTCTGAAGAAGCCATTCACAAAACACTGTTTGAGCGTGGTCACCCCGTACTGGCTAAAGTCGCTAAGCGTAAAAACCTCCCTTACCCACCACTAGACGACGAAGGTCAAATTGTTGCTGACGAAGCGTGGTGGAAAGAGATGCAAAAAGCATAACTCTTTCAAAGGACAGTGAATCAGGCCAATTCACTGTCTTTTATCCTGTACAAAAAGCCAGTATAGTAATCACTATTATTCAGTGAATTACTCAGGCTCGGCTATGTCACAACTTCTTTCTGCGATCCCACTTACGTCACTCTCTGGAGTTGGCGCAAAGATGGCTGAAAAGCTCGAAAAAGTTGGTCTGAATAATGTTCAAGATCTGCTCTTTCACCTGCCACTTCGCTACGAAGATCGTACCCGTGTTTACCCCATTGTAAAACTGCACGCTGGATTATGGGCCGCCGTGCAAGGCTCTGTAATGAGCTGCGATACTCACTTCGGTAAACGTAAAATGCTCACCGTTAAAATTAGTGACGGTAATGGTACTATCACGCTACGCTTCTTTAACTTTACCGCCGGAATTAAGAACAATTTTACCCAAGGTAAGTTAGTACACGCTTACGGAGAGGTGAAACGTGGTACAAATGGCTTAGAGATTGTTCATCCCGATTATAAATTTTATACCCCAAGGCAAGCGCCCGACGTTGAGCAAACACTCACTCCCGTTTACCCGACTACCGACGGGCTACGCCAAGTCACCCTGCGCAACCTCACTGATCAGGCACTGGCCCTACTCGATAAGTCGGCGGTACAAGAACTGCTACCTTCGGGCATGTATAGCCAACAACTGACGCTAAACCAAGCTCTGCACACTATTCATAGGCCACCACCTAGCATTGACGTGGACGAGTTTGATGAGGGCAAGCATCCGGCTCAGCAGCGCCTAATTATTGAAGAGCTACTCGCGCAGAACCTATCTATGTTGGCAGTAAGAAGTAAAGGGCAGCAAGACGCCAGTGTCGCTTTGCCCGAGGTAAATGACCTTAAGACACAACTGTTAGCGCAACTTCCTTTCTCTCCGACCAACGCTCAAGCCAGAGTCGTCAAAGAGATTGAGGACGACCTTATCAAATCCCAGCCAATGATGCGGTTAGTGCAAGGTGATGTAGGTTCAGGCAAAACCTTAGTGGCAGCTCTTGCTGCAGTGCGTGCCATTGAACACGGCTACCAAGTCGCCTTAATGGCCCCCACTGAATTACTTGCGGAGCAACATGCGCTCAACTTTGCTAGCTGGTTTGAAAAAATGGGGATTCAAGTGGGTTGGCTCGCTGGAAAACTCAAAGGCAAGGCCAAAGAGACAGAGCTTACCCGCATTGCCAGTGGTGAGGCGCAGATGGTAGTGGGCACTCACGCCCTATTCCAAGAACATGTCGAATTTCATAACCTTGCTTTGGTCATTATTGATGAACAGCACCGCTTTGGTGTCCACCAGCGCTTAGAGCTTAGAGAAAAAGGGGCAAAGCAAGGCTTCTACCCGCATCAATTGGTTATGACTGCCACGCCGATCCCACGTACTTTGGCGATGACCGCTTATGCAGATCTCGAAACATCGGTCATTGATGAATTGCCTCCGGGTCGAACCCCAATTCAAACCGTCGCAATTCCAGACACAAAGCGCGACGACATTGTGGAACGTGTTCGAAATGCTTGCTTGAACGAAGGCAAACAAGCCTACTGGGTGTGTACTTTAATTGATGAGTCGGAAGTATTAGAAGCTCAAGCCGCTGCGGACACCGCAGAAGAACTTCAACGCAAGCTGCCTGATGTAAAAATAGGCTTAGTGCACGGGCGGATGAAACCTTCTGAAAAACAAGCAGTCATGCAGGATTTCAAAGACAACAAATTACACTTACTGGTCGCGACTACCGTTATTGAAGTGGGTGTCGACGTGCCTAATTCAAGCTTAATGATCATCGAAAACCCAGAACGTCTTGGGTTAGCTCAGCTCCACCAGCTTAGAGGACGTGTTGGCCGAGGCTCGGTAGCCAGTCATTGTGTACTGCTTTATCACGCGCCACTTTCAAAAACAGCACAGAAACGTTTGGGAGTACTGCGCGAAAGTAATGATGGCTTCGTAATTGCTCAACGTGATTTAGAAATACGTGGCCAGGTGAACTGCTCGGTACAAAGCAGACTGGTTTAGCAGATTTCAAGATCGCAGACTTGGTTCGCGATCAAGGCTTAATTCCCGAAGTTCAACGCCTTGCTCGCTATATTCACGACAATTACCCAGACAACACCAAAGCCATTATCGACCGCTGGCTTGGTGAAAGAGATATCTACGCTAAAGCGTAAAGTAGACCCTAATGTAGTGACAAGAAAAAGCGGCAACAAGCCGCTTTTTCTTAATCGTAAACAAGACCCTACGCCTTTTTCTTAGCTTTATGAACTGGAAAGCTAATCTGCGCTTTTAAGCCGCCTTCATTGCGGTTCGTTAACGACACTGAACCACTATGTTGGCTGATAATACGTTTCACGATCGCAAGGCCAAGACCGGTACCCTCACTTCCACGCGCTGTATCACCACGAGTAAATGGTTCAAACAGTTTCGCTACCTGAGATTTCTCAATACCCGGGCCGTTATCCTCAACACACATCCAGACCAGTTTGTTGTCTGCCGTCATGCCCGTTGATATTTTTACCCAGCCGTTACCATAACGAATCGCATTCACCACCAAGTTGCTAAGCGAACGCTTAACCGCAATCGGAATACCATGAGCCGATTTGATCGACGGCTCTAGCGCAGTTTCAATTTCAATATCGTAGCTACCCTCTGAACTTGCCACATCATTAGCAATCTCATTAATATCAATCGCTTCAAACGCCTCTGGATTCACAGGCTTCAAGTAGTCCATAAACTGGCTGATGATCTCGTTACACTCTTCGGTGTCACCAATAATGCCTTCAGCCAAGTAGCTATCTTCTGGTGACATCATCTCAGTCGCGAGTCGAATACGTGTTAACGGCGTTCGTAAGTCATGACTGATACCCGCCATCAAAAGCGCTCGGTCCTCTTCCAGCTCTTGAATCCCTTTAGACATCTGATTAAAAGCGCGAGTTACAGCGCGAATCTCCGTTGCGCCCTTTTCAGGTAGTGGTGCTGGGATCTCACCTCGGCCAACACCTTTGGCTGCCTTTTCTAACGCAATCAAAGGTCGATTCTGCAAGCGAATAAACAGCCACACACCCGCGACAATCAATAAGGCGACAATCAAACTATTACGAAACAGCGGAGAGAAATCCCCTTCTTGCAACTCTGACAGCGGAATTCGCAGCACGGAACCTGGCAAATCATCAATCTTCATCCACAAGATATAACTCTCACTGCCAAGCATCATGCGAACTTCAGTAGGGCTGCCCAACTCATTGGTCATGTCCTCGCTCATCAAATCGATGGAAACACCATGCTTATACTCTTTACCAATCGGGCTATCTTCAGCATGAATCGTCACACCAAGCTGTTCTAGAACACGCCTGCGTAACGGTGCGTCCATTTCCAACCCACCATCGTGTTGCAAGTTATCATCCAACATCAAATTGATTTCGTGCCCTAAGATCTTGTTGAACTGCTGCAAGCTTGGCATCAAAGCGTAATTAAATACGGCGTAATACGAATAGACTTGGCTTGCGATGAGCAAAGTTAAGAAGATCAGAATAGATTGAGTAAAGGAGCTACGAATACGCATAGGAGAATCCTAATTGTTGAGGAGCAAGATGGCATAAAGCCATATGTTTAATAGTCAGTACTAAAGAAGAAAAAAGCTCCTAGAGACTTACCTCTAGGAGCTCGAAACTATCGGCTAAGATTACACCTCTTTGCCATCTGGAACAAAGACATAACCTAAGCCCCATACAGTTTGGATATAGCGTGGTTTACTTGGATCCACTTCCAACATACGACGAAGACGCGAAATCTGAACGTCGATTGAACGCTCCATCGCCGAGTATTCACGGCCACGCGCCATGTTCATCAACTTATCACGAGACATAGGCTCACGCGCATTGGTCACAAGTGCTTTTAGCACCGCGAACTCACCTGAAGTTAACGGCATCGCCTCATCACCACGGAACATTTCACGCGTACCTAGTTCAAGCGGAATTCACCGAACTCAACCACAGACTCTTCTGAGCTTGGTGCACCCGGCGCTTCAATCGTTTGACGACGCAGAACCGCTTTGATTCGAGCTAAAAGTTCACGCGGGTTAAACGGCTTTGGTAAGTATCGTCAGCGCCAACTTCAAGACCAACGATACGGTCAATCTCGTCACCTTTTGCGGTCAACATGAGGATTGGCAGCATGTTGTTTGCGTTACGCAGACGGCGACAAATCGACAGGCCATCTTCGCCTGGCAGCATTAAATCCAACACCATCAGGTGAAAGTTTTCTCTCGTTAACAGGCGGTCCATCTGCTCACTGTTAGCAACACTGCGTACTTGGAATCCTTGCTCTGATAAGTAACGCTCTAGTAGTGCACGTAGACGAGCATCGTCATCTACGACTAAAATTTTAAAGTTCTCTTGCATGAAATGGTTCCACCTAATAACTAAAGCCTGCTGACCCTAAGCCCAATACGAAACGAGCTTAAAGAGCGACTGGTAAAATGTAACACTGTTATGACCAAAGTGGCGTAAAGAATTGTTAACGTTTATGTCTTTTTTAGCTAATGTATGAGCTAGATTCAATCTAATCACGTCAAGAATATGAAAACGAACCTAATTACTCGCGAAGTTTATGACAGGCTCAAAAAAGAGCTCGACTTTTTATGGCGAGAAGATCGCCCAGAAGTCACCAAATCATCGAGAATCAGTACATCATTTATCTTGGGCGCCAAATTACAAGCGAAGAGCTCAATAACCTCAGCGAAAATTGGCTGAGTGAACACGGGATTAAGTTAAGTATCCCCGCACTGTTTGATGCGGTCAAACAGCCGGCCCATTGAAAGATAAAATCGTTGAGAGCTACCGCTGGCAGGTCGAGGGCAATGGCGCTTTGTTTGCTATGCAGCAAAGCTTATTTGGCGATAACACCCAATATACAGACCAAGATTTACGCCAAGTGACCACGCGCAAAGCCGCGTTCGTGTCCACATTACCGAACCCCAAGATGGAGAGTTTTATCCGCACGTGCAGGGCTATCATGTAGACGACACGCGCATCCCCATCAAGTACGTGAAACAGGGAAATAATGGCCAACTGTCCGTTGCGATTGAAGAGAACGGACCAACCATCTATTGGACACCAGAAGAAAACGGTGAAGCAAGCTGGCAAAGTACCCCTGATCATAGTGATGGGTTTGAAAAAGACGATATACTGGTCACGCCAATCCACTCAGATAGCGATGCAAACGTCATCGTCACTCCAGCGCCTGAAGAGAAAGATTGGCGTGATGCGATCTTGGTATTCCCTGAAAGCTCAGGCATTGCACCACTATATGTGGTGTACTCTAAAAAAATTACGAGTAGATTACCTAAACAAAATGGTAGGTGGATAGAAGGTGAGCCCGGTAATGGGCTATGGCAATCAGATATACAAGCAGTGAACAATATTACAAATGGTGAGGCAATTCCATTTGTAGGTGGGAAGCCAGTTTTCGACAAATGGACAAAAGGTACACTGACCTATGAAGAAGGTACCCTAAATGGAACAAAAGCCGATTTCCGACAAGTGTATAATGATATAGCTTCAAAGAAAGGGCTACCTAGTGCAAGTGCAGCTATGAACTTGCTCAGAGAGCAGAGCCTAACACCTCATCACAACACTGCAACCGAAATACAATTAGTCCCGAAAGATTTGCATGGCAATATACCTCATATCGGTTCAGCATCATACTTAAGGAATGTGAATAAAAAATGAGTATAAGAGATAGCTTAATTAGCCTAGGCGTGAAGCCTAGTGAGCAAAAATTCACCGCCAAATCTGGATTGCCGGATCAGGTCATTCCCTTAATTTCAGTGTATAAAAACTCTGTTTTATTTGAGGATGATATTCAATTTGAACCACAACATAAAACAGGTCTAGAAGGTTCTGATAATGAATTGACGTTGGAAGTTCTTTGGGGGATAGAGGAAGGTCAATTTAACATATTTACAGTTAACGAATCTCTAAAAAACTTAGAAGCTGATGAGTCACTCTTTTCAATTGGTGAAAGCTTTGGTGGAAACCATATCTGTCTATCCAAAGATGATAGCAAAGTTTACTTATTCGTTAATGACTCAGAACAGAATACCTATCTTATTTTCAATAATTTAGAACTATTTATAGAATCTTTGAGGGTTCAAAGAGATTCAATTACCAGACCGGTAAAAGCGAGTTCAATCCAACTCGACTTCTAACTGAACAGCAACATTGTGGGAGTGACGATCAAGTATCATCACTCATAAAGGTACAAGATATGTTTCATATCATAGAGCCTGAAGTCGCCGGAGTACTTGGGGAGTCGACCTCTCCGACACATCAACACACCCACCTGTAGTGACAAACCTTGAGTTTGTAATAGATTCATGGCTTGGAGACTCCATCATTGAGTCTTTTCCTTGCTTCTTAGTTACAAAGAAGTTGGCATCAAATATCTCTGATATCGGTGTTACTGGTTATGAGTTTGATTCAGCTAATGTCGTGGTGTCTGAGGATTATGTAGATCACAGCATTCCTGAATTTATTTGGCTAAAAGTAAACGGAAAAGGGGGAGTTGATGATTTTGGTCTGACTGAAGACTTTCGGTTAATAGTCAGTCAAACCGTTATGGATATATTAAGTATCAACGGATTAGATCATGCAGAGATCGAGGGCAGCTAACTTGTGGTCTTGCGATAATTTTTTAGGGACCGAGTATAGAGCGCTCCTGAAAGACCCGAGCTTTATATTCTTAGTCGGAAGTAATGTGCCGGAGGTCCTGAACCCATCTAGTGATGCTTTTTATATTTCATCTTACACAGCTGGTATAGCGTTTAAATTCGCGCGAAAAACAGAGCTGTTGATTGCCGTTGTGGTTAGTAACTCCTCATTTTATGCTGGTGACCTCCGTCTACTAACTAACAGGGAGCAGGTTTTAAGTGTTCTTGGTAATCCTAACCACCATCGACCAGAAAAAACTATCCCCGTACTTGGATGTATTGGTGCTATGGATGAATACCTAGATTCTCGCGGTATTGCTACTCAAGTTGTTTATGAGATAGGAAGCTTTGATATTGCTGCAGTACATTATCAAATAAAGACGCATGCTTAAGCGAAAAGATTCACTGGGAACTTATACTGTAGCTGATTTTATAAAATCACTAGATGAAATAATTGAATCAAAGGGCAGCGATTATTATCAAGATAAGTAGCTTGAACACTTCATATCAATTACGGAGCATCCTGCAGGTTCAGACTTAATTTACTACCCAGAGAACCCTGATGAGGATACGCCTGAAAGGATAGTAAAAATAGTGAAAGATTGGTGTGCTAGACAGGGGCCTCCTTGCTTCAATAAGTAAAAAGTAAAAGGCGTCACTATGACGCCTTTTGAACACCAACCAAAATTCTGTGCTTGTACTGACTTTAGCAGGTTTATACCTAACTTAAGATAAGGGTCTATTGTAGCTAATCGAATTAACGAACCATTCTTTGTCACCTTCAGGAGTACGAACCGTTACTTCGTCATCCACTTCCTTCTTCAGCAACGCTCTTGCCATTGGTGAATCTATCGAGATGTAGTCTTTTGCTCCCCCATAGATTTCTTCAGGACCGACAATTCGGAATGTCTTAACATCACCGGCTTCATTCTCAATCTCGACCCAAGCTCCAAAAAAGACCTTTCCTTCTTGTTGAGGAGAGTAGTCAACAATGGTCACTTCAGGGAGAAATTTGCGAAGGAATCGCACACGACGGTCTATTTGACGAAGTAAGCGTTTGTTGAAGGTGTAATCAGCGTTTTCTGAGCGGTCACCCAAGCTAGCTGCCCATGTAACTATTTTGGTAATTTCTGGGCGCTTTTCATTCCACAAATGGTCGTGTTCTGCTTTGAGTTTGTTATAACCTTCTCTGGTGATTAGTTTTGTTTTCAATTCTACAATCCAAGTTATCTATAAGTTCTGTAGCGCCTTTTTGATTGCATCTATAGTCGCAACAGGGAAAATGACTTCTGAGTGCCAATTGAGACTATACTGCCATTTTTTCCAAGCTCCAATTGATGTCTGCGTAAAAACTCACAAGAAATGAGGTACTCCAATGCGCATCGCTCCAGCTCAGTAAGCCTTATCGACGCAACAGAGGTATTGACGTTATCGAGCACTTCGATGACCCGATTGATAGGCACTACTTCATTAAGTAATCACTCCGCTTCCTTTTTATGAGCATAGAGAATGCTGGCTTGAAGCTTAACTACTGGTGTGCTCTTGGGTATCTAAGCTCAGCCTAGCTAGGAAGAAAAGTTAATTTTCATCATTCAGTCTTATCAGTTAGTAGAATCGGTAGTCTATAAGCTCAGAATTATCGCTTGACGATAAAAGTACGAATTACATCATCAAAAGCACAACTCTCCCCGAAATTGTGATATTACATTCAAAATTGATCAAATGATAAGTTACTGATTTTTATCAATCTCGCCCCCCTAACTAAGGGTAATAAATCGATGTAAATATTGACAATAACTCTGGTAATTTTAGGGAGACATCAATGAGCAATAAAAAAACAAAAACACTAGAATAGTTATTCACCTGAACAAAGATCACAAACTGGGCAACAATAATAATACCCAAGACAACTAATTTATCTAGGAATAATCTCACTATAACTGCCAAAAATGTTTATTTAACAACCCTAAAAGAGCTTCTATTCGTCCCCAACAAAATAATAAGCAACACACTGAAAGTACTAAATAAACATCAACCAAGTTAAAATAGTCGCATTCATAACCAGCAAGAAAACACAAATGAAAACCATTCTATTATTGGTAATAATTCTTATATCTGGATGTAGCGATCAAGCAATTATTAAGTTCGAAAACAGTGTCGACCAAATCCAAGACGCAGAGTTTCAAATAAAATCAGCGGTTAGCGATATTGCAACCATTAGTAAATTTGAATGGGAAAAAGACCAAGATAACTCACGAGGCAATAGACACGTGAATATTAGCGTCAATGCCAAGAGTGGTGTCGAGGACTATACCGTCGAGAAAGTTATTGAACGCCTGGCCAATAACTTAGCTTTTCAAGAACCTGACGTTACCCTTTCTGTGGAAATAACCGAGACCGAGCAATCTGCTCTAGACTCATTCGATGTCCAACATGGGGATGTGACCACAACTAAAGTAAAGTGGATGTCTGCAAATGCCGGAATCTACTATACAGAGGGGGACTCTTCCTTATTTGGCCAAGCTGGTTCGGATTTTTATTGTGCGATTAGAGCGCCATTAGAAACCAGTATACCTGCGTTAACCTACAACCAGGAACTTGCTGCGGAAAATAACAGTACATATGCACTCGCTCTAGCGCAACTCATGGGATACGAGTTGCTTGGCCAAAAGAAATCTATCGAAGGTCTTTCATTAGATGATGTTCTTTACCGAATACAGCTTCAACCAGGACGCGATTCAGATGACTACAAATACGCATTACTGATTTTTGAACACCTAGGTAAAAAGAAGGTCAACCCTAACTTTCGAGGGTTTATAACGCCACCCAATGGCCACAGTGAATCGAGTTGCCTAGAGTTCATTCGTACCAAAACAGGCTCAAACTTATTTGGGGTAGCAGGGAATGTAGCTGCAGAAAACAATGTCGTCAGCGTCCTAAAAATTTAAATACAGATAATACTCCTGACTCAGAGTTTCAAAGTGGATTTTTTAGCGTAGCGCTAATAGAAGTAAAACTCGCCCAAATAATTTGCTTTATCAAATACAGCAAGAAAGCAATCTTTTGGGCGAGGTATTTTAGTGCTAAGACCCAAAGACTTATACGTTTGCTTCTAAAAAACCGCGAAACTTTGAACTGCCATTAATCAGTATAAACACAAGCAGGCCACTACTTAACATTCACACTTTAGTTATGGAGAAATAATGAATAAGGTCATCAAATGGGCAGTGCTTTCCAGCTGTATTGTATTACTCACTGCTTGTGAAAATGAACCCGAAAAACAGTTTGAGTTATCCGTATCAACACCTATCCCGCCAACACTGGGACTACTCGAACATTTACGTAAACTACCCTTTGAAAATGAATTTGGCGCCACTGTCGAAAGAGAAGATGGCAAAGTCGTATTTACCAATGACAACAACATCTTCCCGTATAAAGGCAAGGGTAGATGGAATAATAGTGAGGATAGTTTTTACCACTTCAACGACGTCTATCAATCAACAGGAATTCTCTTTCAAGACCCAGAATGGGGAGACCTATTTGCTACAAGTGCCCTACTATATCAATACGATGCACTTTTCCTTAAAGATACCTATTATGGCTCGCCTAGCATAATATCCAACCCAAGAATGGTCTCGGACGGCCTTCATAATAGCATCAAAGCAAAACTCAAAGAGACCTCTCTAGTCGATGAGCGAGAAGATGGAAGAACCATTGTCTATTGGGTGGAGATCTCATCAGGAATGTTCTTCGAAGTTAATCATATCAGCCTATTTCATCAGCAAGGCCAATGGGTATTCCAACTTGGTATACCATGCACTCTAGACCAGAAGAAACTTTGCTTAAAAAAGCTTCAAGAGATAAATACCCGCTTAGAGTTAAACAATGCAATGCTAGCCAATGCCAATGAAGAAAGCCTTGAGCCAAGCATAAAGCCTACCAGCTTCTATGTAGATCCTTATCGCAGAGTCTTTGGCAGCTGGCGCAGTAGCAGCGGAAATAGACTTTCTTTTAAGATCGCCAATACTGATTTTGAAAAGTCAAAAGAGTGTCCCAACTACACTCGGTCTGACCGATGCTACTCATACAATAATGGCGATAGTATTACTTGGTTTAGAGTCAATGTTGAAAACACAGAATTGCGCGAGGAAGAGTTCTTTAGTCAAAACCATCAAGGTGATGTGCTTCAAACGAAAAAAAGTAAATATTATGCCGAAACTCAACCAGTTTTTATTGTAGAAGATACCAACGCTAAGAAAATAACCGGTCTAGCAACCACCTACTTCAATGACAACCGACTTATTCAGCTAGAGTATGGCTTTCATAGTAATGATCTTGATGCCAGAGATGTTATGACAGACATTATTACCAATATGCGGTTTTAACTCCCCCACTTCATTTAAGGATTAGCAGTGAAACGTAGATTTTGGGGTATGTTTACCACCAAAGCCCAACCTTTTTCCAAGTGGTGGCAGGAATTTCGCTCCGAGGTGATCGTGATTCCGATGAAAGACCCACTTGACCCAATCGTCTCGGTGGATGATAAGATGCTAACCGTAAGAACGGGTTATCACACTAGGCGCAATACTATTGTTCTCCCGCTGATGTTGGTGTTTTCCTTTCTTTCAACTTATATGCTTTATGACTGGCTACCCGACCTTGCTAGCCATCAAGAATACGCGCACAGAGCGCTAGCGTCCATCGAGAAACAAAAGGCTTCTAATCAGTTAAGGTACGGTGCTGAAAAAACGGAAAAGTACGCCAGAGCTCTGCTTAATGAAAATGGCGAGGTGACATGGGCAACGTATTTAAGGGCTAAGGAAGTAGAAGGTAGGCTTGATCGTTTCCTCGAAGGCTTTCTTCTATTATGTTTTTTTCTAGTTCCTGCAATTTCTCTCTGGCTGCTTTTCCTACTAAAACCAAGAGATGCTGAAATCTATTTTGACCGAGAACGTAAAATTGTTTATAGCTGGCGCCACGGTCAAGTAGGCGCAGCCTACTTTAATAAAATGGGTTTAATTGAAAACCAGTCTGGTATCAACCTTGTATTGCAGTTTGAAAACAAAAAGCAAAAAAGGCTACCGCCCAATGGCGATTGTCGGCATTGATAACGGCAAATTGGCCTTTCATACTGAAGCCGATACTACCTACCCACTGGCGCAAATTCTCGCCTTTATGGACCATGGCAAAAGCGCCGTGATTACCGGCCCGTCTTTTAAGCGCAAACCTGCAAAACTTTTCTGGCGCATCGATCGTAAACCAGAAAACTTCGAGCAGCGCGTTAACGCAGCACTCGAAGCTGAAGGCGATTTAGTCCATCACTACCAAACTCGCAGGCCAAAAGGTCACGCGATATAAGGACAACGAACAAATTAAAGGCCTGCATCTACGTTGGCCTTAATAACAAAACAATATGAACAGATCACCTTCTCAACTTTTTGCCACAACACAAGAAGCGCAACGGTTTGTCAGCCTTCGTAGTTGGTTTTCAGATCGCGTTGAACTAAATGTTTATAAAGACCCAACCAAGCCTGTTATGAGCGTTAATGATAACGTCATGTCGGCTCACACTGCCGTCGATAATGCGCGGATTGTGTACGTTCTGCCCTTTGTTCTTGCACTCTGGGTTTTAACTATCTCATTTATACAAGAGTTTGGCCCAAACCCAGCGATGATTGATAGTGCCCACAACATGATCGAGCTCAACATAGAACAAAGGGAGAGTGGGCAACCCTATGACGAGCATAGAGATTTATATTACAGAGCATTGGTTGGTGAAGACGGTAAGGGTTCTAAGTTAGATCTGATAACAGCCGTTTCATCATATGGAGATGAAAACTATCGTAAATCTATATATCAGAAAATGGCCATCATCTCTGTATTCTCAGTTCTATCACTCGTTGCCACCATTCTATTTGCACGCTGGCCTAGAGCAGCCGATATCTACTTCGATAGAAGCAGCAGGATTGTTTACACATGGCGCAATGGTCGAGTCTCAGCATGCCATTTTGATAACTTAGGTTTTCGTCAGGACAAAATTGGATTACATCTGTTTGTATACGGCGAAAAAAAGAAAGGCACCGGAAATTACTGGGCGCATTCATACTGTCTCCAACCGACAGGAAAGGCCCACATGAACACCGAAAAGGACAGTCTGTTCTTTATGGCTCAGATTTTTGCATTCATGGATAAAGGCAAGAACGCAGTAATTACTGGAGATAGCTTCGAAAGGCCACAGCCAAAAACGTATCTATTCGTTGATAAAAAACCGAATGACTTTGATGCGCAACTTTCGGCAGTTCTCCAGCACGATCATCTACTTTCCGAAATATATGAAACAGCCAAGTAAACGAGTAACTGTGAACAGAAATTCACGCCGAATCCCATTGAAAACACTTTTATGCTGAAAAGATGATGAGTTACTGTAATGATTGAAAAAAGAGACAAAAGCAGCAACTTCGGGATGTTGAAGCGCGCCAAAAAGTTTAACGAGCTAAGAGAGTGGTTCAATCAAAGAATCACTCTAGATAGCTATAGCGACCCGCAGAACTCAATTATGTTGGTTAACGATACCACTTTAGCCGTTGGCCGCCCAATGCACTCTGCTCGCTTTGTCTACATTGCGCCTTTTGTATTGGCGTGGTGGTGCTTATCCTTCTACATGATAAGTGGCTTTGGTCCAAATCAAGGGATGATAAATAGTGCTCATGCAATGATAGAGTTAAATAAAGAGCACAAAAGCCTCGGTCGAGCATATGATGAAAGGCGAGACCTCTATTATCGCGAGCTAGTTGGTGAAGATGGCAAAGGCTCAAAAATCGCTCTTATCAAAGCAGTCACTTTATATGGAAGTGAAAATTACAGAAACTTCATTTACCAAGAAATTTCTATTATTAGTGTTTTGTTGATGCTCTCGCTAGCAGGCACTATCTACTTTATCCGCTTACCTCGAGTGGCAGACATATACTTTGACCGACAACGCCAGATTGTTTACACATGGTACAAAGGCAAAGTCGCAGCCTGTAATTTTGATAACCTTGGCTATCGTGAAAGCATTCATGGACTTGACCTAATCTTGTTCAGCGAACACAAGAAACGACAGTTTTGGCCTGCTAGGTTTGGACTTCAGCCCACTGGCCGAGCTCACTTCAATAATGAAAACGATAATACCGAGTTTATGGCTCAGGTCTTTGCCTTCATGGATAAAGGTAAAGAAGCTGTGATCACAGGAGATAAATTTCTTCGTCCGCAACCGAAGTACTACCTGTACATTGATGAAAAGCCAGAGAACTTTGATCAAAGGCTAGAAGAACTACTAAGACGAGATGACGTGCTTCCAGAGCTGTATACGAAGCACCTTATTTAGATGAATCATGCATTTCTATACGTACCTACCCATCGTCGAGGAAGGAGTTAAGTGAACAGACCCAACCCACGCAGAAACAGATTTGGTTTACCTTACCCACAGTTATTTGCCAACTGGCGAGAGAGCTTTCGCCAGCAATTAACTATAGAGCCATCTGAAGACCCTGTGGAACCTATCATGTCAGTTGACTGATGATGTCATGACTATCCGTAAAGCCAACCACAACATAAGAAAATAGAACGGACTCCCCTTACTTCTTGTCCCACTAATAATTACTATCAAGTTACTCTTTGAATTAGGCCCGACTCAATCACAAATAGGCTATGCATGGCGTGTTGTCGAGGCTAGCTCAAATCCAGAAATCCCGCATATTGAAGCATTAGGGGATGACTACCTACACGCTCTATTTGACGAAGAAGGTAACACTTCCTTGGTCAAATACTTCAAAGCGGTATATTCCCACGGATCTTCAGGGCAGAAAAAGTCGCTCATCTATAGTGTTGTCTTTATTAGCATTTCACTTTCACTAACCATTCTCATGGGTCGATACCTTATAAAGTATCCACGCTTTGCCGAAGTTTATTTCGACCGAAAGCGAGGTATCGTATATACATGGCATGAAGGTAAAGTTGCTGCCTGTCGTTTCGAGAACCTTGGTTTCAAAGAGGAGCGACTCGGGTTGATGCTGTACCTGCAATGTGAAAATAAAAAACGTAAAGAAGGCTACTGGCCGCTCGATTTTGCTATTCAGCCAACCAACAACGCTTATTACAACACTCAAAAAGATAACACTGTTCTTATGGCTCAAATCTTTGCTTTCATGGATGTAGGTAAAGCGCTGTCATTACTGGCGACAGCTTTGAACGCCCGCAACCCACTAGCTATCTGTATATTGATGAAAAGCCTGACAACTTTGAAAAGCGATTAGAAGAAACTCTAAAACACGAACACGTGTTGCCTGAGCTTTTTGAGAAATATACGTTTACGTAGATGGGAAGTGTCTAAATGAACCGAATATCCAAAGGTCACTGCTACAGCAAAAAGGCCTCACAATGAACATCGATTTTGGGGCATGTTTAGCACCAAAGCCCAACCTTTTTCCAAATGGTGGCAGAAATTTCGCTCTGAAGTCATTGTAACTCCGATGAAAGACCCACTAGACCCAATCGGCTCTGTGGATGATAAGGTGCTAACCTGCAAAACTTTTCTGGCGCATGGATCGCAAACCCAACAACTTCGAAGAGCGCGTTAATGCCACCCTTGAAGCCGAAGGCGATTTAGTGCATCACCGCCAAACTTGCCGGTCTAAAGGGCACGCGATATAGCTGCGAAAGTTAGATGAAAAGATCAAACCCTATGAAACTATAATGTGTAGAAATGGCAGTAATTGGCTTATCGCGAATATATTCAGTTTCATCGACAAGGGTAAAGTGCCGTTATCACTGAAGATAGTTTCTATCTTTCAGAATCTCACTCCTACTTCCGCATTGATAAATGCTAGAAACTGAACAAAGTTCACAAACTCAATAATAAAGCCAATATCCAAACCTGCAATTACACTGACCATTTTTTTAATCTGACCATAGAAAAAGTCATTAAAACAATATAAATCGCTCACATTTACATTAATAGTTAACTGAACTGGTTTTTA
This sequence comes from Vibrio aestivus, assembly GCA_003263845.1. Lineage (GTDB taxonomy): Bacteria > Pseudomonadota > Gammaproteobacteria > Enterobacterales > Vibrionaceae > Vibrio > Vibrio aestivus. The sequence continues at coordinate 87,821 of JYJN01000170.1, read as the reverse complement.
TTGAAAGTATCAAAAAAAATCAGTTCAGTTAGAATTACAATCCATTAATCAAATCAAAGAAAACAAGCAATGAAGGCTATATTAATATTATTTATAGTTTTGATATCTGGGTGCAGCGATTACGCAAAAGTAAATTTTGGAAACAATGTTGATCTGGTACAAGATGCAGAACTTCAATTAAAGTCAGCCATTGAAGATATTGCAATCATCAGCAAGTTTGAGTGGGAGAAAGATCTAAAAAACTCAACAAAAAGCAATAAATATGTAAACATCCGCGTCAATGCTAAGAAAGGTGCAGAAAATTATTCCATTGATACGGTTATGAAGCGCCTTCAAAACACCTTCGCTTACGAAGAACCAGATAAACCAGATGAGCCAGAGATTACTCTTTCTGTTGAGGTGACAGATACTGATCAGTCCAGTCTAGAGCTATTCGATGTCCAAACTGGCGATATAATCTCGGCTAAAGTAATGTGGGAATCCGCGAATGCTGGAATATATTACACAAGAGGCAGAACATACTCTACAGGCTCTAGTACCTCCGAGTATTTTTGTGCAATACAAGCTAGTCTAGAGTCAGGCATCCCTGCCTTTATATATAAACAAGAGTTTACCGCTAATACCACCGATTCCTATGCACTGGCTTTAGCCGAAATAATGAGTTTACGCCGACTTAAACATAATCATTCGCTTCAAGGACTACCAATAGATCCAGACCTCTATCAATTACAGCTGCAACCAGGTCACCATACCGAGGATTATCGATATGTATTAATGGTGTTTGAACACCTAGGAGAAAAAAAAGTTTATAACAATATGCACGCATTCACGTCACCACCAGATGGTCACAGCAACTCCAGTTGTCAGGAACTTATTCGTGAACGGGTTGGTTTAGACTTATTTAAATCAGCTGACAAAGTGGCTACAGTCGCTGCAGAAAAAAATATTGTCAGTGTCATAAAGATTTGAATACAGGTACAGTTCGATTTCAACAATTTTAAAGTCAATTTTTTAGAGTGACACTCAATGGATTTAGAATTAATTCTTTACTGGCTAAGTGTGGCTAAGGAGATTTTTCAGCGGATTTTAAACGGAGAAATCTCTATACTCGCGGTAGCTCCTGCTATTGGCGGGAATCTCCTCATATTGATGGCTTCACTAAACCGAAAGCACTATCAGCCAATAATGGACTGGATTGCTAGCCCTGACAATCATGCATATTCAGCCCCATATGATGATCCATTGCCGCCAATCATGTCAGTAAATGACGACATACTGACTGTCAAAGACATTTCTTGGCATAAGCTGAGAGTGTTTTTGTTGCTACCTCTCTTAGTTCTTGTATGGGCTTTCGGCTTATGGAGAATCGTTGATTTTGGGCCAAGCAATTACCTAATAAGAAGCGCCAACTTCACCTTAGAGAATTTAAAACAAGATATTACGCCTGATAAAAGCCGCTACCTCGCCACTGTTTCAAATTCTTCCATCAATACAAAAGTCTACACCTACGAAGCCTATGTCTTTATGCGAAAGCGCAGAGGTGAAGATGTCGACGCCTTACTCAAAGACGATCAGAGAAGAATCAATTTCTACCAAGCTTTGCTATCCGAAAGAGGAACAAGCTCATCAATTCGATACATTAAAGCAATAAATGCTTATGGCACAGAGTTAGAAAAAGAGCGGCTTGAAGAAACGTTGAGATTTAATGCCTATTATTTCCTATTTGCCGTCCTTATATCTGCTGCAATTCTTGCTATACCTCGTCGAGCTTATCTGCACTTCGACCGAAAGCGTGGGGTTGTTTACACATGGCGTTTAGGCAAAGTATCAGCATGTTCGTTTCAAAGCTTGGGCTACCGATACATCAACTACCAAGGTGGATTTTTTTGCCTGCTAGGCGACAAAGGCTACGCATCTAAAACCTTTAAACCCCGTACTTTCAGACTAGAAGCTACATCAAGAAACCACGTTAATAGTGAGCAAGGAAACCAAAACTTCTTGGTAGCCCAAATAGTTGATTTCATGAAGTATGGCAAAGAAGCAATTATTACTGGTGAGATATTTGAGCGCCAAGATCCAAAAACATACTTTTTTGTTTCTAAAAAACCAAAATTTTTCGAGCAACGATTAGAAAAGATACTGAGTAAAGAACATGAGCTACCTGCTATTTACAAAGCAAAAAAGCTGTAGGGCTTGAACACCATAAACAACTTTTTAGGTTTTGGCGCTGCCATCTTCTTAGACAAGCATTAATAATTACTTTTAACAAACTAAAAAGCCCCTTCCTCATCAGAGGTAAGGGGCTTTTCAATCATTACTCGATGTAACTATTTCAACTTCTCACCGGCCAAGTAGTTTTCATCACTACTCACCACAGCGCCGTGTTTGAGGAAGTTCTTACCTAAAATCATGCTGTAGCGGAACCTTGAACGGTCTTGCAGGTTCACTCTAACCTTCTTCTCAAGGTCACCCAGCTTCACGTGCATTTCTACTACAGGGCGAATATTGGCTTCTTCGCCTTTCTTCGCTTTGATCGTCATGGTATCGACAACTCGCTTAGTTAACTCTTGCTCTATACCTTCCGAGTTTTGATAGGAGAAAGTCACTATACCCACGCCCTCTTTTTCAAATAACTTGCTGTCTACCGCTTTCATGGAGCTTACATCAGAACAAACAATGAGCAAATTCTGTGCGTCCTGCCCTTTGTGCCATGTATTTTAACTTTCCACTCACCTTCTCGTAGACCTGCGCTCCCTCAATGGTATTTAAATACCCGTTAAACCAAAAATCGCATAATCGAAAAATCTATTAGGTATTATCTACATCCATAATTGGAGAATTTCTTAATCAAGACCATATATTAATTAATCGCAAACATTAAATATTGATTATTATAATCACTCCTCTTATTTCGATTCTTAACCATAACTTATAGATTTTAGCCTAAACAAAAACCCAACAAACCACATATAAATAAAGCCTTCTTATTGACATGCAAAAACGTCAATTTACCTAGAATATAAATCACATTACCATAAGACACTCTGATAATATTTACATACAACTTTACTATATATTAATCATATTTAACCAAAGATAAAATTTGGTTTGACGCTTATAACACAACTAGTAAATGCACTACAGTCATCTCATATGAGTTCATAACCTTAAATATTAGTTATTGGAGACTTAACAAGTGGAAAAAATTATAGAACAACAAGGAAAACTCGCTTCAAGGTGGAGCCGTTTGGCTGCAACAATTATTGATTCTCTAATCTTGTCTGCATTCATGACCCCGCTACTATACTTTACCGACGGATTTGATCGTATGGCTCAAAATCCTTATGCTAGCCCTTACTATTTGATAATGGTGGGTGTCGGCTTTTTCCTTTATGGCGTAATTAATTGGAAACTATTGAGTCAGTCAGGGCAGACAGTAGGTAAGAGAATATTAAAAATTAAAGTAGTTAACGAGGATGGCTCAAGAGCAAGCATTGAAGATCTCTTATTTAGACGCTATGGCTTTATAGTTATTTCAAGTGCAATTCCTGTAATAGGTGGGCTTATCAACCTAGTTAGTATGCTGATGATTTTCGGGAAAAAAAAGCAAACTTTACATGATAGAGTTGTGGACTCAAAAGTCATTGTATGTGTCTAATTACAGTATAATTCAAAATCATCCCTTCATAAGAATAGTTCTTAAGACTACTAATTATTGGAACTTATCAGTTTGAAACATAGAACCGCATGGTGATCCACTACCAACTCTAAAATACTCACCTAACTAACTTCCTAGATTTGAGCGGGGATTACTTTCAACAAACTTAAAAGCCCCTTCCTCATTAGAGGTAAGGGGCTTTTCTGTGACTATCCGATATAACTATTTCAATTTCTCACTGGCCAAGTAGTTTTCATCACTACTCACAACTGCCCCGTGTTTGAGGAAGTTCTTGCCTAAAATCATGCTGTAGCGGAATCGTGAGCGGTCTTGTAGGTTCACTCTAACCTTCTTCTCTAGGTCACCCAGTTTGACGTGCATTTCTACTACAGGGCGAATATTGGCTTCTTCGCCTTTCTTCGCTTTGATCGTCATGGTATCGACAACTCGCTTAGTTAACTCTTGCTCTATGCCTTCTGAGTTTTGATAGGTGAAACTCACCATATCTATACCATCTTTTTCGAACAGCTTAATGTCCACTGCACTCATCGAGCTAACGTCTGCACCAGTATCCAGTTTCGCCGCAAAAGTCATTCCCTCGACGGTCACTGTTTCAATATGGCCTGCTTTGAACAGTGGCTCTGCATCTAGTAGATGATCGGCGCGGGTGTTGATGTAAACACCATCTTTCACCGTCGCTTTACCTAGGACAAAGTATGGGGTTGGTTCATCGCTATCTAGGACTTCTAGCGCAATTTCTAACTCTACTTCTTTACCCGCCAGCATGACTCGCACTGGTACCACAGGGCGACTCGAATCGCCAACGGAGAGGGTTTTCAGTACTGGCTTAATAATGCGTTGCTCGTTGCCATTTGCATCCGGTAAATGGTATTCAACAAAGCTTTTCTTACCGTCTTTGGTCACTTCAAAATCGGTCACTTTCAATAACGGCGTACTCACCGTAACGGAAGGCTCTGCCATTAGCGAGATACCGTCGATCACAACATTCTCTTTTGGAGAAACCACCAAAGGCTTTTTACCTTTCACTTCATCCGCAAAGCGCTTTGGTTTCTGCTTGAGTAAGTTTTCATCTTTGGTACTAACCATGAAAGACTCACTCAAGGTGTCACGCCCAACTCGCAACTGGGTTTTGCTGTCGGAACGATCACGAAGATAGACCAACCATTGCTCTTGGTGTTTGTCGTTTAAATCCACTGGCACATAGACAAGTGGCCTTTGCTTACCACTCACCTTCAACATTCGCACTAAAGGCCGAGTGAGGGTTTTCGTTTTTCCATCTTCAGTTTCAATATCGAAGGTAACAAGCCCTTCTTTCTTATCAATATCGATCTCTTCAGCATGCAAATTACTGTAGCGATTAGTCAGCGAGAAGGTGACATTCAGCGGTAGTCCTTCAATTTCAACTTGCTCTTTGCGCCCAACAACCGTGGCTGTTGGCTGCTCTTGCAAATAATCGTAACCTGCAAATACCCAAGCGTTGTTCTCGAGGAAAGTTTTACCTATCAGAATTGGCGCAGAAAACTGGCTACGATCGGTTAGATTGATGTCGGTATCCACTTCTCGACCCGCAATGGAGATCGGCAACTTAACTGTCGGGCGTAATATTGGCTCGCTACTCGTGCGGCTACGAATGACACCAACACGCTCCAAAGGTGCGGAGATTTCGACTTTCTCACCGCTATATGGATGGTATACGTTGAACATAACTGTCGTTTTAAATGGCGAAAACACTTCTCCATTCCAATCAAAATAATCTAACTCTTTGTCTTCTTCGACTTTTTCAACAAGTGCAGCCAATAGTTCATTGTTTTCAAGCGATTGATAATCTTCATGTTCACTAGTCACTCGAATGTTCACTGCGTGCATTGAGGTAGTATCCGCACCAGTATCAATTTTTCCTGCAAATGGAATACCTTCAAGCACATCGACATTATCAAGATAAACATTTTCCACACGCCCAAGAACAACCTTGTCATCAATGACATAAACCGGTGTTTGCGTTGTGGCTGAGCTATCCAGTGCCAACACACTTGGAACGAGAAGAGAAGAGCTTAATATGGCGATCGCCAAAGACAATTTTTTCATTATTAACATCCATTTGCGCTAATGGGTATTTTAGATATAACCCATATTCAGTCCGTTGAAACGATGTTTAGTTCGGTTTCACATACAGTTTTGACATAACTTTAACTAAAGTACATGTCGAATCGCGACTTTGTCTGCAATTTTGACACCTTGGTAGCAAAAAGATTGGAAAATACCCCGCCAACCCCAATATCACCTTCATCGCGTCAGCAAAACACTGCTGAATAAAACACTAAAAAGAGAACTCCACGGATGAGCCAAGCTATCTGCCAACTGATTGCTCAAGAGCTGAATGTTAAAGCCGAGCAAGTGAACGCAGCTGTTGCCCTAATTGATGATGGCAACACCGTCCCATTTATCGCCCGCTACCGTAAAGAAGTCACTGGTGGCCTTGATGACACCCAACTCCGTAACCTTGATTCACGATTGAGCTATTTGCGCGAGCTTGATGAGCGTCGCCAAACCATTCTTAAGTCTATTGGTGAACAGGGTAAACTCACCCCAGAACTTGAAACAGAGATCAATCAAGCCGACAGTAAGACTCGCCTTGAAGACCTTTATCTTCCATACAAGCCTAAGCGCCGCACCAAAGGTCAAATTGCCATTGAAGCGGGTTTAGAGCCGCTAGCCGATAAGCTTTGGAATGAACCGCAAACCGAACCTGAATCGGAAGCGGCGAACTATATTGATGATGGCAAAGGCATTGCTGACACTAAAGCTGCACTCGATGGTGCTCGCGCTATCGTAATGGAACGAATAGCCGAAAACGCCAACCTGCTTGAAAAGATTCGTCAGCATTTGACACGCAATGCAGAGCTAGTTTCTCGCGTTGTCGAAGGTAAAGAACGCGAAGGTGAAAAGTTCAAAGACTACTTTGAGCACAATGAGGTTCTAAGCAAGGTGCCATCTCACCGTGCTCTGGCAATGTTGCGTGGCCGTAATGAAGGCTTCTTAACGTTGGCGATGAATGCTGACCCCGAGCAAGAAGAAGGGGTTCGCCAGTCTTACTGTGAAAGCATCATTTCTAATCACTACGGCATTAACCTAAGCCAAGCTCCTGCCGATGGCTGGCGCAAACAGGTGATCAGTTGGGCATGGCGCATCAAGGTTTCCATGCACATGGAAACCGAGCTGATGGGCGCGATGAAAGAGCGCGGTGAAATCGAAGCAATTGAAGTATTTGCCACTAACTTAAAAGACTTGTTGATGGCCGCACCTGCTGGCCCACGTGCAACATTGGGCTTAGATCCGGGCCTACGTACAGGTTCTAAAATTGCGATTGTCGATTCTACGGGTAAAGTGCTCGCAACCGAGACCATTTACCCTCACCCACCACAAAAGCAATACGACAAGTCGATGCAGATCGTCGATCAGCTTGTGCGCCGCTTCAATGTTGACCTTATCGCCATTGGTAATGGTACCGCTTCTCGTGAAACGGACACTTTCGTTGCTGACCTAATAAAACGTGGCAATCTCAAAGTGCAAAAAATCATGGTGAGCGAAGCGGGCGCGTCGGTTTATTCGGCATCTGAGCTAGCCGCGAAAGAGTTCCCAAATATGGATGTGTCACTACGTGGTGCGGTATCCATTGCTCGCAGGCTGCAAGACCCGCTGGCTGAGCTGGTGAAGATTGATCCTAAATCGATTGGAGTGGGTCAGTACCAGCACGATGTAAGCCAAGCCATGCTAGCGAAACGCCTTGATGCGGTAGTAGAAGACTGTGTAAATGCGGTTGGTGTCGATGTGAATACCGCCTCAGCCGCTCTGCTCAACCGTGTGGCTGGCCTATCTGCGACTATGGCGCAAAACATCGTGAACTATCGTGATGAGAATGGCCGCTTTGAAGCGCGTACCACCATCAAGAAGGTACCACGCTTAGGCCCTAAAGCTTTTGAGCAGTGTGCAGGTTTCCTACGCATCATGGATGGCAAAAACCCGCTGGATGCCTCTTCGGTTCACCCAGAAGCTTACCCAGTGGTTAAAGCGATTGCTGAAAAGAGCGGTAAACAAGTAAAAGCCATGATTGGCAACAGTGAGTTCCTTCGCGGATTACACGCAGTTGATTACACCAATGACAGTTTTGGTTTGCCAACGGTTACCGACATCATTAAGGAACTAGACAAGCCCGGTCGCGACCCTCGTCCTGAGTTTAAAACTGCAACATTTGCTGACGGCGTGAATGAGGTCTCTGATCTTGAAGTCGGTATGGTGTTGGAAGGCGTGGTATCGAATGTGGCTAACTTTGGTGCTTTTGTTGACATCGGTGTTCATCAAGATGGTTTGGTGCACATTTCTGCGCTCACCGATCGCTTTGTTTCCGATCCACGTGAAGTGGTGAAAGCAGGTGACATCGTTAAGGTTAAAGTGATGGAGGTGGATATTCAGCGTAAACGTATTGCGCTATCTATGCGCTTAAATGATCAACCTGGTCAAAGTAATGGCAGAGGTCAGCGCCCTGCTTCTTCGCATAATCAAGCGGGCAGACAGGGGCGTCAGAGTCAACGTAATCCGCGTAACAACGACTCTACATCTAATGGCGCAATGGGTGGTGCTTTTGCTGCCGCATTCGCAAAAGCGAAGAAGTAACCCTAAATTTTCGTTAGCGTTGAAAATCTAACACCTAAAAAAGCAAATACCCACTCGCCTTGCGGCTGTGGGTATTTTTTTGGCGGTATTCTCTATGCAGCTACTTCTTTACGCATACTAAAGCACCGCTATTACCTCTGAAGGCGTATTTGGCGCCACGGCGTGTCCGTAGTGATACTTAATCACGGTACGTCTTCGCGCCATTTGACCTTCTTTTATCGCATCATCGATTATCTGTTTAGGCAGACGAAATCGCATTGCGTAGCCTTTACCTTGCTGCTTGCTGTAAGTTTTCAATGCCAGCAAACTGAATAACCGTTCTAATGTATCCTTCGGCTGTTCAGAATATACGTGAACACTCTCCGCCTCGCTCTCCGTCTCATAGCCTGGATGCTCTGAGGGGTTCCCAAGAGGATTGCCTTCGCCGCTTTTCGTCTGGCTTTACCTTACGTTCAGCGTTGGTTTTGACGAGCTCTACGGTTGGTACAACAGGTTCTCGCACTTTATTATCACGAGCAGCCTGTTCCGTCTGTACATTAACCGATGGGGCGATAAGTGGCACACTAACATTCGTCGGTGACACGATCATAGCCGAAACCTCCTCAGTATCGCCCAACCCTCCAATTCAATAACGCTAAAATAAAACGTGTTGTCTTATTGGGTTAAACAGCTTATCGGCTATATTGGTCAAAAATTTAGCACTTATTTGCAACAAAAATCGACAATTTGCTGACAGAAGGCTTCACGCTCGGTCATAAACGGTGCGTGAGAAGACTCGGTAAAGATAGCTTGCTCACTGTTTGGTAAGCTTTTTCAAGATCGCCGGCCACTTTAATAGGCACTAAACCATCCAATCTTCCGTACATGCGCAGCATAGGTACGGATAAATCCACCAGCTCCGATCGTAAATCGACATCAGCCAACATCTTTAAGCCCGCCATTAATGATTCAGGATTGGGCTCTGGCCGAGACAAAACCGCTTTCTTCAATTGCTTTACATCCTGGCGTGCAGACGGGCTGCCCATAGCCTGCAAAGCCATAAAGCGCTCAACGGTAAGTTTAAAGTCTTCCAAAAGCTGCGCTGTAAAATCTTGTAAAACCTTAGGTTGAATACCTCGCCAAGGGCGCTCAGCGGCAAACTTAGGCGAGCTGGCTACGGTAATAAGCTTGCTGACACGTTCCGGTGCTTTAAGCGCTATATGGCTAGCAATCAAACCGCCAAGAGACCAGCCAAGCCAAATAGCTTGCTTCGGTGCTTCGTCCAGCAGATGCTTCGTAATGTCATCAAGGTTTTCACCTTGCAGGTGCGCGCTGTGACCATACCCTGGCAAATCCACAGTATGCACCCGAAAATGCTGACTGAGCTGGTCGACAGTTTGATCCCAAACCGCACCATTCATTCCCCAGCCATGCAGCAGTACTAAATCTTCTCCTTGGCCTTCTACTTGCCAATGCAGTGATGTTGCAGCAGTCACACTCTCTCCTACTTAATTCAACCCCTGCAGAACACACATCCTGCATTATGGGTAGTTATTCTACTCACTCAGAGCGAAGAATCGACATGGCAATTCGATCAGCAGACCACTTGCGTACTTTTATTGCGAACCAATTTAACGCACACTGCCAGTTATGCAGGATGCCCATTGAAAGTAAACTGCCCTCTCTTTGGTGTCACCATTGCCACGAGCACTTCTTTCAAGCCATAGCTCGATGCGAAAGCTGTGGTCTGCCGACTTTAACGCCGACCCCGGCTTGCGGGCAGTGCCTCGCCAATCCCCCAAAGTGGCATCGCCTCTATTGCGTGGGTGACTATCAGCCTCCGCTCTCTCACTATATCCATCAGTTTAAATATCAGAAGAAATTTTGGCACGCCAGCAACCTAGCGCAGCTGTTAGTCCCACGGATTAATAGCACGCCCGATCTTATCTGCTACGTACCAATGCATTGGCGACGATATTGGATGCGAGGGTTCAATCAAAGTGAGCTTCTTGCCCGAAGCATTGCACGTTCAATGCGTATACCTTTGTCGCACAAGTTATTTAGCCGCACTAAAGCCACCAAACAACAACAAGGGCTTGATAGAGAGCAAAGGGAGAAGAACCTCCACCAAGCTTTTAAGTTAAACTGCCTACCTAAGGTTAAACATGTTGCGATAGTTGACGACGTAGTCACAACTGGAAGCACGGTCGAACAATTATGTCATTTACTGCTTGAAGCGGGCGTCGAAACCGTTGATATTTACTGTATATGCCGTACTCCTGAGCCCAGCGATCGTGCTTAGCCTAGTTATGATTCATAACCGATATTGCTAATAAAAGGCTAGATCTCAGAGCTATGAAGAGTAAAATGGCAACTAATAACCTACATTTTTACTCGGGTATTCGTCGTGTCAAACTCAATTACTATTACAGAAAACGCTCAATCTCACTTTGCTAACTTGCTTAGCCAACAGCCAGAAGGTACGAACATCCGCGTATTCGTGGTAAACCCTGGCACACAAAACGCTGAGTGTGGTGTTTCTTACTGCCCACCAGAAGCCGTAGAAGCAACAGATACAGAAATCCCATACGCGGGTTTCTCTGCTTACGTTGATGAACTAAGCCTACCTTTCCTAGAAGACGCAGAAATCGATTTTGTGACGGATAAAATGGGCAGCCAACTAACGCTGAAAGCGCCAAACGCGAAAATGCGTAAAGTCTCTGATGACGCACCACTTGTAGAGCGTGTTGAATACGCGATTCAAACTCAAGTGAACCCACAGCTTGCGGGACACGGTGGTCACGTTAACCTAGTAGAAATCACTGATGACGGCATCGCGATTGTTGCCTTTGGTGGCGGCTGTAACGGCTGTTCAATGGTGGATGTAACGCTGAAAGAAGGTATCGAGAAAGAACTCCTTCAGCAGTTTGAAGGGGAACTAACAGCGGTTCGTGACGCAACCGAGCATGACCGTGGTGAGCACTCTTACTACTAATAACGAAAAGCCGACAGTAATGTCGGCTTTTTATTTACCAAAATTCTTAATAAAAATCGTTTGCGCTCTCAATCGATACTTTCCATTAGGTCACTTTTTCTCATATATTAAGAAGTAGCTAATTTTCCAGTAAAAGGACTCACTGTGACCAATAAGACTTTGCCAGAAATCGTTTCACTGCGTTCCGTAGCCCAATCTAAGCTATTCACCATCGAAGCAATGGATCTTCGTTTTAGCAATGGGGTAGAACGGACATACGAGCGAATGAAGCCAAGTGGTCGCAATGCGGTGATGATGGTTCCGATTACCGAACAAGGCGATCTGCTATTAGTGCGTGAATACGCTGCAGGAACAGAACGTTACGAGCTTGGTTTTCCAAAGGGGCTAATTGATCCAGGTGAGTCACCGCAAGAAGCAGCGGTACGTGAACTTAAAGAGGAAATTGGTTTTGGTGCCGAGACCCTGACTCCACTTAAGGAAGTGGTACTTGCACCCTCATACTTTTCTAGCCGGATGACGCTATTCATTGCTAAAGATCTATATCCAGAACAATTAGAAGGTGATGAACCAGAGCCATTAGAAATCGTAAAATGGCCATTGGCGCAGGCAGAAGAGCTTTTAACCCATCTTGATTTCTGTGAAGCGCGCAGTATCACAGCTCTGCTGCTCGCGTTGAAACAGCTTAAACAGCCATAACGATTAAGGCATTAGGAACTAGCATGCCAATAAGTAAAGATCACTCTCACTTACTCCCTTCAGTGATTGAAATTGCCCGCTCTGCAGGGCAGCTTATTCTCGATATTTACGAAAATAAGCAGTATGAAGCCTACACCAAAAGTGACGCCACACCGGTGACATCTGCCGACATTGCCGCGCACAAACTCATCATCGAAAGGCTGGCCGAGCTAACACCGGATATTCCGATTCTTTCAGAAGAAGACGCCGACATCAGCCTAGATAAGCGCAGCCAGTGGGACCGCTACTGGTTAGTCGACCCGCTTGATGGTACACAAGAGTTCATTGCCCGCAGCGGTGATTTTGCAACCATCATTGCCCTGGTCGAAAACAATCATCCTGTCATGGGTGTCGTTTATGGCCCAGTGTCTGGTGTGACCTACTATGCCTACCACGGCAAGGGCGCCTGGAAGATCCCAGATCTTGATGAGAACGTGAAAATCAAAACTCACAAACATCAAGAACCAAACCAGTCCATTGCTATTGCTATCAGCCGCAGGCAGAACATCAACAGCATCACAAGCCGCATGAGCAGTAAATGGAACTATGACCTTATTCCATTAGGATCTGCTGCACTTAAAGCCTGCCTAGTGGCAGAAGGTGCCGTCGATTGCTACTTGCGCATTGGCCCAACAGGTGAATGGGACACCGCAGCGACTCAGTGTATTGTTGAAGAAGCGGGAGGTCGTATTCTCAGCACCCAGTTAGAACCGCTGTCCTACAATGAACGAGAAACCTTAGAGAATCCGAATTTTATCGTACTTGGCGACGAAAACCTTCCTTGGAACAAGATACTTAAGGTCAAAGAGTAGCAAGTCACTACTGGCTAAATCGACAATCAAAAAAAGGCTTATGGATAACCCATAAGCCTTTTTAGTATCACTTAGTTGCTATACCTAAGCCCGAAAAACACCCAAGTTCCAAAACCAAAGTGACTTTATAATCGCCCATTTTGGTCGAACTGATAACGGCCTTCACCATCAGGATTACCTAACCATCTCAGCTGACTACGCATAGATTCAGGAAGCTCATCTCCAGGAATAAACCAAGCTTTAGCGTTGTAGGTACTGTTCGCCTGAAGTGTTGCTGAAAACTCGCTTTGTGCTACTGGCTATTTTGGTCGCCAGTCACCGAAATCGTATTATCCGCGCAGCTAACTTGAGCAATAACCGGCCCTAAATCTAAGTCACCCAACGGCGTCAACGCACGTGAACCAGACCAAGTCACACTGCCAGATGCCAAAGAACAGTATGGTGCCTGATAGCGAAACTCATTTAATGCGACTTCCACTCGGCCTTCTAACGTTATTGGCGCAGGTAAAGTCACATACTCCATGACATTGCTGATTGGCAATGACGCAACTACATTCTCCGCGTAAACACCTGACAAGCCATAACCTGCATTACCACGCCTGTTAATGCCAAATCACTGCCTCGACCAAAACGAAGACTCACTTCCGCTTTACCCGTTAGCAATTTACTTGGCTGGAAACGCCAGTTCACTTCACCAAGCTGCTGACCTTGCCAGCTCACTTGAGACACTCTGCCTTGCCAAACTGTGCCTTGCACTCCTGACAGAGTCAGCGCTCTTGGCAATGAAGCTTGGCCTACCACGAAAGACGCTGGCATATGAACGATCACGCTGGCTAAGAACACACCCACCAACGAGACCACCAGTAAACTCTTCCACTTCATCGAGACTTTTTGCACTGTCACTAACCTCGCTTAAACTGCAGTCGTTTCACTTCAACAACCCCACTTCGCTCACCTCGGTCAATATCCATAAACTCGACACTCACCCCTTGCTGATCTTGCAAGTAAGCTAACCAATCAACAAAGCGATTAAAATCCATAGGTTGAATCCAAACTTGGATCATCTCACCACGAGGCTGAACACGAATCAAATCAACATTGTAGCGGCGGGCGGAAGAGGAAATAGTCTGGTTTAATGGCTGACTGGTGCTAATCGCGCCACCATTTCCTCGCAAGGTAATGATCTCGTTTGCTTTGTTTTGTACCCATGTCAAAAGCTGCTGCTCTGATTGAATACGCTGCTGTGCCTGTTCGCTTCGTTGCGCCAGAGGCTGAACCATGCCCCAATAAATACCACCAACTATAACTAGCACACTACAAACAAGTACAAGCTGTTGTTCACGCTGCGTGATAGAAGACCACCACTGCTTCAAAGGTGCGATTACATTATCCATTCTTCACCTCACTTCTTTTTCAGCACAAAGCTGCCATTAACCACTTCACCAGAGCGATTCAGTTGCCCTTGCTCTACTTCAAACTGGGCTTCTAGCTGAGCACGCGCTTTTTTCGAAGCTTTGGAAATCTTTACTCTGTGCTTGAACACGCACTTCACCTCTTGGTGCATCAAAGCGAATGTTCTGTATCTGCATGTCTGCTATGCCTTTCAAACTGCTTGGCAGTTTTCCTAGCCAATCCAATACGGACTCACCGGATCGGCTCCTGATAAAAGATTCGCTTCAGTTTCCATCTCTCGTTTCAGGTAACTGACTGTTGGAATACGTGTTTTACCCGGCAAGGCTTGGCGGAATATACGTTCGCTCTCAGCGCGATAAGCTTGAGCTTGTTTCTCCAACTGAGAAGTTTGCATCACATTGTAAGCTGCGGAGATCGCGACGAAAACGCCCGCGGCTATCGCTGCCTTTTGCCACAATTTCCAGTGTTTAGCCCATGAAGATTTGGCTTTAAAGCTGCCCGACAGCAGGTTGATCTTGCTGGCTATCGCACCTTCGGTCAGCATTTGCATCACCAACATAGGCTCTGCTTGCTGCCATTGTTGACTCTCGCTCAATGCGAGCTCTGGCAAAGGGCTGTATGCATGCAAATCAAGAAAGTCGCCTTCCTCTTTCACCCATTCCGATTGTGCAACCGCAGGTAGCCAAGCTTCCTTAACACAGATACCACTCCACTCGCCTTTGCGAATTAGCCAGTCGTCGGTCAACTTCACGGCGCTGAGTGCCGAACCCTCTTGCGGCAGAAGTAACACATCTGGAAGGACTTTTTTAACGTCTAACCCAGCAGCTTTGCAGACTTCCAACCATTGAGTTAAAAGCGCGCTGTCGACACCACATACACTAACCTGTTTATCTTTCTTGCTTAAAATGGAGAAGTGGATGTCATCAACATCTTGCGCAATATCATCTTCGAGCAAATACGGCAGCATAGAATCTAGCTGACGTTCCGCACCAGGTGGGATTTCTGCTTGAGTCAATACCACATCACTGGCCGAAACCAAGGCCAATACCTGACGCTGCTGTGCATAAGAAGCAAGCTCGCTCAATTGATCCCAGCCACTTACTTCGCCACTGGCAATCACTTCATTCTGTTTGGTTGACCATACTAACCATGGAATGGTGTGGTCTTTTTGACTAGTCAGTCGAACGGTCAGAAACTCGCCCACTGATCCCTCCAAAGCGACGCCTTACAACGGTCGCAGTTTCTCGATTATCACTAAATAGCAGGCTGCGAACTCTCATTCTAGAGTTTTCTACTAATACTTGCGCATCCATTTCGAAATAGGCGCTATCTACAGTTAAATATTTTCGAGCTTCGTCGCGAACGGTGGCTTCCACTTTCGCAATTTCCGCTTCAGCGAGGAAATCCTCTACATTGCTCCAGCCATCAAATGGACGGCTGCTCAACACACTTTGGGCATCATTCTCACTTAGGTGAGGATGAAACAATGCAGTTAACAATTCTGGATGTTCTTCACTAATGGTGTTGATGTTCATACGCCAATCATCGACAGGTAGCGCGCAGACATAAGGCTCAACTAGTTCCATGACTTCCGCCGAAACTTGATAAATCGCCCTCAGTTCACTGCTGTCTGCCAACCAACTATTGGCCGTGACATAAGGTGGTGTCATCGCTTCATACTGACTGTCTTCCACCCCGCGAGAGATTGGATGGTGGTATTACTGTCGATGAACTCCCACGTGGAATCCGCAATCACTTCGGCTTGGTAGCTTTCTACTTCAAGCGCCTCTAACAAGCGTTGCCAATACTGCACTAAATAAGGCCGACTCGATCCACCCGCTTCCACCTGCACAGAACCAAGCACATTCAGATTGAAACACGCCTGGCGATCATAAATACGACCCACCACTTCGCCATAATCAAGTGGGTAAATTTGCTCTTCTATCGCCCAAGGCTGATTGAGATTAATAGTATCGCTATCTTCAAAACTCTGCTCGATACCAACTTGAGCAAGCGCTTCCACCCCCATACTGTACCAGTATGCTTGTTGATAATTGATTTGGTTGGTCGCGCGTTGAAACTGGGTGAACAATCGCTCAGACATCGTCGCTGCAATCGTCGTCATGATCGCCAGAATCATCAGAATCACAATCAAGGCCACACCTTTCTGGCGAGCAGGATTGTGACGTTGAGAGTTCATGATAGCCTTAGCCTTCATCATCCCCTCCCGACGAAATCGTAAATGGCTGGCGGCCACTAGATAAACTCGTTCAATATCACCGTAGTCTTCTAAAGTAAGCTTCATTGAGACCGCTTTTGGCAATTGCAGCTCTCTGTCCCAGTCCTTGATCCACCTTTCGCCATCGAAAAATTGCATATCAAACGCTTCCACCTGACTAAGCACAGGGGTAATCACGCCCTCTTGGCCGCTCGGGGTATCAGGATAGCGCCACCAGATTCGCTCTAATGTTCCTTCCTTTAGTCGGTAGCCTACTTTCGTCACTTCACCACGCGGAAACTGCTGCTGAGGGTTATTCCAGCCCGTCCGTGCAAACACGATACCGCGAGTATCGGATTCAAGCAGGTAATCACCCCATTGCACCAAACGTCTGTCAGGCTCTTCCCCTTGCGTTCGGAACTGGCGATTAGCCATTTGGCGAAAATCGTTATCCATTACCACTAGACTGCGTTGCAGCTCTTTCAATCTTTCAGAGCGCACCTGAGAAAGCTCATTACTTTCGTATACTTGAGAAAGCACTTGGTACGCCCCAACACTCAAGCTGGCGAAAATGGCAATCGAGACCAGTACCTCGATTAAGGTAAAACCCGCCAAACGTCGTGCGCTTCGTAGTTGAATTGTTCGACGCTTAGGAGACTTGATAGATGGCTTAATTGGCAACTTAGTTAGAAACATAGCTTCTTACCGTCATCACTGGAGAGGCATTCTTCTCCACTGCTACGCTTACATCGAACGCTTTCAGAAGATTATCAGAGGTCTGAATCGGCTCGACCTTCCAGTGCCATGTTCGGCCAGCCAGCTCCTCAGTACCCGAGACTTGGCGCAGTTTCTCTGGTTCTAACATCACTTTCGCCATTTGGTTATCCACCACCATGGCTGCAAAGGTTTTTTCTTCAAGATAGCTAATGGTATTAATATGTTGCGAAACGGAGCGAATAACCGCAATCGCCGCCGTGGCGAAAATTGCTAAAGCGACCAACACTTCGAGTAACGTCATTCCTCGCTGACTACGCGTCATCGCTTTCTCCCGGAGCCGACAAATGGATAGTACCGTTGTCTTTTAACTCAACTCGCCAGCCATCTTTTCCGGCATCGCCATTGGCCGGAAAAATGGTGATGGTCGCTGGGGTCAACTCGCCACTTGATACGATAAACAGCTGAGGTGGTTTCACTTTTTCTGGCTCTTCAAGGTCTGCGAAACGCGATTCTTCAAACAAACTCCCTGGATTAAACAGGCGATCATCATTACCCCACACACCACCGCCAAGGTTAAGCTGAATGGCTACATCACTGGAAAGCTCTGTTAGAGTTGGAATCGACTGAACATCGATTGGCTGCCAATCTTGACCATCGAAGGTTAAAAGCTGATAGCGATTCTGCCTTTCATCAATACGGATACCATAATCGACGCCGCTTAATAGTGCTTCATCGTTCAAAAATTGGCTGCGCTGAAACAAAGCTTGAGCGTAAGACTTGGCTTGATCAGATTCACTGGTAGGGAGCGTAGCGATCACAGCAACAGCACTGACTGAAACCAGTACCAGCACTAACATTATCTCTAGGAGTGTAAAGCCTTTCGCTCTAAGCATATTGATTGAGTTTGCCACCTTGAAAATAGGCGACTTTCGTCGCCTATTCGTTCGATTACTGGAAGTCTTGCATGTTCCAGTTGCCGATATCTGCATTCGGCCCTTCACCACCTTCTTGACCGTCCGCACCTAGCGTGAAGATGTCGATAGTTCCATTATCACCCGGGCTTAGGTATTGATATTCATTGCCCCAAGGGTCGTTTGGAAGGCGACGAATGTAACCACCATCGCGGTAGTTACGAGGTTCTGGGCTAGATGGTTTTGTCACCAAAGCATCCAAACCCTGATCCGTTGTTGGGTAAACACTGTTATCTAAGCGATACATATCCAACGCATTCTCTAGCGCAACAATATCGGTAATCGCCTTTTGTTGATCCGCTTTTTTCTTTGTTACCTAGCAGGTTAGGCACAACGAAACTCGCTAAAATACCTAAAATTACAACCACAACCATGACTTCTAACAAAGTGAAACCTGACTGTTTCTTCATTCTATTTTTCATTGTGTCTCCGACGTTTAAAAGAGAAGTAGCCTACATAAACTAGCCACTCATCAAATTATTCATTTCCAAAATTGGCATTAAGGTCGCCATTACAATAAACAGCACAAGGCCTGCCATCAATGCGATGAGAGCTGGTGTGAAGATACCTAACGCAATATTGACGGTCGATTCAAAACTGGAATCTTGGTTATCAGCGGCGCGGTTTAGCATGCTTTCAAGCTCGCCACTTTGCTCACCACTGGCAATCATGTGCAACATCATTGGGGGAAGAGGCGCGTCTGCTCTAGCGCTTTGCGCAAGCTTGCCCCTTCGCGAACACCATCAACCGCCAATAGCACCTGTTTTTTGGCGTATTGATTGGTCATCACATCCACCGCCACTTTCATCCCCTCAAGGATAGGAATGGCGCTTGAGGTACAAATCGATAGAGTTCGTGCGAAACGTGCCGTGTTCAGCCCCTTGGTAATTTTGCCGATGATGGGCATCGCCAGTACTTTTTGGTCCCAACTCAACCGAATCGCTTCTTTACTCAGAAGCCAGCGGCAGAAACTGATCAGAACCAAGGTGCCGATCACCAGAGCGACACCCCACTCTTGCACAAAATCACTCGAATCGAGCAAAATTTGAGTTGAGCGCGGTAACCCCTGCCCCATCTGTACAAATTGATCGATAATTTTTGGTACCAACCGCTGCAAGCAAAAACGCCACAATACCAACTGCAAAGACCACTAGAACCACCGGATAGATCATCGCCTGTTGAAGTTTTGAACGCATTTTTTGACGATTTTCTGCGTAGTCCGCTAAACGCTCCAATACCGAATCCAAGTGACCGGATTTTTCACCCGCTGCCACCATAGAACGAAATAGCTCATCAAAGATGTGCGGATAATCGGCCAAGCTGTCAGCCAACGTATACCCTTCGGTCACCTTAGAGCGCACAGCCGCCAACATGGTACGTATACGAGGTTTCTCGGACTGCTCGGAAACGGCTTTCAAACACTCTTCAAGGGGCATGCCCGATTGAACGAGCGTTGATAGCTGACGAGTGATTAATGCTAAATCTGGAGTGCTAATACCGCGTTTAAAGCTAACCGCTCCTTTATTGCTGCTCGCTTTAGCGGCCTTCGCTTTCGTTTCAATCACTTCGATTGGTACTAACCCTTGCTCTTTTAGCCTGGCTCGTACCTGACGCGCGTTATCACCTTCAATAACGCCTTTCTTACGTTTACCCTTTGCATCTAGCGCTTTGTATTCAAATGCCGCCATTAGGTTTCCTTAGTCACTCGCATCACCTCTTCAAGTGAGGTAATTCCTTGGCGAACTTTATGTAAACCATCAGCGCGAATACTTGGCGTGTTAGCTCGGATGCATTTCTCAATTGCTTGCTCGCCCGCTTCGCTATGAATCAGCTCCTGAACCTTATCATCCACTAGCAATAGCTCATGTATGCCAGTACGCCCTCGATAACCTTTGTGATTACACTTTTCGCAACCTACCGCTTTATACAGCGTAAGATCTTCATCACTATCGACACCAAACCAGCGTTTTTGTTCATTATCCGCGTGGTAACTCTGCTTACAATCACTACATAATGTGCGCACTAATCGCTGTGCTAAGACCCCAAGTAGAGAGGAAGAGATAAGGAAAGGTTCGATACCCATATCACGCAAGCGCGTAATCGCACCCACCGCAGTATTGGTATGCAGTGTTGACATCACCAAGTGACCTGTTAAGGAGGCTTGAACACCAATCTGCGCTGTTTCCAAGTCGCGAATCTCACCGACCATCACCACGTCTGGATCTTGACGTAAAATGGCACGCAGACCACGCGCAAAAGTCATATCCACTTTTGGATTGACCTGAGTCTGGCCAATGCCATCGATATCAAATTCAATCGGGTCTTCAACAGTCAAGATGTTGCGTTCGTTGCTGTTAATTTCGCTCAAGCCGGCATACAAAGTGGTCGATTTACCAGAACCTGTCGGTCCCGTTACCAAGATAATACCGTGTGGCCTTTGGATCATGGATTGGAAACTTTGATGATTACTCTCTGTCATCCCTAAGCTATGCAGGTCAAGACGCGTAGCGTTTTTATCAAGAAGACGCATTACGACTCGCTCACCATGCGATGAAGGCATAGTGGATACACGAACATCAACGGCACGTCCGCCAATCCGCAATGAAATACGACCATCTTGAGGAACACGCTTCTCTGCGATATCAAGTTTAGCCATGACCTTAACACGCGATACTAGTAGCGGTGCAAGTTTGCGGCTCGGGGCAAGTACATCACGTAATACACCATCGATCCTAAAGCGAATAGAGAGCGATTTTTCGAAGGTTTCGATATGGATATCCGACGCACCCTCCTTAATCGCTTCACCCAGCATCGCATTGATAAGTTTGATGATAGGTGCATCGTCTTCAGATTCGAGTAGATCTTCATCTTGCGGCAGCTCTTCTGCTAATGAGAAGAAATCATCGCTATCTGCCCCAATATCTTCCATCAACTGGCGCGCTTCTGACGAATCACGTTGATAACTTTGAGTCAACTTAACTTCAAACTCTTGCTCACTCAGTGCCACCAAAGCAAAATCAGTCTGAACCACACGTTTAACTTCTACTATCGCTTCCATTTGAAGCGGCTCAACATAGTAGAGCACGCTTTGGCCTTCAGCATGCTCCATCACCAACTTGTAGCGATTAGCAAAACTAAATGGCAGTCGACGAATCATAACTTCGGTAGCGGCTTCGGTGACAACTTCGCTCATTACTTAGCTTCCATCTGATCAATGAAGGCTTGGATCTCCGCAGGATGAGTGATCTCTTTGCCATATTCTGGCAAAACTGGAATATTCGCATCATCCATCAATCGCATGCCTTTATCGGCATTGAAAAGCTGTTCAGCACGGATAAAGTTGTACTTACGCTGAGTAATGCCATCCGCAGTCATACCATCGCGAATGATGGTTGGCTTGATGAATACCATCAGGTTCTTTTTCTCAACCTGAGAGCTGGTTGATCTAAACAACTGACCTAAATAAGGAATGTCACCAAGCAATGGTACTTTAGATTCACTTTCAAGTGCGCGCTCATCAATCAAACCACCCAGTACAATCATTTGGCCATCTTCAACCATCACTGAAGTATTAAGCTGTCGTTTAGCAAAACGAACGTCAACCGCACCATTTGCACCGAGTACGTTCGAGACTTCTTGTTCGATATCTAATTGAACCGAGTTACCTTCGTTAATTTGCGGCGTCACTTTCAGCTTAATGCCGACTTCTTTACGGTCTACGGTTTGGAAAGGGTTGTCATTACTGGAACCGGCGGTTGAACCAGTCAGAACTGGAACTTCTTCACCAACGATAAACGAGGCTTCGCCATTGTCCATCACGGTAATACTTGGAGAAGACAGAATGTTCGAGGTTGAGTCGGAAGCAACTGCACTAATCAGCGCCGTCCAATCACCCATCATCACACTCACAGCCGCTCCGTTCACCCCACCTAGAGCTGCTGCCAAGGTATCATAGCTGCCTTCTTCGGTAGTGGTTTCGTTACGCAGGAAGTTGCCGTCTGAATCGTACACGGCTGTCGTCTTGGTCGTGTCTTTCGCCTCTTCCAGGCCAACCATCACTTGGCCAACTGATGCACCCGTATTGCTGTACTGAATCATCGCACCCGTTTCAAGGTTACCCCACTGAACGCCAAGGTTGATGCCGTCGCCTTCTGCCATTTCAACAATCAAAGCTTCAATCAGTACTTGAGCACGGCGAATGTCTAGCTGAGCAATCACATCGGTCAGAGCATTCATAATATCTGGCGGCGCCGTGAGAACCAGTGCGTTCGTTCCTGTATGCGCTGCAATAACCACTTCACCACGATTACTACTTGCGCCCTGTGTACCACCCTGTTTTTCAGCCTGTAAGTTGTCGGAAACACCTTTTAAAACGTCCACCAGCTCATCGGCTTTAGCGTAACGCAAATAAACCACTTGGTTGTTCCCACGAGTTGCCATTTCAACATCAAGCTGTTGAATTAGGCGACGTAGACGTTCACGAACTTGAGGGTCGCCAGAAATCAGAATGGAGTTAGTGCGGTCATCGGCAACCAACTTTGGCTGCAAATAGGCAGGCGTGTTTTTTGCGTCTGTGGTTTTGTTTAGCGCTTCAACAATACGCACCATTTCCGCGGCAGAGGCATTGGCAAGCTCTACCACTTCAATTTCTTTGTCACCCGCTTGGTCGACACGACGAATAATATCCGCCAATTTGTTTACGGTAGCTGCGCGGCCAGTGATCAAAATGATATTCGAAGGGTCGTAGTGGACCACGTTACCTGCGCCAGCATTATCGGTAAGTTGACGTAATAAAGGAGAGAGCTCACGAACAGACACATTACGTACTGCCACCACGCGAGTAATCACCTGATCGCCGAAAGCTGGGTCGTCATTGCCTAAAACAGGCACAGCTGCCGTTTTAGCATCTTTGGACTTAATGACTTTAAGAATGCCATTATCCATTTCAACCACAGCGTAGCCGTATACTTCAAGTACACTTAAGAAGAAGCCGTAGTATTGGTCTTCGTTTAAGGTGTCATAGTTACGAACGTCGACTTTACCGCGAACGGATGGATCTACAATGATGGTTTTTTCTAAATTTCGACCAACGATATTGATGAATTCTTGAATGTCGGTGCCTTTAAAACTGGCACTGAAATTGTCGGTCTGCGCCATCGTCGGGGATACCAATAGGCTCCCTGCCAACAGCCAAGCACTTTTTTTAAGCCAATGCTTCACTTGTTTCTCCTTCGCTCATGCTCTTGGGCACGAGGACTAAAATTCGATATAGATATCGTGTTGCTGACCACTACGTTCTACAGTCAGGTTGAGCTCGCTGACCTCTGCAATGGATTTAAATATGTTACTCATGGCTTCAGGATCTGTGAGGTCCTGACCATTTAATTGAATGGCGATGTCGCCGTTTTGCAAGCCGACTGAATTAAACAGTTCCGGCTGACGACCTGGGCTTACGCGGTAGCCCAAAATATCACCGTCTCTTTTCACTTGCGATAATCTTACATACTGGAAGATTTTCTGAGGTTCTGCGGTTATCTCGGCTTTTATTTTCTCGAGTTGCGAGTCAGAGTTACTATTTACAGCAGAGTTATCTTGCTTAGGTGCGCTCGCTTGAGAGGGCTGTTCCAAGCGTTTGTATTCGATTCCCTCAAGCATGAGTGTTTCATCTCGACCTGAGTTTTCAATAATGACGCGATCAATTAAAACCGCTTTTAGTCTTGCGCGCGTACCATCGATAACTTCACCCACGCCATAAGTGGATTGCTGACCACGATTAGCAATAACGGCTAAGCCGCGTTCAGGATTTGAGTTCGCTACCGCACCGACAAGAATAAGGTTAAGGCGAGTTTTGGGCGCATCGGTGACAACAGGCGCCGCGACAGGCTCAGGGTTATTGGTATATTCACCAAACAAAAAGCTGCGTTGCAGTTCTGCAATGTCGGTAAGGGCAGGGCCAGATGAAGCCGTATTGGAGGACGTTGTAGGTTGCCATGGTGCGACTTGTGCGTCATTTGAGAATAGCCAAACCATTTTCCCGGCCAACCACGCAGAAAGCACCAAGAAGACCAGCGCGATCGCAACGCTTAATCGTCGTTGCATGTGCTCTGATTTACCTTGTTGCAACGCCGATAAAAACGACGAGGCATTCACCTTCCCTATTTCCATCTCTTCCTCTGATGCCTCAAAATTCCAATAGCTTGCGGTACTAGATTGAATAAGTTGGAAAATATAGCACAGCCCTAAGGAATAATGCCTATTATATTCCAACGATAATTTGTCATGTGCCTTGAAAAAATGGAAGCACAACACCATTGTTACCTTCAATAATTGAAACTGCACCAAAATATTGAAGGTTTTTTGTAAATAATGGGTTCAAACAACGAAATTGAAAAAGAAGCCGTAAGACTCGACAAATGGCTCTGGGCGGCCCGCTTTTACAAAACTCGCTCAATTGCTCGTAATATGGTCGATGGCGGTAAAGTCCATTACAATGGCCAACGTAGCAAGCCCAGCAAAATCGTCGAGCTCGGTGCTATTATTACCTTAAGACAAGGGCACGAAGAGAAGACCGTTGTCATCGAGAAGATCTCTGATCAACGCCGTGGAGCGCCAGTCGCTCAAACACTCTACTCTGAAACTCCCGAAAGCTTGGCTAAACGTGAGCACAACGCAGAGCAGCGTAAGATGCATGCTCACAACCCAAGCCCTGAACGCCGCCCTGATAAAAAGCAGCGTCGCAACATCATCAAATTTAAACATCAATAAGCTGACCCAGCCACGAGGAATAGCCACATGGCAAACAACGTTTTAAATCGCTACCTATTTGAAGACCTTTCAGTACGTGGTGAATTGGTACAACTGGATGAAGCGTACCAACAAATTATTTCGAGCAAGGAATACCCTGTAGCACTGCAAAAGCTACTGGGTGAGCTATTGGTTTCAACGGCACTACTGACTGCCACTCTTAAATTTGAAGGCTCTATCACCATGCAACTGCAAGGTGATGGCCCAGTGTCGCTTGCCGTTATTAATGGCGACCATGACCAAAAACTTCGTGGCGTAGGCCGCTTTAAAGGCGAGATCGCCGATGACGCAACACTGCACGACATGATCGGTAAAGGTTACCTGGTTATCACAATTGACCCTAAGAAAGGCGAACGCTATCAAGGTGTGGTTGGTTTGGAAGGTGACAACCTAGCTCAAGTACTAGAAGGTTACTTCGCCAACTCAGAACAGCTTAAAACTCGTCTATGGATCCGCACCGGTGAAGTAGAAGGTAAACCTCATGCTGCTGGCATGCTGATTCAGGTAATGCCTGATGGTACTGGTTCACCTGATGACTTTGAACACCTCGAACAGTTAACAGACACCATTAAAGATGAAGAGCTGTTTACTCTAGAAGCTAACGAGCTGCTATACCGCTTGTACAATCAGGAGAAAGTTCGGTTATTTGACCCTCAACCAGTGCAATTCCACTGCGGCTGTTCACGAGAACGAAGTGGTGCTGCAATCGTCACTGTGAGCCAAGATGAAATTTATGACATTTTGGCCAAAGAAGGCGCTGTTTCTTTACATTGTGATTACTGTGGCACAACATATTCTTTTGATGAACCAGAGATTAAGGCTTTGTTTATCGAGGCAACTTCAGGCCCAGATACGCTGCATTAATTTGTACATCACATCAAGTACGTAATTTACCCAACAAAGGCCAGCTTAATGCTGGCTTTTTTGTGATCAAACCCCCGCCATTGCCACCCTCACCCGTAACTTTATAACGGCTTAATTTTAAGCAAGTATTAATCAATTTGGTCTAGCGCAAACCTTTGCGGAAGGGATAAACTTGTTATAACCAATATGTGACGAAACACTTAAAGCCCCAACAAAATTGTGGATATATTTTGACCTATATCCCTGTTTTGCCAGAGTTACGTTGCTAGCATGGTGAGCAGATAAAAAATAATAAAATTCTTACAAAATCCCTACAATATATCGTTATAAGGAGCACCTATGACCGTTATGGAACATACAAAGGCTGCAACAATCGATCTTACTAAACACGGACTGCATAACGTTAAAGAGGTTGTTCGCAACCCAAGCTACGAAATGCTTTTTGCCGAGGAAACATGCGCTGATCTGGAAGGTTTTGAACGAGGTGTAGTAACCGAGCTGGGAGCGGTTGCTGTCGACACAGGAATCTTCACTGGACGCTCACCTAAAGATAAATATATCGTTAAAGATGCTACGACAGAAGAACATATGTGGTGGACATCCGATGCGGTTAAAAACGATAACAAAGCGATTGACCAAGCCGTTTGGAATGATCTGAAAGCACTCGTCACTGACCAGCTTTCAGGCAAGCGCGTATTCGTCATTGATGGCTACTGTGGCGCCAACCCCGACACTCGCCTCAGTATCCGAGTCATTACTGAAGTAGCGTGGCAAGCGCACTTCGTGAAAAACATGTTCCTTCGCCCTTCTGAAGAAGAACTGGCAACGTTTGAGCCAGACTTCGTAGTCATGAATGGTGCGAAGTGTACAAACCAGAAGTGGGAAGAGCATGGTCTGAACTCTGAAAACTTCACAGTGTTTAACCTTACTGAGCGCATGCAGCTTATTGGCGGCACTTGGTATGGCGGTGAAATGAAGAAAGGTATGTTCGCGATGATGAACTACTTCCTTCCACTGAAAGACATCGCATCAATGCACTGTAGTGCCAATATGGGGGAAGAGGGCGACGTTGCGATCTTCTTCGGCCTATCGGGTACAGGTAAAACAACCCTATCAACTGATCCTAAACGCGCATTGATCGGCGACGACGAACATGGCTGGGATGATGACGGCGTATTTAACTTCGAAGGTGGCTGCTACGCGAAAACCATCAAGCTATCGAAAGAAGCTGAGCCTGATATCTACAACGCGATTCGCCGCGATGCGCTATTAGAAAACGTGACTGTTCGCAATGATGGTTCTATCGATTTCGACGATAACTCAAAAACAGAAAACACTCGCGTATCGTACCCAATCCACCACATCGACAACATCGTTAAGCCTGTATCGAAAGGCGGTCATGCCAATAAAGTGATCTTCCTGTCTGCTGATGCATTTGGTGTGCTTCCTCCAGTGTCTAAACTGACACCAGAGCAAACCAAGTACCACTTCCTGTCTGGCTTTACCGCCAAACTTGCTGGTACTGAACGTGGCATCACTGAGCCAACCCCAACCTTCTCTGCGTGTTTCGGCGCGGCATTCCTAACGCTTCACCCAACCAAGTACGCAGAAGTACTAGTAAAACGTATGGAAGCAGCGGGCGCTGAAGCTTACCTAGTGAATACAGGATGGAATGGCAGCGGCAAGCGAATCTCAATCCAAGATACACGCGCCATCATCGATGCCATCCTAGATGGTTCAATCGAAAAAGCCCAAACCAAGGACATTCCAATCTTCAACCTAGAAGTGCCAACCGCACTACCTGGTGTCGATCCGGAAATCCTAGACCCACGCGATACCTACGTTGACCCACTGCAGTGGGAAAGCAAAGCGACCGATCTAGCACAGCGCTTCATCAATAACTTTGTGAAATACACTGATAACTCAGAAGGTAAAGCACTGGTTGAAGCTGGCCCACAACTCGACTGATTGAAGACGATTTGTTTGAAAACTGATAACTAAGTTACAAGCCCCTTATTTAAGGGGCTTTTTTTATTGATGACACCGAGAAATTGCTCCAAGCTATCACTGAGTTAGGACAACCGGTTTGAGAAATGAGAAAGGTCTATATCGCTTTAGCGCTGTTGGTAATGCTTACTGCTTTGACTATGGGTAGTTTGTTTGCCATTTTGCATACGCCTTTCGCCGCAAACGGGGCTAATTACTTCCTAAAGTCTCTCAACCATAAGATTCAAGTTGAAACGCTAACCTACGCATTTCCTTGGCACTTCACCGCGCAAGACATCACCTTTGGTGACGAACCAAATACTCAACACATCGATCAAGTTGAACTTTGGATAAACCCAGACATCACGCGCGATGGCAAACTTGCCATCGATAGTATCGTTGTTGATGGGTTTACGCTCACAGACCAGCACGAACTGCATCCACTCTTTGACCAAATCTTCCTATACCAGTTGGCCTTTAACAACGCGGACATCGATTACAACGGTCTCATTGGTCACGGCGTCAATGCCCAGTTTAAACAGCCTCAATGGGAAACACACCAGCAGCTTCTTCCCTTCGGCTCCATTCAGCTTTCTGCTGACCATTTTTACTATCAAGGTGAAGCGATTGATGATTTCTTGATAGATGTGCAGTATCAACCCAAAGACAGCACTGTCTACGGAGCTTCATTCATCTGGCGAGAAACCTCCATTTCAGGCCAAGCTGAGCAATTTGAAAGCGGCTGGTCACTAATAAATGTCACCGTAGATAAGCTCAATCTCAGCGACGACAAACCGATTAACCGCGATTTAATGGAAAAGCTGACTCGATCCGTTCATCACATCAATAGCCTTGATCTGCTGACTGCTAACATCGAATTCAACGGCTTTAGCGCGCAAAATCTCGATCTGTCGTTAGAAAACCTCTACCCCGCTAAAAACTTTTGGCAGCAGCAAGGTTACTTATCATTTCATGCCGATACTCTGAAGTATCAAGATCTGAAATGGGTAGATGCCACAGCAAAAGTGACGCTAGATTCAAACGCTATTTCCATTACAGAACTCGACACCGACTTTGAGCAAGGTCGACTGCAACTCGCGGGCCGTATTACGCCAAACTCGCTACACCTAGACCTGCTCAAAGTTAACGGTATTAAGTGGACAATCGATGAGACGCCAAAATGGCTTGCTCTGCTAGAACATGGAAAAGGACTGAAGGCACTCTCAGTTGCTCAAGTCGATATCACCAACAGCCAAGTCATCCAACTGTTTGAAGAGCCTTATTGGCAGCTATCTGGGGTTAATGTACGCGCTCGCCAGCTAGAGCTACTTAAAGAGAAGCAACTCGGGCTGTGGAATGGTCAGCTTGAAGCGACAGCAAACAGTGCCAGCTATGGCGAGCTCATCACTAGCCAAGCGATCATTGAAACTCAATCTCGCAACGGGCAATGGAGCCTAGACCGTTTCTACCTACCTCTAGACCAAGGCTATGTCGACATCAGCGGCGTGTATGATATGGCATCCAAAGGTCATCCATGGGCCTTAGACTTTAGCGCCGATGGGCTTCCTTCTTTGCCTGTACTCACTCCTTTCATCGCAGACGCCTGGCAATTGGACGGGTTGCTAGAAATCACTGGACAGTTCAACGGGTTTGCCAGTGATTCAGTACTCTTTGAACATTCACTCCACGGGGAGCTCACTGCATCCGCACGCGAAGCAACGCTGCTTCTCAGTCAAGAGCTTGATGGCGTGAAACGCTCACTCGTCATGCCGTTTGAGCCTGAGCCTGTCCATGTCAATGCCAAGCGTGGTCAAATCACCGTTACGACTCATCACAATGGAGAAGGACAAATTTCCGGAGAAATAGATTTGCTCGACGCACAACATGATCACCTCTATATCGAGTTGACCCAGCCGTGCCAGAAAGCTAGATATGAGTTGTTGTCAGGGGCCTTACTAGAGTGCCTAGCCATAGAGGATTAATGGCGAAGAATAGGCACTCCTGAGTTACTTATCTACTGATTAATCTAGTTGCTAAGTAAAGACTTATAGTTTGGGATGAGCATGTAAGTGCCGATAAACTCTACCGCTTCTGTATCACCACTATTGATGGTCACATGAATCGCAATACGCGCTTTTCGACCCGATGCCAAGCGGTCTAAGTCACCACTAATCCCATCTAATGATGTGCTCGCAACTGGGTTTTGTTCGACCGGATGACGATAACGAATTCGACTGTCTGCTAATACTATATCCCCTTGCAGGTTTCGCTCTTTCAGTAGTAGCCAAGCCATGCCCCAACCCGTCAGAGTCGCCAACGTAAAGGCCGAGCCTGCAAACATCGTGTTATGAGGGTTGAGGTTTGGGTTCAGTTGAGCACTGCATTCAAATTGATAGCCCGTGTACTGAGTGATTTTAATCCCCATCTTGTCACTGATTGGAATTTGATTTTCCCAGCGCTCTTGCAGTTCACTACACCACTCTGGTTTACGCAGTACATTTGCCATTGGGTCGAGTGGTTTTACCATCTGCTGGTGACGAACCGGGCCACGTTGGTCGTTTAATTCACCACGAGTTTCAAATCCATTGCGCTTATAAAATTGGATAGCATCTTCACGTGCATTACACACTAAACGCTTCGCCCCTTCCTGACGCGCTAGCGACTCCAACGCCACTAATACAAGCGAACCCATGCCTTTACTACGGCGGTTATTCTTTACCGCCATATAGCGAATTTGGCCTTCACTGTCCGGCGTAATATATAAACGCCCAATGGCAATCGGACGGCCTCGACCATCGACGATCATACGATGATGACTCATCGGATCGTATTCATCGCGCTCAGAGCCAATTGGCATACGCCATGGCTCTCTCAACATTTGCCAACGAAAGTGATAATACTTATTGAGCTGATTATCCGTGGTCGGGGTTATTAATTTAAACATCTCTCGATTCCATTCTTGTAAACAGCCTGCTGTTACAACAGCAAAATTAAGCCTTTAAGCTCATAATTATACCCAAGTAACCTCAAGGTTCGTGGTTCAGCGAGAATTGCCTAGGGTGTGTTGACCTACTTATTCTTATACTTGCAGCCAAAAGGTCACGGTCCATCGTTGACCAATGAAACTTTCATGTCAGCGGCAAAACGGCCGCGCTCTGTCGGCAGTACTTGTTCGCATTGATCCGCGAAATAATCGTAAAGACGCTCAGCATCTACTGGGTGAGCACCTCGAGAAAAGCCCGCTCGCGTGCCTTTTTTTGGTATCTGCTGGCAACGTAAATTGAGACACCACCAACACCTTTCCGTTCACTTGCTTAACGTTCAGGTTCATCTTGCCGTTTTCGTCTTCAAACACACGATAAGTGGTGACACGCTCCATCAGACGTTTAGCTTTGGCTTCATCATCGTCTTTTTCCACACCAAGTAAGACAAGTAGACCTTGGTCGATTTCTCCAACTACTTCACCTTCTACTCGGACAGCAGCTTCACTTACACGCTGAATCAGTGCGATCACTCTCGTTTCCTTCTTGTTGTTCGTCAATTAGTGGCGCAGAGTTTACCACGTCTGCAGGCTGACTCCACTGATTGCGCTCACCTAGAGCGGCGGTGATTTCCGCACCAATCAATACGATGAGCCAACACAGGTAGACCCAAACAAACAGGATCGGAATAGCTGCAAGCGCGCCATAAATCAGTTGATAAGAAGGAAACTGAGTAATATATGCGGCAAACCCTTTTTTGCTGAGTTCGAACAAAATCGCCGCCACAATCGCCCCTATCATGGCATGAGAAAAACGCACCTTCTTATTTGGCACCAACATATACAGGCCAGCAAAAGCAAAGAAAGAGAGCCAGAACGGCAGCCAGCGCAGGAATAAATTGTAAGCGCCAGACAGAGCATCGCTGTCGATGAAACGAAGTGAAGTAATGTACGAGGTCGCCGCGATACTCGCGCCCACTAAAATCGGGCCAAGCGTTAATACCATCCAGTACATCGAAAATGAGAATACCGCACGTCGCTTGGTGTGCACACGCCAAATATAGTTAAGATTTTTATCGATGTTGGAGATCAACATTAGAGCAGCAACAAACAAGAATAGGCCACCAACCGCCGTCATCTTGCCAGTATTAGCAATAAACTCCGCTAAAGCCGCTTTCACAGCATCACCCGCGGCAGGCACAAAGTGAGTGATCACAAAGTCTTGAATGACATCACCCGCATTAGAAAACACGGCAAAAGAAGAGAGCACGGAAAGTAATACCGTCAGCATCGGTACAATCGACAGCAGAGTGATATACGCGAGGTAACCCGCATTCACATTGACTCTATCATGCTGAACTCGAGCCCATAAATAGCGAGCAAAAAAGAGACCCTGCTTCACTGTTTCATCCAATTTCAACTTGTATCTCCCTATCAAGTCATCCATTCTGTACAAAGCTAGCCATAGCGCGCAAAGGCGCTTAGGTAACTACTCAAGTTATTCTAATAGAAAGGAAACTATGATGCCCTACTTGATTGCGATCCTCATCTCAGTGTTGACCTTAACCGGATGCCAATCCACTTACTACTCAGCCATGGAACAGGTGGGTTACCATAAGCGAGACATCATGGTTGATCGTGTTGAAGACGCCAAAGAGTCACAACAAGACGCCCAACAAGAGTTTACCAGCGCTCTAGAAGCCCTTTCTGCCCTGACTAATTTCGATGGTGGCGATTTAGAAGCGG
This sequence comes from Vibrio aestivus, assembly GCA_003263845.1. Taxonomy (GTDB): domain Bacteria; phylum Pseudomonadota; class Gammaproteobacteria; order Enterobacterales; family Vibrionaceae; genus Vibrio; species Vibrio aestivus. The sequence goes on along the minus strand of JYJN01000170.1, from coordinate 55,251 downwards.
TTTACAATCAGATCAACGACAAGTATCAAGACAGCGAAAAAGCGGCGCAAGACGTTAGCGATCGCATCGCATCCATTGAAGACGTCTCAGAAGCCCTCTTTTCCGAGTGGCAAGATGAGCTAGACCTCTACACCAGCGACAAGTTGCGCCGTTCAAGCGAACAAAAGCTCAAAGAGACTCAACGTTCATACAACACCATGCTATCAGCGATGAAACGCGCTGAGCAAAAAATGACGCCTGTTTTGAATACTCTCAGAGACAACACCCTTTATCTGAAACATAACCTCAATGCGAGTGCGATCGGTTCACTGCAAGGCGAGTTTATGAGCTTAGAAAAAGACATCGCCTTTGCGATTGAACAGATGAACGCAGCGATTGAAGAATCAGATAAGTTCTTAAATCAGCTCAACAATAAATAAAAGAAAAAAACAATTTAAAACACTGAGAGCAAGTAACAACGAATGAAGCCTATTATCATTTCAGGAGGCCCTGGCGCGGGCAAAACGACATTAGTCAATGGATTAGCCGAGCAAGGTTTTGCCACCTTTGAAGAATCCTCTAGACGCCTAATCGAACAAGAAAGTCAAAAGCCCGATGGCATTTTACCTTGGGTAGATTTGGCCGCGTTTGCCAAGCTTTGCTTAGATGTCATGAGTGAACAGAAGATACAAGCAAGCACCCACGATGTTGCTTTCCTTGACCGCGCTATCCCTGATATCTGTGGTTACCTACGCCAAGGGGATCTCAATGTTGATGAGCACTACCTTGAAGCGAGCAAAGGCTACCACCCTCAAGCCTTCTTATGCCGACCTGAAGCTTCAATCTATGTGCAAGATGAAGTGCGCCCTTACCCATTTGAAGGCGCGATAGAGATCCACAATGCGTTAGTGGAAGTGTATCAAACGCTGGGTTTTGAAGTGATTGATGTGCCCTTCATGTCAATAGAAGAACGCGTTCAATTCGTCCAACAACATATTGAAGACGTCGCGAAATAAGCCCACGAGTTTCAGACTGAATCGGCTACCGCAAAAAGTAAGGCTGCAAACAAGAACGTACTCTGAACGAAAAAGCCCCGAAGCTAATCACTTCGGGGCTTTGTTATTCTAGCTTGTCGCTACTTTTGCGTATCGCGATTACTTCGCAGCGCGAGAAGCACGCTTACGATCGCTTTCCGTTAGGAACTTCTTACGGATACGAATGCTTTCAGGTGTTACTTCTACTAGCTCGTCGTCATCGATGAACTCAAGTGCTTGCTCAAGCGTCATCTTGATTGGCGGAGTTAGAACCTGTGCGTCATCAGTACCAGATGCACGAACGTTGGTTAGCTGCTTACCTTTTAGTACGTTTACTGTTAGGTCGTTGTCGCGGCTGTGGATACCAACCACCATACCTTCGTAAACTTCAACACCGTGACCAATAAACATACGGCCACGCTCTTGTAGGTTGAATAGTGCGTTTGTTAGCGCTTTACCCATACCGTTAGAAATCAGTACGCCGTTGATACGTTGACCGATCTCGCCACCTTTGTGTGGACCGTAGTGATCAAATGAGTGGTAAAGAAGACCAGAACCAGACGTTAGCGTCATGAATTCAGTTTGGAAGCCGATTAGACCACGAGATGGCATAACGAAGTCCATACGAACACGGCCTTTACCATCTGGAGACATATCTGTCAGCTCACCTTTACGCAGGCCGATGTTCTCCATGATGCCGCCTTGGTGCTCTTCAAGAACGTCGATTGTTACCGTTTCAAACGGTTCCATTAGCTGACCATCTTCTTCTTTGATGATTACTTCTGGACGAGATACTGCTAGCTCAAAACCTTCACGACGCATGTTCTCGATCAGGATAGATAGGTGAAGTTCACCACGACCTGATACGCGGAATTTGTCTGGATCGTCAGTTTGCTCAACGCGCAGTGCAACGTTGTGAACCAGTTCCTTCTCTAGACGCTCAAGGATGTTACGTGAAGTCACGAACTTACCTTCTTTACCAGCGAATGGAGACGTGTTTACTTGGAACGTCATGGTTACTGTTGGCTCATCAACAGACAGTGCTGGAAGCGCTTCAACTTGGTTCTGCGCACAGATAGTGTCAGAAATCTTCAGCTCACCAAGACCCGTAATAGCAACGATGTCGCCAGCATTTGCTTGCTCAACGTCGTGACGCTCAAGACCAAGGTAACCCATAACTGTACCCACTTTACCGTTACGAGTTTTGCCGTCTGCGCTCACAACCGTTACTTGTTGGTTTGGCTTAACACTACCGCGACTCACGCGAGCAACGCCGATAACACCTACGTAAGAGCTGTAATCTAGCTGAGAAACTTGCATTTGCAGTGGACCGTCTAGGTCAACTTGTGGAGCCGCTACTTCTTCAACGATAGTTTCGAAAAGCGCTTCCATGTTGTCAGACGTTTCGCCTTCTTCTTTCGTCGCCCAACCGTTAAGTGCTGATGCGTAAACTACTTTAAAGTCTAGCTGTTCGTCAGTTGCACCTAGGTTGTCGAATAGGTCGAATACTTGGTCCATAACCCAATCAGGACGTGCACCTGGGCGGTCGATCTTGTTGATTACAACAATTGGCTTAAGGCCGTGAGCGAACGCTTTTTGAGTTACGAAACGCGTTTGAGGCATTGGGCCGTCAACCGCATCAACGATAAGAAGAACAGAGTCAACCATCGACATGATACGCTCAACTTCACCACCGAAGTCCGCGTGTCCTGGAGTATCTACGATGTTGATTCGGTAGTCGTTCCAGTTGATTGCCGTGTTCTTAGCAAGAATGGTAATACCACGCTCTTTCTCGATATCGTTCGAGTCCATGACTCGCTCTTCAGTTTCACCGCGAGACTCTAGCGTGCCTGACTGTTGAAGCAGCTTATCAACCAACGTTGTTTTACCGTGGTCAACGTGCGCGATGATCGCGATATTTCTTAATTTATCAATCTGTGGAGTAGCCATGGATTTTGATTCACTTATAAAAGAAGCAACCCTCATAGAAACTCAATATTTCCCGAGCATTGCTTATTTGATTAAAAAAACGACCGTAATGTACCAGATTCTGGCGAAAAACCCAGAAATATGTGATCTATCACAGCGAATTTCCTCTTCAGTAAGATTAGATGACGTCAGGGTTTGGGACAAACTCTAATCCGACGCACACAAATACGTTTGACAACCGACTAAAACAAAGGCTGAATGGTATTCGCTTAATGATTCAGATTGGTGCAAAGCAAACGATTGGCACCAATTTGGTGCAACAAATGATCATTTTGGTGCAATTGATGCATCACCATTGAGCAATAAGCCCTTAAGATATTGAAAATTAACGGATTAATTTTTTGGCATGATTTTGGCTTTAATCAAAACAGCATCGATTAATAACAACGTCATGAAATTAATCAATGCTAGATTTTGCTAAATCAAGCTAATACCGCTTTAACAACACTGGAGGTTATCCAAGATGTCAGTAGAAAATGTACTATCACTGATCCAAGAAAACGAAGTTAAGTTTGTAGACTTACGCTTTACTGATACAAAAGGTAAAGAGCAGCACGTATCAATCCCTGCACACCAAGTTGACGCAGACTTCTTTGAAGAAGGTAAGATGTTTGATGGTTCTTCAGTTGCTGGCTGGAAAGGCATTAACGAGTCTGACATGGTAATGATGCCAGACGCATCAAGTGCTGTTCTTGACCCATTCACAGAAGACGCAACGCTAAACATTCGTTGTGACATCCTAGAGCCTGCAACTATGCAAGGCTACGACCGTGACCCACGTTCAATCGCTAAGCGCGCTGAAGACTACCTACGTTCAACAGGTATCGCTGATACTGTACTAGTTGGTCCAGAACCAGAGTTCTTCCTATTCGACGATGTTAAGTTCGCAACTGACATGTCTGGTTCTTTCTTCAAGATTGACGACATCGAAGCTGCTTGGAACACAGGTTCTGACATCGAAGGCGGTAACAAAGGTCACCGTCCAGGCGTTAAAGGTGGTTACTTCCCAGTAGCTCCAGTTGACTCTTCTCAAGATATCCGTTCTGCAATGTGTCTAATTCTAGAAGAGATGGGCCAAGTAGTAGAAGCGCATCACCACGAAGTAGCTACTGCGGGTCAGAATGAAATCGCAACTCGCTTCAACACGCTAACAACTAAAGCGGACGAAATCCAAGTTTACAAGTACGTTGTACACAACGTTGCTCACGCATTTGGTAAAACAGCGACATTCATGCCTAAGCCACTAGTTGGTGACAACGGTTCTGGTATGCACGTTCACCAATCTCTAGCGAAAGACGGTGTTAACCTATTCGCTGGTGATAAGTACGGTGGTCTGTCTGAAATGGCACTTTACTACATCGGTGGTGTTATCAAGCACGCTAAAGCAATCAACGCATTTGCTAACGCATCGACTAACTCGTACAAGCGTCTTGTACCAGGCTTCGAAGCGCCAGTTATGCTTGCTTACTCTGCACGTAACCGTTCTGCTTCTATCCGTATCCCAGTGGTACCAAGCCCTAAAGCACGTCGTATCGAGCTACGCTTCGGTGATCCATCTGCGAACCCATACCTATGTTTCGCTTCAATGCTTATGGCTGGTCTTGACGGTATCAAGAACAAGATTCACCCAGGTGAAGCAATGGATAAAGACCTTTACGACCTACCAGCAGAAGAAGCAGCTGAAATCCCAACGGTTGCTTACTCACTAAAAGAAGCTCTAGAAGAACTAGATGCAGACCGTGAGTTCCTAACAGCTGGCGGTGTATTCTCTGACGACTTCATCGATTCTTACATCGATCTTAAAGCGCAAGACGTAGAGAAAGTAAACATGACTACTCACCCACTTGAGTTTGAACTGTACTACTCAGTTTAATCTTAACTGTGCATATGCAACACTAGTTGCACAGTCTGTTACATAGATAAAAAAGACTCGCCTCGCAGGCGAGTCTTTTTTTATTTCCGCACGCCCACTAGCTAATTAAGATGTTGAATTATCATCTTAAAATTACTCAGGTAGGCGTATATGTGGCAGAACATTTCAACCTTAGCATCTCTAAAGGCATTGAACTCAGTGAGTCTAGGTCTGACACTTTTCGCCCTGATGTTTGCTCTAACAGTTACTGCACAAGATGTGTATACCTGGGTTGATGACAAAGGCGTTCTGCACTTCAACGAGACCCCACAAAATGCCAAGGCCAAGCTCATACAGATGCCCGATAGCCACGCTAACGCGCCTGCACCTAAATTTGATAAGCCTCAGCCCAAAGCTGAACCTAAAGCCGCAGAGTCGACACAACCAAAACCCCCAAAGGCCGACCAACCTTTAACCATAGACATTACCTCTCCTCGAGACGATGAAGCCTTACGCAGCAACGCTGGGTTCATCAACATCACCGCCAAACTTAATCGCGACCTTCAAGTAGGCGAGCGCCTGCAATTAATTATGAATAATCAACGTTTTGATGCACCAAAGAATGAACCCAATTGGCAGCTGAAAAACGTGGATCGCGGAACACACACCTTTTCAATTCAGAGCTTTAGAGACGGCAAGCTTATTGCATCGTCTAACACCATAACGGTGCATTTACAGCGTGCTTCTCGAAAGAGCCCTCAATAACCTCGAAAAAGGACGTTTGAGGGACTTTTTTCTTTAGCTTCCACGCTCAATGCGCCATACTTGAGATTCATGTCGCACCATTTTGGTGCATTGCGACATCATGGGTCAATGATAGGGATGCAGCGGTGAATAACGAGCTCAGTACAACCATTCTCAACAACGTCGTCACAGCAACGCTAATGCTCGATGAAAGCTTAGTGGTGCGCTACGCCAATCCAGCCGCCGAACAGCTGTTTGCTCAAAGTGCAAAACGCATCGTTGACCAATCCCTTTCTAAGCTCATCCAACATGCTTCTATGGATCTGGCTTTGCTTTCTCAGCCACTACAAAGCGGTCAAAGCATTACCGACAGCGACGTGACTTTTGTGGTTGATGGCAAACCACTGATGCTAGAAGTCACCGTTAGCCCGTTGTCTTGGCAAAAGGAGCTGATGCTATTGGTGGAAATGAGAAAGATTGGTCAGCAACGCCGTCTTAGCCAAGAACTCAATCAGCATGCTCAACAGCAAGCCGCCAAACTACTGGTTCGGGGCTTAGCCCACGAAATCAAAAATCCATTAGGCGGTTTACGTGGTGCAGCGCAGCTACTTGAGCGCATGTTGCCAGACCAAAGCTTGGCGGAATACACGCAGATCATCATAGAACAAGCCGATAGACTTCGTAGCCTCGTCGATAGATTGCTCGGGCCTCAAAGGCCAGGTAAAAAAGAGACTGAAAACCTGCACTTAATCTTAGAAAAGGTGCGTCAGTTAGTGGAACTCGACGTGGGTAAATCCGTGATTATCGAGCGAGACTATGACCCTAGCTTGCCTGACATCTTGATGGATACCGATCAAATAGAGCAGGCATTTCTTAACATCGTCAGTAACGCAGGGCAGATCTTACAAGCTCAGGAACACGGCAAAATCACCATTCGCACCAGAACGGTGCATCAAGCCAACATCCACGGTCAGCGCCATAAGCTCGCGGCTCGGGTAGAAGTCATCGACAACGGGCCCGGTATTCCAGCCGACTTACAAGACACGCTGTTTTATCCCATGGTCAGTGGCCGAGAAGGTGGCACTGGCTTAGGGCTTTCGATTTCGCAGAATCTCATCGATCAACACAAAGGAAAAATAGACGTAGAAAGTTGGCCGGGAAGAACCATCTTCACCGTCTATTTACCGATATAAACAATTTGGCGCTTTAAGCTATTTGTCGATTAAAGCTATTTGCCGATACAAAAATTACGCGTTTGCAGCAGTTTGGGGAATCAAAATTATGAGTAAAGGATACGTTTGGGTTGTTGATGACGACAGTTCGATACGCTGGGTGATAGAAAAAACACTCTCATCAGCCAACATCAAATGCGAAACATTTGCAGACGCTGAGAGTGTGTTACTGGCATTAGAGCGTGAAACGCCAGATGTACTGGTTTCAGATATTCGCATGCCAGGTATGGATGGCATTGAGCTGCTTAATCAAGTTCAAACTCGCGCACCTGAACTACCGGTCATCATTATGACCGCGCATTCCGATCTAGATGCTGCGGTCAATGCCTACCAAAAAGGGGCATTTGAATACCTACCAAAACCTTTTGATGTAGACGAAACCCTGACTCTGGTCGAACGCGCCATTACTCACAATCAAGAACAGAAAAAACAACAAGCCGCGCAAGAGCCTGAATTTGAACAAGCCCCTGAAATCATAGGTGAAGCACCGGCTATGCAGGAAGTGTTTCGTGCCATTGGCCGTTTGTCGCGCTCATCCATTTCCGTCCTGATCAACGGTGAATCAGGTACCGGTAAAGAGCTGGTTGCTCACGCTTTGCACCGCCATAGCCCGCGCGCTGCGAAACCTTTTATCGCCCTTAACATGGCGGCGATTCCCAAAGATCTGATTGAGTCTGAGCTATTTGGACACGAAAAAGGCGCATTTACTGGCGCTAACAGTGTACGCCAAGGACGTTTCGAACAAGCTAACGGCGGCACCTTGTTTCTCGATGAAATCGGCGATATGCCGTTAGATATCCAAACACGACTGTTGCGTGTTCTTGCCGATGGTCAGTTCTACCGCGTCGGTGGGCATGCGGCAGTAAAAGTCGATGTGCGCATTGTCGCGGCAACGCACCAAAACCTTGAAAAGCTCGTTCATCAAGGAGATTTTCGAGAAGATTTGTTTCACCGCTTAAACGTTATTCGCATTCATATTCCTGCCCTGCGTGAGCGCAGACAAGATATCGAAAAGTTGACTCTACACTTCTTATCTTTAGCCGCTGAAGAGCTCGGCGTAGACATCAAAACTCTCCATCCAAGCACGGTTGAAACTCTCAATCGCCTCGCTTGGCCAGGTAATGTCCGCCAGCTAGAGAATATCTGTCGTTGGTTAACCGTGATGGCAAGTGGCAGCGAAATTCTACCCAGCGATCTTCCACCGGAACTGATGGAAGAAAAAGCAACCAAGACCTTCTCGGGCGACGTCAGTTGGCAACAACAGTTAGCTGGCTGGGCAAAACAGGCACTCTCTTCAGGAGAAACTGAGCTGCTTTCTTATGCACTTCCTGAGTTTGAGCGTATACTTCTTGAAGCAGCGCTTGATCATACTAATGGTCATAAGCAGGATGCAGCTAAGGTCTTAGGCTGGGGACGCAACACACTGACTAGAAAGCTGAAAGAACTCTATTAGTGCTTTCAAACAGGTAAAATATTGTAAGCAGTAATAAATTTGTAACTCACAATTCCCACAGCCTGATTCTCTGCTTGTATAATAAATTGATAAAACAATAAATAGTAGAAGAGAGCATGCCAGGGAATACGCATATTACGCTTCGCACCGCCGTTATCATTCCATTTGTAATCATTTTTATTTTTACAATTGGCGCTATCGTAGCTGTTCAAAAGAGCAGCTACGAAGAAATGGTGCAAGACATCAGTCAAAAGCAGCTCTCTTCTTTAACGGAAAACGTTAACCTAAAACTGCAAACCTTCCTCAATGAACCTTTTCAAGCTAGCCTAGCGCTGAGCCACAGCATCGGTTATCACAATGTGTATACTAAAGGTGATACAGAAGTTATTCAGCAGTATCTACTCACGGCTTTCCAAGATCTCTACCCAACCATCCCACATATGGATGTGATTGGTTTCGGTGGAGAAGGGGCCGAATACACCGGCTTTAGAAAAGAGTCGAACGGCGGTTTTACTCTCATGATTCAAGATGACCGTACCGAGCAAAAACTGGTCATCTATCGTGGTAATCAAATCAGCGACGATATCCGCTCCGTTATTGAGGGCTACGATCCAAGAATTCGTCCTTGGTATGCACCAGTGCCGAGTCGAAAAAACCAATGTGGTCATCGATCTACGCAAACGCTGATGAACGTCAAGAGATCACTCTGTCAGCTTTGACCCCTATGTTTCAAAATGACGAATTCACGGGTGTTATCGTCACCGATATAAAGATCAACACTTTCAACGCTTTTCTCAACCAACTACAAACCAATACCAATGCTGCGGTGTATATCTTTGACCAAGCAGAGCGCTTAGTAGCGCATCCAAGTAAAAGTAGTGTGGTTTCTTGGGGAACTCGAGACTCTAAGAAAGGGGAGCGTTTACTTGCGGTGGAGAGCGGCAACCCGATCATCCAAGCCAGCGCTAAATACGTAAAGACCCATCAGATTTACCAAACTCAAGCCATCACGAAATTTGAGTCTGATATCAACGGTGAGCGCTACTTCAATTTCGTTACCCCATATAAAGACCCGCACGGACTAACTTGGTATATCGGGGTGTCGATTTCAGAATCCGACCTGCTTGGCAATCTGCCTGAAGCTCAAAGAAACAGTTGGCTACTGGGTGTCATTGTCAGTGTGGTCGGCTTAACTATTGGGTTAGTCGCCTTTAACCGCATCACCACGCCAATCACATCGACGGCTGCGGCCGCCAAACACCTCGCTCTGGGTAACTGGGACAACCCGATGCCTAAACCTGGGCACATCCATGAAACCAGTATGTTGGTGTATGCATTTAATGAGATGGCAAATAATCTCAAAGCTTCATTCAAGGCGCTTCGGACTCAGCTGGTTTATGATTCGTTGACGGGCTTGTATAGCCGAGAAGGCTTAATTGAAAGCTGTGAAAGCCGCAGCAAACTCACAGGATGCCTGTATTTAATTGGGATCAACAAATTTCGTGACATCAACGACAGCGTTGGTCACTATCGCGCAGATAAACTGCTAGTGATCATCTCTGAGCGCATCAAAGCGTTATTTGATGATCAAGCAATGATTGCTCGAATTGCAGGTGATGAGTTCGCTATTTACCTGACAGATGATCAAGATGCAGAAGCTATTTCACTCAATACATCGCGTATTCTTCAGAGTTTCAGTTCGCCATTTTCGATGGGTGCTGACAACATTGCTGTCAGTATCTCTGTCGGCATCGTCACCGATATTGAGGAGAACAACATGACCGTTTGGCTACGCAATGGCAGCATTGCACTGAGCAACGCCAAGCGTGACCATACCCATATTAGTCACTACTCACCAGAAATGGCCGACGTTACGCTTAAACGTACTCAGCTACAATCTAAGATCCGCCAAGCTATCGACCTCAACGAATTTGTGCCTTTCTATCAGCCAATTGTCGAGTTAAAAACTGGCCGTATCGTCGGTGCTGAAGCGCTAGCTCGTTGGATTTCTCCAATCGATGGCTTAATCTCTCCACTTGACTTTATTCCTATCGCTGAAGAGAGTGGATTGATTGGCGACATAGGCAAAGCCATATTGCAGCAGGCATGCCAAGACACGGCGCAAGGTATTTCGGAAGGTAAGTGGGGTGAAGACTTCAACCTGCACGTCAACTTGTCGGTCAACCAGCTATCGCAGCCAGACTTTATTCCAACACTCAAGCAGATACTCAAAGAGACCAAGATCGAACCGAGCCGTCTAACCTTAGAGATTACCGAATCTAGGATCGTCGATAACGACCCTGTCATCGTGCATAACATGCAATCGATACGCGACCTTGGGGTCTACATCGCGATTGATGATTTCGGAACGGGTTACAGTTCGCTGGCTTACCTGCATAAACTGCCGTTCAACTGCTTGAAGATAGACCGAACCTTCGTCAATAAACTTGAAGCAGACACGCTAGACACGTCTATTGTCGCAGCCATCATCAATATGACGCAGAGCATGAACGTCAGCTTGGTCGCCGAAGGAGTCGAAACCACGTCTCAGTCTGACATGCTGATTCAACTCGGCTGTCCCCTTGGGCAAGGCTTCCTTTACAGCCGCCCAGTTCCGTACGAAGAGTGGCCAACAGATTTGGTTAACATGAATTAGAAATCGACGAATTTTGGCGTTTTTGAGCTGAATGGCTACTGACAGTGCCATCATTGATTTCTATACTAGCGGCAAAACATCAATGGACGTACGCATAATGATAACGAAAACACTCCCTTTAACTGATTTGCACCGCCACCTAGATGGCAACATCCGTACTCAAACTATTCTTGATTTGGGTAAACAGTTTGGCGTAGCACTTCCTGCGTACGATATTGAATCTCTCACGCCACACGTACAGATTGTTGAAGCAGAACCTTCATTAGTGGCGTTCCTATCTAAACTAGATTGGGGTGTTGCGGTTCTTGGTGATCTAGACGCATGTCGCCGCGTGGCTTACGAAAACGTTGAAGATGCACTGAACGCTCAAATTGATTACGCAGAACTGCGTTTCTCTCCTTACTACATGGCGATGAAGCACAACCTACCTGTTGCCGGTGTGGTTGAAGCAGTGGTTGATGGCGTTCAAGCGGGCGTTCGCGACTTTGGCGTAAAAGCGAACCTTATTGGTATCATGAGCCGCACCTTCGGTACTGACGCTTGTCAGCAAGAACTCGATGCTATCCTAAGCCAAAAAGACCATATGGTTGCTGTCGACCTAGCAGGTGACGAGCTTGGCCAACCAGGCGATCGCTTCGTTCAACACTTCAAGCAGGTTCGCGATGCTGGCCTAAACGTCACGGTACATGCGGGTGAAGCAGCCGGTGCAGAGAGCATGTGGCAAGCAATCCAAGAGCTAGGCGCAACACGTATCGGCCACGGTGTGAAAGCCATCCACGATCCTAAGTTGATGGATTACCTAGTGGAAAACCGCATTGGTATTGAGTCTTGCCTAACGTCTAACTTCCAGACAAGTACGGTTGATTCACTGTTGAACCACCCAATCAAGCAGTTCCTTGATCATGGCGTACTGGCGTGTCTAAACACCGACGACCCAGCAGTCGAAGGCATTGAACTGCCTTACGAGTACGAAGTGGCAGCACCGCAAGCGGGTCTCTCAATCGAGCAAATCAAACAGGCGCAAATCAATGGCCTAGAGCTGGCTTACCTTTCAGAGCAAGAGAAGCAAGCACTGCGCGATATGGCAGCTCAACGCTAACGTTCGTTACTAATAGTTTTAAACGATACAAACAGATAGCAAAAACCGACACCTTGTGTCGGTTTTTTTATTGGCGCCGATATAAAACGTTGCATATCCTTTACTATATGCAACGTTATCAAGGATGCGACTACTATGAGTTGGCTTAATCTCTTCCGCGCCTATCGCCACTGTGCCGACAAACAACGCTCAATAACCCGCGTCTGCCAATTGAGTAGAAGAAAGTGGGTAAGCAAGGAAAAATATTGGATCACACTTTTCCTACTCACTTTTCTCGCAAGCTCCTCTTGGGCTTGCACCCTCACCATGGCTTATCGCACGAGCGACAGAGAGCCTTTAATAGAGCAAGCCCCTAGCAATCGAGGTCTGTATCAAACCCTCTACTCGCAAGCCGCGAGCGCCATTGGCTGTCAATTAGAGATAGTCCGAGGACCAAAGAAAAGAATCCTGAAAATGCTTGAAGACGGAGAGGTCGATTTCTACCCTGGATTTAATTTCAATCCAGAGCGGGCACGTTACTCCTACTATATCGTTAATGGCTTGCCCGGTGGCGATGTGGGCATCTCTCGCAATGATTTTAAAACCGTAACTCAGTTATCTGATCTTGAAGGTCATACTGTCGTCCAAGCTCTGGGTTCACCCAATTTCGTACGAGATTTGGAGAATGTCACCATTTACGCCAAGCCTGAAGTCACCATAGATCAAGCGGTAGCAGTGATACGTAAAAAGCGCGCGGATTTCTATATCTACAATCGTTCATCCATCGACTACTACTTCAAGCAACATCAGCCCAGTGATATGAAGATTCACCCTAACTGCTGCGGACAAATAGAGCCGCTCTACCTAGGTTTTCTCGCTATTCACCCCACTTCAGAGAGACGGATAACCCTAACTACGATGCGAACCAGCCTCTATCTGTCAGCAACTTTCCTACCGTGATAGACAATCAATCCATCGCTTATCTTTTCCAAAAAGCCTTGGCTGATATGGCCAGCAGCGGTGAATCTGCGCAGATTTACCGCCACTATTTCCAATAGCTTATTCTCTGTGATTTACCCGCTTACAGGTTGATTGTATTGGGCTGCTGCTTGCGCCTCTTGCAGTGCACTGCCTTTTGAACGGCCAAACAGTGCATTGAGCATGTCTTCGCTCTGCGCCGTTAAGACCAATATTTCGATGCGGCGATTCACCGCGCTAGTTGGATTCTGCTCATCAAGTAACATGTTATCGGCCATGGCCGTCACTTGCGACACTCGCTGCTTTGGCATGCCACCAAACTCTAACACCTCTCGAGCCCGCTGGGCTCGGTCTCCAGACAGAGTCCAGTTACTGTTAGTCGAGCGTTGATTAAACGCTGTCGCATCGGCGTGACCTGAGATCATGAGCGAGTTTTCGACCGTGGTAAAGATTGGCGCTAACGCCAACAGTAAGTCTTCAAAGTAGTGGGTCAGCATCGAGCCACCACGCTGAAACATCGGTTTTTGCTCGTCATCATTGACCAAAAACGCGCAAGCCCTGCGGCACAATTTCAACCTGCACATGCTCACTAACCGACAGGTGCTTGCTGTATTCATTGATGAAATCCCCTAGCACCACCATCTCCTCTTGGCTGTCGTATCGGCCAGCAATCAAAGACAGACTTTCAGTACCAGTGCCGCCATAGTTATTACCATCACCATCTTTGACATTAATGGTCAAGCTGTTGCCCAAGTCGGTAGGATTAGTTGGACGAGCACTTAATTGGTCTGGTAGCGCGCTACCACCAAAATCAATCGGAAATGGGCTATTGTTCGAGAAGTTTTCGTCTATCGCGATAATATCTGGATTGCCCGCCAACTTACCGACAATACGTTTCTTTTCGTCAGATGTGGTGACTTGAACCACCCACATCACCATAAAAAAAGCCATCATTGCCAAGGTAAAATCAGCGAAAGCGACTTTCCAAGCTCCTGTAGCTCGCCGGCCCTCCCCTCGACGGCGCGAACGACGAACAATAATATGTTGTTGGGCGTTACGCATTATTGAAATACCCGCTGCGTTACCCAACTTTCCATTTCAGAGAAGGTAGGCTTAACGTCTAATAGGATAAGTTTACGTCCAGCATCGACCGCAACCAGCGAGGATTTTCCCGAGGAGTACGCAACTAAAATGGCTCTCACACACTCAAATGCTGAAATCTCACGTTTAATTTTCTTCTCCATTGCCGCGCTGATCGGATCAAATACGCAGTAGCAAAAGAAAAATACCCAAGAAAGTCCCCACCAGCGCTGCCGCAACGCTAATGCCAATCTGCGCCATATCAGCATCGATATTGGTCATGGTAATCACAATACCCATAACCGCAGCCAAAATACCAAATCCAGGCATGGCTTCCGCCATACGGTGCATGCTGCGTGAAGGCGTTAGCATGTCATCTTCTATCGAGATAATTTCTTGTTCTAGCATGCCTTCAAGCTCATGTGCAGAGATTTTCCCCATTGCCATCAAGCGGAAGTTATCACAGATGAAAACCACCAACTCTGGGTGTTCCATGATTTCTGGGTAGGCCAAAAACAAGCTGCTTTGGTTCGGCTCTTCGATGTGCTCATCCAAGGCGCGCATGCCACCTGCTCTAACTTGCTCAAGTAAGTGATGCATCAGAGACAAAAGCTCTTGGTATAGACGACGCTCGTCTTTCTTCACCATAATGCCTTTAGCTTGACGCCACATTTCAACGATAACATGGTGTGGATTACCTAAGATAAGCGCGCCAATCCCCGCCCCCAAAATGATGATGAGTTCCGCTGGTTGCCACATGGTCCCCAAATACCCCCTGCGGCTACATAGCCTCCAAATACACCGAAGACGATGATCGCTATTCCTATAATTTTTTGCATGATTGTTCCTCTATATCTGACGTTTGATCATCGTTTGTAAATTCTTCAATGCCAGTTTGTGCAGCTGACATACTCGCGCCTCGGTTAACCCGACGACCATGGAAATTTCTTTTAAACTCAGCTCCTTAAGGTAATACAGGCTGAGGATAATTTGCTCGCGCTCTGGCACTTTGGTTAGTGCATAGCGAATCAAATCGTGGTCAATGACCTGCTGTACCCCATATTCCGCCGACTCGAACGGGTAAGCCTCGGCTCCTTGCTGCATCAAAGCATCCAAGCTTTGTAGCTCTTCTGCCTGACTGACATACAAAAGTCGGTGGTATTCATCACTAGAGAGATCGAGCTCGGCAAGAATTTCTCGTTCACTCGGCTCACGGGCTAGTTTCTTCGTCAGCACTTTAATTCTGTTCATCAGATCATGAGCTTGTTGGCGCAACTGACGTGGTCGCCAGTCTCGACGGCGCAACTCATCTAAGATTGCTCCACGCACTCGGCGAGAGGCGAACAATGGGAAATTATCGTCCATTTCCCCATAGCGCCTCGACGCTTCGAGCAGGCCAAGCAAACCAAGCTGCTCCATGTCGTCTAAACCTACGGTACTCGTCGCATGAGGGCGCAACTGGTTCACAATGCGCTTCACGAGTGGCAGATATTTTCTCAGTATCTCGCCTTCATCCATTTGCGGTGGCTTAGTATCAACATTGAAATACTCTTGCTCTAAACAGAACTGACTCTCTAGCATGTTTCCTACCTTTTTATTGAAGGACCAACTTAGTGAACAGCACATCTTCAATGCTGTGTGAGTAACCGCTTTGGGCTAGCGTGGTCGAAAGTTGAGACTTCACTTGGCGCTGCAGCACCTCGATATCACTCGATGCGCGTACTTCTTCGTAGCTCATTTGGCTGAACATTTTCAAAAGCACGTTATTAACGATAGGACGGAAGGTTTTTAGATCTTCGTGTGCGCGTACATTGGCGGTTTTTAAATCCAATTCCAGCAACAAATAGTGCATACGTTCATCGCCATTGAGTGAAATCACGAACTTATCCAGTGACATGAAATGCACTTGCGTTTCTGGTTGCCCATTACCAAATAGGCTACCGCCTTCGGTAATCTTGCTGTCCATAAGGTAGTAAGTACCCACAGCAGTGCCGGCGATCAGCGCAGCTGACAGAAGCCAGCCATTAAGATTTTTGCGCTTGAAAGATTAACGTTGATCATGACGTCTTCCTTAGATTAGTCGGGTAATTCGGTGGTCATCATGACCGGAAGCTTTTAAGGTCGACTCCTGCCAATCTGACTGAGTCACTTCTTCTTGAGCAATCGCCATGGCTTCAGATTCGGAGTGCGACTGATGATCGCTGACATCTACATCAACACTCGTTCCTGCGAGCTGCTTCGACTCAAGATCGAGACGCAACCTTTCAGCTTGCTGAGTTATGGCTTCACGCAAGGTAGGGTCGCTAGCAAAAAGCTGAACGTGTACCTTGTTGTTCTCAACCTTCACCGTCAGCTCTAAGCTGCCTAAGTTCGGTGGGTCGAGGCGAATACGAGCTTGTGAGATGTCTTGATTCATCTGCATGTGAACGCGGTCTTTGAGTACCGCTAGCATTTGCTGTCCCCAAGCTTGTTTGTTTTCATCCACCTTAACGGGCGCCCACTCTGTTATTGCTGTGGCCTGAGCTTGAGTCTGAGATTGAACAGAAGGCTGAGCCGCACCAAACATCTGTGCAACGTCTGGCGTAGATGCGAAGTTCGCCGCCTGACTGACTAGGTTTGAAGTCATCAAGGTATGAGACTTTACAGGTTGCAGAAGCTCGGGGTTGTGGTGCTCTGGACGAGCCGGCACCATGGCGTTAGAAATCAAACGCTCTACAGCTTGAGAGAAGTTCAAGCTATTTTGGTCGCCATTTGTGGCTGTCTTTACCGTTGCTAACCCATGCCTTGGTTGCCCCAGTTGTACATCGACACTGTGCAAGCCATCGGCGCGGCGCATCATGGCCACCATCTGCTGCTGCACTTCGCTATCGAATTGGCTAACCACAGACAGAACACGAAACTGCCCTTCTGGCGGAAATTGAGCGAGCAATGGTTGCTCGCTATCAAACTGCCAATTTTCCTGCTCCGCCAATCCCTTTAGCTGATCATAGAGATCAAACCAATACTGGCCTTCACTATTCGCTTGGGCATCTGATAGACCAAGCAATTCCTCAAACGAAACCACCGAATGTTGTGAGTCAACAAAGCCTTGTTGCCCCGTTGAAGCTGGTAAATGAGGTAATGTCCCTATCACACTCATGCCATCCCCCTCTCAACTTGGGAGTAGCCTTCAATGCCTTCACGCTGATTCTGCAAACGCGCTAGGGTGATGCCGATACGCTTTTTCTCTTCATCACAGCGCTCAATCGCAACTTCATGATGACGACGTAGATTCACTAAGTCAGCTTGCAGACGATTGGCCAGTTCAGGCTGCGAATTTAAGCCATCTAGCACAGTGCGAATCTGCAGATCCAGCTTGCGTAGCTGCTGCCACTCTTTCTTCGCACAGCAGTGTTCGAGATGAATCACCATTTTCCGCAGCAAAGCACTACTTATTTCCATGGACTGCTCCAAAGTTCTGCCAGCCTTCTTGAATATTGGTCATCACAGTGCGAACTTCCGCTAATTTGCCTGCTTCGTTGTATGTGCTCGCTTCGAACAGGCGCAAACTGCAAAAGTCGTATAAGCGGTTCATCTGCTGCGCCATCTCACCGCCGCGCTCCATATCTAGTGCGCTATTAAGGCCACCAATAATGTCTAAACAGCGAGCAATCGCTTCGCCTTTCTCTTTAAATCGCTGGGCTTCCATATGCGCTTCAGCGCGAGTTAAGGTGTCGAGAAACCCATCAATCAACATCAAAACTAGCTGATAAGGCTGGCCGCCGCGGCTTGCGCTTCAACATCAACCTGCTGATAGGCGTCAAAACCAGATTCTTCAGTAAACATCCATACTCCTTAGTACATAAACATTGAGCCTGTCGCCTGCATCTGCGACATCACTTGGGCCATCGCGGAGTATTCACGCAAATAGCGGTCGTAAGCTTTTTCCATTCGGTAGTCGAGTCGCTCTTTCTTGTCGTCGACGCGATCAATATTGCCTTGTAGCGTGTCTTGGCGAGTCTTTAAAAGGTTAGTGCACTGTTTGCACTGCCAGTGTAGGGTTCAATCACTTGCTCTAGACCTGCAAGTAGTCCCGAATCACCAAAAAAGATCGCATCAATTTTTTCCGGCTCTTCTGTTAGTGCTTTCTCTAGGCGGTCACTGTCAATTTTGAGCGTGCCATCTCGATTTGCTTCAATGCCGATGCTGTACAAAGTGCCTTCATCAAACACGCCACGGGCGACACTATTGAGTTGATTTCGGATACTGCGTGCCGTTGAATCACTAGCCAACACACCAGCTTCCGTCACCTTATTCGAGTTATCATCTTTGTCGTCGTCATCGCTATCGCTGTCGTCATTCTCGATCTGGAACTCGGTTTGAGTGTGTTTTAGGATGACTTTCATCAGATCGTTGTAAGCATCAACGAACTCTTCCACCGCATCTTTTGAGGCTTCTTGGTCAGTGCCAATCACCATGTTTAGCGGTGTATCGCCAGACTCATGGGCTTTGGTGACCTCAAACGACACACCGTAAATCACGTCATCAAAGGTATTGGTGCTGTTAGAAATCACTAGGCCGCCTTCGCCACCTAAATGAATCACCGCATCTAGGGCTTCATTAAGTTGACGGTGACTGTGATTGACACCTTGTACATCAACCTCGAAACCATTCTCTACACCGGTTTCATCAGAACTCAGCATCAGGTGCAGTTCACCATCAGTGCGCACCACACTGGCATTGATGCCTTCATCCAGTTCATTGATGTGATCAGCGAGGGCGTGCATATCTTCAAAGTCAGCAAAATCGATGTCCACACGTTCACCATTAGAGAGTGTCAGTGTCATCGAACCTTCAGCCGGTAATTCACCGCCTTCAAAACTGATAGAGTCTTGTTGCGCTTTCGCCAATTGTTGGACGAAGATGTCGTATGACCCTTCGCGTGCATAACGACCTGCTGTCGCATTGATATAACCATCTTCACTGGTGGTTACTGAGTTTTTGATAAAGCTGTTGTCAGGCTTATTAAAATCATCCAGTGCAGACTTGAAGCTAGAAAAAGCCGTATCGATCTCTTTCCATGCATCAAGCTGGGTCTGATACATCTTTTGCTGATTGGCGTATTGAATATCAAACGGCTGTCGTTGAATCATCACCATCTGCATGGCCATTTGTGCGGGATCGATCATGTCATTTTCCTAGTTAAGAGTGTGTGCTGCTTTGAACTGGTTTCTTGGTCGTTCGTGCTTGCATCACACCGAGTTAATCGGTCTACACATCCATCAAATCTCTCTCAGTCTCGCAAAGAGAAAACCTATAAGAGCAAGATGTGTTCCAATCTATAGATTCGTATTGAATTTGCTTATTTCGCGCAATTTACCTACATAAACACTGCAAAATGGCGACTTTTTAGCCCATAAGCTCTACATTGCGGAAGCATTACTTCCTCTGTGCGGAAGCGGTGTTTTCATCCTAGATTCCGCCTCAAAAAAGGGCTGATTGAATTGGGTTTCTATAGCTAGAAAAACGACGAAATCCGGCTTTGACTTAACCTTGCATGCCACTATTTTCGCGATCTTGATACCAATCCCGAAGTGCTGAAAAGAGGTGAGTTGATATCCGAACGGGGGTTAACTGCAGGCTGATTTCTCAAAACCTGAAAACAAAAAAACCGCAGCCAAAAGGCTGCGGTAAACTTAAAAAGCAAGAAGGAAATCGGCTTAAATTAGGCTCATTACCATGCCAGACATGCCATTTGCTTGAGAGAGCATAGACATACTCATTTGCGTTAGCATTTGGTTCTTCATCATGTTTGAAGATTCAACTGCGTAGTCAGTATCCATGATACGGCCTTTCGCCATTTCAGTGTTCTCACGCATGTTACCTAGGTTCACAACAGTGTGGTCTAGACGGTTGATTGTTGCACCGAACTCAGAACGCAGTTGAGACAAACCTTGAGTTCCAGTAGCGAGTTCCCCAGGCTCTGAGTCGTCAGTACCTGAGGTACCGTTAAGCAGTGCATCCACAGCATCCATCCCTTGCTGTGCGCCACTTTTTGCGTTGCCTTCAACATCACCAAAAGTCCCTACCCCTGCGGATTCGGATAGGTCAATGTCCGCTAAGTTATCAACGGCCGCATGCACATCACTTAACCCTTGGGCTACATTCACAGTGAGAGTTTCATTGGTTGAAGCACCTATTTGAAAAGTAATTTCCGAGGCAAACAGTCCATTCTCAGAAAGTAAGTGGGTTCCCGAGCCATATTGAGTATTATCCAGAACACTTTCTAACTCTTGTTGAAGCTGATCCCACTCTGCTTGCATCGCTTCATACTCAGAGGTTGAGTTAGTGCCATTCGCCGCTTGAGTTGCTAAGTCTTTCATACGGTGAGCAATGTTTGTCATCTCATCGAATGCACCTTCCGCTGTTTGAAGCATAGAAATAGCATCTTGTGAATTACGGGACGCGACAGACAGACCATTCACCTGAGACTGCAAGCGTGTCGCGATTTGCAAACCTGCTGCATCATCTGAAGCCGAATTTACGCGGAAACCCGTTGAGATGCGCTGCATGGATTTATCCATTGCCGCTGACGTTTGGTTAAGGTTGTTTTGCGTCACTAATGATGTGTAGTTGGTATGAATTGATAACATAACTTGATCCTCTTTGATTAAACTGTACTTTGTACAATAAAGAGGAAACGTCCCGATTTATGAGCGACTTAAACGACTCAACAAAACTGAAAGCTCGACGACTCAAATTAATTTAAATTAATTCAATAAAAACAAAAAAGTCGTTAATAAACATTAAGTTAATAACCACGCATCATTAATGAGCCATGGTTAAGTTGTTGAACTCTTAATCAAAAAAGCACCCGTTAGACTTATCCACTATTGCTTCATAGCGACCTACGACAAGAAACATACTCACTGCCTTTCCGAAGTAGAGACATTAAGTAACACTCAAGAATACGGTGCACTACTTTATATGGCGTATGTTACTTGTTAAGGCTTTACAGACCAATGCATCACAGATCAATGATCGCCTAACGGCTTTATGAAAAACAAAAACCGCAGCCTAAGCTGCGGTTTGAGAACAAATCAAAGAGGGTAATGATGATTAGATTAGGCTCATTACCATGCCAGACATGCCATTTGCTTGAGAAAGCATAGACATGCTCATTTGCGTCAACATTTGGTTCTTCATCATGTTTGAAGATTCAACTGCGTAGTCAGTATCCATGATACGGCCTTTCGCCATTTCAGTGTTCTCACGCATGTTACCTAGGTTCACAACAGTGTGGTCTAGACGGTTGATTGTTGCACCGAACTCAGAGCGTAGAGAACCAACATCACCGAGTAGTGTATCTACTGCATCCATACCAGCCGCTGCACCAGTCGCTAGATCGATACCAAATAGACCTGTACCTGGTTGGCTACCGTCACCTGCAGGATCCGCTTCACCGATACCGCCACGAACTGAGCCAAGACCAGCAGACACGTCTAGAGTTAGCGTTTCAGATGTCGAAGAACCGATTTGGAAGGTAATTGCGCTGTCGAAGATACCACCGTCACCGCTCACACCTGGATCGGTTTCAGCGCGGAATAGATTGTTACCAGAACCAAATTGCGTGTTTTGAATTACGCTGTCTAGCTCATCAGCCAGTTGGTCCCACTCAGCTTGCATTGCTGCGTGCTCATCTGCAGAGTTTGTACCGTTAGCCGCTTGCGTTGCTAGGTCTTTCATGCGGTGAGAAATATTTGTCATCTCATCGAATGCACCTTCTGCCGTTTGCAGCATAGAGATAGCATCTTGAGAGTTACGTGAAGCAACAGATAAGCCGTTTACTTGAGACTGTAGGCGAGTCGCGATTTGTAGGCCCGCCGCATCATCTGCCGCTGAGTTTACGCGAAAACCTGTAGAGATGCGCTGCATCGCTTGGTCCATTGCGCCAGATGTTTTGTTTAGGTTGTTTTGTGTCAGTAGTGACGTGTAGTTAGTGTGAATCGATAGCATGAGTTGGTCCTCTTCATTATGCTGTACTGCTTACACACCTATTAAACGTCTCGGATTTATCATCGCTTAAACCCTAATTAGTAATTGTTTTTTCCACGACAGAATAAAAATTATATTAAATCTAATTACTGTTATTTTTGAGAGTTATGGCGAATAAACACGCATTCACCCAAGCTGTTTTATAACAACCCTTTGTTACAAACAACAAGCTACAAGATCGCGATCAGCAGCAGTAGTAAAGCAAACAACACCACTGCCAAGCGTTTTAGCCAAGCTAGCTGAAAATCGATTGGGGAAAACTTTGTCGTCGCTTTCTGCGCAGGCAACCACAGTAACTGTAGAGGGTCGACCATATCAGAGCCGTTATTCACCAAACGCCAACTACCATTGACCGATGGGATAAGTTCAATATTTGATCACTGGCTAATGTCGATGAAACTAAAACTGCTTCCCCTTGGGAAATCTGCCAGCGCAACTGATGGGGTTGACCATCGAGCTCAAATTTAGCGGCCAAAATTCCACGCTCAGTTGGCATAGTGAGCTGAGCTGTCGCTCGATTGGGCGTTTGATAAGCCATATCTTTACGAGTTTGAGTAATGGAATGAGCCGAGTACAACATTCGCACCACCTGCCACTGCGCCAATGGCATAGTCATACCTGGCAACTGTTGCTGACTATTTCTAGTTGGTAAGTGGCTAGCGGTTTGAGCCGGTTGTGAAAGTTGGCGCTCCGATTTGAGCTGCTGAGGTTCGACACGAACCAGTTTTTCAATCCCTGGTGGAAGTTGTGACTGCATCCTAGCCTCATATGAAGACAAGTCAGGTTCGCGACACCCTAGTCGCGACCCGATGGGCGGTTTAGAAAGTGATGGTGAGAGCGGCGCTAACTATTTATTCAAAAACAACGGCGTATTTGATCGGCCTTTTTATTGAGCAAAAACCTATTTAGAAAGCAAAGCAACTGCAGTATGACGGTGCACGTTGGCTTGAATACGAATGTTTTGGTACACCTGAGTGAAGCTCATTTCTTGTGGCAAAATCGCCTGCAAGTCTCGCTCCACGGAAGCCAAACTCAGGTTCGATAACTGAGGGTTTTTCTCGTTGATGTTGTGCATTTTTTCCGTGATGACTCGGCGGTATTCACGTAACTCTTGAACACTCGCTTTGACCTGCTGCATCAAGCGCTTGGTTTCCAATTGGCTGTCATGCAAAGCCGCGCGATCCGCCTTGAGTTTGGTAGGCTCGAAACGCAGCTCGGTCGCCTCTATCTTGGCACGATTCGCTTTACCCGCTGGGAAGCGCTCTCCTTGGCCCGTCACTTTTAAGCTTTGCTGCAATCGCTGCCAGTCGCCCTCTTTGGCGCTAAACACTAGCTGACGCTGTTGGTTCAGACCAACCCCAATACCATGCTCATTAAACGCTTGGCGAAACTGAGAGGCTTGTTTTTCAGGGGTCGCATTAGCAGGGATTTTCACTGGTACTGCATTAGCGCCGCCTTTACCTAAATTAAACACCAACATTTCATCACGATTCACGGCGCGGCTTGTGTCGAGCCCTTTTACCGTAAAGGTCGTTTGCGCTTCGCCATGAAAATTGGGGCGAAGCTGGCGACTCAGCACTGACTGCTCTTGATACTGCGCCTGATTATAAGTGCGTTCAAGCGATGAAGTGATGTGCTCAACTTGCGACTGTAATTGATGAGAGGCTGCGCTGAGCGCGATGCCATCGACAAGCGCTTGTTTAGGTCAGTCAGCCCCTTACCGATATCCATCAAACTGCGCTCGGCTACTTGAGCTGATGCAAGCTGCTGCTGAGCACGCTGCAACAAGCTTTGCTGACGCGTATGCTCTGGTGTTAGGGTGCGCGATAAACGAATAGGGTCGCGCTGCTGACTGTCTGCGACTCGAGTGGTTTGCTCGGCGCGTTTGGCGATCACAGAAGGTTGATGATGATTGCCCGACGTGGCGGCTCTGAGATCGCTAACTTGTGAAACCATAGTGACTTAACTACCTATTACTTGGGTTGAACAGCCTTGATTCAACGCGATTACATCATTGAGAAAAGAGACATATTAGATGTCTTCACATACGTGGCTTGTGTCGCCTGCAGAGCCAGCAAGTAGTTATTAAACTCAATCATCGCATCGGCATAATCTAAGTCTTCCAACTGACCAATCAACTGGTTGTTAAACAGTTCCACTTCACTGTGGCCATCGCCCATGGTCATTACGGTGTTTTGTCGCACACCTAAGTTGGTCACCTCACTCGTCACTGATCCCAAAGCGGCGTCAAGTATTGAAACACTATCTTCAATGATGTTACTGCCGCCTGCGCTAAAGTCAGGATCACGTAGCGCTTCAACTAAATCATCAATTTGATTAAACAGGTTGGAGTCGCCTGAGAAGAACATATCGCCAGCATTGACGTTAATTTTCACCGTCACACCATCGCCAATCACGACTTCTCGTACGCCACTGTCCCCGTTATAGATCCAATTACCATCTTCATCTTTCGTCAGTGGCGCCTCATTCACTTCATTACCCGAGAAGATGTATTTGCCATTCTCATCTTTAGCATTAATTAGGGAGACTAAGGATTCTTGCAACTGTTCCAGCTCATCAGCGATCGCAGCCCGCTCGTTAGGACCATTGGCATCGTTGCCCGCCCAGAGCATCAAATCACGCATCTGCAGCATCACATCCACAGAATTGCTCAGATACACTTCTTGGTTTTTAAGCAGCACATCCGCCTGTTCGATATTACTTTGGTATTGGTTAAGTGAGGCCTGCTGCCCTTGCAAGGTTTTCACTCGAGTCGATGCCATTGGGTCATCAGACGGTAGAAGGATTCGTTTACCCGTTGCCATCTGCTGCATCAACTTATTGAGTCCTAGCGAGTTGTTGTTCAGGCTAGAAGACATCATTTGGCTGTATTGATTAGTACTAACGCGCATATCTATTCCTTAATTGCTTCTATTCTAATAGAAGAGCTGCATAACCGACGCAAAGGTCTGATTTGCTGCATTGATGACCTGTAAGTTAGCCTGATAAGCCTGTTGATACTTCATCAGGTTTACTGCCTCTTCATCCATATTCACGCCACTAGTGCCTGACTTTTCTACCGTCGCCTGTACATAGATATTGCCTGCCGCCTGATAATCAGATTGAGCCTGACGCGACTTAACTGCGATGTCCCCTACTAGTGAGGTATATGCACCACCTAATGTCTGTGACCCAAGATGGCCAATATCAAACTCTTGATCTTGGATCTCAATTAGCTTGAGTAAATTGCCGTTGTCACCTGGAGTGCCGTCACCAGAAAGCGCCAAGTCTTCCGGCTTAAAGTCTGGGTCAATCGTTAAGGTCGATGCCGGATTATCTGGGTCAAAAATAAAGAGTGGTTTACCAGGTTGACCGTTTAAGTCAAAGCCTTGTGAGAGTTGATCATTAAAGGCGGTTGCAAACTCTAGGGCAATATCATTCACAACTTCCATCGATGGTTTCAACACATCATATTCGTAGTCATCCAATGCACCTAACGTCCCACCAATATCGCCAGTGAGAGGGAAGTCTTGGCCATTAAAACTCAGTGTTAACACCGTACTTTGTGGGTTATTCGGATCGGTCTTAACGCCAAACTGCGCCGTCTGGTTTCCACTAATAAGCGGTTGGCCATTGGGAAGTGACAGCTCTAACGTTCCATCTCCAGCATCGGTAATCCGTACTTCAACAATTTCAGACAACTCCGTGATCAACACATCACGTTCATCTTGAAGCGCTGAAGTGTTAGCACCTATCGCTTCGCCTTTACGAATCTCTTCGTTCAATTGACTTATATTTGTCAGCAGGCTATTGGCTTGCGCTACTGCCGATGTACGTTGCTGATTAAGGTCTGAATACTGACCATCTAGCGAATTACTCAGCTGATTAAAACGATTAGCCAAGGCTTCTGCTTCACTGATGATTTGAGTACGGTTTGGCGAACTATAAGGTGTTGGACTAGAACCGTTCAACGCAGAAAAAAAACTATTGAAGCCTTGATCGAGATCCATCGAATCTGCCGCAAGTAACGTTTCAAGCCTAACAAGCTGTTGAGCGGAGGTTGATGTTTCACCAATCATAGAGCTTGCACGAAAAAGCTGGTTAGTCTGGTACTGGTCGGTAATGCGGCGAATACTATTCACACTCACACCATTACCCGCATCGCCCATCGACATAGGGCCAACCGTGCCAAACACGGCTTGTTGGCGGCTATAGCCCGGCGTGTTAATGTTCGCGACGTTTTGCGCCGTGATGTTCATACCCACTTGGCTGGCGGTCACTCCCGACAAACCGATGTTCATCAAACTCATACTCTAGACTCCTTATCATTCACTAGCGACTCGTTGACTAAAAGCAGAGGCTGATGAAATGCACGTGTACTATGAGCCGAGACTGTTGACGGCTCCTGAGAATATAAAGCGACCGTGTCGTCGGTTTCCTTAAATGGATTCGATGTCATTTGCGTACTTTGCTCGCCTATACCGCGCTGTGAAAGCTGTTC
The DNA here is from genome assembly GCA_003263845.1 of Vibrio aestivus. Lineage (GTDB taxonomy): Bacteria > Pseudomonadota > Gammaproteobacteria > Enterobacterales > Vibrionaceae > Vibrio > Vibrio aestivus. Next base: position 28,641 of record JYJN01000170.1, on the reverse strand, counting down.
GACAATGGATTCAGCTAATCCAAGACGACCTTTGGCCATCTCAATTGAAAGCTGACCATCAAAAAACTCCTGATAGGTACTCAATTCTCGGCTGCTAAATAGTGGGTTGTTCTCATCGTTGCTCAGTGCTTCACTGGCCTGACGCATCTGCTTGAGTACCATTTGTAGGAACATGGATTCAAACTGCTCAGCTACGCCTTGCAGAGCCTGTTGCTCGTCGGCTAACTTCAGGTCGTTTAAACTGCGGCTATCGAACGTAGTGACGGTGCTCATTTCATTAGCTGCAATATGGTTGGCCCGAGAATGAATCGCCTGTAGAGCCAGCGGGTTCACTGGAAGTGTGGTTACTGTCATCTTTACTTCCTATATCACAACCAGTTCAGCATTGAGTGCGCCTGCAGTATTGAGCGCCTGCAGAATCGCCATCACATCATCGGGTGACGCGCCTAAGCTATTCACTGCACTCACTATAGTTTCCAATTCGACCCCTTCAGGCCAAATGAACATCGGGTTTCTTTCCTGATTAATCTCGATATCCGACTCAGGAACAATCGCAGTATTGCCCCCTGCGAAGGCATTTGGCTGACTGACATTAAACGACTCACCAATGGTCACCGTTAAGTTGCCGTGACTCACCGCCGCTCGACCAATTTGAACGCCCTGTCCAACGACCACGGTGCCAGTTCGGGTATTAAACACCACGCGCGCGCGCTGACGACCAATATCGACTTTCATCTCTTCCAGCATCGACATAAACACTACTCGCTGCTCGAAATCTTCTGGCGCTTGCAACTCGATCCTTGCATGGCTCAACGCCACTGCCGTGTCTGGTCCAAACATCTCGTCCACCGTGCGTGAAATATTTCGTGCCGTCGTAAAGTTTGGCTGAAGTAGATTCAAAGTAATCAGGGGTTTGGTGGCAAAATCTGAGGGGATTTCACGCTCAATAATCGCCCCTGACGGGATTCGACCACTGGTCGGCACGTTGACAGTGATACTAGAACCCGTGCGCCTTCGGCTTTAATACCACCAACCACCAAGTTGCCTTGCGCCACTGCGTAAACCTGACCATCAATGGCGCGCATTGGCGTCATAAGAAGTGAGCCACCCCGTAAGCTTTTGGCATCACCAATCGACGAAACGGTGATATCAATGGTTTGGCCTTTGCCTGTCAGTGGAGGAATTGACGCGTGAACACTGACCGCAGCCACATTACGCAATTTGGGGTCGATCTTATCATCGAGTTGCAACCCAAACTGGCGCAACATATTGGTGACCGACTGACTGGTAAACTTCACCTGATTGCGGTCGCCCGTGCCGTCGAGACCGACCACCAGGCCATAACCTATCAATTGGTTTTCTCGCAAACCTTGAATATCAACCAAATCAATCAAGTAGCGCTCATTGGTAGATGCATTCGCCGAATCCGTCGCGTGGCTTGGTATCACCACCAGCAAAGACGCCAGCGCTAAGAAAAGCATGGCAATATATTTCGATTTCATCGCGACCTCTTAGAATGGGAATAGCGGATTAACGAACAACTTGGTTAACCAACCTGCTTCGTTGGCATCAGCCAAAACACCGCTTTGTGAATAGGTAATTCGAGCATCACCGACGCGTTGCGATGAGATTTCATTGCCGTTATTGATGTCGTCTACCCGCACCAATCCATTGAGACGAATAAATTCATCTCCCTGATTGAGGCGAATCCACTTTTCGCCTTTGATACGTAGCACCCCGTTCGGCAGAACTTCGTGCACCATCACGGTGATCGAACCACGCAAAGAGTTACGTTGAGAGCTGGCAGAACTGCCTCGAAAATCCCTATCACCAGACAGATCACCCGATGCCGCGCCTGAGCTGCTGCCCGTATCATAAGATCCACCTAAACCAACCGACGAATTTTTACCAAAGTTGGTGTCGGCCTGCTTGCTTGAGCGCGTATCTTCATCGAGCGATACCGTAAGAATATCGCCCACACGATATGCCCGGCGATCTTGGAACAGCGTCCAGATATAGCCATCTCGGTAAACAGAGCCTGAAGTTGCATCAGGCAGTGAGTAGTCTAATTGGGGCGGCGCATAAACATCGTCGTCTGGCGACGGTCTATCATCAATCAGTGAGGTGTTGTTTGCAGCACACCCCACCAGCATCCATGCACTACACAACAGTGCCAGCCATCTCAGCATCAGTGATTACCCTATCGATTAAAGAACTTGGTTAATGTACTGCAGCATCTCATCCGACGAAGAGAGTGCTTTGGCATTCATTTCGTAGCCACGCTGAGTGGTAATCATGTCCACCATTTCTTCAACCACCTGAACGTTTGAGCCTTCTAAAACGCCCTGTTTCAACTGACCGAATGCACCTTCACCCGCAATACCATCAATCGCTTCACCACTAGAAGCTGTCTGGCGATACATATTGCCGCCAAGCGCTTCTAGACCGGCTGGATTGATAAAGTTAGCTAGCGTGATCTGGCCTAAGTCCTGTGGGAAGTCACTGTTTGCCACTTTGGCAGACACAGTACCGTCGTTACCGATGGTGATGGTTTCCGCATCTTCTGGTACTTGGATACCCTGTGCTAATGGCAACCCTTGCGCGGTCACCAGCATACCTTCAGAGTTCAGATGAAACTGACCGTTACGGGTGTAAGTAAGCTCACCGTCGGCCGTTTCCAACTCGAAGAAACCTTGGCCATCAATCGCCACGTCTAAGCTCTGGTTGGTGGTTTGGTACATGCCTTCGGTGAACACTTTTTGAGTACCGACCACACGTACACCCGAACCAAGTTGAATACCACTTGGCAGTTCGTTGACTTCATCGACCATCGCACCCGGCTGGCGCTGAATTTGGTAGAACAAGTCTTCAAACGCGACGCGATCGCGCTTGTAACCAACGGTATTTACGTTGGCTAGGTTGTTTGAAATCGTCGCCATCTTGGCATCTTGAGCGGCGAGGCCGGTTTTACTAATCCATAATGCTGCGTTCATGTTCTGTCCTCTACGCTCTAACTAATCGGTTGCCCGCTTCTGCAATCTTTTCAGCGGTTTGCATCATCTTTAATTGCATTTCAAAATTACGGCTCAGTTGCATGGATGCGACCATCTCTTCTACCGCTACCACGTTGCTCTGCTCTAGAAAGCCAGACACCATGGTGACTTGGCCATCTTCAGCCGCCGCAAAGGCTTCTTCGCTGCCAAAATATCCTGTTTCGAGCTTCTTCAGCTCAGCGGTATCTGGGTTAACTAACTTGACCTGACCCACTTCAATCGCCAGTGCTTCCCCTTCCGGCACTATGTTGATTGCGCCATTGGCTCCAAACTCAATTGAGCTATAAAGCGGTACGTTAAGCATCTCGCCGTTATTACCCAGCAGCGGCATATCGTTAATCGACAAATCGCCTTCTGGACTGCGTTCAACGTTACCTGCGCGGGTATACACCTCTCGACCCTCGTCGGTTTGCAGCGCAAAGAAGCCCTCACCACGGATCGCTAAGTCCAGCTCACGACCCGTTTGCTGTAGTGCTCCGGCATCGAATCGAGTGCCACTGGTTTGCGGCTGCACCAGGGCGCGGGTGTCGTAAGCACCGCCCTGTACAGCGAATGCTTGTGCGCGCTCCATATCGGCGCGAAAGCCATGGGTGTTAATGTTAGCGAGGTTGTTTGTGGTAATTTGCTGCGCGGTAAACACCCGCGCAGCACCGCTGGCTGCGGTATAAATCATCTTATCCATGTAACGCTAACCCTACAGATTAAACAGCACTTGCGTGAGCTGCTGCTGTGTAGATAGCGACTGTGCATTCGCTTGGTAGTTACGCTGAGCCGTCATCAAGCCTACCAGCTCACCCGTTAAGTCAACGTTCGACTCTTCTAGGTAGCCCGCGTTTAGCAACCTAGTGTGCCTGTACCCGGCGCACCCACCAAAGGCTGACCTGATGCCTGAGTGGCCGACCATGCGGTATCACTCACTTGCACTAAACCACCACTGTTTGGGAAGTCGGCCAAAATCACTTGGCCCTGCACCATTTGTTCGCCGTTACTGTAGTTAGCAAACAGGTAACCATCTTCATCGATAGAGATACCCGTTAGCTCACCAGCGGTATGGCCGTCAGAGCGATTTGTCGACACGGCAAAGTCACTACCAAACTGTGTAGTACCCGACATAGAGATATCAAACTGCATCGCCGATGCACCGTTTTCTGGGTCGTAGTTCAACGTAATCGCACCCGTCGGAGCCGTTAGGTTACCGTCAGTATCAAACGTCATGTTGGTGACATCATTTTGCACATCACCATTCATGCTGTAGTGCACTTCCCACTCGTTTTCGCCAGTTTTAACGAAGTACTGTGTCATGGTGTGCTCATTACCCAGTGAATCGTAAACGGTCGTGGTGTATGAAGAGTTGTAGCTATCGCTGTCTTCTGGATCGAAAGGATTGGTATCGGTGTCGATTGGCGTTGCCCCTGCATCTAGGTTCGCTGCAAAGTCGACGCTGTCTGTCGCTTTGGCTGGAACAGAACCTGTTTTCACTTGCAGGTCGCTCACCGAACCGGTCATCACATTACCGTTAGCATCCACGTTGTAGCCTTGAAGGCGGTGGCCTGCATTATTCACGATAAAGTTATCTTTATCTTGATTGAACATGCCCGCACGGCTGTATAGTGTGCTGCCATCACTATCTTGCATCACAAAGAAACCGTTGCCACCGATTGCCAGATCGGTCGTGCGACCTGTCATGACCATGTTGGCACCATTGAAACTTTGCGAAACTGCCGACATTTCCACACCGCCGCCCATGCCGCCATTCATCACCGCAGCAAACTCGGCACGTGATGATTTAAAGCCCACGGTAGAAACGTTAGCGATGTTGTTACTGATGGTGTTCAATTCTTGGGAAGTGGAGTTCAATCCACTCATTGCAATATTAAAACTCATTGTACTCTTCCTAAAATTCTTGATTCATTGTCTGCTTTGGCTATGCATCTACGTATACATTCAGCGCCTAGCAAAGCGATTTAAAAATGGGGTTGGAGCTGGGTCGTCGCTTGGATCCATCTCGCCATACTGAGTGACTTGGAAGAATGGAACATAACCAACACCGGCAATTAAAAACTCTGGAGAACCACCACCTGGTGGAATGCGCATCTTCTCGATCGTGCCTTCAAGCATCAGCTCTGGTGTGTAGTCGTTATCATCAGTCACCACTGTCAGTTGGTACTGACCATCCTTCAGGCCTAGCGCGTTCGGGTCGAGGGTAAAAGGCACTTCACCTTCAGAGTTAGCGCCCAGCTCAAGGGTTTCAACCAGCTGATCCGCATCATCTCGAATCTCAATCTTCAAACTCTCAACCGAGCTAGTCAGGTCAATCACACCTTTGTGTGCATCGCCTTCAAATTCCACTTCGTTGGTTGATACTCGTACTTCTTGGCCTACCATGCCTGCAGTGGTTAGCACCTGAATGTTGTCGAGCAATACCATTTGGTTGGTCACGGTCGAGTTCATGTTCTGCATGGTTTCAACTTGGGTCATCTGCGCAAGCTGAGTCATGAACTGCGTGGTATCGAGTGGATCCAGTGGTGTCTGGTATTGAATCTGAGCAATCATTAGCGTCAGAAAGGTGTTGTCCTGACCACCGTTAGAAGCAATTTGACCATCACTGGTGGTTTGGTTTGATGCCTCATTGGACATAGCAGCTAGCATAGTGGCTCCTTACTGACCAAGTTTAAGCAGCCCTTGCTGCATACTGCGTGTACGGCTAAGTACATCAACATTGGTTTCAAAACTGCGCGACGCCGACATCATGTCTGCCATCTCGTGCACCACATCCACATTGGGATAAAACACATACCCATCCGCATCGGCGATCGGGTTACCTGGCTCATAACGCTTGTCTAGCTGACCTTCGGTGTTCACTACATCTAAAACCTGAACTCGAGCGCCCGAAAAGGTGTTATCTGGGCTAAATAGCTGCTGTTGCGATTGTTCATAAACCGTGGCAAACACAGGTTTACGTGCACGGTAGGTATCTGCTTCAGTGGTTGCAGCTGAATTGGCATTGGCTAAATTACTGGCAATGGTATTTAGGCGCGTGGTTTGCGCCGTCATTGCTGATCCTGCTATCTGATAAATATCTCCAAACGACATAGTGATTACTGTCCTGTTATGGCTGTCGACAGCCTCTAAATTTCATATTGAGAAACGTCAAACTGGTTTCAAAATCCATCGCGTTTTGGGCAAACATCGCCTGTTCAACGCCGAGCTCGACCGTGTTGCCATCGATCGAGTTGTTGTATGGATTGCGGTACATCAACTCGGCACCCGCCGACGACGATGTATGCGGTTGGTGACGAAGCTCAACCTGAGCCAGCGCCGCCTGAAAATCGAAATCTCTCGCTTTAAACCCAGGGGTATCGACATTTGCTAGGTTTCCTGCGATAACTTTTGAGCGCTCAGCTCTTAAATTCAATGTGTGGGGATGAACGCCAAGCGCATTGTCAAAACTGATTGCCATTGAGTATCCTTGCCAACAATTACGAAGTTAGGCGCTAGGTATAACAAGATGCATGCCAACATTTAAACTGTTGTTTTAGTTAACTTTAATTGACTAAAACAAACAAATAGGAAGTGCTACTTCCGCTTGATCGGAAGCCATATCGGAAGAGGGGAAGTGATGCTGAATCACACCTCAAATCATCACCAATCTCAAACAAGAGCATTCACTAAATTGATGGATTTAACCGTTGCAAAATTCCCGCCCTACAAGACGAGAGCTAGAACTTATTTATTGGGTGCTGTCATGTTTGCTTTGGCAACTTTAGGCAATTCCCATGCTTGGGCTGCTCAGTCCTCAGATGACGGAGCTAAACCAGAGAACCTAGCTCTCAGCCAAAAGCTAAAGGCTCATGTCGAAACGCTACTCAAGCGAACCGCGCAAGCCTATGGTTGGAACATCTCCGAACTTAGCGTTCAAGTGACGCAACCTTCTGGCAGCCATCGTTTAATCTGCTCACAAGATGTTGATATTCATCGACGAGATAACCGTCTTTACCCCACTGGCCGACTGCGCTTCACGCTCTCTTGCCCCGATAAAGCAGCACCTTGGTCAATCCAAACTCAAGCTTATGTTGATGGTGAACTGGCCGCAGTTTACGCCGCGCAAACCATCGCCAAAGATTCCGTCATTCAAGCTGATGATCTGCTTTTAGGTTCAACCTCATTAAGCACACTCAATCGCAGCGTGATTACCGACCCCAAACGCATCATCCATCAACGAGCACAGCGTCAAATCCGCCAAGGCCAGCTTGTTGCACCAGAGCGTGTAAGTGAACCTTTTATCATTCAAAGAGGCGATAAGGTGATCATGGAGGCGAAAGGGGAAGATTTTGCAGCGAGTATGGCTGGTATTGCGCTGGAAAACGGATTTGTTAATCAGCAGATTCGAGTAAGAAACAGCAGCTCGGGCAAGGTAATTAAAGCTGTCGTGGTACAGCATGGAAAAGTACAAACTCTTTTTTAAGCGAGCTGATTCATTGGTCGTTTGTAATAAGTAACCCAAATAGAGAGAACGAGACCAAGATGAATCCAATTAGCTCAAATCACCCAAGCCTTGTGAATGCATCTACTCAAAACCAAGAGACGGTGGCACCTCACACAGAAACACCTCGCAAGGAAACCATCGCAGAACAGAAGCTGGCAGAAATAACGCCCTTTTCAACCGTGAGCCAACAAGCTCGTGAACTTGAATCCATGCAGCAAGAGCTGCGCAGTCTGCCAGATGTAGATCTTGAACGTGTGAATCAGATTCGGGCCGAGCTGCAGCAAGGAACGTTTTCTGTCGATCTGGATGAACTCGCTGGTGCGATTTTCTCGACTCATCATAGCGAGTAACTGCGGTAATGAGCAGCGTGAAAACTGACGCCATCAAAACCTTCATTAAGGAGGTTAACCTTGATATCAAAGAGTACCAATCGCTACTCAAGGTGATGCGAGCGCAACATGTGCTGATGACTAATCGTGATTCTCAGCGTCTCGAAAAAGCCGCTAAGCAGCATCAGCAGGTTTTAAACTGGGTCAACGAGCGTGCTAAACAGCGTACCGAGCTACTGATTACCATCGGCGTTACACCAGATGCCAAAGGTGTTGATAGGCTGATTAATGCTCTGCCAGAAACCATTGCCGTTCCACTACGCACCAATTGGAACAAGCTGCATAAAGTGGTGCTCGAATGCCAAGCGCAAAATGAGCGCAACAGCTCGCTGCTGAGCATGCAACACGGCATTTTATCTGAGCTGACGCAAACTCGTGAGCCACAAATCTACTCGCCTGAATCCTATGCGTCTGAATAGATCAGCAAGTTGAATCAATACTCTGTTTCGTTTGAGTAATTTGGGATTCAAACCGTTGCTTCCGAGCAAGTAAGCTTTCAAGTGTCTTTGATTCAACTATGTTTAATTAAAAAAAAGGGGCAGCCGCCCCTTTTTCATTTCTAGTGATTACCATCAACTCAGTGCTATTGCTGACGATTCAAAAAGTAGCGCTGCGCTCCAATCTCATCATTCAGTCTCTGCTCACGCCTCATCATCTGATCCAACGCGGCTTTTTTACGCTTATCAATCACGGTATCTAAGCACTTAACTCGGATATTTTGTTGCTGGAGATGATGTTGTATCCGACGCTGCTCAGACTGCGCTAAAGCAAACTGTTGTTGCTGCAACTTTTCCAAATGCTGCAGATTACCGCGCAACTGATGACGATTGCTCCACGCCATACCACTTTCACCATCACTCACTTGGCATTGATCGAAGATCTGCTGCAACTGCTCGGCATTTTCTTCAAAGCGACGGCTTTGGTTACGCTGCTGCTCAAGCTGCGCACCGAGCTTTTCTAGGCGATCTTGGTTAATGTCGCGGAAACGTTGTAAGCCCTGTTTAGCGGCCATGAGTTATCTCCTCAATTAACTGGTTCAGTTGCTGTTGCGAAGTCGATAAGTCCGAGGCTTCATCTTGGTCTTGCCGTAAGAAGTTCATCAGCGTGGGATAGACGCGCACCGCTGTATCCATCACTTCATCATTGCCAGGTTGATAACCACCGAGTGGAATCAGCTCTTTAACCTCTTGGTAGCGACTGTAGAGATGCTTAAATTGCATCACATCACCCACTTGGGATTTCTCTACCACCAAAGGCATGGTGCGGGAAATCGACTGCGCAATATCGATAGCTGGATAATGACTGATTCGGCTAATTGGCGACTTAGCACAATATGACCATCCAAAATCGCTCGCGCACTGTCGGCTATCGGGTCTTGTTGATCATCACCTTCAGTCAGTACGGTATAGATCGCACTCATACTGCCAGTCGGGTGATGGCTGTTACCCGCCCGCTCCACTAGCTGAGGTAACATACTAAACACAGAAGGTGGGTAGCCTTTCGTCGCTGGCGGCTCACCAAGAGCCAAACCGATTTCACGTTGCGCCATCGCATAGCGGGTCAGTGAATCCATCAGCAAAAGTACGTCTTTGCCTTGGTCGCGATAATATTCTGCCACACGGTGACAAAGCTGAGAGGCGCGCAGCCGCATCAGCGGGGATTCATCGGCAGGGGAAGCAATCACAATCGCTTTGGCTAGCCCTTCAGGCCGAGCGCGTGTTCAATGAACTCTTTCACTTCTCGGCCACGTTCACCAATTAAGCCTACCACCACCACATCTGCTCGGGTTTGCCGAGTGATCATACCCAGCAAAACACTTTTACCCACGCCGCTGCCAGCAAACAAGCCCATTCGTTGACCCTTACCCATGGTCAGCATGCTGTTGATGGCGCGAATGCCGACATCTAAGGATTGAGTTATCGGTCTGCGCTGCATTGGATTAACGCTGGCCGCTTGCAGTGATACTCGCTCGCCAGCTCTCAGCTCGCCTAAGCCATCAATCGGCTCACCCAAGCCATTGAGTACGCGACCAAACCAGTCATCACTAATAGACAAATGGCTTTCCCCTTCCACGGGCCAAACTCGCGCACCTGAAAACAAACCACTGGCAGGGCGAATGGGCATTAAATACGCCACATCGTGATTAAAGCCGACGGTTTGCGCTTCAATTCGCTCTCCACTGCCTGTTTCCACCAAGCAGCGTTGACCGGTTAAAAGTCGGCAACCCACCGCTTCTAGCATCAAGCCTGTCACTTTTACCAAACGACCCGTGACCTTCGCCACAGGTATCGCGCCAATCGATACCATCGCCTCTTGTAAGCGTTGGTCTATTGCACTCATAGCGATGGCTCTGTATTCAGTGAATCAACTTCAACCGAATCAAATTCAGCCGCATCAAAATCGATTGGCTCTTCGAGCAAATGTTTCTCTACCGCCTGCATGCAAGTTTCTAGTCGTTGGTCACACCCAGCATCAGCTTCTGCTGTTTTAGTGAGGATTCGGCAATCACCTTGGCGCAGATTTGGATCGCAAACGATGTTCCACTCGCTGACTTTCTCTGGTGCGACTTGGGCAATTTGATCGAACTCTTCTTTGGCCATCATTACTTTGATCCCCGCAGGTTCACTCGGCAGTGTCTCTAGAGTCTCTTCGACTAACGCCAGAATTTGCTGAGGCTGAAGCGTTAGCTCGCAACGAATCACTTGCTGCGCCACCTTCTGCACTAGCTCGCACACTTGTTCGCGCTGGCGACGTTCTTGATCGATAAACAGTTTCTCTAGCTTATCGACAAGCGCGACAAAAGGTCGCGCCGCTTCTAAAAAGGCCTTCTCACCCTCGGCAATACCTTGCTCTCTGCCTTGCTGCTGGCCTGCAATCATACCCTGCTCAAATCCTTGTGCCTGGCCTTTGTCGATGCCCTCTTTCACGCCTTCGTCATAGCCTTTGCTCATACCAAGTTGAAAGCCTTGGCTGTACTGCTGTTGAATTGATTCAGGGCTTTCTTCAGGGCTCAGAGTTGGTTCAGCTGCCGCTTGCGGAGCATCGAGTTCAAAATCTCCAAAGCTAAATTCATCAGTGCCAAAATCACTCAGACCAAATTCATCGTCAACAGGCGTTGGCTCAGGCGATGCTGCATTGAGACTGGAGGCATCAACAATCGGAGGGAAGCGATAACTGCGGAATTCATGATCCGCTAATCGCATGATTCGATTTCGTTTAAACATGCTATTCCACCGTTTTCTCTTGGTATAACTGCAAGCTTATCTGGCCTGTTTCATTCAGCTCTCGGACGTATTCCATGATCTCTTCACGGGCACGTTTCACTTGACTCAATGACACTTTACCCATTGACGCCATCTCCGACTCGAACGACTGACGCATACGTTTTGGCAAGATAGAAAGAATCGACTTACGCGTCTGAGCATCCGCGCCTTTTAATGCCATCGCCAGAGTATCGACAGGAATGGATTCAACAATACGGGTTCGCACCGACTCGGTTTGACGCGTCAACACACCAAACTCGTACATCTTACTCTTAAGCCGATCGACTAACTGCTCATCTTGCTGCTCAAGGGCTTGCATCAAGCCCGCCTGATCACCCTGATAGCGGTTTATAATGTCCGCTGCTTGCTGCTCACCTTCAACCAACGAGTTAGAGTTTTCTGCCAAGTATTCAATGCAGCGATCCACCAGCTCTTGCAGCTCTTCCGCCACGTCACGGGTTACTTCCGTCAGATTGGCAATACGGTAAAGAAGATCATGCTGCGTCTCTTCGTCGTACTCTTCCAATGTCGACGATGCAATGTCAGCCGGAAGAAAAGCAATAAACAGAGCACGCATCTGGATGTGCTCATAGCTAAGGAATGTCGCCAGTTGAGAGGGTTGTATCCACTGCAGCCTTTGCATCACAGTACGCACTTCATCGCCATAAATGTTATCGAGTAGGTTGCGCGCCAATCGACCACCGAGCGCTTTGTCTAGCGTACGCTGTAAGAAGGTACGCGAAGCACCACTAATGCCCGACTGAGCGCGGAATTCATCAAAGAAACCTTGCAGTACAATCTGCGCTTCAACACTGCGAATCGCAGGCTGGTGCGCCATGGCATGACTCACTTTAAGCAGCTCGTCACGCGACATGTGCGCCATGACTTTTGCTGCGGAATCTTCTCCCATACTGAGTAGCAGAATCGCCGCTTGCTCAATAGGATCTAAAAGTACGTCATCTGGCAGAGATAAATTATTAAGACTCATTGGAGTTCACCCACTTCTTCACTACATCGGCAACGCGCTCAGATTCGGCGTCGGTAAGTTTTTGTAAATGCTCAACTTGGACTTCAAGGTTAGAACCCGATGGTGGCAGGTCGTAAATATCCCCACCCATCATGCCGCCACTTGAACTGCTTGCCCCTGCACCACCTTGGACTGAGTTAAACAAAGCATCGGCAAGGTCTTGTTCGTTATCGATTGATGCCGCGCTGATGCTGCTTGTCACGTTCGATGGCATCATACTTGGCTCTGCCGCCGAAGCCGCGACTGGCGCAGCGACAGCCGTCGATGGGCGTGTATTCAAGGCTTTAATTAGCGGACGTAATACGAACAAGAAGAAGCTCAATGTCAGCAATGCGTATACAGCGTATTTAATCAAAATCAAGTTATGCTCCTGTTGCCACCAAGGCAGCGGCACGATGTCGATTTGTGGCTCTTGGGCGAAGTTAAACGCGTGTAGACTGAATTGGTCACCACGCTCATCAATGTAACCTACCGAGTCTTTCACCATCTGGGCGATCTGCTCAAGCTGTGCTTGTTGCCAGCCTTGCTCAGCGACGGAATCATTAATCAGCACCGATACGGATAGGTGCTCAATGCCCCCTTGAGCAAGACGTGTATGACGAACCTTGCGGCCGAAATCGTAAGTACGAGAGCTTTCGGCGCGTTCGTTTCTAGATTCATTCGCATTGTTATCAGCATCTGGACTTGGAGCTTGATTGCTCAAGCGCCCGGTATGCCGAGAGCCAACTGACCTTGAGAATTATCTTGTTTACTGAACTCAGAACGAACCACAGGATCGCCTTCAATCGACTCTTGGGTCTCTTCAACTTGGTCAAAATTCAGCGTGGCTGACACTTGCACTCGGAAATTTCCAGCGCCCAATAATGGCGTCAGCATATCGGTCGCACGATGAACTATGCTGCGCTCTGTACGTTGCTGTATCTCGTGGTATTGAACGCTTAGACGGCGGTTCTCGCCACTTTGCAGATCAGCGCTGAGTAAGTTTCCGTGTTGGTCCACCACCGAAACACCTTGTGTTGGCATTCCTGAAATACTGCCGCTTACAAGGTTAACGATCGCTTCAACTTGCTGGTGTTCCAGCGATTGGCCCGGTAATAATTCAACCATCACCGCCGCTGAAGGTTTCTCTTCGTTCACACCAACGAACAAGGTGCGATTGGGGATGGCTAAATGCACACGTGCATAATTCACCGAGTTGATCGCTAGAATTGTACGCGCAAGCTCTCCCTCTAAACCTTGACGATAACGTGCGCTCTCAATGAACTGGCTAGTGCCAAGGCCTGTTGCCTTATCCAATAAGTCCAAACCCGGTGGCAGTTGAGCTTTCACCCCGTGAGCCGCCAAGGTAATTCGCGCGTCGGCAAGTTTGTTTTCTGGCACCATGACTTGGCCAGTATGACTATCAATCTGATAGGCAATCTTAGCTTGCGTCAGTACGTCTAAGATTTCCGCGCTGTCGTATCGCTCAGACTCGCCATATAGAGCTCGGTATGGACTCGAATGGCTCCATAGAACAACGACGATGAACAACGAAATCAATCCGGTGATCGCCGCAATTAGCCACGCCTTTTGATTGCTTCGAAGAGTTTCGCGCATTTTTTCTTGCCACTTTTGCCAGCGGGTTTCATCGCTACTGCTTGGCTGGCTCTCTAATGTTGTTGTGCTCATTTATTCCTCACTAAAGCGGCATTTTCAGTACGTCGTCATACGCCGACAGCACTTTGTTTCTGACTTGTGTTAAAGCTTGGAACGAGATGCTGGCCTTTTGGCTGGCCACCATGGCTCCCACGAGATCGTCCGAACGCCCCGCATCCACATCCGCCGTAATTTGACTAGCGTGTTGCTGGTGATTGTCCACACGACGCACGGCCTGTTTGATTGCCGTATGAAAGTTGTCCTGATTCGCAGTGTGTGGATTAGTGCGAATCTCAGTGCCCATCTGCGCCTGATCACGCATTGAGGTCATAGTGTTAATCATGCTTTGCTGCAAAGCAGAGTGTTCAATTGACATTATCGGTTTCTCTCGGTTAAGCGGCAGAGTGAGAATATTGAGTGACAGAATCGACATCGATCCCCTGCTCACGCATCGCGGCAAGCTTGTAACGCAGCGCTCGAGTGGTAATTCCTAGCGCTTCCGCAGTGAGGTTTCTTCGGCCATTAAACTTGGCCAAGGTATCGAGGATAAATTGAATCTCTGCGTGCTTTTTGGTGTTTCTTTAACCCAACCTGCACTTCGGATTCCATTAGTGAGTGGCCACTGAGTGTTTGAATGCTAGATGTCTGGCTGCTGGCATGAGTTGGCAACATCAAGTCTTGTGGGGTAATCCAGGTGCTGTGACGCATCACCAATGCGCGTTGAATGGTGTTCTCCAACTCACGAATATTACCCACCCAGTCATACGCAATCAGCGCTTGTTGCGCCTCTGCGGTTAATCGGCAAGTCTCGGTGCAACCTTGGTTGTATTTACCGATAAAGTGCTCAGCCAGTGGCAGAATATCTTCTTTACGCTCTCGTAATGGTGGCCACTGCAGTGGTAATACATCCAAACGGTAATACAGATCTTGTCTAAACTGCCTTGCGGCCACGGCTTGTTGAAGATCAACATTGGTCGCTGCAATAATACGGATATCTAAATCAATGAGCTTGTGGCTACCTAATCGCTCCACTTGCCTTTCTTGCAGGACGCGCAGCAGCTTAGCTTGAACGGCCATTGGCATTTCACCAATCTCATCAAGCAGTAGTGTGCCGCCATTAGCTTCCTCAAACTTACCCGCTTGAGCAGAAGCCGCACCAGTAAACGCACCTTTGACATAACCAAACAGAACCGCTTCAAGCATAGATTCTGGAATTGCGGCACAGTTAATCGCGACAAATGGCCCTTCACTTCGGAACGAGTGTTGGTGAACATATTGAGCCAACACCTCTTTACCTGTCCCTGATTCACCAGTAATTAGCACAGTGGCATCGGTTTGAGCTGCACGATGCGCCAGTTGCAAAACTTGCTGGCTGCGCCAACTGCTTGCGACCAAACTTGAAGAAGTTCGACGAACACTCGATACACGTTTAACTAAATCGACAAGTTGCTGAGGCTGATACGGCTGTAGCAGATAATCGGATGCTCCCGTGCGCATGGCTTCACTCGCCAGTTGATTGTCAACGTAATCAACAATAGCAATAGAGGTGGAATGCGGCGTTAGGTGCTTGGATTTCTCAATCACTTGCAGCAGCGGCATGTCTTCAAGCTCTGATGAGGCAATTAAGATCGCTTCTGGCGCTGCATTTAAACGAATCAGCGCATCAAACCCCGTGGTAACACTCAAACAAGTTAACCCCGCTTTCTCTAGTGTGCGTTGCGCTCGCATAGATTGCTCCAAACACGGGTGCGCGAAGATAACTTGAGTACGAGCACTCATTAAGCACCTCCTTGAATCAAACGAACTTGAACACGACGATTCTTTTCACGGTTTGCATAATGATTATTTGGCACCAATGGATAACGATCGCCATGTCCACGTACTTCCACCAGCGTACGGTCTACGCCTAGTTCGATCAGAGCATCTCGTACTTGGTTTGCGCGCATCTTGGAAAGCTTCAAGTTGGTCAGTGAGTGACCACTGCTGTCTGTATGCCCATCAATAAGAATGTGGGTCAACGATTTATCGTAAGCAACGTATTGGGCAATCAGCGCTAAGCGTTCTTTATCTGCTGGCGTCAGTTCGGTTGCATTGATTGAAAAGTTAAAAGCATTGTCGCGTGCTTGCTCAAAATTAATAGGCATCAGCTGCGCCATACATAGCTTCATTTTTTGCAAACTCTGCGAGAAGTTCACCGAAGGTATATCCCAACTTTTCACTTCACCGCTGTCTTTGTCTTTGACCGACACTTGCGCCCAAGCGCCCTTCTCCATTTTGTTCAGCAGTGCTTTGATTGCTCTAGCATCATCAAAGTAGAGCCCACTTTCACCTGAAGAACTGCCGTATAGCCATTTATGGGATTGGTTATCTAAACGCCAGACTTGCTCATTCAGACTTAACCAAGCGGAATCCACCGAAATTGGTCTTTGAAAGGTATCCAGTGACAATGCAGGCAGTTTCCCAGACTCAGCGGAGATGCGTGCATAACCATCAAACTTTAATGGCGTGTCCATCTGGCACAGAAAACGATCGCCTTTGAAGTCCCACTCAATTAGGTCCAAAGGTGTTTGCAGTGTATAAGCAAATAGCTTAGTAGGTAGTATTATTATCCCCGCCGTGAAAAACAGCTTTGTGAAATTCATATCCACTCCCCAGAATAAATAAACAACAAAGTAACATTTACTTAATATTTAGTTATCTTGCTTAAAGAAATCTATTTCTGATGTAAAGTGTGATCTTGATTCCGTTCAAGAATAATCAGGCAAAATAAATTTAAGAAAATAAAAACAGTTAATATTAGATATATTAATTGGAATATATAAAATCGAAACCATGCTATTTATTGTCAATAATAAATACCACTCTAATTTAGATACTCTTCGATTTTGGTGGCTTAAGATCACACCATTATAAAATTGAAACTTACATTGCACACATTTGGTTACATTTATCTACATTTAAATACAGTATTGAGGTAAAAATGTTCCTCAACAGACAGTTACGTGACAATTAAATCGATTTTTGAGGCTAACTGGCAATCTGAGATCTTGGTTCACTATTAATTATAAATCGTTATTAATTTAACTAAGTATCGTGCTTAATAACGCCCACAAAGCGTTTCTAATAGTTAGTTAAAATAATCAAAATAGAAGACAAATATAAACGCTATACACTTAAGGTAACTATTGAGCGATAAACAAACATAATATGAACAATAAGAAACCAAGAGAAGATAATAATTCAACTAAGATTAAGACTGATGATAGAGTATTTGATATCGATCCTAGAACCCTAGGTCGACCACTAAATATAGCTAGGAACAATCTTATATCTAGAATTCAAAACGGGCGTAAATCACTTGTACTTGCCATTAATTCCATGACAAGAAGGCGTGATGCTAAAGTTCATGTGCGTGAAGTTAGCATTGAGATGCAAGCTCCTGCACCACTTCATCCTACTCCGGTTTATTTTTCTCACCACCAGCATCAAGGTTTAAGTATGTTGGAGGTAACTCCAAATTTACTGTCTCCGTTGGCTGACGCCTTTTACGGTGGCAATCCCAGCTTCTCGGCGGAAGCTGAGACAGATATGTCCTCGATAGAGCTCAACTCTAGCGAACAACGCGTACAAGCGAGACTTAGTGCCGTTGTACTAAACCAGTTGGATTCCGCTTGGCACTCGCCAAAGCAAGCTTCACCACTCGAAAGTTGCTGCTTGCATGTGCAATTTGATATCTCCATAGGTGATGTACACGGCGCACTCAGTATGCAGTTAGACGACAACCTACTTATCGCCTTGGGTAAACCACATAACCCAATCACTGCAACACCCGAAGAGATCAATGAGCGTCGAAGCAAACAGCTACGCCATGTTCCTGTGTGTTTAAACGCGGTGCTTGCTCAGCAAACTATGTCCCTTGATCAGGTCACTCAACTCAAAGTGGGAGACATTATTTCAGCTGACGTTCAAGAGATCGTTGAAGTGAGTTCTGGCGCCCAAAAGCTTTTTCTAGCTCGGGTTTCTGAGCAAAACAATCACCTGGTTTTACAGATCACGGACCACATTAATCCAGCAGAGAATTTTCCATCATGAACGACGATAACCTAAATCTATCTCTAGAAGACGACCTAAACTTTGATGCAGAAGTTGCGGATATTTTTTCCGAGCCAAGCCAAGCCGCTCCTATTGAATCAAAACCAGCACCAAAAGAGCTGAGCTTTTTCCGTCAGATCCCAGTCACGGTGACGCTAGAGGTTGCCAGTACTTCTGTCTCACTCGGTGAACTCATGCAGGTAGGTCCAAGTTCCATTATCGAGCTAGATAAACTCAATGGTGAACCATTGGATGTGAAAGTAAATGGCCACTTACTTGGCCACGCAGAAGTTGTGGTTGTAAACGATAAGTACGGCCTAAGAATTACTGACATAGCGGAAGACGCTTTGAATGAAGTCTCTCTCTAATTCAGGCGTTCTATCCGCGCTAGTTCTGCTTACCCTTGCGGGGTTAGCGCTATTTCCCAACCTAGCCTGGGCGGATCAGGGCATTCCTTTCATTACCGTCACCGATGGGGACTCAAGTGAGGAGTACTCGGTAAAGGTTCAGATCCTGATCTTAATGACGGCTCTGACATTTTTACCGGCCATGCTGATGATGATGACCAGCTTTACGCGCATCATCATCGTATTGGCTATACTGCGCCAAGCCCTTGGCTTGCAGCAAAGTCCACCGAACCGAATTCTGATTGGCATTGCATTAACCATGACCATGCTGCTAATGAAGCCAGTTTGGACACCCATTTATGAAGATGCCTACAAGCCTTATGAGGCGGGGGAAATCACACTGCAACAGGCCTTTTCGGTTGCCGAGCAGCCTGTGCGCCAGTTCATGCTGAGCCAAACTTATGAAAACTCACTAGAACAAATGCTTAGGATCGCAGGCGATCCACTCGATCTTGAGCCTGAAGAGATCAGTTTCGCTGTGCTAATGCCCGCGTTTGTGATCAGCGAACTCAAGACCGCATTTCAGATTGGTTTCATGCTGTTTATTCCGTTCCTCATTATCGATATTGTCGTCGCCAGTGTACTGATGGCGATGGGTATGATGATGCTATCGCCACTGATTATCTCACTGCCATTTAAGCTAATGGTGTTCGTGATGGTCGATGGTTGGGCAATGACGGTAGGTAGCTTGAGCGCTAGCTTTGGAGGGCTTTAGCTATGAATCCAGCCATCGCAAGCCTGTATTCCGACGCCATCTACATGATCATCACTATGGTGGTGATTCTTATTGGTCCAAGCCTATTGGTTGGCCTTGTCGTCGCTATCTTTCAAGCGACACTCAAATCAATGAGCAAACCATGAGTTTCCTGCCGAGGCTTTTAACCACTCTGCTGATGCTTATTTTTGCTGGTAGTTGGCTGCTGCGTAACATCAGTACATTTTTCACTTACCTGTTTTACACTATCCCAACCATCGTGAGTTAGTGCGATGTACGCAATCACGTTTGCCGAAATCACCGCGATGTTGGGCCAAGTATGGTGGCCGTTTTTCCGCTTGTCAGCGGCCTTCATTACCATGCCATTTTTTGGCAATGCTTATATCAGCACTCGTGTACGCGTATTTCTCGCGTTAACCATTGCCGCTATCGCTGGGCCTTTACTACCAGGCATGCCAGAAGTCGACCCGGTTTCGATTCACGCTATCGCTATTGCACTAGAGCAGATCGCCATTGGCGCACTACTCGGTATCTGCTTGCACTTTCTGTTTGCGGCGATGGCAATGGTCGGTCAAATCATCTCAATGCAAATGGGCTTAGGTATGGCGATGATGAACGACCCTGCGAATGGTATTTCTGTCGCCTTACTCGGCAACTACTTTCTGATGTTCACCACCTTAATGTTTCTCTCCCTCGATGGACATCTGGTCGCCCTCGATATCATTGTGCAGAGTTTTGAACGCTTCCCAGTTGGGCAAGGGATCAGCGAAGCATCGCTGCGTTATCTGATTGGACTGTTTAGTTGGATGATGGCGGCGGCGGTTTCGATAGCACTGCCAACCATTGCCGCTATGTTAACGGTGAACTTAACCTTTGGTGTGATGAACCGCGCCGCGCCGTCACTCAACGTATTCGCATTGGGTTTTCCCATGTCGATGATTCTTGGTCTGTGTGCGGTACTGCTTTCTCTGTCGGGGCTACCAAGTATCTACGCCGAATTAACTCATGACTTACTGCAGCAAATGCGTTTATTGGGAGGAAGCTAATCGTGGCAGAAAACCAATCCAGTCAGGACAAAAGCGAAAAACCTAGTCATCAGAAACTAAAAAAGGCCAAACAAGAAGGCCAAGCTGCGCGCTCCAAAGAGTTTGTTGTGGGCGTGCTGTTTATTGCTATCGCCCTATTTCTTTGGGCTTATGGGCACTTTCTCGGTGAACAAGCAGTCAAGCTGTTCAACATTAACTTTCAGCTTTCTCACGCAGAGCTGCGCGAACCGGACGTCATGACGCGCAAATTGGCCGAAAGTGTCAGGCTACTTAGTGGACTATTTGTGCCAATGGCGATCGTGCTGATTCTAGTGACGATTTTCAGCTCTTTAATACCCGGTGGCTGGGTGATGTCACTCAAGTTAATTAAACCAAAGCTGAGTAAAATCAGTCCAATAGAAGGCTTAAAGCGACTGTTCTCCCTGAAGTCATTGCTCGAACTGGTCAAGTCGATACTTAAGGTGCTTCTGATTGGTGGCGTGCTCTATTGGCTACTAAGTAGCAACCTACTCAATCTTATTGCTGCTCAACGAGCACCACTAGAACAAGGGGTCAGTGTTACCCTGAGTCATATCATTAAAGCGCTGATCTGCTTTGGATTTGTCGTGCTGTTGATTGGCCTTATCGATATGCCGTATCAGCTATGGAATCATACCAAGCAGCTCAAAATGACCAAGCAAGAGGTGAAAGAAGAACACAAGAACACCGAAGGTCGTCCGGAAATCAAACAGAAAATCAAACAGCTCCAGCAACAGATGTCTCGTCGCCGAATCGATAACGCTGTGCCGACAGCGGATGTGGTGATCACTAACCCTACTCACTATGCGGTAGCAATTAAGTATGACTTGTCTCAAGCAGGTGCGCCGTTTGTGGTGGCTAAAGGTGAAGATGAAATGGCATTGCGAATTCAAACCATCGCACGCCAAAATGACATTGAAATTCTTAATCTACCTCCACTGACTCGAGCAGTCTTCTTTAATACTCGCGTCGACCAAGAAGTGCCAGGCCCGCTGTTCGTTGCCATCGCTCATGTTCTCACTTACGTCATGCAGCTCAAAGAGTACAAAAAGGGATCGCCGAGTTAAGCCGACTCCATTGCCACCACTGGTGATCCCACAGGCGCTTCGTCATGACTAAGCCCAAGTTTTTCGTTATTCACACTCAGATTTTCTACATCGCTAAAGCGAGTTAATGCCATTATGAAAGAAAAATTGAATCTACTTTTCCCCGCGATAAAAAATAGCTACTTTGGCATCCCCATCCTGTTGCTAACCGTGCTAGCGATGATGATTTTGCCACTGCCACCTGTATTGCTCGATGCCCTGTTCATCTTCAACATTGTGCTGTCGGTGATCGTGCTTTTAGTTGCAGTATCAAGTAAACGCCCACTCGAGTTCAGTGTTTTCCCAACGATTCTTTTGATCGCCACCCTCATGCGCCTAACTTTGAACGTCGCGTCGACTCGTATCGTTCTACTCGAAGGGCATCAAGGGGGCGACTCCGCTGGTAAGGTAATTCAAGCCTTTGGTAACGTGGTGATTGGTGGCAACTACTTCGTCGGTATAGTGGTGTTCATCATCTTGATGATCATAAACTTCGTGGTTATCACCAAAGGTGGTGAACGCATTTCAGAAGTCTCTGCGCGCTTTACCCTAGATTCGCTACCGGGCAAACAGATGGCGATCGATGCAGACCTCAATGCAGGCATAATCGACCAAAACCAAGCTAAAGAACGGCGCAAAGAGATTGCTCGCGAAGCGGACTTTTATGGTTCGATGGACGGTGCATCTAAGTTCGTGCGTGGTGACGCTATTGCCGCCATGCTTATCCTCATCATCAACATCCTTGGCGGTGTTACCATTGGTATGGTTCAGCACGACCTAAGTGCTTCCGAAGCCTTCCAACGCTTTGCTCTGCTAACCATTGGTGATGGTCTTGTCGCTCAAATCCCATCACTGCTACTGGCTGTCGCTGCTGCGATCATTGTCACCCGCGTTAGCGATTCTGGTGAGTTGTCTGACGACGTACAGAAACAGATGCTAGCATCGCCTGTTACTCTAGCAACCGCATCAGGCATAATGCTGATCATCGGTATCGTACCGGGCATGCCTCACTTAGCCTTCTTCAGCTTCGCTGCTATTTTGGCCTACGCTGCGTGGCATCAAGGGCGCAAACAACACAATCCAGAACCGCTAGAACAAGCTGAAGCCATAGCAGAGGCCGTGGCACAAGATGACTCACCCACACTGAGTTGGAGCGATGTACCTCACGTTCATCCACTCTCGTTAGAACTGGGCTATCGTCTTGTCAATCTAGTGGATAAAAATCAAGGTGAACCTTTAGCACTTCGCGTTCGCGGGGTGAGAAAAACCATCACAGAACAAGCCGGTTTCTTGATTCCAGAAATCGCCATTCGTGACAATCTCAAACTTAAACCGACTCAGTACACCATCTCTTTATATGGCGAGGTGATGGCGAAAGGAGAAATCGACCCAGAACGGTTGATGGCATTGGCGGTGGGTGAAGTATATGGCCAGCTAGATGGCGTATTAGCGAAAGATCCGGCTTATCAAATGGATGCGGTATGGATTGAACCTAACAACAAACCACAAGCGCTCAACTTAGGTTACTCCGTTGTGGACTGCGCGACTGTCGTTGCCACACATTTAAGCAAAATCATCAAAGAACACACTGCCGAATTATTTAATCATGATGATGTCGAACGCGTAATGGAGCGACTTGCTCAGCACTCGCCAAAATTGGCAGAAAGCCTCTCAACTCAACTAACGCATCAACAGCAGATGCGAGTGTATCGCCAGTTGTTGGTTGATCAAGTGCCAATCAAGGACACCTTAAACATCGCTTCCATCATGCTGGAAAGCAGTGAAATCACCAAAGATGCGATCTTAATTGCATCCGATATTCGCTGCGGCTTAAAACGCACGCTAACTAACGGCCTAATTGGCTCAAGTGATGATTTCAACATCTTCACGTTAAATGATGGCTTAGAAAAGATGCTGATGACGGCGCTCAACAAAGCGCAACAAGCCGGTTCTGTAGCGCTCGACAGCTTTCCAGTTGAACCAAATCTTTTGGCTCAACTTCAGCAAAACATGCCTAATATCCGCGAGCAGCTTAAGCAAAATGGCTTCAAACCAGTGCTGTTGGTCGCGCCTCAACTAAGGCCTTTACTGTCTCGTTACGCACGTACCTTTGCTAAAGGTTTGGTCGTGCTTTCCTATAACGAGATACCAGAAGACAAAAACATCAATGTACTCGGTCATTTAGCTAACGAGCCCTGATAATATAGCCAACTAAACGGAACGCTAGCCACTGTCATACAGTGGCTATTACCGTTAGAAACACCGAAAAACGCCTAGATTAACTATTCTTAATGTTTTCAAAACCGAAGACTTATTTACACCAAGGCATAGTAAAAACAAAGAGATAGCTGTATCTCTTTTGCGATTTAGTTCCCCTAAGTCGTATTGGCTCGCATTAGTCACGCGAGCCATCCCTCCTTCCCCCTCCTTGACCTATTTTTTCGATAGAATGTGCCTATACCCAAGTGACTTCAAAATGCAGGATTCACGAATCTTAAAGCGACTTGGGCATGAATTAATAGGAGATACTTGTGAAAATACTCATCATTGAAGACGACCAAACCACACGCGATTTTGTTGCTAAAGGGCTTGAGGAACATGGTTATACGGTAGACCAAGCGGAAGATGGCCGAAACGGATTAATGATGGCAATAAGCAGTGAGTATCAACTCATTATTTTAGATAGAATGCTGCCGTACCTTGATGGCATGAAGGTGCTTTCGGCGATCAAAGCCACCCATGAAGATCTGCCAGTATTAATACTCAGCGCCATGGACACTGTAGAAGACCGGATCGATGGCTTGCAAGCCGGCAGTGATGACTACCTAATAAAGCCGTTTGCTCTGGCAGAACTGCTCGCCCGCGTAGACATCATCATTAGACGCTCCCAACGACAAGCGCCCCAAAATAACAGCCTGGGCTATGACTGCTTAGAGGTAGATTTGCGAGCTCATCGCGTGATTTGCAACCGTCAGGAGTTAAACCTTCAACCAAAAGAATTCCAGCTCATTCAGTACTTCATTGAACACAGTGAACAAGTGGTGTCGAGAATGCGTCTTTTCGAGAGTATTTGGAGCTACCACTTCGACCCCAAAACTAACGTGATCGACGTACATATCGCCAACCTGAGGCGCAAGCTCGAAGAAGCAGGATGCTGCGATATTCTTCATACCGTGCGGGGAGCGGGTTATGTCCTTCGTCGATGATTATGTACTGACTCGCTCATCCGTTTTTCGCGTTCTTATCGCATTGTTCATCCTCGTCACGACGGCCAACATCATTGCCATTAACCAAGTCTATCGAGACTCTGAACTGTTCCACCGCCAGCAATTAACCCGCCAGCTTAATGATGAGATTTCTGAGTTCAGTTTTGTTGCTCAGCAAAGCATGGAAGAGGTGCAAAAATTGCTGCGTACCAAGCAAGCCGTCTCTAACCCATTTTATTATCGCTTGGTCGAACATAACGATCCGGTTTACTACAGCCAGTATTATCCGGTTAGCTCACTGCCAACCAACACGACAAATGTGGTCATCAACGACAGATTTAGCCTTGAAGTTGAGTTCAACGAGCAGGCGCTTAAAGAGCACAAACAGCGCCTTATCCCAATTATGTTCTCTGGCATTATTTTACCTGTGGCAATCATGCTCGCAGCGGCTCTATTCTTCACGGTATTGATCTTGAAGCGTCTAGAGCGTGTGAACAAAGCAATGAATCGCGTGCTATGTGGCGAGCGAGATGTGCGAATTTCCGTATCTCAACGCGATGATGAGTTCGATATTCTGGCAATTCATCTCAACTACATGATTCAGCAAATTAGCCAGAATGAGACTGCATTGAAGTCACTCACCACTGGACTTGCCCATGATATGCGCACCCCAATTGCACGGCTCAAACTTAGGTTGGAAGACATACTCGCTAAACAAACCCTGAATGAAGAACAGCAAGAACAAGTTTCTGCATGCCACGATGAACTCGAGCTTTTGCTTACGCTGTTCAACAGCATGCTCGAGATTGCGCGCCTCAACAGTAAACAAACCGACCTAAAAGTTGAGCAGGTCAATCTAAGCCATATCGCTCAAGATGCGATGGAGTTTATCGCCCCAATTGCCGAGCAGAAGCAGCAGAAACTGACCATCCAACAAGACCACCCATGTCAGGTTGAAGGTGACCGTTCACTGCTGTTTCGTGCCATCTTCAACTTGATAGAAAACGCGGTGAAATACACCCCTATTGGGGGCGAGATTCAAATCATCATTGATCACTTCGGTGTGGTGGTCACCGATAGCGGAATTGGTATCTCAGATGAAGATAAGTCCAACGTTTGCAAACCCATGTACAGAGCAGACCAAAGCCGTACCGAACGAGGCGATGGTTTAGGACTATCTCTTGTCGATGCCGTCATCAGCCGTCATGGTGCAAAACTCATCTTTAGAGATAATCACCCTGGCTTCGTGCTCGCATCTATTTTTCGCCAGACTAAGGGCTCTTGATAAGTTACAGACAATAAAAAAGGAGGCCGAACTCAGTTCAGCCTCCTTTGTCTTTTTACACAGCTCGATTTAGCTTGGTACAGCAACTTGCGATAGGTCTTGCGACTCCGGTATCGCTTTCATTGCGTGCGCAATCTCTTCTGCTTCTGTGCCGATGATGACCTGAAGGTTGCTCTCCCCCATCTTGACTACACCCATTGCACCGATAGCTTTCAATGTAGCTTCATCTGCTGCATTCACATCCTTCATGGTTAAACGAAGGCGAGTAATACAAGAGTCGATGGAAACAAGGTTAGCATGACCACCCAGAGCTTTTAGATATTGAGCCGCTTTTTCACTGCTTGATACTTCTGCAGTTTCGCTCACGTCAATCTCTTCACGGCCTGGCGTTTTTAGATCGAACTTGATGATCGCAAAACGGAAAACTGTGTAGTAGATAGCTGAGAAGCACAAGCCTTGTACGATCAACATATATGGCTTCATCGCGAGTGGCAGGTTAAACGACAGAACGAAGTCGATAAGACCACCACTAAAGGTAAAGCCCGCGATCCACTGCATGCTAGCGGCAATATACATGGATGCAGCCGTCAACAGAGCATGAATCACGTAAAGTACTGGCGCAACAAACATAAAGGCAAACTCAATCGGCTCTGTCACACCTGTTAGAATCGCAGTAAAAGCAGACGCACCTAAAATACCGCCAACCTTTTTCTTATTCTCAGGTTTTGCACAGTGGTACATCGCCAAACATGCAGCAGGCAAACCATAACCCATCACAGGGAAGAAACCCCCCTGGTAAATACCTGTAACCCCAAGCTCGCCAGTGCCTGACCAGAACTTAGAAATGTCGTTAATACCCACCAAATCAAAGATGAATACTTGGTTTAGAGCGTGGTGAAGACCCACTGGAATCAATAATCGGTTGAAGAAACCATATAGGCCTGCACCCGTTGCACCTAGCTCTGAGATTGCGATCCCAAAGTTAACCAGTGAACCGTAGACCGCTGGCCACACATAAACCATGACTAAACTGATGAGAATGGCAGATAAGGAGGTGACAATAGGAATAAATCGACGACCACCAAAGAAACCAAGAACGGCTGGCAGCTTTATAGTGTGGAATCGATTATAAAGTGTGGCTGCCACAATACCCATCATAATGCCGGTAAACGCACTCACCGCGGCACTGGAGGCGATGTGCTGCGAATTACTCATCTGATCGACAGGTACCCCTGTGATCTGAGAGATAACCGCAATATTTCCCACTATCATCTCGACGATTAACAACCCTAAAAGGCCAGACAGCGCTGCCGCACCGTTATTATCTTTAGCAAGACCGTAAGCCACGCCAACCGCGAACAACCAAGCTTGGTTGTCCATAATACCTTTACCACCGTAAACCAATATAGTCGCCAGCGCACTATTCGCGCCCCAGCCAACTGGGTCGATGGCATAACCCAAGCCGAGCATAAGACCACCTGCAGGCAGCACGGCAATTGGCACCATCAGCGCCTTACCGATTTTTTGTAAGTATCCTAGTATGTTCACCTTTCATCCCCTTTCGGTATTTAATTATGATGATAAGAGTAAGCAATTAGGGATTAAGAGCCTGTTTTTTAAAGATTAAGATTTATTAATGTAGTCAGTTAAACCAGCTTACAAGGAGGAATGGCAAGGAAAGTTAGATAAACAACAACAAGTAATCGACAGCCCATAGTCTACACTTCTGAGACAATGATCACTTAAGGCGGTCGTATTATCACTATGGTCTGGAATCTACTTAAGCTCGCAAGTTTCATTCTCGTCTGCTCACTGGCATTCAAGTCTTTTTCTTGCGAGCTCGTGATGGGATATAGAACAACTGAGCGCTTGCCTCTCATCGCGAAAGCGCCCAGCAACGAAGGCCTTTATTACGATCTCTACAGCCATGCCGCAAAGCAGATTGGTTGCCAACTCACCGTGGTTAGAAGCCCTAAGAAGCGACTATTAAAGATGTTGAAAGAGGGGGAGATTGATTTCTATCCCGGCTTTGTATTTACCCCAGAACGAGCCAATTACGTTCATTTCATCCTTAATGGCCTACCTGGTGGTGAA
This sequence comes from Vibrio aestivus, assembly GCA_003263845.1. Classification (GTDB taxonomy): domain Bacteria; phylum Pseudomonadota; class Gammaproteobacteria; order Enterobacterales; family Vibrionaceae; genus Vibrio; species Vibrio aestivus. The sequence goes on along the minus strand of JYJN01000170.1, from coordinate 840 downwards.
GTCGGTATATCGCTAAAATCCATGGAAGAAGTTCGAGATAAGCAGCAACTTAAAGGACTCACCCTAATACAATCATTAGGGGCACCGGACTTCGCCTCTGGTGTAGACGTCAACTACTACACAAAAGCCGAACTATCGATCCCAGAAGCCATTGAATTATTAAGAAAAGATCGAGGAGACTTTTACATCTACCCTAGATCAACCTTGCTTTATTACTTAAAAACTCATAACTCACAAGATATCAAAGCTCATATGGACTGCTGTGGAGGTGAACAGCCGCTCTATTTAGCATTTTCTAGCAGTCGAAGCACTTCATTGAGACAAACAATCTTCACTACTCTCCGCATACGCCTATTAGCCCAACAAACTTCCCAACCGAAGCAGACAAAACAAGCACTGCCTATCAATTCCAAAAGCAACTATTACTTATGAAAGAGAGTGGAGCAACAATGAAGATGTATGAGGTGTATTACTAGGGAGCAATACTACTAAGAAGCTAGGTACTGCAATTGAACAATCAGCAAATGAAAAAGCCCGCTGATTTCTCAGCGGGCTTTTCAATGTGGTGGAGAGCCGGGGTCGCGACCGACTAGGGATTTGATGGAATCCCATCTTCTTTCTTAAACGTCAGAAAAGAAGAAAGCCTGCAAATTTCTTTGCAGGCTTTCTGTATAGTGGCGGAGAGATAGGGATTTGAACCCTAGATACGCTATTAACGTATGCCGGTTTTCAAGACCGGTGCTTTCAACCACTCAGCCATCTCTCCACAAATTGTCATCGTCAGATTAGTGCACTGAGGATGTTGTTACTTGTATATTCAAGTAACGATATTTAAAGCCT
>JYJN01000169.1 GCA_003263845.1 Vibrio aestivus | reverse complement strand
TCCCTGAGGTTTTGCGAAATATACATACCGGAATAGCTAACCATAGCCTTCCCCTTCATCTGGTATGAATAACGCAAGGCTGGCAGCGGCGAATCCTCCTTAGGCTGACGCATCCGAATAACCGATAGGCTCTTGTCACTCATAAACCATTGCCCCTCTTGAATAATCCAACGCATCGGCGCTTCCCCAGCCACAACCTTAGGCTCATCAAAGCGATAGTAGCTAAAAACATCCCCTGTGGTGTTACAAGTGAAGGTGTATGGTCAACACTGAACGCTTGGCCGTTATCACACTCTTGCGCGTAATAATCTTGGCGACCAAGGTATTCCATACTCGGCAGTTTAAATACCACTTCACCTCCGCCTTCCGGTACTCGCTGTCTGGCGGTATAGCGAACCTGACGAATAAAATGCTCACCATCAGGCGAGCGCCAGCCGCCAATCAAGTCGCTTTCGTAGCGTATCTCACCAAGATCGCTTCC
>JYJN01000168.1 GCA_003263845.1 Vibrio aestivus | reverse complement strand
GTCTGTGCAAGCCAAGCGTCGCCGCGTTGAACAAGCGGTGCAATTCCGTGGAAGTCAGAAACATTAATGAGGATCTGACCATAAGATGGGTCGATCGGCTCTGGCTCTACAGTTACAGAGAAGCGGGGGCACTTGCACCCACTGCAGTTGAAATACTTTCAACTTCAGGTTGCTCTAATAGCCAAGCTTCAATCTTGCTCATATCGGCGGATGTTTGCTCAATTTTTGCACCATTTGGCAACCAATAATCCAAGAATACGATTGGGCGATCGGATTGTGGAATAAAGTTTACGGCGATGTAGGGCACCGCAACTGCCGTTGCAATGATCAGGGTACTAGACCAGACAGCGCTTTGATTGGGTTATCGACAGTCCAATGAATGATACGATGGAACAAACTAGGTTTAGCGTCTTGGTCGACAACTTCTGGTTTTAAAAGTAACCAGCACATTAACACTGTGAATGTCATCGCTACTAACCAAGATAGTAGTAGTGAGGCCGCGACAATATAGAAAACGGAACTGGCGAACTCTGCTGCGTCAGTTTGCGAGAAAACCACTGGGCTAGCACCCATGATCGCAATCACCGTTGCACCTAGGAGTGGAAGGGCTGTTTCTTTTACAGATGAGATAGCCGCTTGAGTGCGCTCAATCCCCTTAGACATCTTCGCTCTCATCATATCGGCAATCACAATGGCGTTATCGACCAACATACCTAACGCAAGAATGAAGGTGCCCAATGACACGCGATGAAGGTCAATCTGCTGTAGATTCATGTAAATGAGCGTCAATAGAATCGTAATCAGCAAGCTAGCACCAACGATGGCAGCGCTTTTGAAACCCATGAATACGAGAAGCACAATGAATACAATCGCGACGCTTTCCAGAAGGTTCCATACAAAGTCATCGATGGCTTTTTGAACCTCTTCCGGTTGGTAAGCAACGGTAGAGATCTCCACGCCACGAGGAAGCTCTTGTTCGTATTGAGCGATGACGTCGCGAATGGTATCGCCTAATGATACAACGTTGATTCCGTCCACAGGGCTAACCGCGAGAGTGACTGCAGGCTCACCATTGAAACGATTTTCGATGAGGCAGGTTTTAAGTAACCCATTGTTACGTCAGCGACATCACCTAGGCGCACCAGTCCTGTACTCAAGTTACTAACACCACCGCGTATTACGAGATTCTTTACATCTTCAATAGACTGGAACTCGCTACTTTGTTTGATTCGGATACGCTCTTGGCCGGCGTTAAATTTGCCCGCTTCAAACGTCATGTTTTGAGTATTGAGCTGATTCCAAACTTGAGAAATAGATAAGCCGTATTGAGCCAAGCGTTCGTCGGGAATATCTATGTATACAACTCGAGGCTGAACGCGTGAAGCTCAATTTTCTTTATGCCATCAACCGTTTTGATTCGTCGTTGGAGCTCTTCAGCATATTGTCGAAGTTCTTTTGGCGAGGCGTCATTACTGTGTATAGAGAAAAGCATCCCATAGACTTCGGAAAACTCATCTTGGACAATACTGATTTGAGCCGCGGCTGGGAGTTGCAAAGACACATCATTGACTTTACGGCGCAGTATATCCCATTGTTGAGGCAGCTTTTCCGAGCTTAGGCTCTCTTTTAGATCAACAAATACCATTGAAACCCCAGGCTTTGATAGAGAACGAAGGCGGTTTAGTTCTCCCATTTCTTGAAGTTTGGTTTCAATAGTGTCTGTGACCTGGTGCTCTACTTCTTCGGCGGACGCACCGGGATACAAAGTGACAACGACCGCTGTTTTCACAGTAAAGCTAGGGTCTTCCAGTTTTCCAAGATCGTAATACGAATAGAGGCCAGCGATGACACATAGTACGGTAAAGAACAGTACAAATGTTCGCTGGCGAATAGCAAATTCAGCTAGATTCATCATTAGTGCAGCCCTACAATGTTTTCACAATTAGGTTGTTTACAACATCACCTTCTTGTACATAAGGTGCACCGCTGATCACGACATAGTCCCCTTGCTCGAAGGTGCTATCAACGCAAGCTTGATAAGCGTCAAGCGACCGCATCTCGACACTTTGTTTTACGATTGTGTTGCTTCGTACAAGGTTAACGTGCAGTGCGTCTCGCTCTCCGATTAATGCTGAATAGGGAATACAGTAAGCTATATCGGTATTGTCGCCCAGCTGACTAGACACCGTAACTGAGCGGCCCGGTAGCAGAGACTGGTTGGTTCATCAATGGTGAAGGTGACACCGTAGGTTTGCTTGATAATATGAGGGAATGTCGTGATTTCAGATACCGTTGCGGCCAATGTTTTATCAGATTGATACCAGCTAACTTCACTCGATTGACCGATTGCAAAGTCATTGATCATAGTCTCTGGGACATCAATGGTGACCTCTAGTTTTTGGTTATCCTGTAAGTCGATGACTGAAACACCCGGTAATATTTGTTCAAAGGCATCGAAATTTACACTGCCAATGACGCCATCAAATGGTGCCCTTAGTTCCGTATAACGCAATGTGTCTCTTGCTCTTTGAATGTTTTTGTCGATGACTTTGACTGCTGAGAGCGCGCGTTCATAACCGCTGACAGCGCGATCAAGATTTACACTGGCGATAGCGTCGTCTTCAGTAGCTTGTTTCACTCTTGCCAGTTCTGCTTTGGCAAGACGAAATGCGGATTCGGCCTCGAGTTGACGAGCTTTCAGTTCTTCTAGTGTGACTTGGTAGTCATGGTGATCTAAACGGGCAAGAACCTGTCCGCGCGTGACATTGTCACCTTGCTTAACCAAGATTTCTTCAATTGTGCCCGGAACACGAAAGCTTAGCCCCGCTTTATGTTGTGATTGGACAGTGCCATTAAAGTGTTTGGTCGCGCTTGATTGACTGCTGGCTATTTCGATGACTTGGATGGGGCGTTCAAAGTCGGCTTGGACGCTAGGTGGGGTTTGGTTACACCCTAATAGGCTGACTGATAAGCTTCCAATGCATAAGTGTTGAATAGTTTTGTTCATAATATGGTCCTCTTTTGTTGGAGTCATATTACAATTGCACGGTGTTCAGATAATTATCTAGTTATGAGAATCACTGTCTCATAAAATGAGACAGTGATGTTGGGAGTTTTTATACTTTAAACTGATTCATAGCGGAAGATTGCTCTTTAGCTAGGGTATTTTGTTCTTCAATAAGCGCGGAGGTGTGATTATTGCGCTGAGAGATTTGCTGGGACAGTTCTTTGATTGTCACAGTATTTGTATTGATCTCTTCAGCAACCAAACTTTGTTCTTCCGCAGCTGAGGCTATCTGAAGATTCACCTCCGTAATGCTTGATACGGCTTGTTTAATGTTTGATAGGGCTTCGCTTGCCGACTGGGCTCGAACAACTGTTTCAGACGCTAGCTTATGGCTGTCAGCCATTGCAGTAGAAGCGCTGGTGGCACCTTGCTGCAACTTATCGACCATTTGGCGGATTTCATTGGTGGATTCTTGAGTACGCTGCGCTAGTGTACGAACTTCATCTGCAACGACCGCAAAACCTCGACCAGATTCACCTGCACGAGCTGCTTCAATCGCTGCATTCAAAGCAAGTAGATTAGTTTGCTCAGCTATACTGTTGATGACTTCAACCACAGACTCAATCGCTTCCGTTGAATGCTCAAGTTCATTAACAATAGAAACGGCCTGTTCCATTTCACTGGCCAGTCTCTCAATAGACAGAGTAGTTTGAGAAACAAGTTCTGCGCCCGCACTTGTTGAGCTATCTGCAGACTGCGTAGAATCAGCGGCTTGCTGCGCGTTTTGTGCAACGAGAGCAGAGGTGGTGGACATCTCATTCATAGCGGTAGCCAACTGCTCGACTTCTTGAACTTGATTGTTGAGGAGCTGGCTAGACTCCATGAATGCAGATTGTGCATCTTCCGTTACCAGGGATACTTTATCTGTGGTGGCTTGAGACGTTTTCACCAATGTTTGGATCTTTTCGACAAACAAATTGAAGTTTGTCGCCAATCGTTTGAACTCCTCGTCACTATTGGTATCTAGCGCTTGGTTAAATCGCCATCTCCAGATGCAACGTTTTCCATCGCATCGTTTAGAACGTGCAATGGTTTGGTCAAGTAATTCAGTACAAACATGAAAATTCCGGCTACAACAACCAATGCGATGAGGGTTGCAAATATTGAGTAGTTACGGATATCAAATAGGGTCTGATGGGTCATGTCGTAATCAAGGATGATGCCGACGTACCAATCTTCGCCCGGTATGCGCTGGAAGTCGAGGTAGGCTTTTTTCCCATTAATGATAGTTATGACGGACTCGTTACTAATTGGGTGTTGACCAATGGCTTTTGACATTGGTTCTCCATTTACTCGAGCGTTCGGGTGGCTAATTAGATTGCCATTTTCATGTACAATAAAAATGGTGGCGTCAGTGTTTTCTTTACTATTAATTTGGCCTGAAAGCGAGGTGAGATCTACATCGAAGAAGCTGACACCTAACAGCTCATTATTGGCATAGACGGGATAAGATATTGAAATAAGGATCGCACCAGTACCTTGATCTCGGTATGGTTGGGTAATCGTACGATCATTGGCATTCAAGGCGTCTTGATACCAAGGACGTTCACGCGAGTCCCAGTGTTGTGGTGGTAGCCAGCTATGGTCATTGTGTTTGATAGAGCCGTCTGAATGATAACCCATACCTGCGGTTACGAAGTTGCCTTCGATGGTCGGTGTATTAATTAAGTGGTCGACACTACCACGGCCTTGATTTGCTAATTGCTCGGAAATGTATTGGCTTAGCGCATACTTACCATTAATTGTTGCTGATATCAGTGAAGAGGCTTCTGCGAGAGTGCGATCGATTTGTTGATCGATAGTTTTCTCAACATTATTACTCACGGAAATGTACTGAATGGTAGACAATATAGAAAGTGCAGCGACGCTGATGATCGCACCAGCGGCTACGATTTTAGTAGTGAACTTCACGACATACCTATAAATGTAAATAAAGCATCTATTAAATGCGACATGACTAAGCATTATGGAATTTCAGAAATTCCACCTATTCAGCTCAGTAATCCTTTTGTGGAGTCGCTCCTTTGGAATATATCTTATTCCAAATATACCTTATGACATGTTCTAAACTAAATGCAAGATAAAACATGCACTTATAATGAGACATTTCCAAATAATGGAATGAAGTCGACATTCGACTTATATGGAGGTGATTTTGGACGTTAACTAAGTCGATTTGTAGTTTGATAATGGCGCCGTATTGAGGGAGAACCTCGTAATTCTCAAGGCTATTATTATGAATAAAAAGAATAAATTCGTTGCAGCAGCGATGTCATGTATGACTTTACTTACGACCGCGGTATACGCACAAGATCAAGAAGTCCACGATGCAGATCCGAGAAATACTGCTTGGCGAGGAGGGATTGCAACTGATGACAATGGTGAAGTTAAACTTGTCGCTGGTGGCGGTTTTAACAACCTATACGGAGGTGGTGAATACAAAACTCAAACCATTATGATTGGTGAGTACTTCACACAGTCGGAAGACTTTCGTTTTAGACTGGCCAATTTTGACGAGAGATTTGGCGGAGTGTATGCCGATATATATTTAACGGATACAACCAACATGTATACTGGTGGTTATATGTTACCACTGACGGCTACCAATGGAACCACATTGCTGTTTCCATCAGTTAATTATTCATATGTAGATTTTGATACAGACCAAATTGCGCAAAATATACGTGGTACTCAGGTCCCTAATCAATTAAGTGGTTATTCTACTGGCACTGGGCAGCAATCCATTTTCACTACGATGAACAGTATTGCGGGTATTGGGCCTGGGCAAGTCGAACATGTACTTGGCGGTGATGATGCGCATATGTTTTCGGTAAACCTATACGGTTTGCAGCCATGGAATGAGACTTTTTACACGGTATTTCAAGCGTTTGGCGGATCAACTTATGGTGGTGTAGAAATGGAAATGGTTGATCTCGTGCTATTACAGGGTACACGTACAAAGGTTGGTGATGCCGTATTTAACATCTATCTAGAGGGTAAATACACCAATATCAAAGTGAATGAGTTAAATAACTTACCAGGCAAAGACTACTTACGTGGTGAAGAAGCGAAAGTGTCGATTGGCTTCGATTGGCGATTCTAAATCGTTTAGTATGACTAACATGATTCAACGGCCAGAGAATGGCCGTTTTTATTTGAGAGGGTAATGTGGACAGTTTAGATATGAGGGCCGTTAAGGTGCTCCTGAATTTGTATGAGACAAGAAACACCTATTTGACAGCAGAGCAATTAAACCTTTCTCAGTCTGCGGTGGCGCGAACGTTAGCGAAATGTCGGAACAGTTTTGACGACCCTTTGTATATTCGCAGTAGTAACCAGTTATCCCCAACAGCTTTGATGGAATCACTCGTTGAAAAACTCCCGTCATTGATCGAGCAGTTTGAGAAGATCATTGATGACAACAGCGAGTTTTATCCTGAGCGACTAACAGGCTGTTATCAAATATATTTGAATCGGCACACTCAATTGGCCTACGGAGAGAAGTTGTTTGATTTTTTATCTGAACAAGCACCGTCAGCAACGTGGTACATCAAAGGTTGGGAATCTAACGCAACAGAGCAGCTACTTGATGGGCGTGCCACGATAGGCGTTAATTACTACAGTGAAGCGTTACCCAACTCGATTTGCCAAGATATTCTATTCCGCGATGAGTTTGCCCTCTATGCTGACAGAGACCACCCCCTGCATCACTGTGATACTGTGTCTGTTGAAGATCTTGAGAAGTATGAGTTTGTCTCCTTAGCCATTCCAAGTTTGGATGAGCGAAGTGAGTACATTGACTACGGGCTGCAATCGCTCGGAGTGAACCCCACAATTCGCTTGCAGACAGATAGTATACTCTTGGCAATGAAGATGGCCAAAAAACGGAGCGCGATATTGCCCGCGTCAATGGCCACAGTAATCGACAAAAAGCACAACTTTAAGCCGATATCTTTTGGCTTAGGGGGGTAGATATGCCTTGGGAAAAAGTGGTATTTAGCTACCCTCGCAAAAACGCTAATAAGCCAGTTGTAAAATGGCTAAAAAAATCGATTAAGAAGCTCTATGAAAATCAAGGCTTAGTCTAGTTGATGGGCAGGTCTTTTATAACACCTGCGCTTTGGTTATTTCTATGTTGTCATATCCATAGTCAGACTAGGTACCTCCTTGACGATAAAATCGATGAGATTGCGGCTGGCGTGGGTAAGGGTGTTTAACGGGGGATGCAACAGCCAAGCCTTTTCTTCTTCTATGAATGTATCCTTAAGTATGGGTATGAGCTTACGTTTGGCTAGTTCATCTTGAATCATAACATTCGGTAAGTACCCAATTCCTCTACCTGCAACAGTTGCCGACCTCATAAAGCCTGCACTATTACACATTAGTTTAGGTGTTACTTCGATGTTCTGACCGTCAAGTGTCCATACATTGTCGACATTTCCGTTAGGCCAACGAAAGCAAACAGCCGAATGCTCAGGTAACTCCTCAATCGATAGTGGTGTACCATGCTTTGACAGATAGTCCGGAGAGGCGACCAAACATCGGTTGATCTTAAGTACCTCTTTCGCGACAACGTTTGAGTCATAGATTTCGCCACCATGAAAAGCAATGTCTAAACCTTGTTCTAGTAAGTCATCAAAGCCATTGCGGATGGTTCGGACATCTAACGTGATCTCTGGATGAAGATCTTGAAAGGCAAACAAAATGGGCTGGATGAGTTCGTGAGTTTCTGGAAGCAGCCCAAGCTTAATCTTGCCTTTGAGATTCGTGTTGCGAATATTAATTTTGTGACTCGCAGTGTCGATTATCTCAAGAGCTTTAAGCATCTCATAGTAGTAGGCCTCGCCACTGTTCGTGAGCGATAAGGAGCGTGTTGTGCGATGAAACAACTTGGCGTTGAGCTGGATTTCTAGCTCATGAATTTTACGGCTTACTTTGCCGCGTGGAATGTCAAAAGCGTTGGCAGCGGCAGTAAAGCTGCCAAGTTCAACTACCTTGGTAAATAGTTTTAAGTCATTGATTTTCATTGTTGGCTTTTGGGAACAGGAAAGCTTGGCGCTATGATATCAGATTAATATTTGAATTTGATAGGAAAGTATTGGAGCAAGCGATTAAAGTTGGAATAGACGATATTCTCAATTTCTTACCCTTTGTGATTAGTATTAAAGAGTTAAGTTCTTAGTTAAACCGCTTAGTTAAATCGCTTCCATCGGTTTAACGCTTTCCAGGGTGCTAGAGCACCGGTTAAGGTAATATTTATGCAAAAATTGACTTCAATTGCGCTTGCTATTTCTTTGTCTGCCGTTGCAACTCACGCGATAGCAGAAGCGTCTCAACCAAAACTCGTACTACAGATCACAGTCGATGCCCTTAGAGGTGATCTTCCTGAGCGTTTTCGAACCAACATGGGCGAGGGTGGTTTTACGTATCTGCTTGATGAGGGACTCCATTACACTAATGCTCATTATCAGCATGCCAATACAGAGACTATTGTTGGCCATGTTGCCCTTGCGACTGGAGCTCCACCAGCAGTGAATGGCATGGTAGGTAATGTATGGTATGACAGAGGGCTAGGGCGTTCTGTATATAACATTGAAGATGGTGACTTTTCCCTTCTAACATCGGGAGCGGGTGTTGACCAATCGGTTGAAATAGACGATACACAAAAAGCGGCGCAAGGTGATGGTCGTTCGCCACTTAATATCCATACTTCTACAATTAGTGATGAAGTGGTTAAAGCCTCAAATGGTAAAGCTCGAGCTTACTCTGTTTCGTTTAAGGATCGAGGGGCAGTATCGTTGGCTGGCGAGTTAGGGAAAGCATTTTGGTTTTCTAAAGCCACCGGCGGATTTGTCACCAGCGATTACTATTTTCAGGATTATCCAAACTGGGTGATCGACTGGAATGACAAGGGGTTCCTAGAGCAATACAGTAATCAACGCTGGGAACTCATGCTTGAGCGAGAAAAGTACCTATTTGCTGAAGAAGGGGATGTGAGCTTTAAAACTGAATTGGCTACATTCAAACGAACGTTTCCATACCCGTATGGGCCATCAAGCTTTAAGTATTTCACCACAATGCTGAGTTTGAGCCCTGCTGGTGATGAGATCGTGGCTGATTTTGCCAAAGATCTCATCGCTCAGGAACAGCTTGGTCAGAATGACTACACTGACTATCTCGCGGTAAGCTTTTCAGCAACCGACTACGTTATTCATACCAGTGGACCTTCAAGCATTGAGGCTGAAGACAACCTGTTGAGACTTGACCGAACGCTTGCCGATTTGTTCGACTATGTTGATGAGAAAGTCGGGTTGGAAAATACGCTAATCGTTTTGTCTTCAGATCATGGTGCGCCTGATGCGCCGGGTTTCATTACCAACCATGGCGGTTCTAAGGCTGGCTATTTTGGCGTGGCAGCGCTGGAAGAATCTGGCTTGTTTGAACGTACACAAGAAGAGTTTGGTGTCGGTAAAGAAGTCTTACAGGTTTATTCCGATCCGTATTTATACCTTAACCATGAGGTGCTCAAAAAGAACAAGTTGAATCTTGCGCAAGTGCAGTCTTTTATCGCAAAAGAGGTGGTTAAGATTGCAGGGGTTGATCAGGCATTCACCTCTCATGACATTGAATCCGGAACCATGATGGATACGCGTATCGCGAGATTGGTAGCGAACAATCATTTTCCTTCACGATCTGGAGACATCTATCTCGTTTACAATCCAAATGTGTATATTAACGACTTCGATAGCTTAAGAGTGGCATCGGTTCATGGTTCTCCATGGCGTTATGACACACACGTCCCAGTGATTTTTGCAGGTCTGAATATCGAAGGTGAAAAGATTCACGATAAAGTGACACCTTACGATATTGCACCAACTATTTCAGCGGTACTTGGCATTCTGCTCCATCTGGTTCAACGGGTTCGGTTTTGACTGAAGTTTTGGATTAAGAATCGCTGTATCGTAATGCAGAATGATAAGGCTCTCTATTTGAGAGCCTTTTGTTTGCGCTGAGTATTCACATAGACCCCAATAATGGAAGATGCTTGCGTTCTTGATAGGTGAGAGCAAGCATCAAACAGTGCTCAATCACCGAATAGGGGAGGGGTTGGTCTAAAGGAAGTACAATGGCTCTGTTGCCTGAAATTCAAGCTCGTCGGCATAAAGTTCGCGAAAGGTGTCGACCAACTTAGTTTGGCAATGGAAGAACAAATAGCAATGATTAGGCGTTTTCAGTTTCCAATCCATCCGAATAGGGCTGCCGCTAGGAACAGTTAGGCTCGGCTCTTGCCATTTCAAACTTTCTTCTACTTTTCCAAGGCTACGGTCGTGCGCGACTTTGTGAATCATTGCCCTCAGCTTGTTTAGATATTCCTTAGCCTCGTTTGGATAGTGAGAAATTTGGTCATCAATTGGAGAGCTCATGGTTTCCTTACTGTCTGTCGGTTTCCTTTAATAGCCTAGCACTCAAACGTGAGGCTAGGCGTAGGTGCTTATGATTAAACATACTTATAGCTTAGCTTACGTATGGCTTAACTCATGGAATGAAGCCCAATCATGTTGCCCTCTGTATCCATAACCATAGAAATAAAGCCGTGAGGGCCAATCGAGAATTTACTGTGGACGACTTTTCCGCCAGCACCTGTCACTCGACTTTCCTCTTGTGCGCAGTCTTGGCAAGAGAAATAGACTAGGGTGCTGTTTGCCCCAGCGGATACGCCATCCATTTTTGCCAACGCACCAGATGCGCCATACTCTTCCATAGATGATGGAAATGCCCACATTTCTACGCCGTTTTTTGCTTCATCATTAATTTTGTCTAATGTGACTTCAAATACCGTTTCATAGAAGGCTTTTGAGCGTTCAATATCGTCGATATATATTTCAAACCAACCTACCGGATTCATCTTGCTACTCCCTTAAATTAACGTAATGCATCAACTTAAAGTTAGCGGGTTTCGACGAGTTCGCGACTCCTATGAAGCGCAATCTCACCGTTAATACACAGGCTCGTATGAGAATTAAGAATTCAAGGCAAATGTCTATTTAGACCACCTTATTTAGATAACTTTATTTAGACAGTAAGCTTTGAACGTCATGCCACACATACAGTAGATCGTTGACATGGTAATTGGCTCCCGGCGGTTGCCAGAGATTCGTCTCTTGGTGATGCGCCCCTAACGCCAAATAGAATTTACGCGCCTTAAAGTTATCTTCTAATACTTCAAGATAGAGTCCCTTATGCTCACTTGTATCGCTCGCCCATTGGGCTGCAGATTGCATGAGCTGCTTACCCACGCCTGTACCTTGTGCTTCTTTCGCTACATGGAGGTTATCGATGAAACATCCCCATTGCTCACTTTCATTACCATAGAGGCAAATGAAGCCTAGGATTTGGTTATCTTGAGTTGCGACAATAACGTGTTGGTTGGGCTTGGGATAGTGGATGCGGCGTTGCCACTCAATTAAGCGATCTTGGTCTACAAGATCTTCGAGGAATTCGTCAGGAAAAATACCGCGATAAGAATCTCGCCAACTTTGGGCGTGCACGGCCGCGATCAAGGGGATGTCATGTTCAGTAGCGACGCGAAGTTCCATCTCTAAATCCTATTTAAATCAACATGTTTTGTACTTAACGATACGCGAATGAACAACAAAGTGACATAGGACTAACTATAGTGATTTTGAGAAATAGATCGAAACGTCGTTATTTATGTGCTTGTCGTAGGCTAGGCTCTATTTCTAGTTACTCTTTGTGAGCTAATAAACCTCACTAATCCCTTTACGCCATTCAGGCTGTTCGTCTTGGAAGGCCCAAAACGTTTCCATATGCTGAATCAGTCCTGACGAAAATGTAAATACGCTGGTGGCATAGAAACTGTCTTTGAAAGAGGGGCTGGAGGTATAGATGACGCTAATGACTTTATCGGATGTGGTTTCCTCAATGTGGCGCACTTCAAAAGTCCAATCTTTGCCAAACAGTTCATTTACTTCGAGAAAGGCATCAAGTCCTTGATAATGCTCCCTGCTAGTAGGCCAAACGATTTTGATATCATCTGAAAATAGTCTCTTTGTGCTGTCGTAATCACCAAGCTAAACTGTTGCCATAGTGTTTTAACGGTATCGAGATGAGTCATAGGGGCTCCTTTTGACTGATTAAGGTTACAACTTGCTTAGAAGTTAGCTTTTATTTTCTTAATGAAACCACTGATTTTAGCGTCGGTTAAAGCCTCACTTTTATACAATGAGAGCATTTTGAATCGGTAGTTTTTTGCGCATGCGCCAAGAAGTGCAATTTTTAATACTCGTTTTACTGGTTGCCATAAAACGAATCTATCTACCCACCATGGTGAGCCTAGAGTAGTCACGACTTTAACTTCTTTAAGGTTTTCTAAGCAGGGTGTGATAGGACCTAAATTGCTTGCATGATTATAGGCATGGCCGGGAGCCCATACTCGATCGAACCAACCTTTGAGAATTGCTGGAAAGCCAAACCACCAAGTAGGAAAAATAAGGACTAACGATTCTGCGCGCTTTAGCTGCTCAATGTGACCCGACAGGTCGGTTTGGTCAAAGTCGGGCTGATAGTAGCTTGCACGTTCGGGCTGCGTTAGGGCAGGTGAAAACTGGGACTGGTAAAGATCGAGCACCTCAATCTCATAACCTTTAGATTCTAAATGCGTAATTGTTTCGCTTGCTAAGTGATGACAAAGACTCTCTTTTAGCGGGTGACTGATGACGACAAGGCACTTCATGAAATCCTCCTTGAATGAAATGGCTACTTAGTCATTCATCATACCCAAGATATTAGCCTGAGAGTGTCCCATTGTTGAGTAATCATCTGAATTAACGAAGAAAAATTTATTGTTCCAAAATAGACAAGGCTTCTTCTCCACACTTGAGTTGATACACAGAACAGTACACCAATGTCTAAACCGTGGTTGAACGGCTCGGTTGGCAAAATACTTTAGAGAATGGCTGTTTGAACCGGCGGACGATAAGCGGCGTAATGCTTAGAGACTTCGTTATTGTATACATCGCTCATAGGGTTACTTCATGCTCATTGAATGCGTTAAATCAACGCTAAGAAAATAACCTGATTTCAATAATCAATCTTCGATTCTGCTAGCAAAACTATCATGATGTCGATGAATTTTATCGCACTAGAAACAAGTCGTTAATCTAAGTTTGACGGTAGAAATGTGGATTGAGTTCAGCCTTAAGGGGCTGAACTGTAACGAATCTAACGTTGAGATCTAACAAACTTTTTCACTTTCTTCAGCGCCATCTTTTGTTTTAATGGCGACAGATAGTCAATGAATAAATTGCCCGATAGATGATCGATTTCGTGCTGCATGGCGATAGCAAGAAAATCGTCGCTTTTGATGGTGATTGGGTTGCCCTCGCGATCAAGTGCTGACACTTCGACACTCGTGAAACGTTCTACATCTGCGTAGTAATCCGGAACAGACAAACAGCCCTCTTGGCCAAACGCTTTGTTCGTGCCACTGACAACTTTAGGGTTGATGAGCACTAAAGGCTCATCTTGGTCTTCAGAAAGATCAATCACGACAACGGCTTCTTGTCGACCAACCTGCGGGGCGGCAAGGCCAATTCCATTGCTTGTTGAATAAAGGGTATCCAACATGTCATCGATAAGTGTTTGTACTGATTGAACATCTTCGACATTGATTGATGTTCTTTTCAATCTTGGATCGGGCGCGGTAACGATATCTAATACTGCCATAGTGTCCTTGTAGTGTTTAAATGCTTTTCTTGATTAGGAATTAAAGTAAGTATTCTATTGCGCACAATACGCTGTGAGCCATCTTTGGATGACTCAGTTTGTACGCTTGTGGAATTGAGGAAACATCTTACATGGGTTGTTCACCGGTTAGCATAGGGTGGTTTGGATTGAGTTGGAGTAAATCCCACAAATTGCCGTAGAGATCTTTGAACACAGCTACCGTGCCGTACTCTTGTTCCTGTGGTCCTCGGATGAACTCAATACCAATTGACTTCATTCGCCCGTAGTCACGCCAGAAGTCATCTGTGTTTAAGAACAAGAAAACGCGACCACCTGCTTGGTTACCAACGAAATCTTCTTGCTCTGGTTTAGAGGCTTTGGCGAGAAGTAGGGCAACACCGTGTGAGTTCGGCGGGGCGACTACAACCCAACGTTTATTTTGCTCTGGCTGATAGGTGTCTTCTAGCAGCTCGAACTTGAGCTTGTTAACGTAGAAGTCGATTGCTTCATCGTAGTCATTGACGACGAGTGCGATGTGAACGATGTTTTGTTTCATAGAGATTTGCTGAGTTTATATGGGCTATTGGATAATTTCAGTGGTGATGTCTGTTTTAACAGAGTTAGCGATAAAGCAGTTTTCATGAGAGAGGTGATGCAATTTTTCTAGCTGTTCAGCGGTCGGTTGTTGTTCTCCAGCAAAGACAATTTTAGGACGCAATGTCACTTTGGTGACCGAAGTTTTTCCGTCATCGTTCTTGCCTAAAATACCGACCGCCGCGTCTTCATAACTATCAATGACGTACTTACGCTTGGCCGCGATTGCAAGAAATACCAGCATGTGGCAACTCGACAGCGCAGCAATGTACGCCTCTTCTGGATCTACGTTAGCTTCAACAGAGAGAGGAACTGGGACAACATGAGGAGAGGGTGATGCTGGAACGATCGCTCCTCCATCAAACTCCCATGTGTGCTCTCGGCTATATTGATTGTCGCTAAAAGCTTCAGTGGGCTTACGTTTCCAACTGATTTTTGCGAAGTGTTCTGACATCTGTTTCTCCTTAATTAATTCACGGGAAGCTCGCAAGGTCAAAGTGTTATACGACGTTACGGTGTCGCTTTTTGATGCGCTTGAGTTTGACTATGGCGACTAGATTGCCCGCAAGCATGACAAGTGCTCCAACGAACAGAGCGAAATCTATATCTTCTCCGTAAGCGATGGCTCCGACGATGCCAATCGCCGGCAATCGAAGAAAGTCTAAGATGACGACCACACTAGCTTCGGCAGTTTGCATAGCCTTAGTGATGCAAAAATGCGCCGTGAGTGCAGTAACGCCAATAATCACTAGCCAGAACCATTGAGTCGAGTCTGGAGACACCCAGCCGTTTAGGTTGAGCAGCAAGCTCATTGGCATTTGAATGCTGCACATATAGAAGAGTATAGTGACCGGGCTTTCAGTACTCGCTAGAGCCTTGGTCGACGTATGAGAAATGGCGTAACAAATCGCTGCTCCCAACACAATAAAGGCGGAAGCATCAAAAATATCGGCGGTTGGCTTTAAGATAATCACAACCCCAATCAGGCCTAGAAAAATAGACAGCAACTTTCTTTGATTGAGTGGTTCTCCTAGCCATAAGCAGGCAATGACGGCTGTCCATAATGGAACGGTAAATTCTAAGGCAAAGACTTCTGCCAATGGTAAGGCGGCGATGCCGAGCAGCCAACCATATTGCCCCATAAAGTGGAATAGGTTGCGAATGCCATGCAGTTTTATCTTTTGAGACCGAATGTCGCTAAGTTTGCCAGTGGCGACGATAACCATAGTCACGACTGCGAACCCGACAACACTTCGGACTAACATGACTTGAGAGCTGTTGATCTCTCCGCTCAATTCGCGAGCGCCAATAGCCATCAAGCAAAAAGAAACGATAGTGCCTGACATCCACAATACTGCGTTTAAAATACTGGCCTCCAAGTTAGGGCTCTACGCTGGTTGTTTAAAAACGTTATTAAGTCGATCGAACCGACAATCATTAGGACGCGTTCTTACCATACTTATGGTTGAACCAAAAATAGTACAGCCCTAGCACGGTTCCTAATGGAAAGATAAACAGCCAACCAAAGGACAGCTTGAACAGAGCAGGGTAAGCCCAGTATTTATTTTTTAAGAGGCCGTAACCGCTGTAAGCGGAAAGGACAAAAAGGACACTGATGATAAGATTGAGGATCAGTGATGGGAGGAAGTCTGAATTCAACTCAGTGAGTGTTCGAAATAGTGAAAGTAGTGCACCGAACCCCATAGCCGCGCCGATGCCCATAAACGCCCACGCGAGTACATTTCTGTTTCTGTCCATCTATTCGCCCTTTGAATGTGATTTTATTAACTATTCGGTTAACATACCACGTTATAAGTTTTCATTTCTATAGACGTGCGTGACCTTACTAGTAAGCATAAGAAAGCCAATCCATAACGATGGACTGGCTATCTAAGTGACGGATTTAATGTTCAAGAATCAGCTATCGGTGATACCCAGGGGTTATGAACGGCCCTAACAACATATTGAGCTTTTTGAAAAAGCCTTGATGTTCTGCTTTAAACCGTTTCTCCGCTTCTTCAGGGCTGTCAGCGGGGACAATTTCAGCTTGTTCAATAAACCCTTGTTCAACCAATTGAACCGCCTCTTCTTTGAAGGTCGGTGAAGACAGGTCCAAGAATGTATAGTCTCCATCTTTTGTAAAAAACTTATATTCCATATTCAACTCCTAAATGTTTGAGTGTATTTACCGCTATCGCTAGTGCGAACCTGATTCAAAGTGTTTGGAGCGTGTTCTACGCTCGAAAATAAAAAATTAATCAGTTGGTTAAGCAGTAATGTAGAGTTGTCTAAGTCAGTTACTAAGAAAGGTTTTGCGCGAGATATCGGGCTTGTTCATCAAAAAGCCTTTTGGCTTTCGCGTTGTTGGCCTTGGCGACAGATACCCATTGAAGTCCAGTTTCATCGATGTGTTTAAACTCAACTTGCAGTTCATACTTTCGGATCGTCAATAGCGCTGCTAGCATACCGACAATGAGTGAAAATGGCCCAGTGAGTTGGCCGAACCCTGCAGGGCATATGGCCCAAACAACGCTCGAAACAAGAAGGCCAATAATCATTAATCTGGCGAGATGATCTTTGATGGTATTGGTTTTAACACGCACCCGGTTTATTTTAGCTAGTGGATATTCATCCTCCTTAAACGTTAAGGAATGATTATCGATACTAAAATCTTGCGGTGAAATCATGTTGCTCTCCAAGCCAAAAGGTAGACGTAGCCTAACGTGTTACTTGGCAGGTGGCGAACGACTAAGCCTTATATGCGATCAGTTTCAACTATCAATGAAAACAGTACAACCTTCTATTTCATGAACAGAATTGTTTCAGAAATAGAGCTTAAAGCTATGCGGGGCGCAATGCCTCTATTGCGGAAGTAACATCGGGAAACTGGATTTTGGTGATACACATTTCGGCTTTAGAAAATTCGTGGACTTGAATGAGTTCGGTGACTTGCTGCAATGATAGTTTGGTATCTAGTGGTTGGTATTGAACCGAAGTTGATACGTTAACGACTTGGTATTGAGTGCCACAACTATCAATCAACAAGTCGTCTTCACTCCAAATCAGAACTTGAAGTTCGTTAAGAAGTTCAACTTCAGAAGATAGAAAGATAAGCTCATCATCACCTTCGAGTTTAAACAGGCATGGCCATTGGATCATAGCGGTCATCAACGTTAGTTAGCAGAAAAATTGTTGATTCATCTTATGTAGTTAAGCGTGTCCTGTAAACCGATGTTAAATAGTGCTGATAACTCTGTTAGTAGCCGAGGCCAGAATTCATCGGCATTAGCTATGTTATCAGAAATGTCTTCTCGCCAAGTCGATTGAACAGATTTGCTGTAGTTAAGATAAAGTTTATCGTTATGGATGTATCAAGCATATAGCTTTCTCCCTATTCTTAAGATTAGACAGATTGAGCATCGATTAAATTTCAAAGTGTTTGGTAAGATTACAATGGTCTGACTGTAGGTATCTAATCATCTCTGAACAACAGAAATGTGCCACAACTTGCAAAAGCGCCTCCACATATCTTGTTAAGCCAGTGCTTGCTTTGACTGTTTACAAAATAGTGACGAGATTTTGTGGCGAACAGAGCGTAAAGGGATAACACGCCACCAACAGCGAGCGTTGAGATCGCGATAACGACAAAAGACTGTTGGATTGTTATGGTTTGCAAATTGATGAATGCAGGAAAGAACCCCATATAAAAAAGAATGGCCTTCGGGTTACTCAGCGTCATGATGAATCCCGTAAATAGGCTCGTGTGACTTGCTGCTTTTGATTTCACCTCAATCACATCACTAGTCACTGCGGGTTGGCACCATGTTCGGTAAGCAAGCCAAAACAGGTAAGCTACACCTAGATACTTTATAATGCTTGCTAGGTCGCCCATCAAGTTCGCTATGAAAGCCAAACCGGAAATAGCTAAAGCGATAAACACGTAATCCGCAACCAACACGCCAACGACAACCAAGATCCCGTGAATCCAACCCGCTGATAATGTACGTGATACGACGGCGAGTACTGAAGGCCCCGGGATAGCTGCAGATAAAGTGACGGCGATAAAAAGTGCGATACTCGATTCAATGGTCATAATTTTTCCCAACGATACTCCATTTGGTGGGCGACTTGATTCGCAAAATCTAGATCGATGAGCTCGCATACCAAATGTAAACTCATATCGATGCCCGCAGAGATGCCACCAGAAGTAGTGTACTTCCTGAGTTAACCCAGCGTTTGTTTTCTAGAACGTCAAGAGTAGGGAATCGGCGCTTTAAGTCAGGGATATCTTCCCAATGTGTTGTGACGGAAAGGTTGTCGAGCAATCCTGCACTGGCAAGAAGAAACGCGCCAGTACACACCGATACCACTTTTGTCGCTTTTTTATCGATGGCTTGTATCCAGCTAATGACTTTGCTCTTGTTCATCTCCTCTGTATGAACACCGCCAACCACAACCAGAAGATCGACATTGGGATGTTCTTCGATTGTGTAGTGAGGTAGGACATTAAAGCCCCCGCGAGCGATGACGGGCTCAGCTTTTTCTGCCACAAAAAACACATTCCAGTCAGACGTTTTTAGTCTTTTAGCTGTGCTGAATACTTCGAATGGTCCGGAAAAATCGAGCACTTCAGCTTCATCATAAATATAGATGGCGATGTTCATTTTGACTCCCAATGAAAGGGCAACAGAGTGAATAGGTAGCTTACGCTAATGAAACAGGACGGGTTAACAAGCCGTTGGTTAGAAACTTGTGCTACAACACCAAATAAATTTAGGGCGCTTACAAGCTATTACAGCCATGTTAGTTCTTTCGTTTAGTCGACATCCGCTTAGACTAGCGCACAAATTTCTCATTTTGAAAGTGAGCATTCATTTTGATAAATGACTTCTCAAATTGACGAAAGGTGGGGTTCGGTAAAGTTTGGGGCTCAGCAAGGTGAGCAAGATTGTATCGACATGTTTAGTTAATATATTTAAATAAAACAATTGCTTGTTGGCCTAGTCTAGCGTTGTTTGGATTGAATTAAAGTCGCGTTGGTAGTTTGGCAAAGCCTTGCAATTGCACTGTCAGGATTAAATTAAAGACAGAGGCAGTTATGGCACATTATCTAGTTACGGGCGGTTGTGGGTTTATTGGTTCTCATTTAGTGGATGCGCTAATGGCACAAGGTCATCGCGTGAGAGTCATTGATAATCTTTCAACAGGGCATCGCAGCAATTTACCCAGACACTGTGAAATAAGAGTGGCGGACATTTGCGAACCTGGTGCTGTAGATGCGGCAATGCGGGGAATAGACGGTTGCTTTCACTTAGCCGCCATCGCTTCAGTCGAACGCTCAAATGAAGCCTGGGTAGAGACTCACGAAGTAAACTTGACCGGAAGCATTCGTGTTTTTGAAGCCGCAAGAGCAAACAGCACACCCGTTGTCTATGCCTCTTCAGCAGCGATCTATGGTGATAACGAAAATATGCCCCTGTCAGAGAAAGAAGCACCGAGCCCGCTGACTGCATACGGCGCAGATAAACTTGGATCAGAGTTACACGCTCGAGTGGCTTCTCTTGTCCATGGCGTGCCGACAACTGGGATGCGTTTCTTTAATGTGTTTGGGCCGCGTCAGGACCCAAAATCGCCTTACTCAGGCGTTATTTCAATCTTTGCAGATCGGATCATGGCGAGCCAGCCATTGACGATATTCGGGGATGGTGAACAAACTCGAGATTTTATTTATGTCGGAGATGTCGTTCGATTTTTGATGGCCGCAATGCAGAATATCAGCCTGGAGGCTAAAGTTTACAACGTTTGTCGCGGAGGAACTATGTCGGTCAATCAGTTGGCCAACACGCTGATGAGTGTCACTGGTTTTCAAACTGAAGTCAGTTATCAGCCACCACGCAGAGGGATATTCGAAGGTCGATAGGGGATCCCAGTAAAGCAAATAGAGAGATGAATATCCAAGCAAAAACGACGGTCGAAGAAGGACTCCGTGAGCTTGTGTCTTTCATCAATGGTCAATGGCGTAAACGCTCGGCATAAACACCAGTTATTCGCTGAATGCAGCGAAGGCCGCGAGATGCGGCCTTGATTATTTAGTCTGGGGATACAATCACACAATCAACCTAAAACCGGACGGAAGAAACTTCTCTCATAGCTAACAATGCAGTCGACTTCATCTGCATATTGGAAAGCTTTGATGCACTCCTGATCATTTAGTGAGTCAACGCGATACTGTTCATAAGCGGCAAGGCTTTCAAAAGTAAACAGAGCCAAAGCAATGTTGTTGGCGCCTTCTGAGGGAAGAAAATAACCGTTGTGTGTGCCACCAAATTTCTCAACAAGGGGTATCCACATTCGGGCGTAGGTTTCAAACTCTGCGACTTTTTTTGGATCAATGACGTATCGAACGTAGCAGGTGACCATAGATAAATATCCTTTTTTATCGGTTAGGTAGGCTCAGATTACTAGAACAAACTTTTCACGCCAAACTATTTAGTAAACGTTCGGCGAAGTTAATAGATAGGGAAGTAACGCGTTGTAAATTCGAGACAAAGCCCTAAGCAGGCTCTGATAATCCAATTGAATGTATAAAAGGTGATATGCGTGCTATTTCAACTACGGTACGTATTTGGGCCAATTAGCGGCATAGTAAACAAACACGAGAAGAAAACCATACAAGCCGCTTATCAAACTAGAGAGATAATAATCGGGTACACCTTCTAACATTTGTTGAAATGTGGTCGCGGATATTTCCCCTGACTCCATCAGAGCGTAATTTTTGGCAAGTTCAAACGTGAGTTCCATATTTTTAAGAATGGAAAAATAGAGGAAATAGCCAACGGCTGATATCGGTAGTAAAACCAAAAGGGGTTGTGTGACTTTATTGGGGCGCAAAAAATGAAGTAAACCGATGATGCTAATAGCCCAAACTTGAATCATGGCTGCTGCGTAAGTGACACCAAATATTTCATAGGTATTGCCGATATGCATTCGAAATACAAACATGGCCGCTAAGCTAAAAAGGACAAAGAGTGCGGGTTTTCGCCAACTTGGCTTTATCATAGACAAGAGTGAGACTATAGCGACGAACACGGTAAATTGGATGAGGAACTCTGTGTCAGGTAACCATGCGATGGTTCCAGCATAGGTCGCCAAATATCCACCAAAATAGAGGCCAAGTGGCGCAACCGCTAAGATTAAAACTAACCTAATTACAAACCAGTAGACAACGCCGATGTTCATATCTCTAACCTCCGAGCACGACAATATTGCGTGGATTAGCTTAATACTATCGTCTCAATTCAAACTTCTTATTTTCCTAGCGCAGAGTCGTCAATTGCACGGTTTGAAGTGCTTATTATGCTGTTGCGCTCATTTCCACAAGCGAAACAATTTAGCCTAAGTATAGGGTAAAACTGACCGTTTGAAGGCGCGTGACTTGTACTGTCAAGGAATCAAAGAGTTATAGGCTAAAGTTGGGTCTGCCAAATGAAGCAAGAGATCGTTGTCTTTATATTCGCTATACCTCGATGATTCGGGTTGGTTTTGAGAGTTTCGCTTACAAAATCGTCCATTAGCGCTTTGGCAACCACGATTGAACATCTTGAAGGACAAGACTGACACCACTTTCGCCATCGGTGGTTTTGAGTGAGTGGTCCAGTTCTTCGTAGAGTTTAAAGGCAATATTGGATTTAATTTTTTGCAGAGTGTCTGCTTGGACAGCGGCAAGTTCAACCGAAACGTTTTTGTCCATACCCGATTGAATGAGTAGAAGAGGTGAGTTGACCTGAGATAGAACCGCTGTTTGATCGATCTCGAACATGTTTCTCCACCAAGCGTAACCATGGCCGCTCATATTTAATTCGAAGGGTTCACTATTCAGTACGTGATTATAGAAACCCTTAAAGCCGTTTGAAGCCTCTTGATAGGCCTCGCCAGAGCCCATTTCAGCTTTCATACTGTGTAAAACATCGTCAATGAATTTGCGTCCGCCACCATTGAACGCGATGGTGGCGTCAATATAGTCGACTTGGGATGCCACCATTCCCGCTACGACGGCACCTTCGCTCCCCCAATGAAAACGATGTAGTCATACTGGTTCTCAGCTTCTAATGTGTCGAACACCTGAACATAGTCTTGAACACGTTGGTCGGGAGAATCATGTTGTATGTACTCGGCAGGACAGTCCTCACGATTCGGATTTGTATCCCAAACTAGTGATGTGTTGATGCCATATTTCTCAACGGTGAGTACATCGGCATCTCGAATGAGTTGGGAAAATTCGTTATTGATGCGAGTATTGTGGCGAACACTGTTGCAATCAGAGCTTGAGCGATAACCAGTAGTGCTTCTGAATCCGGTTTGGTTTTAGCTAGGTAATAATCAATGAGTGAGCCGTTTTCTCGTTCAACTGAGAGAGAGGTGATGGACTTGGGTTGAGTTTCTGACGCCCATGAAAGAGACGACACCATTGCCAACATACTTAATGATAAAGTAACCGTTTTCATCCATTCTCCTTGGTTTGACCAATTTAACGTCAATCTAAGCCGTTAATCTTCCTGAACTAAAAATGTGAAATCTGCCGAATAGGAAGTTCAGACTAGCAAGAGTGACAAGGGCCTGTTAATACCGTCATACGTTTAATTTACTTGCGTATTAAAGCCAAGACATCTGTGCAATAGTTGTTGTCACCACTTTGATTCAATAAAGTGGTGACTTGCACTGTTAGTTGGGAATGTTCAACGTACCTTTGATCACGGTAACCGCTTTGCCTTTGAGCTTCGTTCTATTCTCTGGCGTTATTTCGAGGTCGACATAACCGCCTCTTTCAGAAGCTTGAAAAGCTTTTAAATGCGCCTTCTTTAGCTTTTGGGACCAATGAACATTAAGCGCACAATGCGCTGAGCCTGTTACGGGATCTTCGTTCACACCAACCCAAGGAGCAAAGTAGCGTGAGACAAAATCTAAGTTATCGGATTCAGATAGAGAGGTCACCACAATGCCTCGTCCGTCGCGAGACTTCAAAGCATCAAAATTAGGCTTCAGAGCAAGTAGCACTTTTTCACTTGAGACTTCAATCAAGACTTTAGAGTCAAAATGTGCGGTTGAGATTATTTGATCATGCTTCAAGCTAAGATCCTGAATGAGACTTTCATCTGTAGCTTCAACATACTGAAGGCTAGGGTTTGGAAATGTTAGCTCTATGTTTGAGTCGCCGACATAAGCATCAAGTGGGCCTGAAAGCGTATCGAAAGTCACCGTTTCTCCATAGCTTAATTCGCCTTTTTCGAGCAATATATGCACGACAGACAGAGTTCCGTGGCCACATAGCTTGACTTCAACCTCGGGAGTAAACCAACGAAGATTCATGGTTGAGCGCGTAAGAAAAGCTGTCTCAGACACCGCCATCTCTTTGGCGATAGATCGCATAGCCTCTTCTGATATTGGGGCGTCGGTAATACAAACACCAGCCGGATTACCTTTGAAAACTTCAGTGGTAAATGCGTCTACTTGATAAATATCGAGTTCCAACTCTGTCTCCTTTTAGAGTTTGATGAAGTTTATTGGTTAACTACTATCGTTCCAACTTCTGGTTTGCTATCTAAGTCTATTTGAACATTGTTGTGTTGCCCTAAATTAAAAAGGCAGTGTGCGTTACATAATGATTTTAAAGCACTTTATTTATTTGAGTAAATGTTAATATGGCTTTGATTTTATATCCATCTGCGTACTGATTGGCAATATGTTTCGTAGTCAGAGCCAAATTTCTTGCGCATCATTTTCTCTTCGTAAGCGATATACCACCTATCTGTGATCACAATGAAAGAAGCTGTTAACAGCAGGGACATGGTTGAGGCGCCAGCAAGTATACAGAAGCCTGCTAACGCGACGGCAAATCCCAAATACATAGGATTACGCGTGTACTGGTAAATGCCCTGTGTGATGAGCAATGTAGGTTCATCGAAAGTCATTACGTTGGCTTCCAATTTTTTAAACACTCGCTTACCCGCCATCGCGGTGATGAGGCCGATGGCGAGAATGGGTAAACCCAAAACGTTGTATGGGAAACTAATCAACAAGTGCTCATTAGAAAAGGCGTTTATCAGGGCAATAGCAAGGACAAAAAGCAAGAATAGAAAAGGGGGCAGTAGTTTAACCATTATCAGACTCCTTTGAAGTAAAATTGGAGCGTAACGGCTATTGGATGTAAACACCTTAACCTATGTTAAGCCCATTCCTCTACGTATGCGCGATAGGCTTACATCGGTGATACCAAGATACATGGCGACTTGGCGCAGAGGAATATTGTGACTGTCTTGACCAAATTCCTCTAAAAACTGCTCATAGCGTGCTTTAGCGGGTAACATTAGGAAAGCCGCTTCGCGTTTTTCTTTTTTGAGGACAAGGCGTTCGAAAATTTTCCTCAGTATATCTCCCCAGTTATCGTTTTGTTTGGATAAGGACACAAAGTCTTCATAGCGAATAGCGGCTATCGTACAGTCAGACAAAGCTTGGGCGAAAAACGGACTAGGGCTACCTTCAATCAAAGAGCTGATGCTGGCGAACGCACCGCCACGCCTGACTAATGATTTGTTGCGCTCGTTTCCATCGTTGTCGATGTAAAAGTAACGTCCAACACCATTTAATACAAAATGAACGTCAAGTGCCATGTCTCCCGCTGAAAACAGAACTTCATTCGATTCGTATTCTTTGAATTTGAAATAGGGGAGCGCCTCATCAACGTCCTTTAAGGTGAGCGGCACCAAAGGAAGAAAAAGATTGAATAGTTCATGCTGATTGGTGTCTTCCATAGCAGCTTCGCTATTAGGTGATGAAGTGTAGAGATTTAAGATAGGCTGCGGTCTGACAAAAAACTTGATCTAGCGCAGAGTAAGGCAGTAAAAGCCAGCGTTGATAGCACTGGCCAATTAAACGCTATTTTAGTGGGTCGTTGTCCGGCAGGGCGTTATGAATCCATAGTGCCAAACGTTTTTTTAGATTAGCGCCGTCCATTTTGTCTTCGGGAAGTGGTGGGATTTGATTAACACCAACAAGAAAGAGATACACTGCTTTGATTTTTGTGGGTTGAGGAGAGGTGGGCAAGTCGAAACCTTGCATTTTTGCCATTTTAAGGACGACTTCTACTGCCTTTTTAACCAGTTTATCTTCGTTATGGAGCTTGACTGTTTTGGACATAGCATTTCCCTTCAAAATCGATTGTAAGGTCAGTATACCAAACTAAATCAATGCTCAATCAAGGCAGGGCGCAAAAAGAGAGCTAGGTAGTAGAAACCCGTCATTTTATTGCCACGTGGTGATATCTTGACCGATTCTTTTTCAAGCTTAGGTATCAGATTTCCAATTATGAATTTGTCATATTCCTTTATATTCGCCGAAAAAATGCTAATTTCAGCGCAAATATTACGTAATTTCATTAAATTGTAACGTAAAGTTGTTGTGCCTTTCTATGCACTGCTGATTACATTACAATACGATACAATATAAAATCAGGTGCATAAATGTAAGTTCAAACATTATAGTTTGAATGAATGTAAATATGTGAGTCACCTAAAGCAGTAGCGGTGAATTTATGGGCTTCAGACACAGAAAAACTTTTGTACACATGTTGGAAATGCATGATCAAAGGTACTGGATAAAGTTATGTGGAGAACATAAAAGGAATTTACTTAATCGAGGGATAAATCGAATCTTCAGCTGGTTTCAGGGCACAAGTCATTGGATATTACACAGTGGTCTTGACACTAAAACACGCTTTTTAATGGAGCAAAAAACGCTAAAGACAGCGTATGAGAAATCACTTCCAGTACCAAAGATTGTGATGGGAGGACGCGGAATGTTTGTGACTGAATGTGGTGGACAGCCGATTACTCAGCCTCACGATATTCATCCGAAGCTACGCTTACAAAAGGCGATGAACGCCTTAGTACAATTTCACCAGAATGAAGTGATCCATGGTCGGCCAGCAATGCGCGATATTTTGATCGATGACGCGGGAGCCGTTACATTTGTTGATTTTGAAGAAGCTCGTATATCGGATTGCCCTAATTTGATGGCACGAGACACACTGCTTCTATTATTGGATTCATATCGCTTACGTAAAGTGAGTCAGCAGACTCGCTTTGAAATGCTCAACCAGTGGTTAAATGAAGCGGGTAAGGGTAGCCGAAGGGCAATAGCTTTTGTCGCAAATGTACTAGGTGCATTACGTTGGATTCCAAAAACGGTACTAGTGTTCAAACGAAACCGTTTATCCAGACAAATACTACTATTAGAACGCTTACTAAAACAAAGTATACAGTA
>JYJN01000167.1 GCA_003263845.1 Vibrio aestivus | reverse complement strand
CTTGGCTCCAGTTAGTACGGATTTCTCTGTAGAATCATCTAGCGATGAGCCTGTTCAGGTTGACTTTAACAACCCAGAAAACCGCACATCTGATGCCGAAGATGACGGGGTTGATGCTAATAATAATGCTGCTCTAGATGTTGTTATTACTAAACTTCCAAACGACGGTGTGTTGCTTTATGACGATGGTTCTGACGAGCCTTATGTAATTACGCAGCAGGATATTGATGACGGCACCTCATTTGATTCGACCAAGATTAGCTATCAGGCTAACGATGGCTTAGGCTTCTTGTTGGGTACCAAAGGCGAGCCTGATGACTCATTGAAAGATTCCGATGGTTTCTTAAATTGGGGTGTTGCTTCGTCTGATGACGGGAAACAACGACAAGTTACTTTGGCTAACGGCGATTTGATTACTATTTCTGGTAGTGGCGTACTCGAACAATTTAATGATCAAAGCGGCGAAGGTGGACACATTGGGGATGGTCTTGGGATCCAGGGAAGTCAAGGTATCCAAAACGACGATACGATTACGATAGATTTGTCAGAAGAACCAGTGGCCTCTGTTAATCTTGGTTTAGATGGCCTCGGTGGGCTTTTTGATTACGATGATACAAGCAATGGCGTCGAAGTCGTATATACCATTTCAAACGGAAACCAAACAACGACCGTTTCGGAAAACTATCTTAAATCGATGGGTAATACTGGAGTATTTGAAGAAGTTACTTATCAAGCCCCGGATGGTTATGAGATTGTAGCGATTAGCTTTAGCACTGAAACTACAGGGAACTGGGAGTTACGCTATGTTGAAGGCCTTCCGTCGGATGATTCCTTCAACTATAAAGTCATCGATTCTCAAGGTGTACCAAGTAATGAATCAGTGGTCACTATCGATAACCAAAATGCTGAACGTTCGCCATCAGTTGATTCTCCACATGTTGTCACGCAAGAAAACTCACCTCATGTATTCTCTTGGAATGACTTCAAAATCGATGATGTTGATACTCCGAAAGATCAGTTGGCAATAACCATTGATAGCCTACCTGAAAATGGCACAATCACTTTTGACGGTATCGCACTATCTGTTGGTGATGAACTTACTTACCAACAGATTCAGAGTGGTAAACTAATATTTAATCCTGACTCTTATGACTCAAGTACTTCAATGTCTAATGAAGATGGCGAAACGACTGGAAATAGAGAAGTTGACTACGCGAGTCTTGGGTTCTCTGTAAGTGATGGTAATAGTGAAACGTCAGGTAAACTAGTAATTGATGTTGAAGCTAAGGCAAATAACCCCCATGTTGATATTAATATCTTAGGGGAACCTTCGTACGAATATACTTCGTATCCAAGTTTTGGAATTTCCACCGAGGAATTTCAAAGCGGAAGCTTCGTTCCTGCAATATTCCAATTAGATAGCGAAAAAGAGCTGAACGATAAGGAGTCTTGGCAAGACCAAGTAGACGGCTTCACAGAAGGCAATGATTACTATCGAAACGTTCAAGGTGGAGGTGACTATGTATTTGGTAAAGGCGGAAATGACGTACTCATTGGAGATGATTCACGAACAGGTAGTTACTTAGATGGTGAAACAGGCAACGATATTTTTGTTGCAGGTAAGGGTTCTGACGCTTTGTACGGGGGAACTGGTGATGATCTAGCTATTTTACCAGGTAAGTCAACAGACTACGTCATAGAAAAAGGTTCAGGATACCACCCTGTCAATGACATTTGGTTTGATTTTACTACTGATGAAGACTTTGGAAATGGGTTTGAGTCTATAACTAAAGCCCTACATAGTATCGAGGTAGTTCAATTTGAAGATGGTCTATTTAACATCAACCCTCTAACAGGAGAACTAACAGAAGTCACTCCAGATTTCTTGTCTTACCCAGTATCTATTGATATTGACACCTTTGATGTCGATGGCAGTGAATCAGTTGTGGACATTACCATCTCTGGATTGGTTGAGGGCGCACAACTTTTAGATTCAAATGACGCTGTGTTAGGCACTGCAGATTCAAATGGCACCATCGTGATGGATAATAGTTGGTCACCAAACGGAGAGACTTATTTCGTTAGAGTACCTGGCGATCAAGCCGACAATCTAGATTTTAATCTGAGTGTGACAACTGAAGAATCTTCTAATAGTGATACAGCAACGGGAGTTGATAGTGTCCGGTTAACCGGTTTTGAGGGACATGAAAGCGAGCCGGGAGTGCAAGACAAGACATATACTGATGAACACGACATTGTCGTTGGTGACTTTGAAGGTAATATTGTTACCCCTGGTCAAAGTTACAACCTTGCATTCATGGTCGATACGTCTGGTAGTCTTAATCAGAGCCAAGTAGATGGTATTAAGACTCAACTGCGTACGGTTTTCTCTACGCTGAAGACTAATATCGGTAGTGCAAACGCTGGTATCGTAAATGTTTTCCTTATTGACTTTGATTACAATCCTAGCAATCTTTCGATAAGTGTTGACCTGTCTGACTCGAATGCGATTAGCCAGTTAGAAACTGTTATCACCTCAATGACGGCAGGTGGCGGTACTAATTATGAGGATGTATTTAAAGAAACTGCTAACTGGTATTCAAGCTTGGCGAGTAGTGATGCTAATAATGTCGCTTATCTCATCACGGATGGTAAGCCTACTGCTTACAATGCAGATTCTAGTCAAGATGGCTGGGACGATGATGAGACGGTCATGCGACTGATGGCAAAGGTGGTGAAGAGGAAGTGACTATAGTGGGCGGCAGCAGTGTGGATGATATTGATAAGTCAGAAGCCTCGGCAGCCTATGCTCTACTCCAAGCTCAGGGTGTGACCGTAGAAGCTATAGGGGTTGGTGATAACATTGAGACGTCATACCTCGAAACGTTTGATTCTGATGTCGATAACAATATTGCTATCTCTGACTTGGCTGAGACCATTTTAGCAATTGATGTTGCTCACTCCCCAACTTCTGATGCACTTAGAGGTGGGTTAGGAGATGATATTATCTTCGGCGACTCGATCTCATTTAACAGTGTTGACGGACAGGGCCTAGAAGCGCTGCAGAATTATGTCGCAGCTCAATTGGGGCAGGACAGTGTTAGTGATGCAGAGTTACATACTTATATTAGCCAGAATGTCTCTGATTTTGATTTGAGTAAATCCAATCACAAAGCAGATGAGCTATTTGGTCAAGAAGGTAGCGATATTCTCTTTGGCCAAGGTGGGGATGACACTCTAGTCGGTGGCCTCGGGAATGACATATTGATTGGCGGTGATGGTGACGATATCTTTAAATGGATAGATGAGCCATTAGGTAATCATGAAGATGTCATCGTTGACTTCACTCGAGGTGAAGACCATATCGATTTGAGTGAGCTTGTAGATGGCACTGGAGTTACTGCAATGCAGGACTTACTTGATAACATAGAAGTATCTATAGATGCTGATAATAGCGCAAACCTTCAGCTGTCGATTACTAAAGGTGGCGAAACTCAGGAAATCATTCTTGAAAATGCATCAAGTCAGTTTGATGCAGAGATCAGTAACGGCTCTGTAAGCCGTGACGTTCTAGACGATATACTTAAACTAAATATCGACTAAACAAAAAGGGCCGAAAGGCCCTTTTTTTAATGTCTGTAGATTTTGAACGATCGTTCTTGCTGTTGATCAGCTAGCAGCTGAACTACAGCACCTTACAAGCAAAACCTTTTAGGTAGAAACCTTCTGGATATGCTGAATCCGTTAGGTGGTCTGCAGCTTGTTCAAAGCGCTCGACAAACTTAACGCTGCGGTTAGCATCAAGCGCTGCATCGGCAATTACTTTTTGGAACAGATCTGCACTCATTAAGCCTGAGCAAGAGTAGGTTAGGAGAGTGCCACCCGGCTTCAGAATTTGCATGGCCAGCATGTTGATATCTTTGTAGCCGTTTGCACCTGATGTCAGGTTGTTTTTGCTTGAAACAAACTTCGGCGGATCCATGATGACCACGTCAAACTTAGTACCTTGGTCACGGTATTCGCGCAATAACTTAAATACATCCGCATTTAAAAACACAGCACGTTTCTTAGAGATATCAAACTCATTAAGCTCTGCGTTGTATTTGGCAGTATCAAGTGCAGGTTGAGAAACGTCCGCATTGATAACACGTTTTGCGTTACCTTTTAGTGCGTATAAGCCAAAACCACCGGTATACGAGAAGCAGTTAAGCACTTCTTTATCTTCTACGTACTTCATTGCTTGCTGGCGGCTGTCACGTTGATCCATGTAGAAACCAGTCTTATGGCCGTTTACGATATCAACACTGATCTTAACACCATTCTCTTCAATAACGACAGACTCAGGCGGTGTGTCACCGTGCAGTACACCCACAGTTTCCTTCAAGCCTTCCTTCTTACGCACAGCAACGTCAGAACGCTCGTAAACATGACACTCTGGGAAGCAGTGAACGAGTGCTTTAACTAGTGTCGCTTTGTGGAACTCTGCGCCTGCGCTGAGTAGCTGACAGACTAGGTAATCTTGGTATTTATCTATCGTGATGCCTGGCAGGCCATCAGACTCTGCAGCTATTAAACGGTAACCTGTTAAACCATCACGTTGAATGAGCTCTTCACGAAGGAGCTGTGCATTTTGTATACGCTTAATAAAGAAGGCTTCATCGATATCGCACTTATCAAAGCTCCAAACACGCGCGCGGATCTGAGAGTTCGGCGAGTAAGCCGCTTTCGCTAGCCACTTCCCATCGTGAGTGAACACATCAACGGTTTCGCCAAGTTCTGGGCTACCTTCGACTTTTGATATTCCTCGTGAGAAGATCCAAGGGTGTTTACGGCGCAGTGATTTTTCACGGCCTTTGACAAGATAGATAGCTGCAGACATAGCGTCACTCAATAGGTTCGTTAATTTGAGCGCTATTGTCGAGCAAGCAGTTAGGAATTGCAATCAAGCACAAAAGAAAAAGAGCTGCGATTGCAGCTCTTTGAAGGAGTTTTAGGCTTTCAGCCCCGTGAGCATCGCTTCCATTTGGTCACTCTGTGCTCGTAGTTGGTCAATATTGTTGTTGGTAGCGCTGATTAAGCCGCAAACGTTGTCAGATTGTACGCGAATTTCCTCTACGCTAGCCGCAATATTATCGGCCACCACACCTTGTTCTTCAGCGGCAGTTGCGATTTGGAGGCTACTGTCTGAGATGGATTGGTTTTTGTCTGCAAGATCGCCAATCTCTGTGTTTACCTCAGCCATAAGTGTTTGGCCTTCACCCGCATTGGCTACGGTGACATCCATAAGCTTAGTGAGCGATTGACTGTTCTTTTGCAGAGATTCAATCATCGATTGGATTTCAACCGTGGCTTGCTGTGTGCGGCCTGCTAATGCTCGAACTTCATCAGCAACGACGGCAAAACCGCGGCCTTGCTCGCCAGCGCGTGCAGCTCAATTGCAGCATTAAGTGCAAGAAGGTTAGTCTGTTCTGAGATGCCATTAATGGCGGTAATCACTTCATCGATTTGCGCCGCATTAGAGTCTAACTCTTCAACCGCTTGCGAGGCTGATTGGATTTCTTGTGAGAGTGAGGAGATAGAGCCAAGCGTATCGCTCACTTTAGCTTGTCCAAGCTGCGCTACACGTTTCGCTTCTTCTGTTTGCGTACTAGAGTCGTGTGCAAGCGTCGCAACTTCACGAATCGTGGAGGCCATTTGCTCGGTAGCGCTAGCTAGAGAATTTAAATGCTCTTGCTGCGTGCCTGAGACTTCCGAACTTTTTTGCGTTGATAGGTTTAGCTCAGAGCTGATCTGCTGCATTAGCGCGATAGATTCTTGAATAGACAGAACCAGCTTTTGCTCTCTGTCGGCGACTTTATCGATAGTAATTGCGATTGTGCTGAACTCATCACGCACTTCAAAGAAGTTCATTCGACTGGTCAAGTCACCTTCGGCTAAGGTAGAAAGGGCTTTGTTCATGGTGAACATAGCGCCACCAATGAACGTCATAATGTAGTAAACGCCGAGTGCAATGAGTGACAATGTCACACCGATTATGGTCAGTTGTGTCCCTGAAAGGGAGGTCCATAGGTCGATGTCATGGTTAGCAACAAGGCTGAATGCGCCGTTGTTAACTGATATCGCGTTCAAACCAGAACCGATAGATACCGAATCAGATTGGTTAATTAAACGGGCTACTTCCTGCTGAGAGAGGTTTCCAGCTTCGATTAAGCTTTTCATTAGCATTAGCTCTTCTTGATAAATGGAAGAGAGCATGGCATCTGCTGAGCTGTCTAATACCAGTGTCAGGATGATCAAAGCAACAACAGGTAGCAGGAAAAGTAAATAGAACTTTTCCTGAATTTTTAAATGGATGAGATATTTGTCAATCCAGCGAAATGGTATTTCTTTCATAATTATAATTCCAATGAAGGCCCTCTATTATTGAGGGTATAGATAGGCGCTGGCAAATATATCACTCAACAGTAATGGTAGGGATCAAAAATGACTCAAATGTGTGACATGTTCACTGTCTCAGGAATTGTACAGGGTGTTGGCTTTCGCTATTTCACGGCGAGAGAGGGTAAGAGGATTGGTTTAAATGGTTATGCGAGAAACCTAGCGAACGGTAATGTAGAGGTGCTTGTCGTTGGAAGTCAGCAACAGCTGGATGAAATGGCAAAGTGGCTTGAGCATGGCCCAAGGACTTCTTCCGTTGAATCAGTGATTCGCGAGTCTCACCCAGTTGTTGATATTAAAGGTTTTGCCACTCAGTAGCTTTGTGGCTTAGATTGTAGGCTTCGGATTTACAGGCACTTAGCAGGCTTAGGTAGGCCGGCAATTTTGGTTGCTTGCTTTGCTGGGCCTTGTTTGAAAAGTTTGAATAAATACTTGCTGTTTCCCTTCTCTGGTCCGTGCGCTTTTTCCATTGCTTTAACTAACATACGAACGGCTGGGGAGGTGTTGAACTCTTCATAGAATTCCCTCACGAACAGTACCACTTCGATATGTGCTTCGGTTAGCTCAATCCCTTCTCCTTCGGCGATGATTGCATCATGCCTTTTTCCCACTGAGTGTGATCGAGCAAGTAGCCCTGAGCGTCAGTTTCAATTTGGTTATCGTTGTAAATGAACATCAGTACGATCCTATTATCTCAATTGCGTGTAGGGTAGCTTAGCTTTAGACGACGGACAATAATCCAGATACGAAAAAGCCCGAAAGAACTTCTTTCGGGCTTTTTTTAATCAAGCATTGCCTAATCAGGGACTGCTCAATTAGTCATTGTTCATAATACCTAGAATGCTTAGTAGGCTGATGAAGATGTTGTAGATAGAAACATATAGAGTCACAGTCGCAGAGATGTAGTTTTTTTCACCGCCACGAATGATGCTTTGAGTCGTCATCAGAATAGCCATGGTAGAGAACACAATGAACAAGCTGCTTAGTGCTAGGCTCATTACTGTTGACTGGATGAAGATGCTCGCAATCATACCGACAACTAGTACAACAAATAGAGATAGCATTAGGCCACCCATCATTGATAGGTCGCGTTTTTGTTGTTAATGCGTAAGCAGAAGCAGCGATGAATGAAAGCGCAGTACCACCAAGAGCAGTTAACACAATGTCACCCATTCCAGCGCCAACATAAGCATTGAGGATTGGACCAAGTGTGTATCCAAGGAAACCTGTGAATACGAAAGTTAGGCCAAGACCTAAGCCATTATTACGGTTCTTTTCAATCATAAATAGTAGGCCGTAAAAACCAACTAGCATGATGATGATGCCCGGGCGAGGTAGGTTCATCGCCATTGAGAAACCTGCAACAACAGCAGACCAAAGTAATGTCATTGAAAGTAGAGCATAAGTGTTACGCAGTACTTTGTTAGTTTGAATAGCACTCTCTTGAGTTGAAGTGCGGCTAAACATAGGGCTGTTCATAATCTTCCTCGTGAAGGGTTTTATGTTTATAAGTACATTTATGGGGCTAAATTAATGAAAAATCAACCTATGGGTACTCTTAAATAATAATGGAATTACGGCATTTAGTAATACACAAGTTGTAACACGATATAACAAATAAAAGAGGCGACCAAGCGCCTCTTTTTAATAGTGTTTTATCTGTCATGCGGTTTAAGCAAATTGTTTAATGGTGAAGTATTTGCGCCAAGAAGTTCTGAGTACGATCTGACTGTGGGTTTTCGAAGAAATCGACAGGGTTGTTCTCTTCGATGATTTCTCCGGCATCCATAAAGATGACACGGTCAGCGACCTCCTTAGCAAAACCCATTTCGTGAGTCACACACAGCATTGTCATGCCTTCTTCTGCAAGCTCAACCATTACATCAAGTACCTCACGAACCATTTCGGGGTCGAGTGCTGAGGTTGGTTCATCAAACAGCATAACTTGCGGGCTCATACAAAGCGAGCGGGCAATTGCTACACGTTGCTGCTGACCACCAGAAAGCTGGCCTGGAAACTTATCTGCTTGATCTGGAATTTTTACACGCTCCAGATACTTCATCGCGATAGCTTCAGCTTCCTCTTTGGGCATTTTCTTTACCCAAATAGGTGCTAGCGTACAGTTTTCGAGAACAGTCAGATGAGGGAACAGGTTAAAGTGCTGGAAACACATACCCACTTCGCGTCGAACCGCTTCAATGTTTTTAAGATCTTCCGTCAGTTCATTACCCGAAACAAAAATGTGACCTTTTTGGTGCTCTTCAAGGCGGTTAATACACCGAATCATCGTCGATTTACCCGAGCCAGAAGGGCCACAAATAACGATTTTTTCACCTTTATGAACATTGAGGTTGATGTTTTTCAGAACATGAAACTCGCCATACCATTTGTTCATGTCTTTAATTTCAATCATTGGCTCGTTAGCGCCATTGTCATTTGAGTTGTGTTGCTGCGTCATAATACGTCCTTGATCTTAAATTTTATCGTTTGTGACCGGTGTGTAGTTTGTTCTCAAGCCAGATTGAATATCTAGACATGCCAAAACAAAATACCCAGAACACTAACGCGACAAATACATAACTTTCTGTAGCAAAACCTAACCACTCAGGGTCGGTGTTCGCTGCTTGACCAATACCCAGTACGTCAAACATACCAATAATAAGAACGAGACTGGTATCTTTAAATAACCCGATAAAAGTGTTCACAATAGAAGGGATTGTGATTTTCAGTGCCTGAGGTAGAACAATCAACCCCATCTTTTTCCAGTAGCTCAAGCCAAGCGCGTCTGCGGCTTCGTACTGACCCTTAGGAATCGCTTGTAAACCACCGCGAACTACTTCGGCCATATAAGCAGCACTAAACATAACCACACCGACAAGGGCACGGATCAGTTTGTCTGTCTCAGAACCTTCAGCAAGGAACAGAGGTAGCATAACTGATGCCATGAATAGGACTGTTATGAGTGGAACTCCACGCCAAACTTCAATGTATACAGTACAGATACTGCGGATAATGGGCATTTCCGAACGTCGACCTAACGCAAGAGCTACGCCAATTGGAAGAGATACCACGATACCGACAAGTGCGATGATTAACGTAACAAGTAAGCCACCCCATTTATGAGTGTCAACGACCTCTAGACCAAACACGCCACCGTATAGTAATCCAGCGATGATGAATGGGTAGATGTTAACAAAGAACAACCAAATCCAAGTACGTTTTGGTGTTTTTTCATAGGCCAAGAGAGCAGTGAAAATAGCCAGCGTGATGTAGAAAAGACGAGGGCGCCACAATTCTGCTTCAGGGTAGAAGCCGTACATGAACTGTTCCCATCGAACGCTGATAAACACCCAGCAAGCGCCGTCTTTAGTACAGTCGTCTCGTGTTGTACCAATCCAATCCGCATCCAAAAATGCCCAGTTGAGAACATACCAACACAATGAAAAAACAAGGTAAGCTAAAACAATCGTGACGACAGAGTTAGCAGGGCTGTTGAATAGGTTCTTTCTTAGCCAGCCAATTGCACCCACGGTATTAGCCGGTGGTGGTAGGTCTGGTAGGAATTCGTGTTTGTTACTCATCTTATCTCTCCACCAGCGCTACTTTACGGTTGTATATATTCATCAATGCCGATGTGAGTAAGCTCAGCGTTAGAT
The DNA here is from genome assembly GCA_003263845.1 of Vibrio aestivus. GTDB lineage: Bacteria > Pseudomonadota > Gammaproteobacteria > Enterobacterales > Vibrionaceae > Vibrio > Vibrio aestivus. The sequence continues at coordinate 30,745 of JYJN01000167.1, read as the reverse complement.
ATACACCCATTGTCATTGCAATAATTTCAATTGCTTGGCCTGTTTGGTTCAATGTTGTTCCGGCAAAAACCGAGACAAGATCTGGATAACCAATTGCCATGGCAAGAGAAGAGTTTTTTGTCAGGTTTAGATATTGGCTTGTTAGCGGTGGAATAATAATTCGCAATGCTTGCGGGATAACGACCAGTTTTAGCGTGCGAGAGCGAGGTAGACCTAAACTCATCGCAGCTTCTGTTTGGCCATGATTAACCGCATTGATACCAGAACGCACAATCTCAGCGATAAAGGACGCCGTATAGATTGATAGTGCGAGCAAAAGCGCTGCGAGTTCAGGAATGATGCTAATACCACCTCTGAAGTTGAAACCTTTCAGTACGGGCATTTCAGCACTGATCGGCGACCCCATTAGAAAGTAAACGACGACAGGTAAACCAACACACAAACCCAAGGCGATACGTCCCATTGGGGTTTGTTGTCCAGTTAGTTTCTGCTTGTTCTTAGCCCAAACACCCAAAACGATGGTCGCGATGATACCGCCTAAAAGTGCGATGATGACAAAGATGCTGCCTTCTTCAAAAATGGGAGCAGGGAAGTACAGGCCACGAACATTCAAGAATATGGCTTCGCCTAGACTCATACTTTGCCTTGGTGAGGGCAGAGCTTGGAGAACAGCGAAGTACCAAAAGAAGATTTGTAACAGTAGTGGGACGTTACGGAAAATCTCAATGTAAACTGCCGCGATACGGCTAACTAACCAGTTGGAAGACAGTCTTGCAATACCCATGATGAAACCAATCACCGTGGCTAGGATGATACCTAGGAAAGAAACAAGAGCAGTATTGAGTAAGCCTATTACAAAAGTTCTCCCGTAAGAGAAGGTTTCATCGTATTCAATTAACGTTAAGCCGATACCAAACCCTGCCTCTTGACCTAGAAAATCAAAACCAGTAGAAATCCCGCGGGATTCAAGGTTTGTAAGGGCATTATTGACTATGGTGTAAAAGAAGAAGATCAACGCGCCGATTGCAATGAGCTGAAAGACGACCGATCGAAAAGTGGGGTTATAAAGAAGGCTTGCGTTTTTCGGAGGGCTTCCCTCTGATCGAGACGCAACAGTATTATCAGGTTTCATACAACAGTAACCTCAAATCCATTTAGAAAAAAGGGCGGCAAAGACCGCCCATTTTTAAGTGTTGCGTTATTAACGAATTGGTGGAGCGTACATGAAGCCACCTTCATTCCACAGAGCGTTTACGCCACGTGAAATTTGTAGTGGAGAACCTGTACCAACTGTGCGTTCGAAGCTTTCACCATAGTTACCAACTTGTTTGATAACTTGGTAGCCCCAATCGTCACGGATGCCTAGGCCTTTACCTTTAGGACCATCCACACCAAGGATACGTTTTACGTTTGGATCCGTAGACTTAAGCATTTGGTCTGCGTTTTGAGAGGTAATACCGTACTCCTCAGCGTTGATCATTGCGTTCAAAGTCCACTTAGCAACGTTAAACCACTTGTCATCATCTTGACGAACCACAGGGCCTAGAGGCTCTTTAGAGATGATTTCTGGAAGAACGACTGCAGCACTTGGGTCTTGAAGGTTCAAGCGAAGTGCATAAAGACCAGATTGGTCAGTAGTCAGCACGTCACAACGACCTGCGTCGAAACCTTTAGAGGTTTGTGCTGCAGTGTCAAATACGACGGGTTTGTATGACATACCTGAATTACGGAAGTAGTCGGCTAGGTTAAGTTCTGTAGTTGTACCTGATTGGACACATACGGACGCGCCATCTAATTCTTTAGCGCTAGTAACGCCAAGGTCTTTCATTACCATGAAGCCTTGACCATCGTAGTAGTTCACGCCTACGAAGTTTAAACCTAATGCTGTGTCACGGTGTAGAGTCCAAGTTGTGTTACGAGAAAGAACATCGATTTCACCAGATTGAAGTGCAGTAAAACGTTCTTTTGCAGTTAGAGGTACATACTTAACTTTTGTTTTGTCACCCAGTACAGCAGCCGCAAGTGCTTGACAATATTCAACATCGATACCTTCCCACTCACCTTCAGAGTTTGGGTTAGAAAAACCAGGCAGACCCGTACTCACGCCACAAGTCAATGAACCTTGTTTCATCACTTTGTCTAAAGTGCTCTCAGCTGCTGAAACATTAGTTGCCATCAGAGCAGTAGATGCCGCTACAACTGAAGCAAGAAGTGTTAGTTTGTTTGTCATTTGTATCCTTCCTGTATGATCCATGTTAAACCAGATAAACCTGATACAACGTACTCATAAATGTTGTGTTTATAATTCTAGTTTGAAAAAGCATATTAACGAACGGAATGCTAAATCAACCAGTTATAAGCGTAGGAAAAGATTTGTGTTTTCTCAAATGTATAATTTAAAAAAGATTTTTGATTGGAATCACAAACCTGAACGCTTGTTTTAGGATGTCTAATTGTTGCAATAATGTAAATAGTGCAAGCGTGTGCATTACTGGTGCATTGGGTTTATGTATGGTTGTTGTTGTTAAAATTGAATTTAGTATCGATTATTTTGCAAAGGTGCAGGAATATTCTCTATGGTTATTGATAAATTTGGTAATAATATCTTTTGCATGTCTTTTCGATAGTAGAGCTTTGCACCAACATTAATGGCATGATATGAATAGTTATTAATTTTAGTTCAGGGAATGAAATGCGGTATTTTCCTCTTTTTTTGGATTTAGAAAACAAGTCTGTTTTAGTTGTTGGCGGTGGCGAAGTTGCTTGTAGGAAAGTAGACTCGCTGTTAAGAGCAGGTGCTGCCGTGACTATCGTGTCCCCATCAATAGAGCCTCTTTTGCAGCAATTTGTGGATGAAGGGAAGTGTTACTGGATTCAGAATTTTTATTCGTCTGATGTGGTTGAAGATAAATATATTCAAGTTTGGGCGACAACTGATAATCCCTCATTGAATCACCAAGTTCATAAGGATGCCAAGCACCGTGGCATCTTGGTTAACGTCGTAGATGACAAGCCATATTGTGATTTCATCACCCCTTCGATGATCAACCGTGGTCGAATCCAGATTGCAATCTCTAGTGGTGGAGCGTCGCCAATCTTAGTGCGTAATATCCGCGAAAAGTTTGAATCTATCCTTCCGCAAAACCTGTCATTACTGGCTGACTTTGGGGCTTCAAAGCGTAACTCGATTAAACAGCATTTACCTAATGTTGACCTAAGACGCAAGTTTTGGGAGATGTTTTTATCAAGGCCTGATGTGGAGAAAGCTGAATCTAGAGAGCAATTAGAAGCGCTTTATCAGGAGCAACTTGATGTCCCAGTTGACGAGATGGGAGAGTGCACTTGGCTCGAATTTGGGGATGACGTCGAGCTGCTGTCACTTAAATCTATGAGATATATGCAGCAAGCTGAGTTAGTTCTCGCGCCAGAAGCGTGTCCATTTGAGTTTGTCGACTTGTGTAGACGCGATGCAGAGAGAGAGGTCTATAATAACCCAGCAGAGCTATCTCATCGCTTGCAAGAAGCCAAAAAAGAAAAGCTGAGAGTGTGTGTGTTCATCCCGAAAGGCTCGTCCGAGTTTGCCTTACTGATAGGTGAGGATACCTGTTTGAAATCAGCAGATTAACGCTAGATCTCAACAAATAAAAACCCGCATCAAGCGGGTTTTTAAATTTCATGTGGACTAATTAGTCCCGGAAGTTTTCAAACTGGAATGGTTGGCCTAACTCACCGTTACGTACTAAAGCCATCACCGCTTGCAGGTCGTCACGCTTCTTACCAGTGACACGAACCTTCTCACCTTGAATAGACGCTTGAACTTTGATTTTGGCATCTTTAATCAATTTAACGATTTTCTTAGCCGTCGGCGTATCAATGCCTTGCTTGAAAACGACGTTTTGGTGCCAGTTTTTTACCTGTTTGCTCTGCTTTTTGTGATTCCATTGCATTCACATCCACGCCGCGCTTCGTGAGGTTGCCACGTAGGATGTCACGCATTTGCTGCAGTTGGAAATCTGCTTCGCTGCTTAGCTTTACAGACTCATCCTTTTGCATTTCAAAGCTTGCTTCAACGCCACGGAAATCAAAACGAGTCGACAGCTCACGAGTCGCGTTGTCTACCGCATTGCGCAGTTCGACAGTATCAATTTCAGAAATAATATCAAAAGAAGGCATAATCTATTCCTTAAGTTTTAAAGTCTTGTTTTAACCGCGTTCGCCAGTAGTTCGAGCATATGAGTGGTATCTTGCCAGCTTAGACATGGATCGGTAATGGATTTACCGTATTCAAGGTTACAGATATCATCCATTGGCTGATTGCCTTCTTCGATGAAGCTTTCCGCCATGATACCTGCAACGCGATCACTACCTGATTCGATTTGCTTACAGATGTCTTTAGCAACATCAATTTGCTTTCTGTGTTGCTTCTGGCAGTTCGCGTGGCTGAAATCAACTACTAAACGTTGTGGTAGGTCGAACTCTTCAAGCTGCTTACATGCTGCAGCAACGCTTTCTGAGTCGAAGTTTGGTCCTTTATCACCACCTCGTAGAATTACGTGACCGTGTGGGTTACCTGCAGTGCGGTAAACGGTCATTCGGCCATTTTTGTCTGGTGAATAGAAGTAGTGTGATGCTTTTGAAGCGCGAATTGCATCAATAGCAATTTTAATGTTGCCATTTGTGCCGTTCTTGAAACCTACTGGGCACGATAGAGCAGAAGCCATTTCACGGTGGATCTGAGATTCAGTCGTACGTGCGCCAATTGCGCCCCACGTAATAAGGTCGGCAATGTACTGACCAGTAATCATATCTAGGAACTCTGTCGCTGTCGCAAGGCCTAGTTTATTGATATCAAGAAGTAATTTACGTGCTTTACTTAAGCCAGTTTCTAATGCGTATGAGCCGTCAAGATTTGGATCTGTTATTAAACCTTTCCAGCCAACAACCGTGCGCGGCTTTTCAAAGTACGTACGCATCACGATGAAAAGCTCATCTTTATATTGCTCTTGAATGTCGGCAAGGCGAGCTGCGTAATCAAGTGCAGCGTCAGTATCATGTACTGAGCAAGGGCCGACAATTACTAGTAGTCTTTTGTCGTCCCCAGATAGGATATTTTCGATTTGTTTTCTAGATTGAGCGATACGTTCCGCTACGTCATCAGTGATCGGATGCGCGCTTCCTAGCTCTGCCGGAGTTGGCATTGGCCCCAGTGCTTGGGTTCTTAGTTCATCTGTTTTTAATGGCATACGATAGCCTGATCTTTTAAATTTCGAAGCGGTAAAGATAACGGAAATGGGAGTAGGAATAAACTCTTATGGGGAATCTTTTCTTATTCATGAAAGATTCTTCCGGTCACGCAGACCATTGAAGTTATTGTCTGTTACGAATGAGGTGGTTTTTGACTGACGTATAGAGTTGTATCCGCACGCTATGACAAAAGGAATGCGCTAGGAGGCATTGTTAGAGTACATATGTTGACAAAATGTTACTTAGAATATTAACTGGTCTGACTAGTTTGCAGGGAAGACAAATATGATCAGTGTGGTAAGAAAAGCCAATCTTTACCTCTCTTTATTCGGTTTTTTCAAAGTCCCATTCATTTGGTTGAGCCGACCGAAAATTTTGACTTTAGATGATGACAGGGTGGAGATTCGGATTCCACTTAGAAGGAAAACTAAGAATCACCTGAACAGTATGTATTTTGGCGTGCTTGCCGTAGGTGCCGATGTTGCAGGTGGCTTTATGGCGATGCATAAGGCTGAGCAGCGCGGAGAGAAGGTATCGCTCGCCTTCAAGTCGGTTACCGGTGATTTCCTTAAGCGGCCCGAAGCCGATGTGCATTTTATTTGCGATGACGGAAAAAAGATAGATGAAATGCTCGACGAAACATTTGCAACGGGTCAACGTGTAAATCGGCCTGTAAAAATTACGGCCATTTGCCCATCACTCCATGGCGATGAGCCTATGGCCGAGTTCCATTTAACGCTATCATTGAAGAAAATCAGCGCTTAGTTCACTTATCTTGTGCTGAGAAACTAGCTATTGGGTTGCGCTGGGATTTCAATTTGCTCGATGGCGACGATCTTGCTTCGATTTAGGACTATCTTCCAGCGATAGTATTGAGGCTCGTTTTTATGATCGTCTTCTTTAATAATTAAGTTAAGCAGATGACGTTTTTCAACGGACTCTTTAGTCACTTGCCCATTATTGACTTGGTAAACCTTGTTAGCGCCTTTATCCATAAGTCGAGTTAATGGACGCATACTAATCATCAGTGACTCCCTAGTCTCTTCATAACCACTCATGAAGCGCGAAGTCGACATTTCGACTTCCGAGCGGTAATGGACAATCTGCTCTTCACGCTGCACAACGCGCTTCTTGCGAATGGCCTTGATACGGTCTGGTAGTTTCGACAGCGACTTATAGTCTAACCATTCAAGCTTCTGGCCAACCGACTTGTTTGTCGTTGGATCGATGTAACGCTTACGCCATTTAGGTTTGCCTTTCCTTAGCCAGCGCCATAGCACGTCACGAAGGTCATCTTTAAAGATCTCCCTTAACGCATAGACAAATGACATGGCAACAATGAAAGAGGCGGTGATCTCGCCCCAATAATCTCGTGCCATGATCGCGGTAATGGTTACGAACACCATCACTAAACCAGTCGCGACACCTTTGGTGGCGCGTTTCATATTTTTGCCCAGCGACGTCGTCTTCTCTTTGAGAACGATAGGGTGTTCGATGAGTCTGCGCAGTAGTCGCATCTTATTACTCATGCGCGTTACGTCGTCACGTACGCGTTGTGAGTTGTAGTTATTCAGTTTTCGGTGTGCAAACTCTTTCTCGACAAGAGTGATTAGACGTTCTTTTACGACTTTGTAATCGCCGTCTCGGGGCATATGTGCAACCAAAGATAAAAATCGTTGGCTTGTGTACCAAGACAAGTAGTTGTCGATATTTGCGTAGTAGCGCTTTAAGCTCTCTTCATATGGAATACTGCGTCGTAAGCGTTTCAGTATGTCCAATGCGAGCTCGATAACTTCATCAACTTCATCGGTCGTAATGACATCTTTTTCGTGCTTGTTGAGCTCTGCAACAGCCTTATCAAGTGCAATAACATATTGATAGGCAAACAAACTCAAACTGACACGATACTGAGTGTTGGAGAGTCGGCCCCGTTTTGCTAAGCGGCTGTGTACCAGTGGCAATAAGGTTTTGTCACTATAATAGGCGCGTTTTTGATGAATGGAGCTGTAGTAGAGTTCATTCTCGCTCAGCACATCGGCGTTAAGCCAAGTTCACCGGGAACGAAAAGAAATACATCGAGATCTGACCTTTTGGTGGAAGCCATTGCGTGAGATATCTTAAGAGTGATGCCGTCCTGTTTATCAACGGTTACCAATGGTTCCTCCTGAAAAATTAAAAGGGTCTGTTAATCTTTCGTGGTTAATTTTTGTTCGAGATAAAATCGTTTTAGGCGCGGCGAGGGGTATACAGCTTATAATCATAAGTAAATACTCCTCAACAAAGCATAAAACGATTTAAGCGGGGGCGCCGAGCTCGAACCCTTTGGGCAGTCTTTGTAGTTCATTTCTACTGCGTTATCGCCTTTTCGTGTAGGCAAGCTACACTTCAAAGTCACTGCCTTGTATAAATTTTCCACAAAGTACTGCAAAAATCAGTTCGAAAGGTCAACAGACCCTCATTTTCCTTATGGAAGTTAAAGAAAGCATATCAGAGTTTGGGTATAATCACCGCAAATTTAACGAGAGACAGATGAAATGATTAAAGTTGGGCAAATAAACCGTTTAGAAGTTGTTAAGAAAGCGGATTTTGGCGTGTTTTTAGATGCTGACGACTTCGGAACGACTTTGCTACCAAACAGACTTGTGCCAGAAGGCACAGAAGTTGGTCAGTCTTTAGATGTTTTCTTGTACTTCGATTCAGAAAGCCAACTTGCAGCAACAACGGAAACGCCAATCGCTCAAGTGGGTGAGTGGGGTTTAATGCAAGTTGAAGGCGTTAATGCTACAGGTGCATTTGTAAACTGGGGTATTAAGAGTAAAGACCTCTTAGTTCCGTTCAGTGAGCAACGTGGCCGTTTGAGTGCTGGGCAGACTATATTGGTACATGTCTACACTGACAAAGCGTCGGGCCGTATTGTGGGAACAACTAAGTTCAACCGTATCTTGGATAAAACGCCAGCCAACTACAAGCGCAATGAGCAAGTCGATTTACTGATCGCAGAGCGCAGCCAACTTGGTTACAAAGCGATCATCAATGGCGAGCATTGGGGTATGATCTTCCCATCAGATGTGTTTGGCAAACTCTTTGTTGGCAAGAAGCTAAAAGGTTATATCAAGAATATTCGCGAAGATGGAAAAATTGACCTGTCGCTGCAGAAAATTGGCACTGGTAAAATGGATGATTTGAGCGAGAAAGTGATGGATCTGCTTGCAAAGAAAGGGGGCTTTTTACCTCTGAATGATAAGTCTTCACCAGAAGCGATTTTTAGTGCGTTCAGAACAAGTAAAGGCACGTTCAAAAAGACCATTGGCGGCCTGTATAAGCAAGGTAAAATTACCATCGAAAAAGATGGAATCCGTATCGCCGACTAAATAAGTAGAGCTTACCGGATTAAAAAAAGGCCCAAAACCGTTCTTGTTTTGGGCCAGGGGAAATGGCTCATGCAGAGCCTGCGCTAACTGTTTGATATACTGTGATATCCATACAGTAACTATAGTTGATTGTATGGAGTTAGCTAGGCTCAATTAGAATTTCATACTAAGGGTTACGGTTTAGAATAGGTTTTTATCTCTAACGAGTTCTCTAGGAGGCCGTTCTTTAAACGATTACCGACCCATTTCCCCAATCCAATCACATCGTTACCGTGTTTGACAATCACTTCACCCTTACCAGCAGTGATTTCTGGTCGGACATCCCTTCCCATGTACCACTCGCGCGCATCTTCGACTGAAAGTACTACGCAGTTTTCTTCGTTACCGGTTGCCAGCGACGTCGCGACTTGATGTTGCCAGCGATAGCCTTTCTTGTGTGTTTCGGCGATTTTGATGCCCATACGAGAAAAACGCAGTTCACCAATCATTGGCTCTAGCGCCTTAGGGAACAACCACACATCTTTGTCTCTAATCCAAATCTGGCTGTCTTCAGGTAGTTCAATGTTTAGGCAAGCCGATAGAGAACTTGAGATTTCGTCTGCTTGCTTTCGGGAAGCCTTTTCGAATGGGAATTTACCCATGCGCTTTTTAACTTGTGGGGCTTCGACGGATTGGGTTTTGTTGATCTTAGCGACAAAGAAACCCTCGCAGTCGTAAACTTGCGGGAAGATGTGTAAGAAGCCTTCTTTCGTTGTCGCTTTTGACGCATCTGGGAAGAGGTTCTCTAGCGACTCGAACTCCACTGCATCGCCAAAGGTTTCTTTGAGATGCAGACAGACTTGCTGATTCTCTTCAATGCTCAACGTACAAGTAGAATAGACGAGCGAACCGCCAGGTTTAAGTGCATGAAAAGCGCTTTCAATTAAGTCTTTCTGAGTGTCTGCAATAGACAACACGGACTCTCGGTTCCAGTTTTTCATTGCATCGGCGTCTTTACGAACCGTACCTTCACCTGAGCAGGGAGCGTCAATGAGGACTGCATCAAAACGCTCAGGGAGCCATCCGCCGAATACACGGCCATCAAAGTTGGTCAATGCTGTGTTTCTTACGCCGCAACGTTCAACATTCGCATGCAGAACTTTTACTCGGCTTGCTGAGAATTCATTGGCCACCAATACGCCATGATTGCCAAGTTTTGCCGCGATTTGGGTTGATTTAGACCCTGGTGCTGCGGCCATATCTAGTACCGCATCTATGTTTTCAACACCGTGATTAAATAGGGCAGAAACCGGCATCATAGAGCTGGCTTCTTGGATGTAGAATTGACCAGACATATGCTCTGCTGTGTTACCTAGTGGGACTTCGGATTCATCTGCCTCGATCCAAAAACCTTCTTCACACCATGGAACGGCCTCTAGTGACCAGCCTTTATTTTTTGCGGTTTCAAGAAAACTCTCAACACTGGTTTTAAGGGTGTTGACGCGAACACTTTTTCGCAAAGGACGTTGGCATGCGGCGATAAAGTCTTCCATCGTGAGCGGCTGGGGTAGAATCGCTTCAATTTGGTTTAAGAATTCTTCAGGTAAGTAAACGTTCGAATGCAAGGTCTGGTCCTATGTTTTGTGGTTCGCAGGGATTATAGCGAAATGATGCGAGACTACTAGGTTTGAAGAGAGGAAACATAAAAAAGACGAGCCGTTAATAGCTCGCCTTATGTCTAGAAGATAGAGTTTTGAACCTAAGGTTTAGGTATTGGCGTTCTCCAAGTTAACCAGCTAGGTTCCGCTTTCGAGTAGAGGTAGAAGGACTGAGTGGGCTTAGCAATCGGCATAAGCTCAGACTGCTCAGGTGTGGCAAAGGTAATGCCTCCACGCACTATGCTATCAATCGTTCCTGCCTTAATGTTCGCACCACTAAGACCAATCGAGACATCGACACCTGATGTGTTCCAAAAAACGGTATTTTGTCGAATCAAGTAGGCATATTCGTTGTCGATATTGATGGTAGTGACGACGCGATCCGCAAACTCACCAAGTCGAACGTTGGTTGCGATGCCGACTTCTATATCTCGATAGAGGACTGGTGTGCCAGCCGAAATGGAACCACGGGTTTCACTTTGCAAAGTAAAGGTAGTGTATTTACCTGTCGTAGGCTTAGTGTTAAGTGCAAATAGGTGATTAGGTTCGCCGTTCCCAGGCGATACGCTAATTGAACTGCTTTAAGATGTTTTTTAATGTTGCGTACGCGCTCAATCCGATTTCAGGTTCATCGATCCAGAAATAAGAGCCTTCTTTGGCAACGACTTGAGCGAAATCGGGGTAGATACGCGCTTCAAGTACAACAGATTTTGAGTCGAAATCTGGTGTTAAGCTAGTCAGTTCCCCAATCTTCACGCCGTTGTACTCGATTCCTGTACCAATAGAAAGCGAATCGGCATTGCTAGCTGTGAGAGTAATTGTGTGACCAAACTTCCTTGCATTATCAAAGCTTTCATAGAGCTTGTAATGGCTTCCTTGTTTGTTTTCAACGCTGTCTAAACTATCAAACGCAATGCCGCCTTGGACTAATGTTTTGAGGGGAGAGGCTTTGACACTTACGCCGCTCAAGCTTGCATTGAACTCCACGCCTGAACGATTCCAGAAAACAGTGCTATCAGTAATAAGGTGTTTGTAACGGTTGTCTATGTGGGTGGTAATGACCACATTTTTACCTTTGAGTTTGTAGTCAAGAACACTACCCACCTCTAGGTTTCGATACAAGATTGGACTGCCTTTGGAGACAGGTGGAAGCTCGTTGGCAACCAATGTCACCGCAATTGAGCCTGCTTGATTGGATTTAGCCAATTCAGCTAAAGACTGGCTGGCATAAAGCGGGTAACTCTTTTTCGCTTTTGACAAACCATCACTCACAAAGCTAATCGAACCTGTTAGAAGTTGTTTAGCTGGTGGGACAGTCACTCTAAGTCCTGATTCTGTAAGTTCGGCACTCGCACTGCCAGTCACAAAGAATCGATTATTGGAACGAAGAAGAGAGGCGTAGTTGTTATCGATAAGTGTATCGATCAGCACCGTTTCGTCTTTGAGTGATACTTTTGAGATTACACCCACTTGTATGCCGCGATAAAGGATGTTGGCGCCAGGCTCAAGTCCGAAAGAGTTGTTCGATACTAACTGCAGTGGGATAGAACGTGCCTGCTGACGATTAAAGTCATTCTTGCGAATCGCAGTGAAGTTTCGAGCTTTATCTCCGCCGCCTGGCACTAATGTTAAGAAATTACCTTTAACTAAGTTGGAAATGTTTTCGACGCCAGAAAGTGAGACTTTCGCTTCTTCCAAAATAAACTGGCTTCCACTATTCAACATATCACTAAAGGCGGGTTGTATTGCAGCAGATGCAATAATGCTTTCTCTATCTTCGCTCAAGCTTAAATCAGTCACTTGTCCTACTTCTAGGCCACGATACATGATTGGAGCGCCTGCAGGGCTGATTTTATTGTCATCAGGGAGGGTAACTTTGATCGCGATGCCTCGTCCTGCAGTTTGGACATCCTTATAGAGTTTGAACTGCGTATTAGTATCAACGGGAAGGCCGTCGTCGGGGGAGTCAACAGCAATGGCTCCAGAGAAAAGGGCGCTCAAGCTTTCTAGCCGAACGTCAATGCCTTTGAAATCGAAATGAGCGCCGATGCCGCTCACATTCCAGAAACGGCTTTTGTCGGTGATGATGTGGCGATATTCCTCTTTAATGGATGCCTGAATAATGACGTTTTGCCCTTTATCGTCGAGTTGATAATGGTAGATTTCACCGATAGGTATTTTTTTGTAGACGATTTGAGAGCCAACTGAAATCCCACCAAGGTCTTTGGCTTTGAGTGTAATACTGAGTCCGTCTAAGGTATCGCGTAGATCCGCAGGGGCTTTGTCTAGGGCAACAAATTTAGTTTCAAGCTCTTTAGATTCAAGGGAGCCGGGTTGGATGGATATGTAGTTACCAGAAACAAGAGCATCTAACCCTGAGATGCCTGATAAGCTTGCGGTTGGTTTGACCAACCAAAAACGCGTCTCTTTCGAGAGCAGTTTAGTGGCCTCTGGGTAGATATCCGCATCGACGTAGATGCTATCGAGCCCTTCGGATAAATTGATGTCCCGAACCATACCGACCTCAAGACCTTGGTATCGAATCGTTGTTCTACCAGCGACAAGGCCTGCGGCATCAGAGAAATAAATCTGTACACGCTGTCCCGCATCGTGAATCGCTTTAACCACTAACCATCCAGCAAGAAGCATTGTCAAAATAGGTAGAGCCCATAGAGGGGAAATACCTTTATTACGCTTCACTTTCGGTAAGTGACTTGATGGAGGCAATGACTCATTACTCATGTTCTAGCTCTTTCTCGTTTTGGTTCGATGCACTTTTCACGGGCTTCGGTGTGATAGGGGAACTGTTTTGAAAACTTTCCCTCTTTGAATAATTATCCCAAATAAGTCTTGGGTCTAGGCTTTCGGCGGCGAGCATGGTGAAAACCACAACGGCTCCAAATGCAACGGCGCCAAAACCTGGGGTGAAATTAAGTATCTGGTCGCGGTCAACCAATGTCATCATAATAGAGATAACAAACAGATCCATTACCGACCACTTACCAATCCATTTAACCGCAAAGTAAATCATCATGCGCTGTTTGTGAAACACTTTGCGCTTGAACTTGATGGCGAGTAGCAAATATCCGAGCCCAAGAATTTTTGCTACTGGAACGACAATACTGGCGACAAAAATAATGATGGCGATGCCCAACATATCCGTATTCACCAAAGAAGCAACGCCAGAAAATATGGTGTCTTCAAGGCGTTTACCGTTGGTGATTAAGATCGAGATAGGGATTAAATTTGCTGGGAAAATGGCAACCGTAGCGGCGATAAGGTAGGCCCATGTCTTTTGAACTGAATTTGGCATGCGATGATGCAGCTCTGATCCACAACGAACGCAATGGTCTCCTTCTGGTTGTGAAAGGTGACAGCTGTGGCAATGAACCTGTTTCTTTTTAAACTGAAAAGTGTCTTCACCGCGCCACGCTTCCCAGTAACGTCTGACACTGACACGGGTGATCAAAAGAACCGTGGTTAGTTGCAGCATGACTAAACCTAATAGGCCAGGGCCGACGAAAATATCCGAGTAGTCTTGCAGCTTAAAACAAGACACGGCGATACTGATCAAAAACACATCGAGCATGACCCAGTGTTTCAGTTGTTGAACCAGTACCAATGAATATTTGAGTAATTTAAACCAGCGATAACGAAGCGCGAGGTGAGCGGTGACGACTGAACTGCAGACCAGAAGTGGTGCAATAGAGCTACAGAACAGGATCAGTAACCCTAAAACAACAAATCCTTCTGACATTAGGGTGAGTGTACCGGCTGGTAGTGTTGCTGGAATCATAACTCCAACAAGACGAATACTGATGAATTCGAAGAAATGGGAGGGAATAAACAGCAATAGACAAGTAATCGCTATAGCGAGATTACCGGAAAGAGAAGGTGTGCCTCCTCTATACAACTGAGTGCCGCATCGAGGGCAGTAAGCACTTTTACCACGCGCAACAGGAACGACTTCGACGGGAAGTTCACAACCTTGGCATAACCGAATAGTCTCGGAATTGCCTTCTGGTAAGTCAGTTTTGGTCTGTTGCGCCATTAATCCCTGAATCCATTGCGTTACAGTGTCTCTTATTGACTGCTTTTAATTGAGAGACTGTAAATTGCCATATAACGTTTGATAGAGCCCTTGTTCTGCTACAAGTTCTCCATGTGTGCCTACTTGCGCAACCTGACCATCTTCTAATACGTAGATAAGGTCCGCTTGTTTTACTGCAGACAATCTATGCGCGACGATCAATGTCGTTCGGCCTTTCAAAAATAGGGACAGAGCCTTATGCAGTTTCGCTTCGGTTGAAGTATCCAACGCCGAAGTTGCTTCATCCAAAATTACAAATTTAGGGTCGCTTAACACCATGCGAGCAATGGCGAGTCTTTGCCTTTGTCCACCGGATAAGCGAATACCATTACGTCCGACTTGAGTATCAAGACCATCGCTTACCTGGCTAGTCACATCACTGAGCTGGGCGATTTCTAGTGCTCGCCAAAGTTCAGTGTCTGCAAACTTACCACCTAATGCCAGATTATGCCTCAAAGTATCGTTGAATAGTATAGGTTGTTGTATTACAACAGCTATTTGATCACGAATGAGATCAAAGCCTATCTCATCGGAATTGGCACCATTGAACTTGATCGTTCCAGATGATGGTTGGTAAACCCCTATAAGTAATTGAATTAGCGTGGATTTTCCTCCGCCGCTCGCGCCGACTAAAGCCACTTTCTTACCTGCTGGAATAGACAGTGACAGGTTATTCAATACTTGCTGTTCAGCATTATATGAGAAGCACACATTGTCGATTTGAACATCGACTTCTCTGTTTGCTTGGAATGGGTTGATTTTACTATTCGGTCGCTGCTCTTCTTCCGTATCGAGAAGGCTATTGATGCGATTTAATGCCGCTTTTGCGCTATACCATGAAAACTGAATGCCGAGTAATTCTTGGACTGGGGTTAACATAAACCAAAGGTAGCCAAACACTGCAAAAATTTGACCTATTGTGAGATCGCTAAATAGTACCATCAACATTGCAACGGCTCTGAAGAGCTCAAAGCCTAATAGAAATAGAAGAAAGGAAACGCGGCCAGCAGCTTCTGATTGCCAAGCGTATTTGTCAGCATCTAGCCGAATTTGATTCGCTTGTTCTTTAAGTTCATTGAGGAAAACGCGTTCTTTATTTGCTGCTCGTAATTGGTAGATGCCATCAAGGGTTTCGACCAGTCGGTTTTGGAAGCGCTCGAAAGATTCATTTTCGCGGCGCTTGAGGTGCTTTACTTTGCTGCCAAGTTTGCGAGAAAAGTAGATAACGATAGGGTTAACCAAAAGAATAAAGAGACCAAGTCGCCAATCTAACCACAATAAAACGCCAGCTGTTCCTAGTACTGTGAGGAGACTAACGATGAACTTACTCAATGTTGAGCCGATGAAAGTGTCGATGGTCTCAATGTCAGTCACGAGATGAGAGTTAATGCCACCACTGCCTTTGGTTTCGTACTGCTTAATGCTAATCCGGCCTAACTTATCGATCATTAATGTACGAATTTGGTAGGTGATTGTTTTCGACACCAGAGTAAATTGTCGGCTTTGAAAGATGTTCAACCCTTGGCTAGTAGCCCTCATCAAACAAACCAAAATAAGGGTAAGGCCTATATATCCGGTTGGCGTTTGCCACTGCAGAGGAAGTACAGTGTTCATCATATCTAGCCCGCTGGCAGGCTGGTTCAACAGCACTTCGTCGACCATTAGCGGCATGAGAAGGGGAATTGGAACACTGATAAGGGTTGCTAAAATCGCAATGGCATTAGCTATCAATAGCTTAGACTTGTGTTTTTTTGCTTGTGTTATAAGCCAAGAGCGGCTAATAGTGTGTGTGTGATCAGACATTTTAGTTGAGAATAAGTCCTATTTTAGTTTAGGGTCACATAATACGTATAAGTCACAATGAAGTCTCCTATTTACAGAGAAGTTAATATGAAAATAGAACATTACCATCGCTTAACCAAACAAGCTGTCGCATTACTGGAATCTGAAACAGATCTTGTTGCTAATCTGTCTAATCTAAGTGCACTACTAAATTTAGAGCTAGAAGATTTAAATTGGGTAGGTTTCTATTTGATGAAAGAAGGTGAGCTGGTTCTTGGTCCTTTCCAAGGTAAACCTGCTTGCGTGCGTATTCCGGTTGGGAGAGGTGTATGTGGTGCAGCTGTGGAACAAAACCAAGTTCAGCGTGTCTACGATGTACATCAGTTCGAAGGGCATATTGCTTGTGATGCAGAAAGTAATTCTGAGATTGTCATTCCGTTTAGTATTGGCGGAGAAATAGTGGGGGTTCTGGATATTGATAGTCCAAAAATTGGTCGATTCAGCGAGGTTGACGAGGAAGGTCTGGTATTTTTGATGACAGAAGTTGAAAAGCTGCTCAATTCACACGCTAACAAGGCATAAATTAACCTTATAGTGTGGTTTTTCGTTTGCAGGTCACTATAATACCTGATTAATTACTCTTAATGCTCGCGGACAGTCCGCAATAACCAGGAATCCTCATGGAAAACACTGAAAAGTTAAAAAACAGCAAAGAAGTTATCGCATATATTGCTGAATGTTTCCCTAAGTGCTTTACTTTAGAAGGTGAAGCAAAACCATTGAAAATTGGTATTTTTCAAGATCTTGCTGAACGACTAAGTGAAGACCCTAAAGTAAGTAAAACTCAGCTACGTGCAGCGTTAAGACAGTACACATCATCATGGCGTTACCTACACGGTGTAAAACCGGGCGCAACTCGCGTTGATTTAGATGGTAATGCATGCGGTGAACTAGAAGAAGAACACGTAGAACACGCTAAAACAGCTCTTGCTGAAAGCAAGGCTCGCGTACAAGCTCGTCGTAAAGAACAAGCGCAAAAAGCACGTGAAGAAGGTAAGGCAAAAGCGAAACCGGCTAAAAAGCCTCAAGCTCGTCGCCAACAGCCTAAAGCACAAAAAGCACCAAGCAAGCCTGTAGAAACACGTGCACTGAATGCTGACGAAGTAACCGTTGGTAATCAAGTGAACGTGAACATGGGTAAAGGAAACATGGCTGCGACCATTGTTGAAATCAATAAGGAAGATGTGCGTGTTCAACTAGCAAACGGCCTACAAATGGTTGTTAAAGCGGAGCACTTGCGCGCATAAAGGAGATACTCCTACGCATGAAATGCCGTTCAAAATTGACTCTGATTGCTGCTAGCCTTTGGCTAGCAGCTACATCAGCTCAGGCTCTAGAAGCCAAAATTAGCAAAGAAGACTTACCAGTCCTCGCCCCTGAAGTTCAACACGCTACTGCGAGTAAACGAGTTACTTCTCGATTTACCCGTTCTCACTACAAGCACTTCACTCTTAACGACGAGTTCTCTCAAGCCATTTTTACCCGTTACATCGAAATGCTTGATTTCAATCGTAATGTTTTCACTCAAGCGGACATTGATTCGTTCAATAAGCTGTCTGTTGGTCTTGATGACCAGCTTAAAAATGGTGAAAACCAGATTGCTTTTGACGTATACAACCAATCGATAGTTCGTCGCTACGAGCGTTTTAAATATGCGTTGTCTCTTTTAGACGAAGAGATGAAGTTTGATACGGATGAAGTCATTGTTCTTGATCGTAGCGAAGAGAGTTGGGCAAAAGATACAGCAGAGCTCGATGAGCTTTGGCGTAAAAGAGTAAAATATGATGCTCTGAACCTTAAGTTGACGGACAAAGAGTGGCCAGAAATCAAAGAGATTCTTGGCAAGCGCTACAACAACGCGATTAAACGACTCAGCCAAACTCATAATGAAGATGCATTCCAACTATACATGAATGCGTTTGCCCGTGAAGTTGATCCGCATACGAGTTATCTCTCTCCTCGCAATGCCGAACAGTTCCAATCGGAGATGAATCTTTCGTTGGAAGGCATTGGCGCCGTTCTTCAAATGACGGACGATTACACTGTGATTCGTTCACTTGTTGCTGGTGGACCTGCGTCGAGCAGTAAGCAATTGGGTGAAGGAGATAAAATTCTTGGTGTTGGTCAAGACGGCGAAGAAATTGTTGATGTTATCGGTTGGCGTTTAGATGATGTCGTGCAGTTAATCAAAGGCCCGAAAGGGACCAAAGTGATGCTGCAGATCTTGCCAGAGGGTAAAGATGCAAAAAGTCACGTTGTCACAATTGTTCGAGACAAAATTCGCTTAGAAGATCGAGCGGTTAAATCAGAAGTTATCGAGCAAGATGGTAAGAAGATTGGTGTTCTTGAAGTGCCAAGCTTTTACGTTGGTCTTGCTAAAGATACGGACAAGCTTATTGCAGAGTTAACTGAGCAAGATGTTGACGGCATTATCGTAGACTTGCGTAACAACGGCGGTGGCGCCTTGACTGAAGCGACCGCACTTTCAGGCCTGTTTATTGAGAGTGGCCCGGTAGTTCAAGTTCGTGATAGCTACGGCCGTGTTAATGTGAATAGCGATACCGATGGTAACATTAGTTATAAAGGTCCATTGACTGTTCTTATTAACCGCTACAGTGCTTCGGCATCTGAAATCTTTGCTGCGGCAATGCAGGATTACGGACGCGCGATTATTCTCGGTGAAAATTCGTTTGGTAAAGGTACGGTCCAACAACACCGCTCTTTGAATCACATCTATGATCTCTTTGAAAAAGAGCTGGGCTATGTACAGTACACGATTCAGAAATTCTATCGAATCAATGGTGGCAGTACACAGAACAAAGGTGTTGTACCAGATATCAGCTTCCCATCTGCAGTCGATCCAGCAGAAACAGGGGAGAGTGTTGAAGACAACGCTCTGCCTTGGGACCAGATCGACCGTGTGAAGTATCAAACGTTACAACGTAATGAAGAGATCATTGAAAAGTTAAGTGCAAAACACGTTGCTCGTATCGCTGATGACTTAGAGTTCTCGTTTATCCAGGAAGATATTGCCAAATATCAATCTGAAAAGGACGACAATACGCTGTCATTAAATGAAGCTGCTCGTCGTGCAGAGAGTGATGAGTCAGACGAGTTACGTTTGTCACGTATTAATCAGAGACAAATTGCGAATGGCGATGAAGCTTTCAAGACTTTAACTGACGTTCCAAAGGATTATGAAGTACCAGATGCATACTTAGATGAGTCTGTCGCTATCATGATTGACCTGATTAAATAACGTTTTTTCAAAAACTTATTCAAAAGCGGACCAATGGGTCCGCTTTTTTTGTGAACCGAATAAATGTGATTTAGATCAAATTACTTAGCATTATCGAAAAAGCCCTCCTAAGCTTAAATAAAAAGTGTGAGGTAGAGCATATGAGATGGATCCTAGTATTAGCAGCAATTCTTACGTTTTCGACGGCATCGAATGCTGAAGGAAATACGAACCCACAAAAGAATAAGAATGACTTAACTCAATTTGATATGCCGTTATTGCTAGGTGACTGGTACTTGTTTAATGACGATCCTGAGGCGACTAAAGAGAACTTTATTGCCATTAAACTCACACTTGACTCGAATTACGCCTTTACTATCGATATTCAGAAGCAAGACTATAGCGTCGACCATTGGGAAGGTTTGTACACTGCCAATGAAGATACGATTATTCTTGGTTTGAATACCGACGAGCCGCAAGTTTACGGATATCAAGCAAATCACAATATGCTCAATTTAAACGGTGTGACATTTACGAAAGCACTGTCGAACTCACTCGCGGGGATGTGGTCGAGTGAAAGTTTAGGTGGTTCGGATTTAATGGCGAGTGATGTAGAGAAAATGGACTTACTGCTGCAGCCGGATTTTGTGTTCATGTTTAGAGTCAGTAACGACGATGGCCAAGAAGCGATACACCAAGGTGTTTATTACACTGAAGGCGACCATCTTGTATTGCTGTATGCAGATGGTGAACACGATACACGATACACTTTAAATAGTGACAAGCTCACATTGGAAGGCGAAAACGGAGATATGTTTGCAGTTCTTAATCGAGTTACTGAGTAGACATTCCATATTTATGACTACTGTAAACACACAACGTGACCAAATAGATTGGAAGCGTTAGTTTAACCAGCAAATTGACGAGGTATTTCTTAGTGATACCTCGTTTTTTTATACCTGCCATAGTAATCTAGACTAATTATATCAACGGTGAATCAATCACTGAATCCAGTCACAAGGAAAATGACATGGCAGATGCTCCACAAGCCAAATATCGCAAAGATTACCAAGCACCTTCGCATACCATTTCACAAATCTCTTTAACGTTCGACTTACACGATACTCAAACAATTGTTACTGCTGTTTCTCAAGTAAAGCAGGTGGGAAAATCTCACACACTGACTCTTGATGGAGAGGGTTTAGAACTCGTTTCAGTCAAAGTTAACGGTGAATCCTGGTCTGACTTTAAACAGAGCGAAGGTCAGTTAGAAATCTCAAACTTACCCGCTGAATTTGAGTTAACAATTGACACTAAAATTAATCCAGAACAAAACACTGCCCTAGAAGGTTTATACAAGTCGGGCGGGGCTTTCTGCACTCAATGCGAAGCCGAAGGCTTCCGTCGCATTACTTATTATCTTGACCGTCCCGATGTACTGGCAGTGTTCACAACAAAAGTAATCGCGGATAAATCAAATTTCCCATTCCTATTAAGTAACGGTAACCGTGTTGAAAGCGGTGAGCTTGAGAACGGACGCCACTGGGTTGAGTGGCATGACCCACATCCAAAGCCGGCTTACTTGTTCGCACTAGTAGCAGGAGACTTTGATGTACTTCGCGACCAATATGTCACGCGTTCAGGACGTAATGTCGATTTAGAAATCTTCGTAGACAAAGGAAATCTTGATCGTGCCAATCATGCGATGGTTTCGTTGATCAATTCAATGAAGTGGGATGAAGAGCGCTTTGGCCTAGAATATGACCTAGATATCTATATGATCGTTGCCGTTGATTTCTTCAACATGGGCGCGATGGAAAACAAAGGCTTGAACGTCTTTAACTCAAAATACGTTTTAGCGAATACACAAACTGCAACCGATGCCGATTACCTTGGTATTGAGGCAGTGATTGGCCACGAATATTTCCACAACTGGACGGGTAACCGTGTTACTTGTCGCGATTGGTTCCAGCTTTCACTAAAAGAAGGCTTAACGGTTTTCCGCGACCAAGAATTCTCATCTGATCTTGGCTCACGTTCAGTAAACCGGATCAATAATGTCCGAATCATTCGCGGCCCACAGTTTGCCGAAGATGCGAGTCCAATGTCTCATCCTATTCGTCCAGAGAAAGTTATCGAAATGAATAACTTCTACACCTTAACGGTCTATGAGAAAGGCAGTGAAGTTATTCGAATGATGCACACCTTGTTAGGTGAAGATGGATTCCAGAAGGGTATGAAGCTTTACTTTGAGCGCCATGATGGAACGGCCGCAACTTGTGAAGATTTCGTTGCAGCAATGGAAGATGCTTCAGGTGTCGATTTGAAACAGTTCCGTCTGTGGTACAGCCAGTCAGGTACACCAACGCTTTCAGTAGCGACATCTTATGATGACGCAGAGAAAACTTATACAATGACTGTTGTTCAAAAGACTGAACCAACGTTAGATCAAGAAGAAAAACAGGCACTTCACATTCCGTTTAATGTGGAATTATACACGCAAGCTGGCGATGTGATTGAGTTACAATGTAACGGTAGGCCGGTATCCAATGTTCTTGACGTAAAGCAAGCAAGCCAAAGCTTCGTCTTCGAGAATGTAAATTCACGTCCAATTCCATCGATGTTGCGTGAATTCTCAGCACCTGTGGTACTTGAGTATGACTACTCAGATGAAGAGCTTATTTTCTTGATGTCTCAAGCTCGCAATGAATTTGCTCGTTGGGATGCTGGTCAAATGTTGTTGGCGAAGTACATCAAAGCGAATGTCGAGACGGTTCAGGCTGGGGACGACGTTGCCGTTAGTTCAGAAGTGGTTGATGCATTCCGCGGTGTATTGCTGAGTGATACGTTAGAGCCTGCTTTTATCGCAGAAATGCTTGCGCTGCCAAGTCACAATGAAGTTTCCGGTTGGTACAAACAAGTTGATGTTGATGCGATAGCTCACGTGCTTAAGTCTATCAAAATTCAACTTGCTAACGAATTGCACGATGAACTAACAGCTGTTTACCACAGTTTAAATCAACAAGAGTATTCCATTGAACATGTTTCTATTGGTAAGCGAGCGTTACGTAACATCGCGCTGTCTTACTTAGCATTCACTGAGCAAGGAAATGGTTTGGTGTTAAGTCAGTACGACTCTGCTAACAATATGACCGATACTATTGCAGCAATGAATGCGGCAAACAGTGCGCAGTTGGAATGTCGTGAAAGCTTAATGTCTGACTACAGTGACAAGTGGACACAAGATGGGCTTGTCATGGATAAATGGTTTGCACTTCAAGGCACAAACCCTGCAAACAACGCACTAGAAAAAGTGAAAAGTACAATGTCTCATGCGGCATTTAGCTTAAAGAATCCGAACCGTACTCGCAGTTTAGTTGGCGCATTTTTTAACATGAACCCTGTTCAGTTTCATTCAGTAACTGGCGAAGGTTATCAATTTGCAGGTGAGATACTGCGTGAGTTAAACAGTTCGAACCCTCAAGTTGCTTCGAGGCTGATTGATCCACTGCTTAAGTTCCGCAAATATGATCCTAAACGCCAAGCGCTGATCAAGGCTGAACTTGAAAAGCTAAAGGCAATGGACAATCTAGCAAAAGATCTGTTTGAGAAAGTAACGAAGGCATTAGAGTCTTAACCACTTTATCTCATTAGATCAATATATTATGGTAGCGATAATAGGCTGAATATTATCGCTACCATCTAAATAACCGTATGAACTATTATCATTTCTCACTCAACATCTCATACCAGACGTTTGTCTCTCATTACAGCGGCGCGGCCAGTAGTGTCGTAGTACACACTGATAATGGCCTACGAATCCAATTACCCGCTGTGAGATTTCGTCCTTACCTTAGTCAAATTGGGGTAAAAGGGCGCTTTCGCCTTACAACCGACCAGAATAACAAGTTCATAAAGTTAGAAGTTCTGTAGAAACTGACAATGATAGACGTTTAAATAGTGTCTTTGTCACATTATCCAACATTCCTCCTGAATAGTTTCCGAAATTAATTAACTTATCAGTAGCAAACCTCTTACAATAACAATGCATTACCCGTAGTAAGCACTATGCTTACAGCATCCCCCTAAAAAATAATAAAATGTAATTGTGGAGTGTGATTATGACCGCGCGTGAAACCATAATGCCGGTTCTGCTTGAAAAAGTTTATAAGCTAATTCAAGACAAACTCGAGCTTGCTCATCAACCCCTAGTCACAAAACTTGCTCAGCATCTCTTTAGCAACATTTCTAGAGACGATCTTAACGAGCGAAATGAATCTGATCTCTATGGTGCCGTCGTTAGTCTTTGGCATCACTTAAACGAAAAGAAAGCAGAAGAGATTTCCGTTAGGGTGTTCAACCCGACCGTGAGCCGCCAAGGATGGCAATCGACGCATACCATTGTTGAAATCGTTGTTCCTGACAGTCCGTTCTTAGTTGATTCAATTAAGATGGCGCTCAACAGACTAGACTTGGTTTCGCACTTAATGCTGCATGGCCCAACTCAAATTGGTCGTGATAAGAAAGGGAAAGTCACGAGGATTAATGACGGAGAGGGTGCGTTTCATTCTTTGTTCCACTTGGAAGTGGATCGACTTGCTGACAAAGAAGCCATGACCTCATTGAAAGAGG
The DNA here is from genome assembly GCA_003263845.1 of Vibrio aestivus. GTDB lineage: Bacteria > Pseudomonadota > Gammaproteobacteria > Enterobacterales > Vibrionaceae > Vibrio > Vibrio aestivus. The sequence continues at coordinate 6,691 of JYJN01000167.1, read as the reverse complement.
AACTCATGACGATCTTGACCGACACTGGATTGGTTGTGAACGATTGGTTATTGATGGTTGAGAAACTCGATGAAGTTACTCATCAGGTTGAAGCCCAACAAGGTAAAATCGAAGTTGAAGGCGATCGCTATGACGAGGCGCTTGAATTCTTAAAGTGGTTAGGTAACCACAACTTTACTTTTATGGGATACAAAGAGTTCGATTTGGTAACCAAAGATGGTGACAGCGAACTGGTTCCAACCAAAGATAAAGGGTTAGGTCTGTTTGCCAACCCTGATCGTGTTCGATCCGTAAAACTCTCTGATTTTTCTGACTCGGCTCGCCTTGAAGCGAAAAAGCCGTTTTTGCTGATCGTCACCAAAGGCAACACGCAATCAAGAATTCATCGTCCGGCGTATACCGATTACATTGGTGTGAAGAAGTTCGATAAGAACGGTAAAGTGATAGGGGAACACCGCTTCACTGGCTTGTACACTTCGGCTGTTTATAACCAAAGTGTTTCTGGGATTCCGCTTGTAAGACAGAAAGTCGAACGCATCCTTGAAGCAAGTGGTTACCGAGATGGATCATACTCTTATAAAGCACTGCACAACATTTTAGAAAACTACCCGCGTGATGAACTGCTTCAAGCCAAAGAGCATGAGCTTTTAGAAGTTGGTATGGGTGTGGTGCAAATGCAAGACCGCGACATGCTCCGATTGTTTGTGCGCAAAGACCCGTTCGGACGTTTCTTTAGTTGTATGGTGTATGTGACTAAAGACAGATACAACACTGAACTTCGTCGTCAAACCCAACGAATTCTGAAAAATTACTTTGGCTGCGAACAGGAAGTAGAGTTCCAAACTTACTTCTCTGAAAGCCCGTTGGCCCGGACTCACTACATTGTTCGTGTTGATAACAACAACATGAATGTTGATGTTAAAACAATTGAGCAAAACTTAATGGAAGCATCGTCTACTTGGGATGACAGACTGTCAGAAGCTATCGTTGCAAACTTTGGGGAAAGTAAAGGTTTACCACTCACCAAAGAATACATGCGTGCATTCCCACGTTCTTATAAAGAAGACGTGATGCCAGCCTCTGCGGTTGCAGATATTGAACGACTTGAATTCTTAAATGACGATCACCGGTTAGGGATGTTGTTCTATCGTCCTCAAGAAGAGGCGGCAGATTCGAAAGCGGTGAGGTTAAAACTCTACCATAGAGATGAGCCGATTCACTTGTCGGATGTTATGCCGATGTTGGAAAACTTAGGCCTACGAGTGATTGGGGAATCACCTTATGAAGTGCGTAAGAACAACGGTCATACCTATTGGATCCTAGATTTCTCGATGCTTCACAAGAGTGAGAACACGGTTGATCTTCGAGAAGCTCGCGATCGTTTCCAACAAGCATTCGCTGCAATTTGGGCAGGGGATCTAGAAAGCGACGGATTCAACCGACTATTGCTTGGTGCTTCTTTGACGGGGCGCGAAATTTCAATTCTTCGTGCTTACGCACGATACATGAGACAAGTGGGTTTCCCATTTAGTCAACAATATATCGAAGATACGCTGTCTCACTATCCACATTTGGCTAAAGGTTTAGTCGATCTCTTTGTTCGTCGTTTTGATCCTAAATTTAAAGGCAGTCAAAAAGGCCAAGATGACCTGATGGCGAAACTAACTGAACAGTTAGATCATGTTGAAAGCTTGGATGATGACCGGATCATTCGTCGGTATATGGAGATGATTACTGCAACGCTTCGTACTAACTACTATCAAGTCGGTGCTAACAAGATGCCAAAACCTTGGTTATCTTTAAAAATGAAACCAAGCGACATTCCAGAGATCCCACAACCTGTACCGGCATTTGAGATCTTTGTTTATGCGCCAGATATTGAAGGTGTTCACCTACGTGGCGGAAAGGTTGCTCGCGGTGGTCTTCGTTGGTCTGACCGTCAGGAAGATTTCCGTACTGAAATCCTTGGCCTGGTGAAAGCTCAACAAGTTAAGAACACTGTAATTGTTCCGGTAGGTGCAAAAGGTGGTTTCGTTTGCAAGCGTCAGCCTACGTTAACTAATCGTGATGAGATCTTTGCTGAAGGGCAACGCTGCTATAAGCGCTTCATTCGAGCACTACTGGATGTCTCTGACAATATTATAGAAGGCGAAGTCGCTTATCCGAAGAATGTGGTTCGTCATGATGAAGATGACCCTTATTTGGTTGTTGCGGCAGACAAAGGCACAGCAACATTCTCTGACTTAGCTAACTCTGTATCAGAAGAGTACAACTTTTGGTTAGGTGATGCGTTTGCTTCCGGCGGGTCGAATGGTTATGACCATAAAGCGATGGGTATTACAGCCAAAGGTGGTTGGGAATCGGTCAAACGTCACTTTAGAGAGATGGGTATTGACTGCCAAACCACAGACTTTACCGCTATTGGTGTGGGCGATATGGCAGGGGACGTATTTGGTAATGGTATGCTGCTGTCGAAGCATATTCGCCTACAAGCGGCGTTTAACCATATGCACATTTTCATCGACCCAAATCCAGAGTCGGCGAGTAGTTGGGAAGAGCGTAACCGACTGTTCCAATTACCCCGATCAAGTTGGGAAGACTACGATGCAAAACGAATATCTAAAGGTGGCGGCATCTTCTCGCGCAGAGCGAAATCGATTGACTTAACACCAGAAATACAAAAGATGCTTGGTACCAAGCGTTCATCCATGGCTCCGAATGATCTCATTAAAAAGATCTTATCTATGAAAGTGGATCTGTTATGGAACGGTGGGATCGGTACCTATGTTAAAGCTTCTACTGAAACTCATACTGATGTCGGTGATCGAGCTAATGATGTATTACGCATTGATGGTCAAGATCTAAAAGCAAAAGTTGTGGGCGAAGGTGGTAACTTGGGTATGACTCAATTGGGTCGTATCGAATATGGCTTGAATGGTGGCCGTGTTAACACTGACTTTGTGGATAACGTGGGCGGCGTTGACTGTTCAGATAACGAGGTCAACATTAAGATCTTCCTTAATGGCCTAGTTATGAATGGTGATCTTACGCTCAAACAAAGAAATACCATACTCGAGTCGATGGAAGATGAAGTCGGTGAGATTGTCCTTGAAGATGCTTACAATCAGTCTGAATCAATTTCAGTGACCGAGCAGCAAGGTGTTTCTTTGGTGAAAGAGCAGATTCGCTTTATCCATACAATGGAAAAAGCGGGGCACTTGGATCGTGCGCTTGAGTACATTCCAGATGATGAAACACTGCTTGAGCGTGAAAAGCAAGGTAAGGGATTGACTCGACCAGAGCTCTCAGTACTTGTGGCTTACGGCAAAATGGTGCTGAAAGAGCAACTGGTTCACGATGACATCTCTAATGATGCTTATCATGCAAAACAATTAGTACAATACTTCCCTGATGAGTTACGCCGTAACTATAAAGATCATATGGATAATCATCCATTGAGAGCAGAAATTATTGCAACTGTTCTTGCAAATCAGATGGTTAACGAAATGGGTTGCAACTTTGTCACTCGTCTCCAAGAAGAGACGGGGGCTAATGTTGTTGATATTGCCAATGCCTATGCTGCAGCAAGAGAGATCTTCAACTTAGGCTCTGTTCTAACTCAAGTTAGAGAGCTAGACAATATCGCAACCACTTCAGCTCAGTATGATTTGATCTATTATGTTCGTCGTACCTTACGTCGTTTAGCTCGATGGCTACTGCGTAATCGTACTGGTAAGCAATGTGTCAATGAGCTGATTAAGCTATATAGAGCTGATGCCATCACTATCACCGAGAACATTGATGACATGTTGGTGGAAGAAGAAGTCGCGGAGCATAACCAAATGGCTGCGGCTTGGATTGAACAGGGCGTGACAAAAGAGCTGGCTAATTATGTGGCTCGTTTATCAAGCTTGTATTCAGTACTGGATATATCCACAGTATCCCGTGAAAAAGGCACTACTGTTGTACAAACCGCCAAACTTTACTACACATTGGGCGATCGATTGTCTTTACACTGGTTCTTGAAGCAGATTAATGGACAAGCGGTTGATAATAACTGGCAAGCTTTGGCAAGAGCTGCGTTTAGAGAAGATCTCGATTGGCAGCAACGCCAATTAACCGGTCAAGTACTTAGCTGCGGCTGTTCGCCTGATAAGTTGGACATTGTTAAAGCGCTAGACGATTGGATTATCATGAATGAAGTGTCGCTGCATCGTTGGGAAAACATTTTGAATGAGTTCAAAGTCGGTTCTGTGCATGAATTTGCGAAATTTTCAGTCGCATTACGAGAATTGATGTTATTAAATTTGAATTGTTCGGCAAATGAGTAAATAATAACGCCCCGTTTACACGGGGCTTTTTTCTTTCGGAGGCACAATGCTTTACCGTCTAGCCAGAACTGGCTTTTTCCAACTTGATGCCGAAAAGGCACATGATCTTGCAATTCAAAACTTCAAGCGCATCACAGGTACTCCTCTCGATCTTCTTTATCGTCAGCAGTTGCCACACCGTCCTGTAGAATGTATGGGACTTCAATTCCGTAATCCGGTTGGCTTAGCGGCTGGATTAGATAAAAACGGCGAATGCATCGAAGCATTTGATGCAATGGGTTTTGGCTTCGTAGAAGTTGGAACCGTGACTCCACGCCCTCAGCCAGGTAATGACAAACCACGTCTTTTCCGTTTAGTTGAAGCGGAAGGAATCATTAACCGCATGGGTTTCAACAATGCAGGTGTTGATAACCTAGTCGAGAATGTTAAGAAAGCGAAATACTCATGCGTTCTTGGTATTAACATTGGCAAAAACAAAGATACGCCAATTGAAAAGGGCGCTGAAGACTACCTTATCTGTATGGAAAAAGTGTATGAGTATGCCGGCTATATCGCGGTAAACATCTCATCACCAAATACACCGGGACTGCGCTCACTTCAATACGGTGAAGCTCTCGATGAGCTGCTTGCTGAGTTGAAAGTGAAGCAGAAAGAACTTTCGGACAAACATGGCAAGTATGTTCCACTAGCACTGAAGATCGCGCCGGATCTTAGCGATGATGAAATCGAACAAATCTGTGAATCTTTGATCAAGAATGAAATCGATGGTGTGATCGCGACCAATACAACATTGGATCGTTCTATTGTTGAAGGTATGAAGCACGCAAACGAAGCTGGTGGGTTGAGTGGTCGTCCAGTTCAAGCAAGAAGTACTGAAGTTGTTCGTAAACTTCACCAACAACTTGACGGTAAGCTACCAATTATCGGAGTAGGCGGTGTGGATTCGTATGTCGCTGCGAAAGAAAAATTTATGGCGGGTGCGGATCTTGTTCAAGTTTATTCAGGCTTTATCTACCATGGGCCCGGTTTAGTTGCTGATATCGTAAAGAACATCTAATTTCATGGACTTCTAGGTGACGGTGTCACTCTAGAGATTCATTTGAGTTCAATACAATTTTGAGAGGAAATGAGAAATCATTTCCTCTTTTTTTTTGCCAGAACCTTCATAAACTATCGAATATTGGATGGTAAATGAATGTTTTACCTTAGGACATGCACGTTATAGAGAATGGAATGATGCTCAAACCCAGCGACAAATGGACTTGGTATTATGACGACAAGGCGAGCCACCTTATGCTTGACCTTGGCGATAACATGCTTTTCAAAACAAACCTGTCCAACAAACTTCTTGTCAAATGCGCACTCGATGTTAATGAGTTTACGGTCGATGACGCATCTGCATACCAAACGTTCAAAGAACAAATCTCTTATCTACAGCTTAGTGAGCCGAGACAAGCAGAATTGGCGCTATATTGCGTAGCAGCTAAACGCTTTCACAAACCAGTGCAACCAAAAAGCTGGTTCTTCGATTCTTGCTCGATTGTGGGTGATGAACCCAAGAAGGGACATTGTTCAATTAAGTAATAGTCTAAATAAGGGCTATTTCATCGTTTTAGAGTCGGGAGAGGCATCTAGCTTATGTGCTTATGTTGACTTAGAAGAGTTCCAACTCAATCCCTCCAAGGCTCTTGTATTTGGTCAGGCGATTAAAGTGATGCACGATCGCATGATAATCGTTAACGAACAGCTTACCGTTCAGCCTGTTGCTTTAGTTAGTTAATTTAGTGCTGGCTAGTTTAGCTGGCCATTTCCCGTAAAGTTCGTTCCTTTTTGTATTATTTCCAATCGGCTTATTAGCCGATTTTTTTTGCGCGTTAGATGACGAGGTAGGGTGAAACGTCGCAGCCAATTTGTGCAAATCTTATTCAAACTACGTGACTCAATCGTGAGATAGATAACGTTGCTCACTAATATTTTTCCTATTTAATTCCCCAAGTTATCCTTCATTTCCGTTATAGAGTTCAGTTTATTCCTCATTTATGCAATTTTGTAGCAAAATTACAGTGTAAATTACCATTTGGTATATACCAATTTTAGCAAGAATAAGTATTCACTTCTGCTGTAGGCCCGATTTCTCTGTACTTAGGTTGTTGATGTTGGTTATGGAGTTGGTGCTTACTTGCTGGTGATTTGATAAGCGTTTAGAAGGGGAATAATTAGGGGCTGTTAATCTTTCGCGGTTAAATTTTGTTCGGATGGGGACGCCTAGTCAAAATCGTTTTAGGCGCGGCGGAGACTCTGTAGCCTAGTCATTCTAAGCAAATAGTCTTCAACAAAGCATAAGACGATTTTTTGCGGGG
>JYJN01000166.1 GCA_003263845.1 Vibrio aestivus | reverse complement strand
TAAAACACGATGGTTTTGGCTGGGGCGAGCTTGGCGGGGACTTTGGCATTAGGTGGGTGTGATGTTTCGCCTAGCTCTCCGTATGATGCCGAGTACATGGAGAGTTTGGACTTAATTGTTAAGTATAGAGAGTTCTCAAAAGCGAAAAATGCTAAGACTCGTATTAACTCTTGGCGAATTAATGTCGAGATTCCCGAAACACCACCGTTGGAAAAATGGGATGCACAGCATGAAATGCCTCAATTGATGGTACAGATTCAAAACCCTCATCATGGGCTCTATACCATGAACATGAACGGTACGGATGTCCGACTGCTGTTCATGGGCCAAGACATTGGCGGGACTATCGAAACTCTAGGTCTATCTCGCCCATCTCGCTCTCCGGACGGAAGATTTGTTATCACGGCGTACTCACCTCAAGCCTTTGAATACCGCTGTGCCATCTTCGATCTGAAAACGCGCGAACGTCAATCACTGGGGCCAGGCCGGTGCAGAAATTTTGATTGGCAACAGGATAGTCAAGCGGTGTATTTCACGGGTGGAGAAAGTTGGCAGCAACCCTATCGTTATGAGGTAGCCACAGCGATTACAGAGCCATTATCCCCACCGGAA
>JYJN01000165.1 GCA_003263845.1 Vibrio aestivus | reverse complement strand
CGCGTGAGTTGGCGCAGTCTTGATTTTCACGTCTACAACGGTAGTCAAACCACCAAGGCCTTGTGCACCGATACCTAGCTTGTTCACACGATTGAAGATATCTAAGCGCAGTTCTTCTTCAGCATTTTCAGGGCCACGATCAATCAACTCTTGAATGTCGATGTGCTCCATTAGAGACTCTTTCGCCAGTACCGCAGCTTTTTCAGCAGTACCGCCAATACCAATACCCAACATGCCAGGTGGGCACCAGCCAGCCCCATAAGTGGGAGTGTTTTCTCTACCCACTCTGCAACGTCGTCCGATGGGTTCAACATTACCATTTTGGTTTTGTTTTCACTGCCGCCACCTTTGGCAGCAATTTGAATCTCTACCTTGTCACCTGGGACGGAGTTAATGTGTACAACCGCTGGTGTGTTATCTTTGGTGTTAATACGCTTACCGGCCGGATCCATCAGAACCGAAGCACGCAATGGGTTATCTGGGTTTGTGTAAGCTTGACGAACCCCTTCATCCACCATCTGCTGGATAGTCATGTCGGTTGCATCCCACTGAACGCCTATACCCACATTCACAAAACACGTCACGATACCCGTGTCCTGACAAATTGGGCGGTGGCCTTCTGCCGACATACGCGAGTTGATTAGAATCTGAGCAATCGCATCTTTAGCGGCTTGGCTCTCTTCCTTGTGATAAGCCTTTTCAAGAGCTTGGACAAAATCTAGTGGGTGGTAGTAAGAGATGTACTGAAGCGCATCAGCGACACTGCTGATTACATCCTGTTTGCGAATTACCGTCATTGCATACCTCGTGTTTATTATGTTTATCACCTAACTGCGTGCGTTGAGCATTTTTATGAGCAGTCTCTGTTGGTGACAAAACAACCATTAGCGCTCGATTTACTATGCTTTTGCATTAAGTAGGCACTTTTCATTTTGCGTTTTATGATACTCTTGCTCGCTCTCGCATGCCATGTATGGTTCGAACTCTTTGTCACAAATTAAACAAATGAATAACAACGACCTGAACAACATTCAAATCCAATCGATTGATTATCACCCAAACTTATCTAAGCAGCTGTTTTCAAAAATAGAACACAAGCCATGGGCGATGTTACTTCGTTCCGCTTCTAGTGAGCATATTGACAGCCGTTACGACATTTTGGTGGCGGATCCTTTGGTAAAATTAACAACTTCAGGTGAAGAGACAAAAGTCGAAGGGCCAAACGAAAGCTACAGCACCAAACAAGACCCTTTTGAACTTCTTGCTGAACTTCAATCTCGCTATATTCCCGATTGCACCCACGACTCAGCACTTCCTTTTTTAGGCGGTAGTAGGCTATTTTGCTTATGATCTTGGCCGCCGAGTGGAAAAGATGCCGACACTCGCAGCCAACGAAGTTGACTGCCCAGACATGGCCGTTGGCTTATATGAATGGGCAGTCATTGTTGATCACAACGAAAAGCAAGCTTGGGTTGTGGGCCAAAATGTCGATGAGCACTGGCAATGGCTGACTAACCTAGAAACTGACAACGAGAATCTCGGCTTTGCTACAACGTCTGATTTTGCTTTAACGACAGAATGGCAATCGAATATGACCAAGCGAACTTACCAATGTAAGTTTAATGCGATTCAAGAATACCTGTTGTCTGGAGATTGCTATCAGATAAACCTCGCACAGCGATTCCACGCCGATTATCAAGGCAGTGAATGGCAGGCTTATGAAAAACTTGAAGCGGTCAACCAAGCGCCTTTTTCTGCATTTATCCGCACAGACGATAGCGCGGTGATTAGTGTCTCTCCTGAACGATTCTTACAAGTTCACAAAGGCATTATCGAAACCAAACCCATTAAAGGCACACGGCCTCGCTCTGAAGATAAAGAGCAAGACGCATTGCTCGCTCAGGATCTCGCAACGGCAGAAAAGGACCAAGCAGAGAACCTTATGATTGTCGACTTGCTACGCAATGATGTTGGACGCGTTGCTAAACCAGGCTCGGTTCATGTTCCTAAGCTGTTTGATATAGAGAGTTTTCCAGCGGTTCATCACTTAGTGAGTACCATTCGCGCAGAGCTAGATGAGCAGTATCAAAGCGCAGAGCTACTTCGTGCTAGCTTCCCTGGGGGCTCGATTACGGGTGCGCCAAAAGTTCGCGCAATGGAAATCATTGAAGAATTAGAGCCGCACAGACGCAATGTGTATTGTGGCAGTATTGGTTACATTAGTTGTCATGGGCATATGGATACCAGCATTACCATTCGTACCCTACTTGCTAACAATCAGACACTCTACGCTTGGGCGGGTGGTGGTATCGTGGCAGATAGCCAAAGTGATGCGGAATATCAAGAAACCCTCGATAAACTGAGCAAAATTCTGCCCACGCTTGCAGGTAATCCAAATAACGATTAAGAACATCTCGAACTAGGTTTTTGCCCACTACCTCATCCAAAAAACGCCTCTAAAAGCCGCTTGGTGGAAACACCAAGCGGCCTTTTCACATCCATTTGGTCAACATACTTTCTAAGTCAGAGGCGGTGTAGGGTTTAGTCAAAATATCATCCATACCGGATTCTATGCATAATTCACGTTCTGCAAGCGTCGTTCCGGCTGTAAGGGCAATGATTGGGGTTTTTAAGCCTTGCTCCCTTAAGTGACGAGTTGCTTCAAAACCATCCATTTCTGGCATTCTGCAATCCATAAAGATCAAGTCGTAATGATTGGCTTCAACGGCATCCACCGCTTCTCGGCCGTTGTTTCCAATATCTGGCTTCACTTGGAGTTTCTTTAACATTTGCGTGATGATGATTTGGTTCATTCGGATATCGTCCACAACGAGAATCGATAATGAATCAAATGATTTCTGTTCATCGACCACTTGCTCAACCGCTTCTTCCGCCACATCCGACTCGACCGTGGGCAATGGCAAAGATACGGTAAATTGTGTGCCCTTCCCTACATCGCTTTTCAGGGATATTTCCCCATCCATTAACGTGATCAGATTCTTACAGATAGCTAAGCCTAACCCTGTTCCCTCATAATTACGTTTACTGGAACGGTCAGCTTGGACAAATGGGTCAAACAGTGTGGCTTGCGCTTCTTTACCGATCCCCACGCCTGTATCGGAAATAACGGTGACCAAACGTTCATTTTCCCACTTAACCAGCACATCCACCGATCCTTCGTGAGTAAACTTAATCGCATTACCGATCAAGTTAACCATGATTTGTGTGATACGTTCGAAGTCACCAATAAAGCGGTCAGGTACGTCAGATTTACGAGTTATAGTGAACTGAATTTGTTGCTCTCTGGCTTTGTGGGAAAAGATGCCAGTTAGAGAGCTTTCCAACTCTTGCCAGCTGAACTCGGTTAAGAACAGCTCCATCATCCCAGCATTCATTTTACTGAAATCAAGCAAGTCATTGATGATGGTTCTTAAAAACTCGCCCGACTGATTGAGATTCGCCAAGTAATCAGATTGCTCTTTGGATAGAGGAGTATCTTTGAGTAGATCCGCGCTACCTAACAGGCCAGTAAGCGGAGTCCGCAGCTCATGGTTGATCATTGCCACAAACTCTTTTGTTGCCCGTTCAGATTCTTCCGCACGTTTCTTAGCTTTTAACGTGGTGCTAAGCATTCGTTGTCGGCTGATCGCACTGCATAAGAGTTCAGCCACCAATGACATCTGGCTAGCGATAAAATCCTGAGCAACGTCGCCAATACGAACAGAAAATACTAATTCACCGACCAGCTCACCTTCCACTTTTAGCGGTATTAATAGACGCTCTTCGCGCCATAAGGTCTTCTCAACAATCTGAGATAAGCTCAAATTACTTGTATCGCCGAACTCATTACGGCTCAAGGTTTCTAATTCGAGTTCTACAAATCGAACAAAAGACGATTCAATGACATCGCTCACCGTCAATTGCTGCATGAAATTGATAATGAGCGCGTCATCTAACGTCTGTGATAGGAAAGCACGGCCAAAGTGAATTAAGCATTCATCAATTTGCTGCTCAAACTCAAACTTACGTAAATCGTATTGCGTTTGCAGTTCTAGTTGTCCAATTGCGACCCTAAGCTGCTGATTAGATTCGTAAAGCTCCACACCTTTTTGCTCTAAAAGCCGCTCAGCTTCTTTACGCGCTGCGATTTCTCGTTTAAGTTTTCTTTCTAAAGCGCCATCGCTTGGCATAATTTAGGTCCTTAACGACACCGCAAAACGAACACGATCACTTGATTCGCTCATGTCCGCCATTTCCACATCTATTTCTTCGTTGTAAAAATCCGCACACCCTTGCAATAACCCTAGACAAACGTGAGCCATGCAACGGGCACTCACGTAATCGAAAACAAGCTCTGTTTGGTGCTCCGATATAAAATCAAATTTAGGTGGTTTTGCATCTGGATAGAGTTTTTTAACTTCGAGATGAATGTAGTCTTCTACGTGATGAACAAACTGAAACGTCGTTTTACAGTGGTGCAAGTTCGCGTTTTCTGGAAGAGCTTGATAAAGATTTTTGAATACCGACTTACCAAATACTTGCTGTAAGGTCTCTGGTGATATTTCGGTGACCTTGCTCAGCTGTACGATAAGCTTTACTAGATCTCGATGGTCATAACTTCCAACCGAGGTATAAATGCCTTCGTCTTCGGCCAATTCCAATATCTTATCCAGTGTATCTAAACCAAACTCTTGTTCAACTAACTCCATGAACTCAGTAAAAATAATCCCTTTCATCTTTATGAGCTACCTTTATTATTAAGTGACTAAGAAAGCATGATCCAAAAGTCAGGTTTTATCAAATACTCACAAGAGGTAATGCCTTGTTAAATCTTAATAAAACAAACCTAATTCAAACTTTTACCTTTAAACAACCTGTCCCTTATCATTTTGAATCACTTAAACGAGTGGCTCACCTCAACGGAGAAGCCCTTCGTAAAGCTTCGGTTTTAATCGGTTTTGTCGAGCGCCTTCGGGTATTCATGTGTTGTTAACTAAACGCGCAATGCATCTCAAGCATCATCCAGGGCAAGTCAGCTTTCCCGGAGGTAAGTATGAAGAATCAGATAGATCAATCATAGAAACCGCTATTCGTGAAGCCAACGAAGAAGTCGGCATAGGTACATCGCAGATCGAAGTGTTCGGCACTCTGCCTGAACTCAACACTATAAGCCGATTTAGCGTAACCCCAACCCTTGCATTCATTGATCCAGCTTATCAATTAAAAGTAGATAGAAACGAAGTTGAAGAAGCATTCGAAGTGCCAATAAAAGTTATCTTTGATAGTAAGAATCTAATTAGCCAAACCTTCAACGTAAACAACGAACGCCATAGGGTATTTTGCATCGCGTATCAGAACCACTACATATGGGGAATGACGGCGCAAATCATACATGCTATGCAAAAACATCTATTCCATTAATCAGCCTCAATTTTAAGACACGTTCCACCCATAAATAGCAAACGTTTGCGGCAATCGATCCCCATTTCGAATAAGTCTACTAATGCGATTGATTAGTGAAATTCATCTCTAGCACGTCATTTTCGTGACCCAAAACATATTTTGTGCTTCTTCTGCAATAAGTCGGAGCAATACATGATTTAGATCTAATTTTTTTGCAATTATAAACTTCATAATTGCAACCAACTTATTTCCTGTTCCCAAAATGAGTACACACTATGACTACTTCAACAACAGCTACTACAGCTGCTAATCCGAGTAAATTTACTTATAAAGACTTCACTTGGTGTCTATCACTATTTGGTACCGCCGTTGGTGCTGGTGTTCTTTTCCTACCGATCCGTGCCGGTGCTGGTGGTTTTTGGACTCTTGCTATTCTGGCTCTAATCGCGTTCCCAATGACTTGGTTCGCACACAAATCTCTCGCTCGCTTCGTACTTTCTGCAAAAAACCCTAACGCTGACATCAGTGAAACTGTAGAAGAACACTTCGGTAAAACTGGCGCAAACCTTATTACTTTCGCTTACTTTTTCGCTATTTACCCTATCGTTCTTATCTATGGTGTTGGTATCACTAACACGGTTGACTCTTTCCTAGTTAACCAAGTTGGCATGGAACCTATTCCACGTTGGTTACTGTCTGGCTCGCTAATCGCGATGATGACTGCAGGTATCCTTTTCGGCAAAGAACTTATGCTGAAAGTGACTTCTGCGCTTGTTTACCCTCTAGTGTTCATCTTAATGGCACTATCTCTATACTTAATCCCTGAGTGGAATACATCTATGATGGCTGAAAGCCAGATTGGGGTGCGATGCCTGTTATGATCTGGCTAGCGCTTCCAATGATCGTGTTCTCATTCAACCACAGCCCAATCATCAGCCAGTTCGCTCGTGAACAACGTCGTGAACACGGTGAAAATGCAGTGAAGAAAACTGACGCTATCACTGGCGGTGCGGCAATGATGCTAATGGGCTTCGTAATGTTCTTCGTATTCTCTGTTGTTCTATCTCTATCACCAGAGCAACTAGGTGAAGCACAAGCTCAAAATATTAGCGTTCTGTCTTACCTTGCAAACATCCATGAGTCTCCACTTATTTCAACACTTGGCCCTATCGTTGCTTTTGCAGCTATCACTTCTAGCTACTTCGGCCACTTCCTAGGCGCTCAAGAGGGTCTGGTTGGTCTTGCTAAGTCTCGTTCAAATGCTTCTGAAGCAAAAATCGAGAAAGGTTCACTGATTTTCATCGTACTAACAACTTGGGCAGTTGCTATCATCAACCCAGACATCCTAGGTATGATTGAAGACCTTGGCGCTCCAATGATTGCGGCAATCCTGTTCCTGATGCCAATCTTTGCAATGCACAAAGTACCAGCAATGGCTAAGTACAAAACATCTAAAGCAGCACAGGCATTTACCCTAATTTGTGGTCTAGCTGCAGTAACTTCTGCTATCAATGGTATCTTCTAACGCGTATTATCTGTGATAATAACCAAACAATACTAAGTCCTGCCTCTCTCCTTGGGAGAGAGGCTCTTTAGCTGAGGCATCTTATTAATGATTAGTGTTTTTGATATCTATAAAATTGGCGTTGGACCTTCAAGCTCTCACACTGTGGGCCCTATGAAGGCTGGTAAAGAATTTATTGATGATTTACGTTCAATGGGAAAATTGCGCGACATCACTAAAATTACCGTCGACGTTTATGGATCATTATCACTGACAGGGAAAGGTCACCACACAGATATTGCGATTATCATGGTCTTGCTGGAAACACACCCGAGAAAGTAGATATCGATTCTATTCCAGGATTTATCGCTCGCGTTGAAGAGACTGAACGTCTACCTGTAGGCATGCATTGCCATACTGTTTCTTTTCCTAAACAAGGTGGTATGAACTTCCATACTACAAACCTTGAGCTTCACGAAAACGGTATGCAAATCCACGCTTGGATCAACGACGAAAAAGCCTACTCAAAAACTTATTACTCTATCGGCGGTGGTTTCATCGTTGATGAAGAAAACTTTGGCAAAGACGAAGAAAACCCAATTAAAGCGCCTTACGAGTTCACAACAGCGGAAGAGCTTGTGAACCAATGTAAAGACAGCGGTTTGTCGATCAGCACTTTGGTTATGAAAAACCAAGCGGCGCTACACTCTGATGAAGAGTCTCGTACTTACTTTGCCAACATCTGGAAAACCATGCGTGAATGTATGGACCGCGGTATGAATACAGAAGGTATTCTACCTGGCCCACTGCGCGTGCCTCGTCGTGCGGCTGCGCTTCGCCAACAGCTGATGACTTCAGAAAAAACCACTAATGACCCTATGTCAGTAGTTGACTGGGTAAACATGTTCGCTTTTGCTGTGAACGAAGAGAACGCTGCCGGTGGCCGTGTCGTAACAGCACCAACAAACGGTGCGTGCGGTATTATTCCTGCGGTTCTTGCTTACTACGATAAGTTTATCCAAACCGTAACAGAAAAAGATTACATCCGTTACTTCGCCGCTTCAGGCGCGATTGGCGGCCTATACAAGCGTAATGCTTCTATCTCTGGCGCTGAAGTAGGCTGTCAGGGTGAAGTGGGCGTTGCCTGTTCTATGGCGGCGGCTGGTCTTGCTGAGCTTATGGGTGGTAGCCCAGAGCAAGTTTGTATGGCAGCTGAGATCGCAATGGAGCACAACTTAGGCCTAACGTGCGACCCAGTTGCTGGTCAAGTTCAGGTTCCATGTATCGAACGTAACGGTATTGCTGCAGTGAAAGCGATTAACTCATCGCGCATGGCGCTTCGCCGTTCATCTGAACCAACAGTATCACTCGATAAAGTGATCGAAACGATGTTGGAAACGGGTAAAGACATGAACGCGAAATACCGCGAAACGTCCCAAGGCGGTTTAGCCGTTAAGGTTATTTGCTAAAACTAAGCAAACCCAACAACGACTCGTAAAAGGAACGCTCAGGCGTTCCTTTTTTAATACCTACCAACCTAATACCCCTAAAGGAAATGTCGTTTATATTTTTGGTGATATGTGTCACATTAAGTTCTCCATTCGTTCTCTTTCTAGAGAGGCTTCTATGATCGACATTGCCTTTTTCAGCACCAAAAACTACGACGAAGATGCATTCAATCAAGCGAATACCAAATCCGATGTTCAGTTCCACTTTCATGATTTCCGCTTAACAGAAAAAACAGCACAAATGGCGGAAGGCTGCCAAGCGGTTTGTGCATTTGTTAATGACAACTTATCGCACCCTGTACTGGAAAAGTTGTCGTCACTCGGCATTCAAATCATCGCTATGCGTTGTGCCGGTTTCGACAAAGTTGATTTAGAAGCTGCAAAACAACTTGGCCTTCAAGTGGTGCGCGTCCCTGCTTATTCACCGGAAGCCGTTGCAGAACATGCCGTCGGTATGATGATGTGTTTAAACCGACGCCTTCACAAAGCTTATCAACGTACTCGTGATGCCAATTTTTCATTGGAGGGCTTGGTAGGCTTCAACTTCTACAACAAAACGGTTGGTGTGATAGGGACAGGCAAAATTGGTATTGCAACAATGCGCATTTTCAAAGGATTGGGAATGAACATCCTTTGTGTCGATCCTTATGAGAACCCACAAGCCATTGAACTCGGTGCTCAATACTGCGAACTTGATG
>JYJN01000164.1 GCA_003263845.1 Vibrio aestivus | reverse complement strand
AGCCAAGGTTCCGTGCGTTGAAACTGGCTACCTCAGACAAATTCTCGGTTGAAGCACGATTCTCTGGGCCCGACCCTGTAGTGTTACGTGACTTAGCGCATCAAGCTAAAGTCATAATGTCAGCACACCCCGACAGCAAGTACGTGCGTGACGACTGGCGTCAACAGAGCAAAGCTCTTGTTCCAATCATTAATCAGGAAAAAGCTCGTTTAGCTGGGATTAATCGTGCGGATATCGCATTTGCTTTAAAACGCGCCTCAGACGGTATGCCTCTCGGCCAAATGAACTTGAACGACGAATTGATCCCAATTCAATTACGCGGTTCAAATCAAACCATGAGCTCTTTGGAAACATTGCCAGTCAAATCCATTGTTGGCACTCATAGTGTGCCTCTAGGGCAGGTGATTGATGGATTTGAATTGATCCCAGAAGAGAGCATGATTTGGCGACGAGACCGTGTAAAAACCATTACCGCTCAAACAGGGATTGCCAATCATACCACCCCTGCTCGCGTAAGAGATGCAATTAAAGACGAGATTGAAGCTATTCATCTCCCATACGGCTACAGCATGGAATGGGGCGGCGAGTACTATGATGAACACAAAGCGGTTAGCGATATTTTGAAGCAATTGCCAAAAGCCATGTTGATCATGGTGATCATTCTGGTGGCCATGTTTAACGGATTTAAACAACCACTCATTATTTTGACGACGCTACCTTTGGCTTCAATAGGTGCAACGTTCTCATTACTTGCCTTCAACAAGCCCTTCGGTTTTATGGCGCTAATTGGCGCGGTAACGCTCACCGGGATGATCATCAAAAACGGTATTGTTTTGATGGATCAAATCGAGTTGGAACGTAAAAATGGTCTCAATCTTTCCGATGCAATTAAAGCAGCAACGATTAACCGAACCATGGCAATCTCAATGGGTGCCCTCACGACAGCACTTGGAATGATACCGCTGATCAGTGATCTGTTATTCGACCAAATGGCTGCAACTATCATTGGTGGCCTAGCCGCAGCCACAGTCTTATCGCTTTTGGTTATGCCTGCACTATACAAGCTGACCAGTAAGGAGCAATCAGCAAGCGACACCCAAACTCAACCTTCACTCACGACTGAAAACGCATAAGAGAGACAAAAATGAACTTTTCTACTAAAAAGCTCACTCCGATTGCATTGGCATTGATTCTGTCTGGCTGCGCTGTTGGGCCGGATTACGTTGAACCTACGGTGTCTATGGCGGACACCTATCTAAACGCCACTGAACACCATAGCATTACCAATGAAACAGGCACTGCGCCGTTTTGGTGGGAGTCATTAAACGATGGTGCGTTAAATGCTATGGTTGAAGACGTTCAGCAGCAAAACATCCCATTGAAAGTTGCATCACAGCGCATCCAAATGGCCAACGCTTATAAAAGTATGGTCGATTCCTTTAAAGTACCCACCGTTAACGTAGGTGGTGGCTACTTTAACTATCAGTTAAGTGAGAATGATTCGTTACTTGGGCCCGCGTTTGGCTTGTCAGACGCATTAGAATCGAGCACTGGCATGAGTTTGTTGGACAATCAACACGATGGCGGGTTCTTAGGTGCTTCCATTGCATGGGAGGCCGACCTCTTCGGTAGGATCGACCGACAAAGCAACGCCGCGAAAATTCGTGTCGAGCAGGCTGAGATAATGCAAAGCGGCCTGAATACGCTAATAACCGCTGACCTCATCCATAACTACCTGCAGTTCAGAGGCGCACAAGAACGTAAAGCACTTATGTTGGAGAACATTGAAGATCAGAAACAGACACTCGCACTGGTAGAAAGAGTCGTAAGTAGCGGTTTTGGTTCTGATCTCGACTATGCTCAAGCACAAGCCTCACTCGCCGCTACTGAATCACTGATCCCTCAGTTGGAAATTGCAGAGCAAGTCCACAAACACAGACTCGCGACCTTACTAGGTGAGCCGTTGTCTCATGTGGATATTCGCCTAGCATCGCATCAACCGCTTCCAGTATTAGAAGGCAACATTCCTGTGGGTTTACCATCAGACCTCCTTAAGCGTCGTCCAGATATACGTATTGCAGAAAGAGAGATGGCCGCAATTAACGAAGAGTTGGCGTCTAGTATGGCGAATCAATATCCGAAGTTCTTTTTAACGGGCACACCTGGAGTCTCTGCGAGTAGCTTCGATGATCTATTCAGCAGTGATTCATTTGGCTGGGCAGGTGCAGTTGGCGTGAGTTGGAATGTGTTCGATGGCGGAAGAGGTGACGCGATGATCGAAATGAACGAAGCTCGCTTCGAGGTCGCTGCACTGAGCTACCAACACGCCGTCGACTCAGCTATCACTGAAGTCGATACTGCCCTATTTGCTTACGGGCGAAGCCAACAGAATCAGGGACAAATTGATAAAGCTATAATTGCGACCGATCGCGCCGTCGATAAAGCAAAATCGCTCTATCGAGCAGGGCTCATCGATCACTTATCTGTGCTTGATGCTCAAAGGCAGCAACGCATGATGCAAGACCGAAGTATTGCGGCGAAGCTTCAAACCGCCCAAGCTACAGTAACGGTTTACAAAGCTTTGGGAGGCGACTGGGCGCTTCCAACCGAAAATACACTATAAGTCAAACGCCTTAGCCAAAGACATTGGCTAAGGCGATTTCTGCCGTTTTTTCGGCCACCAATTTGCAATCCGCAATTTAAACCACAAAACAGTAGGTTCACATGGCTCGTTCCAGTCGCATTTCAGTTCTCTCTTCTTCACTTTTATTCTTGCTCAGTGGGTGCTCAGCCACGTCAACCATCACTAATCCACCAAGTGCCTCTGCGCCTCTCAGTCACGATCCGCCTCCAACCTACTCACTCAAGAGTAAAGCCCAAGACTTCCAGCAAGAAAGTACTCTGGTTCTGCTTAGCTTTTCTGGCGGAGGAACACGCGCGGCTGCCTTGTCCTACGGGGTACTAAAAGGGTTACAAGACTACCCCTTTCCTAACAGTCATGGTGAGCAGTCCACATTGCTTGATAAGGTTTCTGTTATAAGTTCGGTATCTGGTGGCAGCTTCACTTCTGCTTACTACGGGCTTTATCAAGATGAGATTTTTGAACGCTATGAAGAAGAGTTTCTTTATCAAAACTTTTCAAACGATTTAATCGATATTTTATTCAGCCCACGCTATTGGCTATCTAGCTCGATCGTTCCACTGCAGCGGCTAATTACTATAATCAGACACTTTTTGATGATTCAACTTTTCAAGATATTCGAAGTGACGGGCCAATCATCATAATTAACGCCACCGACCTTGGCGGTGGTGTGCGTTTCTCATTCGTACAAGAGTATTTCGATCTCATTTGTTCCAATGTCAACGATTACAGTATCGCGAACGCCGTTGCCGCATCCTCTGCCGTGCCCTTTATTTTTACCCCTGTCGTTTTAGAGAATCACGACAGTTGTGAATCACCACATAATGTCAGTAGGTTCAACGACACATCAGCCCACATGCGAGCTACACAGTCTGGCTTAGCTAGCTATTCAGACAAAAAATCGCGCCCTTACATTCACTTAATCGACGGAGGAATTACCGACAACTTAGGACTCTTGGCGATCTATGACATAGTTCATACCGACAAGGACTCTTTTGAAATCTTAACCGATCAGGTAGAGCATATTATGATCATTTCAGTCGATGCTGCGACCAAACCAGATTGGAACATTGATTCTTCACCTTCTACTCCCAAGGCGACTAACATGCTTGGGGCAGTAACTGACATACAACTTCATCGTTATAACGACATGAGTAAAAAGCTTGTAGTAGACAGGCTTTGGCAGTGGCAGAGTGAAAAAGCAAATCGTACGGTTCAGTTCATCGATATCACCTTACAAAGTGCAGCTGACCCTGATTACATGAACACTATCCCAACAGA
The DNA here is from genome assembly GCA_003263845.1 of Vibrio aestivus. GTDB lineage: Bacteria > Pseudomonadota > Gammaproteobacteria > Enterobacterales > Vibrionaceae > Vibrio > Vibrio aestivus. The sequence continues at coordinate 14,766 of JYJN01000164.1, read as the reverse complement.
CTTCAAGCTTGACGACTCTCAAGTCGATGCACTCATTCAGCATGGCTATCAAGAAGTTCTTAAAATAGATATACTTGGCTCTGGATCTGCTTCTGAGCCCCACCTCTTGGAGAACAATAATGGAATATATTGATGGTGTACTTCGCGTTGAATCTTTCCTCGCAGTCACACTCGGCATCGTGGTTCTTTTTCTGGGCCGACGACTCACTCATGCTAGTTATTGGTTAAAGGAGTTCAGTATTCCAGAACCTGTTTCTGGTGGTATTCTTGTGTCTGTGCTTTTTGCTATCTTACACTACGCCACTCAGGTGGATATCCAGTTTGACTTGGCTGCACGCGACCTTTTACTTGTCTACTTTTTTACCACCATTGGTATTAATGCTAGCTTGAAGGATCTCTTCAAAGGCGGTAAGCCTCTCATTATTTTGCTTGTAATTACTATCGGCTACATGATGTTACAAAACCTGACCGGCATTGGCTTTGCTGCAATGCTTGGACAGCCTGAAGCATTCGGGTTACTAAGTGGTAGTGTTTCTTTGATTGGTGGGCATGGCACGGCAATCGCTTGGGCACCACGCATTGGCGAAACCTTCGATCTCGATACTGCAATGGAGATTGGTATTGCCAGTGCAACCTTTGGCCTCATTTTAGCGAGTTTAATGGGGGGCCTATTGCGAAATACCTCATCAAGAAACACAATCTAAAAGCGGATCGAACTGAGGAAATGGATGTGGGCACACAACAGGATGCGCCTACACCAAGTATTAACGCCTACGATTTATTAGATGCTATTCTTGCTATCCACGTTTGTATCATTCTGGGTGCCGTTTTAAACGAAGCGGTTTCTGCTGCTGGGTTAGAACTCCCGCTATTTGTTAGCTGCCTGTTTGCCGGCATTCTCATCTCTAACTTGATTCCAAAGTCGTACCCAAGAATTACTGGTACACGATGGCCAGCGCGAAAGCCGGCAATCGCACTTATTGCGGACGTCGCCCTCGGATCTTTCTTGGCTATGTCTCTCATGAGCATGCAGCTCTGGGCTTTAATCGATTTAGCTGGCCCAATTTTCGTCATCTTAGGAGCACAGTTCCTTGTGGCTATATGCGTCGCTGTATTTGTTGTGTTCCCTGCAATGGGTAAAACGTACGACGCGGCGGTGGTCTGTTCCGGCTTTGGCGGTATTTCTCTTGGTTCAACACCCACTGCAATGGCCAACATGTCCGCAGTCGCGCAAAAGTACGGTAACTCGCATCAAGCGTTCATCATCGTACCGCTTGTTTGTGCTTTCTTCATAGACTTGGCAAATGCTTTGATCATCCCATACTTCATCCGTTTAATTGGGTAAATAACACTAAATAGTAAGCCCCGTTCTATGACAACATAAGGCGGGGCTTTTCTACACATCAATTAAAACTCGTAGTTCATCCCAAAACGAATGTCATTCTGGGCTAAATTTCGGCTCCACACGTAACCGTATCCCGCTTCTAATCCAAAACTCTTGGATAGCTTGAAACGATTATCAAATCGCACTTGGTGCAAACCCCTATCGTAAACATCTCGATACTGGTAAACAGGAACAAGTTGCCAACTTGGATTCACGTTCCATTCCAACCCTGCTTCAGCCATAGCCGCATAGTCTTTTCGAGTGTAATACTCACGATCACAAGCCGCGATGATTTCATCTTTCTTACATGATGAGCGACGCTCAGATCGTTGGCTCGTTAAGCCAGCCCCTAGAAACCAGGTTTTATCGCTGTCTACTGCGAAGGTGTGACCAACCGTTAAATGGGCTTGATTAATGGTTGTCGAACTCCGTGTCGCCAACTCTGCTCCTCCATTTAAATACCAGCCGTTTTCGTTTGCAATGTTGCCACCAAAGTACAAACCATACAGGTACTTACTCCCTTCGTTATTGTAGATATCCCCAAAATAGTCTTGGAAACCATCATGCTTACGCGGGTTTGTACCCCGCCAAAAGAGATATGATCAGTCGTTCGGCTCGCATGAGAATGAGTAGGTAAAAGGCAAGTGGCAGCAAGCAGACACATCGAGAAACGCATTGGTTTCATCGTGTAAAACGTTCGATTCGATGCAATAGAGTGGGTTGAGCAATAAGGCATAGCGCAAAGAGTCCTAGTTATCATTTGCGCTTAGACTAATCCAAGGAAGAAGTGATTTAGGAATATCGGTTATTATCCAACCAACTTCAGCCTATTAAGCTAAAGCATTTCCTTTGCAATAAGGTGTAGAAGGTAGGTTTCTCTTTCGATGCTCATGCCCTTCTTAGGGCTACTTGCGATGGTCTGCTCATTGTGGGCAATGGCTTCATGGATATTCACCCAAACCGCCTTCATACCATTTTTGATTTCATACTCTTCAAAATCTGGCTCGCCTAATTCGCGATCAACTTTACAGGTGTAGCAGTACGAGATCATGTGAATGACGTCCGCATCGTCTTTGTACCAAGGTCGAAATTCTTCAAAGATGCCGTAAGGTTTGATGCTGTGAATGTTTTGCGCGCCGGTTTCTTCTTGAAGTTCGCGAACCATTCCAGCGATTACATCTTCGCCCTCATCGAGGCCACCACCTGGAATGCTGTAATCGTGGTAACGCTCAGTATACATAAGCAGGATGTCTTCTCCATCAATGGCAATCGCACGTGCAGCATTACGTTTATATATTGAACAGCTATCTAGGTGTTCGATATCAGGATGAGTGGTGGTTTTTAGATGGCGCATTGGCTTTATTTTAGATTGCTAACTATCAAGGCGCGCTATTTTAACAGGGTTGCCGATACAAGTCACAATACATGCACTCAATGAATAGATCTTGAGTGTTTAGTTGTTCGAAACTACGATAAAGATTCGCTATCTATTAAGCCGTAATAAAAAATGCCCCACAGTCAGCACTGTAGGGCACGTTCATCAAATACTGTAAGCGTAAAGTTACTTGTATTCGTGGAATTTTTGCGCAAGGTATGGGTCCCACATTGCAGCAGTTGCACTCATTACCATGTCTGCGCCCATGTCTAAGCGACGGTGCAAGTCTTGAGCATTCATCATGCCGCCTACAGAACAGATAACAAAATCATCTTTCCACTTAGTACGCAAATCAATAAGATTTTGCGTCACTTCTTCCGCAAGATTACCGATCGCATAGCCACAAGTACCACTCGATAGACGCCCTTCACCCGGAAGTGCTGCTTTACCGTCTGGCGTGACAACTTGACGTGGAATCGTGTTGATTGCAGCAAAACCGTCGACGTATGGGCGGTTTGCTTCAATGACTTTTTCTAACTGCTCTGCTGGCATCCAACCAAGCTTGATGAGCAGTGGAGTATCGCCAATCGACTCACGAATTTTCTTCGAAACCAATGCAGAGTTCTCTGGGTCAGAGAAAAGTGCTCCCTCTTTGCTGCCACCAAGGTTGGGACATGAGTAGTTCACTTCAATGACTTTAGAACCCGCTTCTTTCGCCATGGCGGATACATAGCCATAGTCTTCCACTAAATCGCGCTCTGCCAAGCCTGGTGTACCGTTTACAGAAACGATCATAAGCTGGTTTCTACCCATCTTACGATTACCTTCTTCGATGTCTTTCATCCAAACAGAAGGCGCTAATGAAGGCACACCGAATGAGTTAGTGATGGTGATCTTCTCGTCCAATTGAGGACGCAAACCCGGTTGAATTTCCGCGTTTATCTCTGTGTTAGCGAACTGTTTGTCAGTATCTAAGAAGATACAGTTTGGTGCTGGATGGCAAGCACGCTCAACACTTCGTACCGTTTTGTAAACTGGAATATCAAAGCCTAGCTGCGCATAAACATCACACCAGTGACTGTTTAAAAGCGGGCCAGCAGGAACACCAAGGCGAGAGTTCACCTCAAAGTCAAAGATCTTGTGTGTTTGCTTTACTGCTGGACGTGCGGGAATCTTGGCATCAAAGAACGGGCCATTTTGATAGTTATCCTCATAGGTTTTGAGAATGTCATAGAGTTCGAACTGAGTTGCTGTAGTCATCAGAAGCCTTTTACTAAAATGTGCCAATTTAAAACTGTGCGGATTTTAACGTTTGCTTTTTTTGTTGAAAATAGGCGCTAGGCCACTGATGACGGTATCGCTGAGTGAGATCAATTAGTTGGCGAATAAATTCAAATTTCGCCAGCAAAGATAGGCAATAACTCCTTTCGATATCAGAATGTATTGTTTCTGATAACTAACAGCTATGACGTTATGGCTTTATTGGAGCCAACTTGAGATAAGAGTGCAGCTCACCATTTTTGTATTCGATAGCAGAATGAATGTTGAGCTCGCTGTTTTTCACCACGTAAAACGTGTAAGTATTGTCACCTTTATGAATCTCGATGGCCAAAAAGCCTGACTCGATCCGCCAACTGCCAACCGTTTTAAGGCGTTCAAACAAGGTGTACTCTTCCAAGCGTCCATCTTGATGAAAGATGACTTCTGTTACATAGCCGCCAGTGCACGTTTTAATCCAGTGCGATGCGCTCACATCCTGCTAATGAACTCACCTTTCTGTTCTTGCCACAGGGTGAAAGCATCCTCATCAACTGAGGCTTTTGACAGCTCTGCGTAATCGAAAATGGGCGCGCCTTGGGTTTCTCTTAAATAGAGCTGCTGGAGAATCTGTTCACTTTTCATAACTAAGCTCGCTAATCGGAAGGTTTCTTATTGCGGAATGCTCAACTCAATGTATAGATTCCATGAATAACAAACTTCATGAAATCAAAGGATTAAATTTCACCAATCCTTGAAGGAAAAGTTAGCTTTTCTGAAGAAATTTGTCGATATTTGAGGCATCAATTAGTGATATCCGCTAATCTAATAGTATTCGAAACACTTATATCAAAGCCTTTGTATAGTAATGAAAGACGACGATTTTAAGAAATCTACCTCCAACCTTAGAAAAGCGGTTCCGCTCATGATGAAAAATCATGTCGCGGCGACACCGGCAAACTACGCATTGTGGTACACCTACGTAGACCAAGCGATCCCTAAGCTGAACCGAGAGATGGATGCTGTTCTTGAAAATTTTGGTGTCTGTCCACCAGCCACGAATGAAACCCTTTACAACGAATTTGTTGCAAGCCAAACTGAAACTAATCTAAGCCAGCTCAAAGCCAATATGGAAATTTTGGTCACTGAAGTGGCAAGCTCTATGTCAGATACGCTCACTGACACCTCTCAATTTTCAGAAGTCATCGATAAAAGTTTTGCCGACCTTGAACGTGTTGATGGCGAGAGTATGTCATTAGAAGAAGTGATGACAGTAGTTCGGAAGCTGGTGGCAGAATCACGCGATATTCGCCACTCCACACGTTATTTAAACAGCCAGCTCAATAATGCCAGTGAAGAGATAAGCCGTTTGAAATCTCAGCTGGCAGATGTTCAAAAAGATGCGCTGTTCGACAGTTTATCTAGCCTTTATAACCGACGTTCTTTTAACAACGACTTAATCACCTTGTGTGAATCGGGACAAAAGCTCTCTTTGATTCTTCTCGATATCGACCACTTCAAATCATTCAACGATACTTATGGCCACTTGTTTGGTGATACTGTCATTAAGAGCATTGCCAAGCGCTTGCAAACAAGTTGCCGAGAAGGCATTACCGCCTATCGTTTTGGTGGTGAAGAGTTCGCATTGATTGTACCTAACAAGTCATTGCGTATTGCCAGACAGTTTGCTGATACACTGCGACGAGGCGTAGAAAAGCTATCGATTAAAGATCGCCGCACTGGTGCGCAAGTGGGTAACATCACGGCATCATTTGGTGTGTGTGAGTTCAATCAAGAAGAAAGCGCTGAAGAGCTGATTCAACGAACAGATGACTTGCTGTATGAGGCGAAGAATCTAGGTCGTAACAGAGTGATGCCCCTTTAGGCCTGATCCAACTGATTACTTATAAGAGTCACTAAAAAGCCCTCGATGTTTATCGAGGGCTTTGTCTATGTTCATAGCAATTCATAGAACTTGGTTTAACCGTCAGCAGTAATGCTTGCTACCAACTCTTGCTGTACTTGGCTAGCTTTATCGATCGCAACTTGGCAAGTACCCGCAGCCATATGACCACCACCACCATATTTCAGCATCAGCTCACCCACATTGGTTTTTGAGCTGCGATCGAAAATCGATTTACCCGTTGCGAACACTATGTTTTGTTTCTGGAAGCCCCACATCTTATGAATCGAAATATTACACTGTGGGTACAAGGCATAAATAATAAAGCGATTGCCCGCGTAGATGGTCTCTTCACCCGTCAAATCTAGTAAAACCAAGTTGTCATGAATCGTCGCACAGCGTTGGATTTGCTCTTTAAACTGGGTTTCATGCTCGCGGTACAGGGTTATTCGCTCCTGTACATCCGGCAGAGCTAAGATCTCTTCAATTGAGTGGTTTTTACAGTAATCAATCAAGTCCATCATTAGGTTATAGTTCGAGATTCGAAATTCTCTGAAACGGCCAAGTCCTGTTCGCGCATCCATTAAGAAGTTCAACAAGTTCCAGCCAGTGGAATCAAGTACTTCATCACGAGAAAACTGCGCAGAGTCCCCTTTGTCGACCGCTTCCATCATTCCAAGCCAACGTTCTGGAAAAACATCGGTTCCACCATAATGTTCCCACACTACCCTAGCCGCTGAAGGCGCATTTGGATCTAAGATGTGGTTTTGTCGCTCACCTTGGTTTCGGATCATTTCCGACAAATGGTGGTCAAAAATCAGATGCGCCTGCTCTACGTATGGCAGGTTGGTCACAATATCATTAGAGGTGATTTCAACGATGCCATCTTGCATGTCTTTAGGATGAACAAACTTAATATCATTGATTAAATCGAGTTGCTTGAGTAGCACTGCACATACAAGGCCATCGAAGTCGCTGCGAGTGACGAGTCTATATTGCTGGTTAGACATTTAAATTCCTTTTTAGCTGGCGGTTCATGTCCATCGGAGAGGGCATTAAGGTTAGAATATCCTATTGATTTTATTTTAGACACTCACCATTTTTTGACAAACTTAGAACAATAGTTTTGAGACATCATCTATACTTCCCCTATGCTACTCATTGAGTTTCTTGGAGAAAAAAATGAACAAAACCTATCTATTGGCTATTTTGGGTGCCGCAGTGCTTGCTGGCTGTGCAAGTGACGGTGAAGATTCTCGCGAATATACATCGTTAGCCAACCCTGCTTCTGTCTTCTGTGTACAACAAGGCGGTGAGCTAGAGATGGATACAATGAACGACCGACGTATGACTTACTGCGTGACCGAAAACGGAGAAGGTGAAAAAGAACGCGTTGAGCAATGGGAGTACTACCGCGCACATCATGAGAACAAAGAAGCAGAATAGTATCGCTTTAACTGTTCACAAGTAATACATCCAAAAGGGGCTTAGGCCCCTTTTTAGTATACAGTTTCTGGTCTGTCGTGATTCACTGAGTCTCAGGATCAAGCTTGCGATTAAGCTGAGTTAATAGCGGGTGAAGGGCCGCTAGGTGTTCACGAATCACTGTTAAAGGCTGGTCTTCATCTGACTCAACGACGCATTGTTCCAGCGTCTCCAAATCTTGATACAACCACTCAAATTCTGAGCTTGCTTGAATATCTTCACGCGCTTGTTCAATCGCGCTCAATGCTCGACGTTTAGGCTCAACTATCACGTCAGATAAAGAGCGTTCAAACACTTGGGCGCAAACGCCTTCAAGGTAAACTCGATATGTCGTTAACTCATCCATTAGTAAAAACAAATTCGCTTTTAATCCGTGATGTGGATACGGAATTAGTACGTGATCTTCTAAGTCCAGAGAAATGTTGACGGTTACGCCCTCTTGTTGGCACCGCGTCTGCAACAACCTCAGCAGCCCCTGCTCGTCTAATAGGGTTTGAATCTCAAAGATGCGTTTAAGATGATAATCGTTAGAGATGAAAATGACATTGAGCTTGCTGCCCCTTTCAATTAGGCCGCTAGACACCAGCATTTTAGCGCCATTCTGAATGTTCTGTACAGTATTGGTGGATTGTTCCTCTAAGATGGTATGACTTTGGGGAAAGCCTAGTTGACTCGCTACCTCACGCTCTAACAAGCACTCTAAATAAGCGTCATACATTACTCTTGCCTCTGAGCGCGTATTGTCATCAGTAATACCGCCACAAAACATCAAAGCCGTTTCATCCATCTTCAAGGACGTTTGTTTAAGAAAACTCACCAGCCCATCAACGCGGGTTTTCCCCTCTAATGTCAGGGAATTATTTTGCAGTCGCTTACCTAAAATAATGACAACTTGACGGATACTCATTTCTTACTCACTAACTGAAGACTCAATAGCAAAACTATGGGCTATAATTTTTACACAGACATACCGACAAACATACCAAAACAAATAGGTATCGTTTTGTTTTAACAGCAGTGTTTAGCAAACTGCATTGACGGCAAGTTTACCATAGAGCATCGATGACATAGGCGGTTTTATGCTTTCAATTTTTGACATATTTAAGATTGGCGTTGGCCCTTCTAGCTCCCATACCAATGGGCCAATGATTGCAGGATATCAATTTACTCGATTGCTAGGCACTCAGATTAATCGTGTGCAACGTGTTCAAGTCGATCTGTATGGTTCGTTGTCTTTGACAGGTAAAGGCCACCATACCGACCGAGCAGTTATTCTGGGTTTGCTTGGTAATATGCCCGACACTATCAAGGTCACCAGTGCAAATGAAGCCATGCAAAGTGCCATTGATGACGGCAAACTTGTTTTGGCTAATGCCCACACTATCGATTTTAGTTACGAGTCTGATATCTTGTTTAATCCAGACAACCTTCCCATGCATGAAAATGGCATGAGAATTACCGCCTTTGATAGCATGGGCTCAAAAGTAGCGGAAGAGACTTACTACTCTATAGGCGGCGGGTTTATCGCAACAGAGAAAGAACTAAGAGACGGTTCGTCTCAAGAACCGACTCAAGTTGCCTACCCGTTTACTTCCGCAGAAGAGATGCTCACGGCCGCAGAGGCCAACGGTTTGAGCCTCGGCGGTATGATTCTGCAAAATGAACTCAGCTTTAATGAGATGGAACAAATCAACCAACGTGCCAATCAGATTTGGAAAGTGATGTCGCTTTGTATGCAAAGAGGCTTTGACACTGAAGGTATTCTTGATGGCGGTTTGAATGTGACTCGCCGTGCGCCAAACTTGCTCAAAAAACTCGAAGCTAACGCATCAATCGAAAATGACCCAATGGAGGTGATGGATTGGATCAACCTATTCGCGTTTGCGGTGAGTGAGGAAAATGCCGCTGGCGGACAAGTTGTTACGTCTCCGACTAACGGTGCGGCAGGCGTCATTCCCGCGGTACTCATGTACTACCACAAGTTCATTAAAGAGCTCGACACCAAACAACTTAAAGACTTTCTGGCTGTTGCAGGTGCGATTGGCATTTTATACAAAACCAATGCTTCGATCAGTGGCGCTGAAGTGGGCTGCCAAGGCGAAGTTGGGGTTTCCTCCTCTATGGCGGCCGCAGGATTAACGGCGCTGCGTGGTGGCAGTAATGAACAAATGTGCATCGCTGCTGAAATAGCAATGGAGCACTCATTGGGTATGACATGCGACCCCATCGGCGGCTTGGTTCAAGTCCCTTGCATTGAACGTAATGCCATGGGGGCGATTAAAGCGATTAATGCGTCTAGAATGGCATTAAAACGCACCAGTAAATGCCTAATATCCCTCGATAAAGTCATCGAAACTATGTATCAAACGGGCAAAGACATGAACAAAAAGTATCGTGAAACCTCTCTTGGTGGCTCGCCATGATTCACCTTGCCCCACCTTGTGAATAGCTTTTAATGAGTTCGGTGTAACAATCTAGAAGAGAGCAACTGTTGTGATTCTAAATCAGATTTGGTTTATGTTCGCCAACAAAGATTCTGCTCTGTCTAGGATGGTACGTTTGTCAGCGTCAGCCATCTTTTCCCACTGGCGATACATCATACCCATACGCGGATTGTTGGAAAACTTTGCTCGATGCGTTTCGATAAAACGCCAATACAAACTGTTAAACGGGCACGCATCTTGAGACGTTTTTTCCTTGACGTTGTAGTGGCACCCTTTGCAGTAGTCGCTCATTTTGTTGATATAGTTGCCACTCGCTGCGTAGGGTTTGGTCGCAATCATGCCCCCATCCGCATGAAGGGCCATTCCTCGAGTGTTAGGCGCTTCTACCCACTCGATGGCATCAATATAAATCCCAAGATACCAGTCATCCACTTGTTGCGGCTCAATCCCCGCCAGTAAAGCGAAATTCCCAGTCACCATTAAGCGCTGAATGTGATGTGCATAAGCGTATTCCAAGGACTGTTCAATGGCTTGTTTCATACAAGACATCTTCGTGTCTCCCGTCCAAAAAAAAGAAGGTAAGTCACGTGTCGCATTAAGTTCATTAAGCTCCATGTAGTTTGGCATATTGGTCCAATAAACCCCTCGGACGTATTCGCGCCAACCCAATATTTGCCTTACGAATCCTTCAATCTGTGCGAGGTCGATTGAAGGGGATGCGTTGCAGTACGCCGACATAGCACTCTGAATAACCTGCATCGGATGAAGCATTTTGCTGTTAAGCGCGAACGACAATCTTGAGTGATACAAGCTCCATTTATGCTTGATTTGATCTGTCATGGCATCTTGAAACACGCCGAATCGTGGCAGGCATACAGTGCAGAAGTGATTCAGTAGGTCCACGGCTTGGTGTCTATTTACAGGCCAGAGTAGCTCATCACCGCTCTCTCCGATCGTAACCACATCGTGACGAAGTAATCGCTCTTTTATGGCTGCAACTGGGGTTGAGAATACTAGAGGTGGTGGGATTTTAGCAATATCACCGGTTTTAAGCTTGCTGCGGTTGTGATGATCGTAGTTCCACTTACCGCCTAACGGCTTACCGTCTTCCATTAATACGCCAAATCGCTTACGCATTTTGCGATAAAACGACTCCATCAAGTTATGCTTACCCGCTTTAAATTCTTGGTCGATCTCTTCAAAGGGCAGCAAAAAATGTTCTGTGTCGAATTCAAACACATCAAAAGCATCGTCCTTACCGTTGTTTGAAGTCATCGAACGCATCTGCTGTAAGAGGCGATATTCATCGGGCCGTTGGTATTGGAAGACGGTAGCTCCAAATCGGCTGCAGAGATGGCTGATTAGATGGGTTAAATCCTTATATTCGCTTGTTTCATCTAATGTGAGATGCAGCACTTGGTGGCCTGTCTTTTCCAATGCTGTAGCAAAGTTTTCCATCGCCGCGAAGAAGGCGCATACCTTTTGAATATGGTGCTTGGCGTAGTCTGTCTCTTGCTTGAGCTCTGCCAGTACGTATAAGGTGTCTGCTCTTGGTTCTTCATACCAGGAGTGAGAAATATTGAGTTGATCACCTAGCACTAGTCGGATTCGGTCAAACTGTTTTTCTTCCATATCAGAAATTTTCATTGGCATTCTCCTAACCAGCGGTTGGTATAGCGGTTGTCGGGGTCGTAAATCTCTGCTTGTTTTTGCAAGTTGAAATGCCTTTTCTGCCTTTGGTCGGCCCCCACTCCCGCAAGGTATTGCCAATTCCCCCAATTGCATCCGACGTCATAATCGATCAACAGATACTCAAAATAGAGCGCTCCGTAGCGCCAATCTAATCCGAGTTCGTTGACGAAACAGCTCGCCACCAGCTGCGTCCTCTATTGGAAAGGTAGCCAGTTTCGTTCAGTTGAGTCATACATGCGTTTACAATTGGATACTGTGTTTGACCTTTCATCCAACTCTCTAATGCTTGAGGGCAATGGTTGGTATCTGGGGTTTGGTCTTTAATGCCTTGGTAGGTAAAGAGTCTGTGTCCGTGACTGTGGGCATACCATTGAAAATACTCACGCCATAACAACTCAAGCATGATCCATTCCGTAGACTCGTTTTGGCCGAATTTGATTTCAAAACGTTTTAGGTAATCCACTATCGTTCGAACCGATAAACATCCCAAAGCCAGCCAAGGAGAGAATTTGGTTGAATAGTCCCATCCATCTAGATCGTTTCGCGTTTGCTTGTAACTCAGGGGCGAAGAGCCAGAAAAATACTGCTTCAGATGAATGAGTCCTTCGCTTTCGCCACCAATGAAGGGGGAAGTATTGTCCGCACAAATCCAGTCTATCGATTCAATCGCTTGTATTGGGGAGGGTGGCAGCAATTCAATGTCGGCTATCGGCTCACGAATCTCTAAGGCTTCCACTTTGCGCCTAAACTTTGAAAACGAGATAGGAAGATCATTTAAGTCGAAAGGGAGATCGTCTTTTGCAAATAGAGTGTGACTCGGTGTTGTCTCGAACTCTACGTTGGGATGGCTGTTGACGAGCTTTTGCCAGAGGTTGTTTTCATCAAAACCTGCGTTTTCGCTACGGAAAACGTGCGTGATAGCATGTCGAGAAATCAACTCACTCACTGAATGTAAGCTAATGTGCTCTTCACACAGTAACGGGTGACCTATCTCTGCCATCGAATCGTATAGCGCTTTAACAGACTGCTGATAGAAAGCCTCTCGATTGCGACCATAAACTAAACGCCCGACGAATGGCGGTTGGTTGTGCTGGCTGACCCACTTACCTGTAACACACAGCAGCGAATCACTCATTGCCGCCGCCCGTGCTAACGCCGGGTTATCGTGTAGACGCAGGTCGTTGCAAAACAAAAACAATCCTCTGACCATCGCTCGCTCTCCCATTTATTAGAATTTGTAACGGCAATACGCACTATTCTTGTTTTTGGCTCACAGAAAAAGTCGGTTAAAGGTATGAAAGATCGATAATTTAATGATCGATTACTCAACAATTATCGTTTTGTATTTGAGAGTTAAATTAAACCAAAATTGTAAGTTGGATTCCTACTTCGCCCGAAATGGTAAACAAAGGCAGATTGGCAAATAGAAAAGAGGCATCACATGAAGGTATTGGTATTGGGAGCGAGCGGCGGTATTGGTTCGGCAATGGTGAACTTACTTGAATCGACTCGCCCAGAATGGGAAGTACATGGCACCTATCGAAGAAATGCGGTTCCCAGTGCTCGTCATAATATCTTATGGCATCCGCTGGATTTGACTCACGAGCACGAGGTCGAAACACTTGCGGCTCTAATCGGTCAGATAGATTGGATCATTAACACCGTGGGGATGCTTCACAATAGCGATTTCACGCCTGAAAAGCGCCTCACACAGACGAGCAGCGAGCAGTTTATGGCGTCGATGCAAGCCAATGCCCTACCCACTTTGCTGATCGCCAAACACTTTGAACCAAATCTAAAAAAGAGTGAACGGCCTCGCGTAGTCACCGTTTCTGCTCGTGTCGGTAGCATTGAAGACAATCGCCTCGGCGGCTGGTACAGCTATCGTGCGTCTAAATCCGCGCTCAATATGTTGATTAAAACGATCAGTATTGAGTGGGGACGAACTTTCAGAAAGGCCGCGATATTTGCTTTTCATCCGGGCACCACTGATACATCCCTTTCAAAACCCTTCCAGCCTAACGTACCGGAAGGAAAACTATTTACACCAGCCTATGTAGCGCGATGCCTGTTGTCTCAAATAGAAAAAAGCTGTCTTCAAAGCGAAGACAGCTTTAATGGTAAGTTTGTGGCTTATGACGGCAGTGAAATACCTTGGTAAGAGCTCTGATAAGAATCGCTTTCAACTTCGCACTTGTGACGATTTCAGCGACATCGCTCTGAGCAGTATCTCACTTCACTCCAACATTTCTCCCATTTCTTACGCCAGTCAAATGGCCTCTGGCACACGGGGCAAGTCTTATTCGGTCGATGCGCTTTCTTCATTAATGTCGCTTCCTTTACTACCGCCACGAGCAAGACTGTGTTTTTAACTTTGTGTCGCTCGTACTGGCATTGTGCATATTGGTTTACTCTTAATTTCAAATAATACGAGCAAAGCCAATGAAAGGATGAGTCCTGCCAAACTGACGTAAAAGCGCACTGTAGTAGTTGTACATCTCACCAATCACGCCCACAGCCAAACTTGAGACCAAAGTACTCACACTCAACATGTTTGAGAAAAGTGTTGATGCTGTTCCCAAACGATCTTTCATCATATCCTGCAGCGCGACCATACCGATGGTCGCCCACACACCAATGAAGAAACCGTTAAACACTTGTGCAAACAACATGGCAATGAAATTGGTTTGCGACAGCATGACTAAGAAGAACATCACGCCGCTTAACGCGCCAAGAATCATCAGCTTCACTGCCCCTAGTCGGTTTGCCATCGGCCCCGCCGTTAGCATTACAGGGATCTCGCAGGCTGCTGCCATACCAAACAGTAATCCAAGCCAACTAGGATTCACCATCAACTCTTGAGATAAGTAAAGCGGCATACTGGTGATGTATAGGTTATTCGCACCAAACGCACATACCAAGATCACGCAGTAAAGTACCACCATGCCACCCAATGGCTTGTTCACCTCCACCGCTTCTGATCTCTCTTCTTTCGTCACGACTTGGGAAGGGACAAATTTCATTACCAGTAAAATACCGACCAACACCGTCACTGACGACACCGCAAAAGCTGCGCTGAAACCGAATTTAGCATTCAGCATGAACGCAATCGGTGGGCCGAATACCCATGCAATGGCAAGGCCTGCACGCATTACCGCCAAAAAGCTCGACGCTGTTGTTGACGTGACGATCCCCGTACTCACGCCCAAGCGCAAACAGCTGACCA
>JYJN01000163.1 GCA_003263845.1 Vibrio aestivus | reverse complement strand
ATCTGAACAGTTTTTCTTGCTTTATTAGGGCCACATTCGATAATGTGGCCCTAATTGTTTCTATCGAACCTTCAATATTATGTCTCGCCTTTTTATTGCTGAAAAACCTAGCCTTGGACGCGCGATTGCAGCTGCTTTGCCTAATCCTCAGAAAAAGGATCAGGGTTTTATTCGTTGCGGTAATGGCGACATTGTCACTTGGTGTATCGGTCACTTACTTGAACAAGTTGAGCCTGATGCGTACGAGGAACGATACAAGAAGTGGAATTTAGCGGATTTACCCATCGTTCCCGAACAATGGCAATTAAGGCCACGAAAATCTGCAAGCAAACAGCTCACGGTAGTTAAAAAGCTCCTTAAAGATGCAACACAAATTATCCACGCAGGCGACCCTGATAGAGAAGGGCAACTTTTGGTGGATGAGGTGCTGGATTACTGCAAAGTGCCTAAAGCCAAAAAAGCATCGGCACAGCGGCTACTAATTAGTGACTTGAACTTACCTGCGGTAAAGCGCGCACTGAATCAACTTCGTAGTAATAGCGAATTCATCCCACTTTCTGTATCAGCGTTGGCTCGCTCAAGAGCCGATTGGTTATACGGTATGAATATGACACGTGCTTATACCCTGCTAGGGCAAAAAGGTGGCTATCAAGGCGTATTGTCGGTTGGCCGTGTTCAAACACCTGTGCTTGGGTTAGTGGTGCGTCGAGACGAAGAGATTGAACAATTCGTTCCTCGTGATTACTTCACCCTTCACGCTTTAATTCCCTATGAAGGGAATGGGCAGGCTTTTGATATTCGAGCGCGTTGGAAACCAAGCGAAGCCTGCAAACCTTGGCAAGATGAAGAAGGCCGAGTTCTTAATCGAAAATTGGTTGAAAATGTGGCTCAGCGTATTGCTGGTCAGCCAGCGAAAGTGGTGGAGTCGGAGCAAAAGCAAACCAAGCAATCGGCCCCTTTACCTTATTCTCTATCAGCACTTCAAATTGATGCCGCTAAGCGCTTTGGAATGAGCGCTCAGCAAGTGCTCGATGTATGTCAAAGCTTGTATGAAAAACATAAGCTTATTACCTACCCAAGATCCGACAGTCGATACTTGCCCAAGGAGCATTATGGGCAAGCACCTAATGTGATTAATGCGATTGCCAATAATGCTAAAGAGCTGCAATCGGCAGCTAATGGCGCAGATACATCCTTGAAGTCTAAAGCTTGGAATGACAGCAAAGTCGATGCGCACCACGCCATTATTCCTACTCCCAAGAATGCGTCGATGAACGCACTCTCTGGCGATGAAATGAAGATTTATCAACAGATCGCTAGGCAGTATTTAATGCAGTTTTATCCTGCAGCGATATATGCTGATGCTAAGTTAGTATTTGATATTGCTGGTGGTACTTTCATTGCAAAAGGGAGGCAACTTGTCTCAGCAGGCTGGAAAGCTCTGATGGGTAAGAGTGATGACGAAGACACTAGCGTCGACAATGTTCCACCTCTAACTGAAGGGACGGTATTGACCTGCCGAGAGGGGGAGATTAAGGATCGTAAAACTGAGCCACCTAAGCACTTTACCGAAGCCACTTTGCTTCAAGCGATGACTGGTATTGGGCGATTTGTCGAAGACAAAGAGCTGAAAAAGATCCTTAAAGAGACCGATGGCCTAGGCACGGAAGCGACGCGTGCAGGCATCTTAGATACTTTGTTTAAGCGCCAGCTATTAAAACGGCAAGGCAAAACGATCCTCAGTACGCCAGCAGGCCGAGGGTTAATTCATGCATTGCCAAAAGAGTCGACTTATCCAGATATGACTGCTCATTGGGAGCATCAACTGCAAGGAATGGCCGAACGCAATCAGGCTTATCAGCCTTTATGCAAACCCTTGAGCAGCGGATTGATGGTTTAATGGCTCAAGTTAGAACCTCTCCTGTTCCAACGTCTCTGCAACATCTTCCTAAAGTAGAACGACCAGCGTTTAAAAAACGACGTCGCAGCCCAACAAAAGGGGCGAAGAAACCTAGTACTACAAGAAGGACAACAAAAAAGTGAGCCAATGTGGCTCACTTTTTCTTTAATCTAGTCGCTATTCACAGCCCTACCAAGGCAGCGCTGAACCATCATAGTTGATGAATTGCCCCGAGTTCTCTTGTGTTGCTTGCTCAATCACTTTGATTAGACCTGACGCTGAAGTATCTGTATCAATCAGCGCATTTGGCCCGCCCATCTGAGTTTTAACCCATCCTGGGTGCAGAGCGAGAACTGTAAAGCCTTGAGGGGATAGGTCGTTGCTCAGGCTTTTAACCACCGAGTTCAGTGCCGCTTTGGATGAGCGGTAGATATAACCGCCCCCAGAAGTATTTTCGGTCATGCTGCCGACTTTAGACGATAGGCAAGTAATCTTCTTAATTGAGCTTTGAGATAGCTTGGCGTGCAGCGCTTCAACCAGTTTAAGCGGCGCAATGGTATTGATTTCAAATACGCGTCGCCACTCTTCCACATTGGTATTACCAAAGCCATAACCTTTAGGGCCGTAGTAACCTGCGTTGTTAATTAACAGATCAAGCGCCTTTATGTTTTGAGCAAAACGGTTAACGGCGTCGTAGTCGGTTATATCCAGTTGGTGACAGCGGAGGTGATCTTCTTCAAGTGCCAGTAATTCTAGGGCGCTATTTTGGTTTCTATACGTTGTTTTCGACTTTCCAACCCATAGCGAGGTATTGTTTCACAAGGCTTAAGCCGATTCCGCGGTTTCCACCAGTAATGACAACGGTATTCATCGCCTCTCCTTACTTCTGTTTGTTCGTTGCTTGTGGGGCTGATTTTCTTGAACCTAGCACATTTATCAAAGCGCCAATCACGATTAACGTACCGCCAAAGAAGGTGTAGACCGATGGGATCTCGTTAAAGATGATGGCTCCGAGTAATGCGGAAAACACAATTTGCACATAGGAATAGGCAGATGCTTTCCCAGCAGACTGAGTTTTCATCGCTTTGGTTAGCCCAACTTGACCAATCTGAGTAAAAATACCAACCAAAATCAACATAAAAGTCAGATACAAGCTAGGCCAAATGAAGTCATCCGCGACTAAGAACAGTGATGTCGGTAGAGCGATTAATGGGAAGTAAAAAATGATCACAGAGCTGTCTTCGGTTTGACTTAGCTTTCTTACGATGACGTAGGCAATAGAGCTCCCCAAAGCACCAATAATTGCGATCATGACACTAAACAAAGGCAGTTCATAATTCACGTCATCGATGATGTTCGGCTGAATAATGACAAACAAGCCAGCTAAACAAAACGCAATACACAGCATAGTAGAGCGTTGCAAACGTTCTTTAAGGAAAATGAGACCGAGTATGGCGGTAAACACCGGATGGACGTATTGCAATATGGTGGCTTCAGCCAGTGGTAAGCTGGTAATCGAGTAGTAAACGCACATCAGGGCGAGAGTGCCGACCAATCCACGGGCAAACAGTAACGGCTTGTTGTGACCCCAAACCGATATACCTTTGCGTTTGACGTCGAGATAGCTGATCACAAGTGAGACCAACGCACGAGCAGCAACGATTTCAAACACTGGGATACCGTAGGTACTGACGTATTTGACACAGGCCGACATCAAGGCAAAACCTAGCGCCGATATCAGCATGTATTTTACCCCTTCGGGTAAAGAGAAACGGGATATTGAATTCATTTGATTGTTTTTAGAAAGAGTGGGCAAGCGTGAGTACTTTATCATACTCAGCGAATGGCGGGTTTAATATTAGTGAGAGCCTTCGCGTGAGTGAAGATAGAAGATCTCGCGGTAAGTAATCTGGATGAAAGCAGGAAAAGAGACGAAATTCGCACTCTCCTAGCTAGACATCAAAACTGAGCTAGGAGGGATAGGTTAGCGAAATGTGCGGGGAATTCGATTTATGCCGACTTTGTGGTTTGGATAAATCCGCCGTCGAACACAACGTTATGTCCATTCTGGAACAGTCGTTGAGTCGCTAATCCGAAAGCTAACTGTGCCACTTCTTCTGGCTCGGCAAAGCGCTTGAGCGGGATACGATCAAACGCGCCTTTTTGCGTGTACCAAGGAGCTTGTTTGATCATCTCTGTGGCAACTGGACCGGGAGAGATAGCGTAAGCGATAAGGTTAGGCAACGCTTCAGGAGGGTTGCTCGCCAAATCGCTTGTCCATTCAATCATCATTGCTTTGGCTGTCGCGTATGCCCCTTGGCCTGCTCGAGGGCGAACTCCAGAAATGCTGCCCATGTTGATCACGCAAGGGCTGTCAGATCTCTCGAGTCGTGGGATACATTGCTTAAATAGCCTCTGAGCAGCATAGAAATTTGTGTTTAGTATGCTTTGCCAATCTTCCAACGATATTTGTGGGATCAAGTTGTCGCGCAGTATCCCTGCGTTGTTGACGAGTACATCGAGTTTAGTGATAGAGCTTAGCGCCTGTTCAACTTGCTGTTGATCGTTGATGTCAAAAACGATAGGTTTGATGACAGCGCCTGCTGCTTCAAGTGATTCGATTTCTGCAGAAAGGTCAGGCGTTAACCTGCGAACATTCATGTAAACCACAAAGTCTTTTTGGGCGAAATGTTTGGCGATGGCTGATCCAATTCCCTTCCCTGCGCCAGTAATCAGTACGGTCTTCATAGTGTACCCTCCAGAGTTTGGGTCAATAACGGCTGCCAGTTGAGCGATTGAGCCGTTAAATATTCGGTACCCTCAAGTTCAGCTAGCTTCCTATAGTCGGCTTGAGTAAAGGATTGATCACCATGTAAAAAGTTGATGCGTGCTTTTTTACCTGCCAGTTCCATTGCGGATATTTGGCACAGTGCCTGAGCCCCTTTTTGAAGTGTGGTGCAGCCCTTCGCTTCCCAGTACACCCAAAATTGGCATCCTCGTTTTCTCATCAAAGGTCGATAGAGCTGCTGCATTAGCAAGAACAGGTCGTCTAGCGTGCTAGCATCCTTATCCCCTGAAACAGCAAGTACCAAAGGTGAGTGCGTTGCAGAGATAGCCTTGGTCACTTCCTCGCTGAGTGGGTCATGTCCTGAAACGGAGTAAATGCTCACATCCGATTCAGAGTGCTGAATGTACAGATTGAGTTCATGCTTCATAGTGAGCCTCCAAAAACTGTTGAATACGTTTGTTCACGACCAGATGTGCTTCGATATTGGCGGCATGGGTGTTAATCGGTAAACAATCCCATTCAAAAGATGGGTGCGAGTCAATCAACAATTTTTGCTGATCGAGAGAGCAGATGATGTCTCCTTGAGTACCAATCAGAAGTGCTGGTGCAGTTAGCTTCTCTGGTGCGCTGGATGTCTTTTGGCTTAAGGCATCCAAGAAGGCTAAGACGGAAGGCCTTGAGTGGTTGTACTCAACGTATCGTTGCAAGACGATGGCTTGAAAGTCGTTGAGTTGGCGCAGATAGTCATCACTGAAAAACCATGGATAGACTGAGAGGAAAATCGTCGAAAGATCCACATCAGTTTCCATCATATGGCGTACGCTACCCATCATTTTCTTGCCCTTGGTCGAGATGTCTGCACCTGAATTGACCATGATGAGGTGGTCAATATCGCTAGGGTAGCGTTTGGTTAACTCCAATCCAAGAATGCCACCAAATGAATAGCCGATCAGTGTGACGTTGGGCAGCTGTAGCTCTTTAATTAGAGTATGAATAGCTTGGCATAGTTGGTCATAGGTAAAGGGTTGGTATATCTCAGAGTCACCGCAACCGGGGTAGTCAATAAATACCAGTTTGTGTTCGTTCTTGATAAATGGATAGCGGCTTTGCTTAATCCATGACGGCTCTCCATGAAAAATACCATTTAGGAAAACCAAGGTACGCTCGGCGTATTGATTACCTTTCAGCGTGTAGTTCATTGCGAACTCTGGCGTTGTAAACTTCACAGCGCTTCCTCTTCTTGGCGGAATTGTGCGAAATCTTCCAATAAGTTGGAGGCAGAATGCTTATTCGACGCTCGACGTAAAGTGACAGTTTCTAGCGAAGCGACATTTCGACCTTGCTCATCTTCGACGACGAAGCGTGATTGCTGATCTTTATCGTCAAGGCTTGTGATGACGCCGCTTGCAAGATAGTCAGTTTCCGGATTAAACGGTTCAAAGAAGTATGCATTTTCGAGCCTTATTGGCAGCTTAGCGTTGAACTCGGGTTTCGTTGTGCTTTCGATTTGGATGCATTTAAGAACCGATAGTTGGAGCACGGAATCAAAGGCAAGCGGTGATACCCAAAATGGCAAACTTGGCTTGATGGATTGCCAGTTATCGAGCTGTTTTAAGTTGAACGTACCACCTATTCGCTCGAGATCAGTATCGATATAGAGATGCCCCGTGAGAGTTTGAAATAGCGGGCCATGAGTCGGGTGGATACGTCGGTAGTATAAGGCTGGCGGCATATCGAGAGTGTTGAGGCCTTGCGTATTAACACTTGGGGTTTCTTGTTTAACCTCTTTGTTTGTTTCGATGACTGCTGTGGCCACGGTGCAATCTTTGCGAATGACTTTGCCACTTTTGTTGGTTAGATCCATGACTAATCGAACTGACCAACTGCCATCATCGAGCTTTTCACAAGATACTTTCATCGGCTTGGTTGTACCAAAAGGAATTGGAATTCCCCGTAACTGCTCAACTTGCTTTAAAAAAATTGGATAAGGGGATGAGACGCCAGAGCAGTGAACAACTGCCTGAATCATTAGCTCCGTGCTATAGGCAAATGGCACTAAGCAAACACCATTAAAGACGTGGTGTTTAAGGCCAACCATTTTGTTTGGATCGATAGTGATCTTCAGCTCAGCTTTAGTCTCTTGCTGGTCAATTGAATCGGCCCAGTGAATGAAGAAAGGTTGTATTGGGTTCATCGTGCTCGGAACTCCTGTAATTGATAGTTTTTCAACTCAGCAATGAGGCTATTGTCTTGCTCGTTTCTCAGCGTCATGTGTACATGCCCTTCATCCTTACCCGGTTGGATTTGAATCAGTACTAGGCGACCTTTTGCTAATCCGTAGTAGCAGACTTCCTCTATTTTTGAAGGAATGGCAGGTCGCTCACAGAGCAGGCTATAAAAGCCAAGATTGTAAATACCTGAGATCAGTGCATCGACAGGAGTCGAGAGTAGGACGTCGGCGGTGCTGCCCAAGTAGTACTTGGTTGTGTCACGCATATCCGAATAACCAACCAAACATCTGTTTTCATCTGACCAACGGTAGTCGTAGTTTCGTGTATCAAACAATTGACCAATGAAGGTGATTTTGATTCGGTTTTCACCGTTGATGCGTGAAATGGCAACTTGTTCAAAGTTGTCAAAGTCGACGAAATCAGAGGGTTCACTTCTGTCAAAATGTAAGGAGGCGGTAAAGGCGGTGACATTGGTACGAATCGCTTTACCTGATTTCGCAACCTTGTCGCAGCCCACTTTGATTTCGAACGCATTTTCGACTCTTGTCAGGCTGAGGTACAGTTTGTTGTCGACGTCGGGATACACCTGTACGAGTCGCTTGGAATCAATATCTCGGATAGAGAAGCTGTCTAGTTCGAGCGCATCCACAAGAGGACTCTCGCGCAACAAAGTAATCGCATACTCCAGAAGAAATACCGTAGGGATCACTACAATATCCTGAACAATATGCGAATACAGATAGCGGTGCTCTGTAAGGTTGATTGAGAGTTCGTACCTCGCTTCGGTTTCGTCGATGTGTTGAGAAACAATACTCTGGTTGATTAGGTTAGACGTCATTGCTATCTCCAAAGCGAGAGAAGATGACCGTGGCATTTTGGCCGCCAAAACCAAAATTATTGGACATCACATGATCGACTTGCATCGCTCGCGCCCCTTCGCCGACGTAATCTAAGTCAAGCTCGCTATCAACGTTCTGATAGTTGCGCGTCCCATGAATCTTGTTGTCGCGAATCGCATTGATACAAGCCACCGCTTCAAGTGTGCCAGCTGCCATGATTCCGTGGCCAATCATCGACTTGGTAGACGAAACGGGGATTTGGTAAGCGTGTTCGCCGAACACCTTTTTGATCGCCGTCGTTTCGGTCTTGTCATTCATTTTGGTTGAGGTGCCGTGAGCATTAATGTAGCTAATTTGCTCAGGATTTAGACCTGCCGTCTCTAGGGCTCCAACCAGTGTTCTATATGCGGCTCTGCCCTCTGGATCTGGGTCAGTGGCGCGATAGCCATCGGTGAATGAACCGTAACCCGTAACTTCAGCGAGGATCTTTGCACCTCGGCGCTGTGCGGATTCAAGCTCCTCTAGAATCAAAAACGCCACACCCGCTACCCATCACAAACCCACTGCGTTTAGCATCAAAAGGGCTGCAGGCAGAATCTGGATCTGGGTTGGTGGTTAGCGCTCCAATGCGGGTAAAGCCAATCATTGTGTTGACGTCAAAATCGTAAGCGCCACCGACAATGGCAGAGGTGAGTCTTCCACGGCGAATTTTTTCGAACGCTTCACCAATCGCGTTGTTTCCAGACGCACACGCGGTGCCGATGCTTAGGCTTGGCCCTGTGAGGTTGTAGTAGCGCGCCGCGAAGTGGTTGATACTATCTACATCGTCCAGATCGGCTCGCTTATACATTTCAGGACTTCTTCTGAGTTGGGCTAACCAGCGATCAAGATCGGTATTGCCATCAGGGCAGGCTAGGGCGTAGTCCTTAATGTAGGTATCAACATCAAGCGTCGGGCTGTAGGGCCTGTCTGCGATCATACAGGCGCTCTCTTGATACTCAGGGTCATCAAAGTTTATACCGGACTGATTGACTGCTTCTTCAACGGCTAAGAAGAACTTTCTGATGGCTGGGTCTTCAGTGTCGGTGCTAGCTAACTTCTGATTCTCGGCAATCTCTTGGGATAATTCAGGCATTGAAGCCGCAATAGCCACAATGTCCCCTTTTAGTGGAAATTGCTCAACGAGTTTGATGCCGTTTTCTCCTGCTAACAAGCTTGCCATAAGGTTTCACTCCCAGCTCCAAAGGCGCTGACTGCGCCCATACCTGTAACCACTACGCGTTTCATGATGTACCCTCCTTGGATAGAACTAGGCTCACTTGGTTACCGAGATAATCAATATGATGACAAAGAATGTGTTTGGTCGGGTGTTTGAGGTTTGGTTGTATGACATAGTTGAGTTCATCAACCAGAGGTTTATTGCTGAGATTGAGTACTGGTGCGAGATAGTCATGCTTGAGCTGCAAACAGGCGTAGAAAAGTGAACTTGCCCCGGCAGCCCCGAATGAGAAACCAGTGTAGTCGGTTGAGCTTGTTATTGGAGTGTCGTTACCAAAGACGGTCAATGCAGCTGCAGTTTCAATGTTATCAATGGCTGGAATGCCACCAAGGGTAAGATGAACCGAGTCGATGTCGTCTCTCTTTAAGCCCGCTTTAGCGATTGCTTTTTGCATGTTTAAAGCAACCCGCTCTGTTACGGATTTTTGGCTATCTGTGAGTAGGTTAGGCAAGTAATTGTTTTGGTAAGATGACACAATGCCGTATACGGTGCGCCCTTCGCTTAGAGCAAGACTTTCGTTTTCGATGGCAAAACTAAAGCCGCCTTCACCTGCGATGACGCCCTTATCGCCGAGTGACTGCGCAACAGGTAGTCGCTGTTCTAGACGGTAGACATGGTCTAAACAGCTTCACCTTCTGCTGCGCCCGCGAGTACCATGCTTGCTCTGTCGTCCTGGATCGCTTCCATCGCTTCACCAGTTGCGATCATGCCGCCTGCAGGGCCATTAACCACGCTGTAGCTCATGCCACGCAAGCCTTGCTGTATGGAAACTTGTCCACCAGCCGTATTGGGTAGTCGAGGTAGGATCCAAAGGGGCGGGAACATGCGGTAGTTTTCATGGCCTAGTAGATCATAATCCACGGTAAGGTCTTCACGTAAGCTCGCCATATAAGGTTCTGCACTGTTAAGAAAACCTTGACTGAAGAAAGAGCCATAGATAACGCCACAAGTCTCTTGATGCTGTTCGAAGTAGTCAGTGGACATATTGGCGTTTTCGAACGCTAATGAAGCACTCGCCACGCCTAACTTAACCTGATGGGTCATCATCCGAATCGACTTTCTATCTTTAATAAAGTCTCTGGGATTGAAACTGGCAGCTGGGCCAAGCGGGTACGGAAATGACTCCGTATGGCTGATACCTGTTTCTCCTTGCTGGTGGCTTGCTAGGTGATGTTCGAGTGCTATTCCGAGCGACGAAAGTCCGCCTAATCCGGAGATAACCGCAATAGGTGTAGACATGAAAATTTCCTTATTTAAGTTTTGTACAAATGATGAAGCGCAAGAAGGGTAGCTTAAGCAGTGTTCTCGGCTTTGAAGATCAGTGACGTATTGGTTCCCCCGATTCCGCTGGAATTGTTCATACAGTACCGAATCGCCGTACTAATCGGTTTTTGCCCAACGAGATTGATATCGCACGCTGAATCGAGGTGCTCATAGTTTGGGTTAGCATGTAAGGTTTGGGATAGGAGGCTTTGGATACAAACAATCGACTCGATAGCGCCGCTGGCAGCCAATGTGTGCCCAAACATATACTTACTGCTGTTAGTTAAAGGGCATCTTCACCAAAGACATGATGGGTGGCGGTAGCTTCTTCTCGGTCATTGGCTAACGTTGAGGTGCCGTGAGCATTGATGTAATCAATATTTTGAGGAGACAACTTTGCATCTTCAAGTGCCCAACGCATGGCCTTTTCTTTGCCTTTCGGACAAGGGTCTGTCATACGATAGGCGTCCATAGAAGAAGCAAAACCACAGATACTGGCTAGAATAGTTGCGCCTCTACGCTCTGCGTGTTCACGACTCTCTAATACAAGCGCTGCTGCGCCTTCACCTAAAACAAACCCACTTCTCAGCTTGTCGAATGGACGCATCGCCCTTTCAGCATCATCACTTCTTGTGTGCATGTTAAGTTGGCTGAATCCGGACAAGAACGAAGGAGAAAGTCGGCTATCACTGCCACCGACTAACATCACATCAGCCTCACCATTTTTAAGCATTTGGTAGGCTTGGCCGATCGCTAAGCTCGCACTGGTACATGCGTTGACAATAGTCGTGCCGAATCCAGTAATTCCAGTAATTAGAGCAGCTTGGCCGAGGGTAATGTTCGGATAAGTATCCAAAAACCAAGTGGGATTACGATCTTGAATCGGAGTCGATTGGTGTTCATCACACAACGACGTGCCTGTTCCAACAATAATGCCGGAACGTGTGTCAGGTAAGTCAGAGGGTGAGGTAAAGCCAGCGTGCTCCAGAGCACTTAAAGCAGAGTAGCAAAACATGTTGCTGGCTCTACTCATGTTTCTTACGACCTTTTTATTCACATTCCAACGAGAGTAAAACTGTGAAAAATCAGATGAAGGCACTGCTTGAGCTAAAAGATGTACGCCATGACCGGAAAGCCAAGAGTCACGAGGGATCAGTTTAATTCCGGAACGGTTTACCAATATATCTTCCCAGACGGAGTCAACATTGTTACCCAAAGAAGAAAATACCCCTAAACCGGTAATAACGACATCTTTCTCACGCATATTAAGCAGCCTGTGCTTGTTTGTGATCGATGAAATTAACCAAAGAGCTTACCTTGAAAAATACCTCTGCGGCTTGGTTCTCGACAAATTCATTAATAATGTCTGATGATAGGTGAGGATATTCAGTTTCAAGGCGAGAAACTACTTCTTGCGAAACCTTACCTTCGGCATCCAAAAAGCTCTCTTCCTGTAAGAACGCTGGGAATATATCACCGGCTGAAATCTTTAATTGATATTTTTGTTCAATCGAATAAATAATGTCGACAAAATCGATTGACTCAGCTGCTAAGTCATCGACTAGATTGGCATCTATAGTTACTTCTTCTGGCTCAACACCAAGAACTTCTACAAGAATTTCACTTACTTCATTTAATGACATTTCAATATCCTTTGATCTGTTTGGGTTTCTTTAAGTACAGCAAGAACATGTTAAGTATTCATACTGTGTGTTCATTATTTTGTATATTCAAAGGCTAGGCCTTCTTTATTTATAGAATAGACAATATGTTAGGCGTTATTAACCATTGCTTTTACGTTACCCGCAACGATAATGCTTTCTCAAGCATGGAAAACTTAAGCTTGAATTTACGTCGAAAATTAATGTCTTATCACAATTGCAATAAAGAAGTGGATCTCAAATAAAATTTGAAATAATGAAACTAATATATCTGTTGATAG
>JYJN01000162.1 GCA_003263845.1 Vibrio aestivus | reverse complement strand
GCTGTATGTTGTCCCAAACGGGCTTGTTGTTGACGAGAGAAAGCCCAAGGTCACCGGTTAATAGACCGCCCATCCAACTGATGTAGCGTTCATGAAGGGGCTTGTCTAATCCAAACATTTCTCGAAGCACGAGGATCTGTTCAGGGTCGACTTCTTGGCCCATAGCGGCCATTTCACCAATCTTGGCGGAAGCAAAATCCCCAGGGGGTAAATCAATAACGACGAATACCAAAATCGACACGACAAACAGCGTTGTCATTACAGCAACTAAGCGACGTGCGATGTACAGAAAAAAACTGCTCATAAATCTTCCTACATTTGCGAACTCGCAAACTTTAAAAAACGCTCCATTTGTCTTTTATGACTAAAAGACAGGCTCGCTTGCGCCGAGCCTTTACCCTTAGTGGGTTATTTTGGTTCTTTCCAAATTTGAGATGTACGCATTGGGCCAGGAGAAGCAATGCTGTATGCATTTGGCACTTCTGTGTCTGCATTTCTTACGCCATTTTTGATGATTACGCCTTCATCCAGAGACGCAACCGTGCCAATCACGTAGAAGTTCTCTTTTGCGATCTCGATGATCTGAGACATCAACTTGGTTTGCTCTTCTTGAGAAGCGGTTTTACCCATCTCACGGTAAAGCTCAATCTGACGTTTGATGTGTGCAGGTGGCTCAACCGCGTTAGCGTGGCTTGCATCTGTCATCCAGTAGTAGTAACCCAGACCCCAAGTTGATTCAGGGTTCTGTGGCGCGTAGCTACGGAATACATCCAGCACACCGATACCACCATCACCTAATGCAGGCAGCAGGTCGTACTCGTTCGCAAGACGTTGAGTTTGTAGGAATGACGCTTCTACGATGCGGATATCAAGGAAGATGCCCACTTCTTTCCAGTCGTTCTTAACAAGCTCAAGAATGTCGGTTGCTTCACCCACTTTACGCTGATCAAATAGCGCTTGAATGCGCAGTCTCTCGCCAGTTTTATCTAGGCGGTAGCCTTCGTCATCACGCTGAGCTAAGCCAACCGAATCCAGCAGTTGATTCGCTTTTTCCGGGTTGAACTCAGTGTATTGAGTGGCGAACTCTTCATCGTAGAACGCACTACCCTCTGATGGCGCGGCTTGGTAAGCGTCAACCACACCCGCATAAACGGTTTCGCTGATGCCTTCACGATCAATCGCGTGAGAAAGTGCAACACGGAAATCTTTATTGGCAAACAGTTCACGCTTCACCAGATCTTTATGCGTTTGGTTGAGGCCAAGAATCACTGCGTTCATACTGGTGCTTGGGCGCGTCGCGTAGGTGTAACCACCTTTAGTCTCGTTCTCGATCAACATTGGGCGGTACTGCGCTTTACCCACATGACGAGTTTGGAAGTCAGTCTTACCTGCAGAAGCTCGTAGCACCATCTCTTCTTTGTTTTCAGAGTACGAGAAGTACACTTGGTCTAGGTATGGAAGCTGGTTGCCTTCAGTATCCACCATCCAGTAGTAAGGGTTACGTTCCCAAACCGCGTATTGAGTCGCTGGGCCTGGAATCACCTTCACTTTCCAAGCGTTAACCGTTGGACGATCTACGTTTTGGTAGTGCTCTTGGAAGTAGATAGCACGACACTTCGTTTGGAAGTATTGCTGCCAGCTATCAAAGCCTGCCGCCTTCGCATTCTCAACCGCTTTAGCGTTGACTTCTGGTAGGTACTGCTCACAGTAATGTTTCGGGAACTGCGCGATGTTCGAACCATCGGTGTTAGCCAGCTTACGGATGAACATGCCATCTGGCTTAGCCAGCGTGATCTTAATGGTATTCGCGTCGATCACGGTGCCGACTGCATCGCCGGATGCACGAGCATACATAGGGCGGTTGCCCGACCAATCATCACGGTTAACTAAATCTAGGTAGAATTTGATGTCTTCCGCAGTAAACTCATGGCCATCAGACCACTTCACGCCCTTACGCAAGCTAATGGTGTACTCGGTAAGGTCTTCGTTTACCGTGTAGCCCGTCGCTAGGTTTGGCTCAATACCCGTATAGTGGCGATTAAAATTGAACAGGTTGTCGTATTTCAGCATACGCATACGATGACCACGGTCGTTTTTTCAGACCTAAAAGACGCAGCTCACCACCATACTGACCAATAGACTCGATTGGCTCCACAACTAGCGGGTTTTCTGGTAAACGTTGATCAACAGAAGGCAGTTGACCTTGTTTAACCAGCTCAGCCAGTTGTGGTGCTTCATTGTAAGTATTGGCAGAAGCGAGAAGGCAAGTGTCGCAGCGATTGCTACACCCACTTTCCCAAGTAGGGGAAAAGTTTTTTTAGTATTCATCAGTCACTCCCTGATGTGAATTATTAGAGGTATAAGAGTTAGTTGCCGCAGGGGCAGAAGGGGTTAACCGACCTGCCGAGACCAAAACACGGATCTGATTCTTACCTTGAATAAGATCACCCCGTATCACAGGCACACTGGCATGTTGGTAGAGTAAATTGGTATTTGGCGCGCAAGGGTATACCGAGCAAATGCCGTCGCCTTTCTCTAGGCGAAGCTGGCTATAGAGCCGGGAAGATTCAACGCTCGCTTCATCACGCTCACAATGACTGAACCAAGCGGTCCATTGATTTACGGCATAGCCGCTCAGTACAAACTCGACGGGGCGTTCACACTCAATAATGAAGTCGCGGGTTTCCCGGCCATCGGTCAGCGTTTGGGTGAGTTGAATACGACAACCTGCAAACGGCTGCCATTGACTAATCAAGGTATCGCCAACTCGCTCAGCGCGTCTTTCCTTATTAATGCCAAACCACTGTTGAGTTTCCGGATGCTTAACAGCAAAGATGTTGTCGCCAATCCAGCTTTGTTCTATCCATCGTTCAGATTCCACACACAAGCCATGATCAGAGCTGTAGGCGCATTTGTTGTATTTATCTGAGCAGTTTCTTAACTCAGCTGCGGAAGGTGAATTCGTGATGAGATAGCTGCCACCATTGCGCCAAATCAGATGACGATCAGCAATCCAAGCTGGCTTTAGTGCTGTGCTCAAAGGCTGCACTTTATGCTGCCAGAACGGATGATCTACTGGCATGCTTAACGCGTTAAACGCTTTTAACGCCAACATCGGCGACATTGAGCTGGTATAGAATTCGCTGCTAAGCAGATTCGCGTAGCCAAAACCGGGCAAGAGCTGGGCGTGAGTATCCCAAATGCTTTGGTTTGCCCACCAGTTCAACGTATGGGTCCAGATATCACGGCACACCGAAACATCAATTCGCTCGTCGTCTGCTCTTGCCAACTCTGCCCAATACCCTGCCGCGGCAAAGCGGTAATTTAAAGAGCGGCCATAGGCGAGTTGCTTACCATCGTCGCCAAACCACGCTTGATAGCTGTCTGAAAACTCAATCGCGCGAGAAACGAATTTTGCGCATAGTTCGCCTTGATAAGCGTTCCATCGGCAGTACATCAATGCATAAAGCTGGAACGCAAAAGGGTTGTAGTAATCCACCACACCGTTTGTACCATCCTGATACCAACCATCTTTCAGGTACAGGCTGTCAACAAAGGCTAAGTCTTTGGCTAAAACCTGTTCATCAATCGATTGATCCAACTGCTTTAGCGCACTCAAGATAAGAATTCGGAACCAGCGCCAGTTGTTAGCTGGGATCTCAATAGATGCGACCGATGATAACCAATTGACCAATTTGACCTTTTGTTCGGTCGTCAATGGTAACCAGTAAAATTCGGTTTGTTCGACTAATGCCACCGCAATAGAAGACATTTCGACCACTCGCTGATCATAGTTATTGGGCATTTGCCAATAATCAGAACTTGACGGTGTTGTTCCCTTTACTATGTGACCTAAGACGCTTGGTGATGTTGCTCGCCTTCCGCACCCATTGGTACAATGCCCCACATCAATCGACATATATGCTCAATTTTCGTAGTACCTTGGTCATAATGCGCAGAGCCATATCGGTTAACCAGAACTTTATTCTGACCATCCATCAGAGCCAGTTGCTTTAGCGCGATCGAGTCAACAATAGAGATGACATCTTCCCTATTCTCGAAACCTACACCACCCGTTATCAATTGGTTCAAATCGATAGCCATTGCTATGCTCACTTAGTGTTAACTCTGTCAATGAGCGAATTAAAACCCATACAATTAAATTATTGAAACGGTTTTTTATATTTATGATATCCAGATCAAAACTACGTTTCATTTTTTATGCGCACACAAGCACACAAATCACATTTTTAAAATTACTTCATCAATATAATTGAAACATCATTTCAAATAACTAGGAGAGTGAATGAACCTTGCTATTTTCTTGATGGATCAAACCCGCGCAGACATGTTGGGCACTTATGGTCACAACGTAGTCCAGACACCAAACATGGACGCCATCGCGCATGATGGAATGCGATTTGATAATGCTTTTTGCGCCTCGTCCGTCTGCACGCCATCGCGAACATCACTGTTCACCGGAAAAATGCCATCCAACCATGGGGTGATGTGTAATTCAGATAAAGAGGGGGATAAGTGCGATGTGCCGATCGAAGATGACAATCTAATATCGTCGCTTCCCGATCATCAGCATCTCTATATTGGTAAGTGGCACATCGGCCACAAGAAATTACCTAAAGAGTACGGTTATATTGGCCATAACTTCGATGGCTACGCCTACCCAGCAGCGGCGTTTACCAAGGTTTGGCTTTTGATAGCAACCCACTAAATGGCAACCGTTACCTAGATTGGCTAACAGAGAAAGGGTTTGCTTTGCCTAAAGTGAGTGACACCACCTTTGGCAATAACCCTAACCTGCAGATTCAAGAGTTCTATGGCTTACTTGAAGCTCCAGCAGAAGCCTCTATTCCTTATTTCTTGGTGGATGAAGCGATATCCCATATTCAGCAATGCATCGACAACAACCAACGCTTTACGTTATGGATGAACTTCTGGGGGCCACATACACCTTGCATCATCCCCGAGCCTTATTACTCCATGTATCAGCCAGACCAAGTCACGCTGGATACAAGCTTCTACCAACCGCTAGAGGGCAAACCTGAGCACTACACCAATATTGCCAAAATGTGGGGAGTTTGGTCTTTACCAGAACAAGATTGGAAGCAGATCATCTGCAAATACTGGGGCTACATTACGTTGATCGACCATGCCCTTGGCAAACTGATCGATTTTCTAAAAGACAACAGCCTTTATGACGATCTATTTACGGTAGTTTCCGCCGATCATGGTGATGCAATGGGCGCGCATCGCATGATCGAAAAAGGCGAGTTTATGTTTGATCAAACCTATAAAGTGCCGCTGATAGTTAAAGATCCGCACAGCGCTAGTAAAGGCGCAACTAATGACGAGTTGGTCTATTTACACGATATAACCGCGACCTTTGCCGATATCGGGCAAAACCAAATCCCTGAAAGTTTTGATGGCGTCTCTCTGTTGCCTATCTTACGCGACCAGCCTTTCGAGCCACGGCAGGGTATTTTGGCTCAGCAAAGTGGGCATTTCACGCCATTCCCGCAGCGTATGTGGCGCACCAAAGATCATAAACTAGTCTTTAATGCCAGTGGCAAAAGTGAGCTTTACCACATCGCCCAAGATGCCGAAGAAATGATCAATCACATTGATAATCCAAATTATGCCAATATCAAATCGCGCTTGATTGACGAGCTGTATCAAGAGATGCAGCGTTACCACGATCCGTTGTGTACGTGGTTCTATCGAATGAAAGCGGTGATCTAGCCAGGCCAAGCAAAGAGGAAAAACTAAGAGTCATAAACAACAAAAGCCAGCATTTGCTGGCTTTTGTTGTCACAATCAGATTAGTCGCGATCACAGGAACTTCTGATAATAGGTTGCGGGAATATTGCGCCTCACGCACTCACCCATGGCACGCAGGTACGGTCGCAAATGAGTAAAAAAGGCATAGTAGCCGGCACAAAGTACGTGCTTGGCGTCAATGGCAAGCTCACCCTCATCATTGATTCGTTGAGCGGGGCACGCCCCATTGCACAGATCTCTTTGGTCGCATCGCATGCAGTGAAGCTGACTGCCAATCGGCTTGCGGGTGGAAAACTGCTGCTGAATCGGCGTCTCTATCAAGTCGGGATAATCTTTCTGCTTCAAGTTACCCAATTTGAACTCAGGATAAACAAAATGATCGCAGCTGTAGACGTCGCCATTATGCTCCATCACGATATTGTCACCACACTGAGGCGAGTGGACACAGATGTTCGACGGCATTCCTAAGCTCATGCCTAACGCATTATCAAAATGCTAATGAAGATTTTGCCAATATCCGCTTCACGCCAAGTTTCGAATACCTCAATCATAAACTGACCAAACTGAATATCCGACACACTGCGACTAGAAACGCCTTTGCCCTTTTCCGGCTCAACAATGGGAATGAACTGAATAAACTGCACGCCCAAGCTTTTGAGGTGTTGGTAGACACGTCGTCCATGCTCGCCATTGTGATTCTGAATCACCGTCAGCACATTGGTTTCCACTTGATGACGTTGCAGTACTCTCAATCCCTCAATCACTTGGCGATAGCTGCCTCTGCCCGCTTTGGTTTTGCGGTAGTAGTCGTGCAGCTCTTCATCACCATCAATACTGATCCCAACTAAGAAGTGATTCTGCTTTAAAAAAGCGCCCCACTCGTCATTAAGCAAAACGCCGTTAGTTTGCAGGGTATTGAGAATACGCATCCCAGGCCGTGCATGTTTGCGTTGCAGCTTAACCACCAACTTAAAGAAGTCGATACCACGCAAAGTCGGCTCGCCACCTTGCCAACCGAACGTCACTTCTTGGCAACCTCTAGGTTGGCTTTCAATGTAGTTCTTGATGTGGGCTTCTAACGCCTCATCTGGCATGTCGAAGCGACGCGTTTCCGGATAGTACTCGGTTTTATCTAAATAAAAGCAGTAGTCACAATCTAAATTGCAGATCGGGCCAATAGGTTTGCTCAACACATGGAATGGTCGTTTCGCCGTCACTTTACTTGTGGCAATGAGTGTCGATTGCATCTGATACCTCCTAACTACTGTTTTAAGTATCATACAACTGTTTTTGAATATCTCACCACAATATTTAAAACACCTTTTCAAATTTGTTTTAATTGTGACTTACCTTGCAAATCAAAACATCGTTTCAATATATCATCTAGTCATAAAAATTCCCGAGAAAGCTGAGATGAAACGCCCAAACCTCTTGTATGTGTTTCCCGACCAGTTTCGTCTGATGTCACTAGGTATTTGGCAAAATCCTACTTACTCAGCGTACTTGTCGGGCAGGCCAGATCCTGTCACCACACCAAATTTAGACGCCTTTGCCCTCACCGCCACCAGCTACACCAATGCGGTGAGTAATTGCCCTGTGTGCAGCCCCCACCGAGGCAGCCTGATGACAGGCCTATACCCCAATAAGAGCGGCGTGCCTTTAAACTGCAACTCCGATCGTCTCTGCTCAGATTTGCCGCAAAGCCAAACCTGCTTTACCGATGTTTTGTCACATGCAGGCTATCACATAGGTTATATCGGCAAATGGCATCTCGACTTACCAACGGCCAATGACCCAGAAAATCCGGGGCATTTTGTTGATGCTTATTTTGTCGAAGGGGAGCAACCCGCTTGGGATTCGTACACCGAACCGACACGTCGTCATGGCATTGATTACTGGTATGGCTACGGCACTTTCGACCAGCACACCAATCCGCATTATTACGACTCTCACGGTAAGCGATATGAGCCGAAGGTTTGGTCGGCCGAACATGAAGCCGACAAAGCGATTGAATACATCACCAACCAATCTGGTGTCAGAGACGATAACCAGCCTTTTGCGCTGTTTGTCTCAATGAACCCACCCCATAGCCCGTACAACAGCTTGAAAGACTGCGAGAAGCGGACCTTGCCCTGTACCAAGATAAAAGTACACAATCGCTGCTGGTGAGAGACAACGCTGATCTGCAGTTGGAAAAAGCCAAGTCGGCACCCTATTACTTCGCCAACGTATCCGGCGTAGATAAAGAGTTTGGCCGCATTGTTGATGCACTAAAACAGGCTGGCGAATGGGAAAATACTTTGGTGGTGTTCACCAGCGATCATGGTGAGACCCTATGTAGCCATGGCTTGGAAGATGCCAAAAACTGCATCTACAACGAATCTTTCCAAGTACCTTTCATCGTGAAATCCCCGCAGCAAAATGAGGCCGATATCGCTAAGCACTTCATCTCTAGCCCCGATATCATGCCAAGCATTCTTTCAAAACTGGGGCTTGCTGACCAAATACCCAGTTCGGTGCAAGGCGAAGCTCGCTTTGATGCAAACCAAGAAGGCTATGCGCTCTATTTTCGCAATCTGGATGGGGAAACAAATCACCTTGGCAAAGTCGTTGATTACTTCCCGCAAAGCCGCGGTATCAAAACCGAGCGTTACACCTTGGCATTGGAAATTAGCCCCGATTATCAATTGACCCAAACGCGACTGTTTGATGATCAGTCCGATCCTTATCAGCTTCGCCCGCTAGAGCTAGATATCCAAGATCCCACGTTTCAGTCGCTACTGCACCAATTGGCACAAGGGCTGACTCGGATTGAAGACCCTTGGTATCAACACCAAGTGCTTTCACACCTTATTCCTTACAATGAAGTTAAATAGACAGGTATTGTTATGAACGACACTCAACAACCGAATGTCATTATTATCTACGCAGATGACCTAGGTTTTGGCGACGTATCCTGTTACGGCGCCAACGATATTCCCACTCCCAACCTCGATAAACTGGCCGAACAAGGCATTAAGTTTCACCAAGGTTATGCCACCGCAGCGACGTGTACGCCATCGCGCTACAGCCTACTAACGGGTAGCTACCGTGGAGAAATCCCGATGCAGCCGTTCTGCCCGGCGACGCACCTCAAATTATCGGCATTCATGACCACACACTGCCGAAAAATGCTGCAAAAAGTTGGCTACACCACAGCGATCGTGGGTAAGTGGCATCTAGGTCTTGGTGATGGCAACCTCGACTTCAACGAACAAATCCAAGGTACACCGAACGATGTGGGTTTTGATCAGTCCTACATTATGGCTGCCACCAATGACCGCGTGCCGTGCGTCTACATTGACAATCGACAGGTGGATAACCTCGACCCTAACGACCCTATCGAGGTGACTTACGATTGGAATCAAGCCTACCCAGACGTGCCGAATGGCCGCTTCCACCCAGAGCTTCTCGATGTCATGTACGATCATGGCCATGACGGCACTATCATCAATGGCGTCAGTCGCATCGGTCACATGCGCGGAGGCAAACAAGCGATTTGGAACGATGAAACCATGGGCGAAGTATTCGCCGAGAAAGCCATCGACTTCATTGAAGAGAACCACAACCAGCCTTTCTTCTTGTACTACGCAATGCATCAGCCGCACGTACCAAGGATCCCGAACCCGAAGTTTAGAGGGGCAACCCCGCACGGTGTGAGAGGCGACGTGATTGTTGAGATGGATTGGTGCATTGGACAGGTGTTAGACAAGCTGGAAAGCTTAGGTATTGCCGATAACACCATTGTGATTTTCTCAAGCGATAATGGGCCAGTACTCAACGATGGCTATAAAGATGACGCTATTAAGCTCAACGGCACACACAAAATGGCCGGGCCATTAAGAGGCGGTAAATACAGCCTATTTGAAGGCGGCACTCGCGTCCCATTTATCGTCCGCTGGCCTGCGCAAATCCAACCCGGTGAATCAGAAGCCCTAGTGAGCCAAGTGGATTTCTACCACACGTTCGCCAAGCTGACAGGCTATCAGCTGAGTGAAGAAGAAGCGCCTGATAGCCAAGATATGCTAGGTGCTCTAACGGGCCAAGATCCTCTTGGACGCGAGTCTATGGTGCTGGAAGGCATGCAGTACAAGAAGGTATTTCGCAATCGCGATTTCGCCTACATTCCACCACATGATGATGATTTTATCTGCCAATACACAGGCAATGAAAAAGGCTGCATGAGCGCACCGCAACTGTTTGACCTTCACGATGATGAGGGCCAGCTCAATAACATCGCCGAAGACAAGCCCGAGCTAGTACGGTCTTTGTCGGCGGAAATGATGAATGAGATTGAGAAAGACAAAACGCGCTAAACTCCCAGCCAATAAACGTAAAAAAACAAACATAAAAAACGCCCATGACGGGCGTTTTTTTATCGGAGTAAACTCTCGCTCTGTTACGAGAGAGGCACTCTAGCTAAGGAGTAATGACTAGTTCCGGCGCTAATCCAGACTCTCGGCTAGAGAAGCTGACATCGCCTTTGCCATCGGCCACGCCTGGGTTTTCGATCAAGAAGCTGTTCACGCCTTCAGTCACAAGATCCGTCACGTCTACCTCAATCCAACTGCCCTTATCTTGAGGCGTTATCGTCATTTTACTACCCACCATTTGCACCGCAGGCAGTGAGTTCCAACTGATGTTGCTTTCAGTCCAATTTGCCGAAGCTAAGCGAGAAAACTGCACTTGTCGCTGCGCCGATGTGTTGACGTTCTTAACATGTAACTTAAGAACCGCTTTGGTCGTTGCAGTTAAGGCTTGCCCACTCAGATCAAAACTCAATACCACTTTACGGTTGTAACCTGCGCCATCTTTCTTGACCACCAAGAAGCTGTTTTGACCAAAGCTCTGGTTGGCATAACTGCCGTCACGAACAAATGCATCCGCGCCGACCATAATCGTGGCAGGCTGCGGTTCGATCACTGGATTGGAAAAGTCCACACTGTGGCTTTTACCTAACTCTGCTTTCAATGATGAGGTCACCACGCTGGTGACAAGATCCAAACCACCACCACTGTAGGTCACCTTCACTTGCGTGCCATAGCCCGGTGTTGAGAGCGTAATTTGAGGTTGAACCTGCGAGCTATCGACCACCAGCACACTTGGTTTGTCTACCGTCACAACCGCACCGTTGGCCAGTGTAAGACTGCCAGCTTGGTAGAAAACAATGCCTGTCGAGTTCAGCTCAGTATGATAGACAGCCTGAACTTTATCGGTATTAGTTAAGATTTGAACTGGGTTACTTTGGGCGTAAGTTGCCGTCTCGGTTGCTGTTTTCTCCGGCACAATTTGATACGCGTAAGACGCCGATGTTGGCTGCCAGCTATGCCCCATTCTTAACATGAACACACCGTCTGAGATTTGCGCATCCGACCCGCCACTGTTGATCGCTTTCCAACTGCCTGTGTTCTGGCGATTGTCCATATGCCCATACCAATAGTTCGGGAACACATAACCCACACCGTCATGATGCACCCAATTGGCATTAACGATCGCGCGACTGCCTTGCGAGAACACTTGGCCATCCACAGTCACATCACCGTTCAAACGAGTTTGGTTGACAGTGGTGCTGACATACTCTGAGCGTGTCGAGCGTATCCCCGCCCCTAAGGCCACCAGCTCATCATCAAAGCTAAACCATGCTTTTTTGGCTTGAGTCGACCATACATCCATATCCATGACCGCCACACCATGACGCCCATTTGAGGCACTACCCACAAACGTGGTTTGCATTTCGATTTGCCCCCAATCCTTCGGTTTTTGAGCAAAGTGTGGAGCGGTCACACCTGGGATCAGCTTCCAGTCCCAAACTGGGAATAGGTTATGGTACTCATCACCTCTTTGCATGATGAAAGTGCTACCAAAGCCTAACCAGTTGCCAAGTAGGTTTTCACCATTACCCGCCTCGGTCGGTTCGATGCGCACCGAGTTCATTTTGATGCCGACAAAATGGCCACTGCCAACTTTGCTCGCGTAGTCGCTGCGCCAAAAAGATTTAAAACCTTGCAAACCAGATGGGCCGCCATTCAGGTGCAGATTAAGTGCTTGTGTCTCTTGTGCTCTTTGCGGTGCTAGTGCCTCAATGTACTGGGTTTGCTTGATTAGAGGTGCATTGTCCAAAGTAGCATCACGACTGATCCCTCGACCCATAGCGTTATAATCCAGAGTTCCGTGAGACTGCATCCAACGAACACCATCAATTAGGTAACTGCCCAGTAACGCCTCTCGTTCAAGTGCAAAGCGCCACGGCGTGTCTTTCACGTGGTAAGCCCAAAATGATGCAGTATCGAAAAACACTTCTCCATAGCCACCCGTGTAGAGTTGTGGGCCGTGTTGCTGGAAGGAAAAGTCAGCTTGAATGCCTTCGTCTTCCGTCACGACAATGGTCTCTTCAATCCCACTCAGACCGCTTTGCAGTCGCACTTCATCATTGCCAAGTAAGCCACCAAAGATGACCCCTTTTGAAATATCGGTGCGATTGGCGCCTGTTTTATATGGTGCACTTGGCATGTCACTCACAATGTTTTGCTTAAGATCCGCATCCAGTGTTGCGCCAAGCATGATGGCTGACGGGCCAAGGAAGAGCTGTTTACCAATTTCGTTCCACCACCAATTGCTGTTGGAACGTGCAGAGCTATACCAAAAGCGAATGGCCTTGTTGGCCGCGGTTGCGGCAGCTGCATTGCTGTTTAGATGGTAGTCGGCAGCAAGAATACGAATTCGTGCGAGATGCTCACGAAACTCGCTGCCTGTAGTGGAAATGATCGAGTAATCAATGTCTGCCCAACTGCCGTCAAGGCCTTGATCATTGACGTATGTCGTTGATAGTTGGATTAAGTCTTGCCCTTTCGATGCCACAGCAGTTTGCTCACTTTGAGCAAACTCTGGAGCGACTTGATTGGAAAGTTGCGAAATTGAGCCGGCATTTGCAGAAGCGCAAACGCTACTTAAAGCGGCTATCGCTAAGGTGGTTTTCACGTATTGAACTGTTTTCATAGTTTCTCATTATTGGTTATTTACTGGGTTAATCAGCGTTTCGGACAGTAACCAATAATTTTTTGAAAAGTAATTCCAATTTTATAAGAATGTTATTTTGATCGTCTATTTTTTAGCCTTTTTTGTTAAAGGTGCGAGGGTAAGCACAATGGTTTCACCTAAATGATGAATGCTAGGTGGTGTGATAATTTTTGCTAAATATTCAATTTGTTGATTATTAAATATCAATTTTACCGGCACACTCGATCCCGGAGTTGAAAGTACCACCTTGATTAAATCATTCGAATACTTCCATTGCATGACACAAGGCTTGTCCACTTCAACCCATGCATTTTCATTC
Organism: Vibrio aestivus; assembly: GCA_003263845.1. Lineage (GTDB taxonomy): Bacteria > Pseudomonadota > Gammaproteobacteria > Enterobacterales > Vibrionaceae > Vibrio > Vibrio aestivus. The sequence continues at coordinate 7,566 of JYJN01000162.1, read as the reverse complement.
AAGTTGAAACGGCCAGCTTTATAGAACACTGCGCAGTAGGTTTTTCCATACTTAACGAGCTGCAAAGAGTTACTATTGGCCAGAATCTCGACATTTGGCTTGCTCGCATAACGCTTGGTTCTGCTGGCAGTGGTCGCCGGTAAGATGGCATAGGCGTATCCGTCATTAGCAGGGTTAAGGCCGTGATCAATCGATAACGTCAGCACCTCTTTGAGATTGTCTCTATTTTCTAAGTGACGATTAATGCTATGCCATTTTTCGCTTCGTACTGAACGTTCAACTTTGATTGGCCGGTGATCAAGGCTAATGTAGCCACACTGATTGTGATAAACCCAGTCCGCTGCGTTGGGTATTTGGCCGCCCACTTCCACTTCGCCTTCTAGCCAACATTGATTGAGCGTTGTCACTAATGGGCGTTCACAGTCAGCGCTTAACCCCGCACCCAATGCGATCACTAGGCCATCAAAGAAGAACCAAGACTTCAAACCGCGGCAGCCATCATTTTCCAGTTCAAAGGTCATCACGCCAGAACGCCCATCGCTCACTCCACCCGCCCAATGCGTAGCTGCTCGACTGCCCCCACTCTTTAGGGGCTCGTTCAACCGCAGGGGCAGTGACGCCAGGAATAAAACGCCAATCCCAATAGGGAAAAATATTGTGGTACTCCTTGCCAGTCACCGTGATATTCATGCTGCCAAAGCCGAGCCAGCCGCCTTTGAGGTTTTCTTGGTTGCCTTGCTCAATAGGTTCTGTGCGACATGAGTTTGCCTTTACCGTTACGCTATAGTGAGCGCTCACTTGAGAGCAATAATCGGATCGCCAAAACACTTTAAAACCTTGATACGGATAGGCCTCAAACCCTTCATAGAAGCGTCGAATGGACTCTAGCTGATTTCGCTTATGCGGAGCCAATGATTGAAGTCGCTGAGCTTGAAATGCCAAGTTACGATGATAATCGCGTTTTTCCAGATAGGGCTTCGCCACAGAGCGACCACACACGTTAAAATCAAACTGCCTGCCGTGGGTCATCCACAGCGTGCCTTGCTCAAAATAGTTGAGCAGTTGCTGCTTATCGGCATCGATAAACTGAAATGGACTCCCTTCACAAGCATACGCCCAAACCAGCGCCACATTAAAAAACGACTCGCCATAGCCGCCGTTGTAGATTTGTGCGCCATGCTGCTGGTAAGAGTAATCGCGCTGAATTCCTTCATCAGACGTCGTCTGCAACGTGGTTGCCAGTTGGCGCATCGCCTTTGCTAGCCGCGCTTGATTTCCCTCAAGCACAGCACCTATCGCCACACCATACAAAGGTCGGCCAAATTGGCGCCTGTCATGCTCGCCTTTTTAGGCATGTCGAGAGCAATTCTCTTTAACCACTTAGCATCAATATCATCATCTAGAAGTAGCGCAATACCTCCCAATAACCTTTGCTTGCCAATCTGGTTCCACCACCAATTCCAGTTGTTCGGATTCACTTGATACCAGTAATAAAGCGCGCAACTTAAGACGCTTTTAACCTGAGGCTCACTTGCGTGATGTACTCGATAGGCGATCGCTAGCACCCGCTCTAGATACGTACGTATTACCTCACCAGATTCTTGGCCCTTTTTCAGATCAACATCAGGCCAACCTTGGCCTCCAATGAAAGTCTCAACCCAATGTTGGCAAGACTGTGGGCAATAATCTAAGCGATATTGATCGATGAGAGTGCGAGTCAGTCGCTCGCGGATGGTAAGCAAGTGTTGAGATGTCATAACGTTATCTAGCTGAACTGGTTTACAGGGTATTAGGTATAAATGCGCGGTATTTATTTTTGCTTTGGAGAAAAGAAAAGGTGCCGAAGCACCTTCCTTTTATTACTCAGCGGACAGCCAACGCCACTCGTACGACTCAAGTGACAAACTCACTTCATGCCCTTTGTGATCAATCACCGTCACTTTCTGCGGCTCTGACGAGAAGTTCACCGCAGTCGCCATCGACGTGTCTGGATAGAAAGCGACGTCCACTTCAGGGTTTGATGATAGCCAGCTCTGAGATTGGCCGTCATTGGCTCCTAACCAAATCAGAATATTCTGCAGCAGACGAGCATTTTCTGTGGTGAAGGGTAAGTTACCCAAGTACACAGAGCGGCCTTCGCCATACTCTTTCGCCGTTAACGCCAAGTGTTGACCTTGAGCAACAATCACATTGAGATCATCCGCTTGTGGGTAAACGTAGCTTAAGTTTCCGAAGTCCTCTTTACCTGTTAAACATTGGCTGAGATAGTGCTCTCCAGTCACCGAAACAGGCATGGCCACACGGCCCATGGTAAGAGATGTCTCTTTCTCTAAGCCGAACACATCACCAAGTTGGAAGTAACGGCCGTTCTTTTGCAGCGCAGATGGATCAGACACACCAAGAAGGCCGCCGCCTTGCGCCACAAACTGACGAATGGCGACTAACACATCCGGATTGTCCCAGCACTCACCACCACTCCACGCAGAGTTCGCATCGCCGGAGTTAATGATGATTTTAATATCATCATCAATGCCGTTTTCAACGATGTCATCGAAGCTGATGAACTCCACCTCGAACGGCAAGCCAGACAAACACTCAAGCAAGTTGTTTCCTACCAGCTCCATGACATCAGGACGTGGTGGCACATAAAATCTTTGGTCGCGAGCTTGATTTTGTAGCCAGCTGCGCGCCTTGCCCCAAGCACTTAGTACCGCAACTTTACCCGCCACTTTCTGCGACTCCGTTCGTTGAGTGTGCTGCAGGTAATCGCCAAACTGTTGAGAAACTTCAGTCACGTGGTCAATAAAGTGTGGAAATTTGTTCGCCAATGACAAGTAACCGCCGTAACCGATTCGATCTAGAGGCTTTTGCAACATGGCGCGGCGAATCTTAGTCCAGTTAGACATAGACTCAACCACGGGATCATTGCCTTCACGGAACACATCTGGGAAGAAATAAGGATAAAATCGTGCTTCGCGGACTTGGTCGCCGCCAGAGTCAGTCAGTCGACGCAAGGCCACACCATCTTCAACCGCGCCAATATTGATGTCCAAGCCAATCTGCTGATAACTCTCTAAGAAAGGTTCTGTGCCAATCCAGTGATCGCCTTGGAACATCGCAGTACGCTTACCCGCTTTGTGCGCCATAGAGACCAGCTCGGCTGCAAAGCTCACGACAAACTCTTGAACGAATGTCATCCAATCTTTGTAGCGTTGAGAAGGAACTTTATAGGTACCGTTGTAATAACCCGCATCCACAAAGTCTTCTGGGGTTAAACGGTAACCAAAGCGCTTTTCAAAATCGTCTAGAGCGCGAGGGCTCACCGTTTCACCATATCCAGTCCAATCTCGATAAATGTCTTGGTTCTTCTCTCCAGTGTCGATCACGAATAGGAAAGCAAAGGTGGTAAATCTCACCACGGTCGTGTTCGGGTGTTCATCCAACCAAGTTTGAAAGTGGTTCAGTAGATGCGATCGGCACTCAGGATGGTAAGGGTCTAAGCTGCGAATACGCGGCCCGTCCCAGTCGTTGGTTAGAGCGTTATACATGGAAACGCTATCCCATACCTGCCTTGCAAGGAAGGTCACTGTGTACTCGTGATATGGCACGGCTTGATAAACCTGCACTGTGTTGGTTTCCGCGCACACATCCCAATGCTCAACATTGATCACTTGGTTAGTGGTGCGATTACGTACTTCCCACCACTGTTTCGGATCGCTGTCATCATCCAGCTCGTATTTGTCTTTGCTGTAGCCATCCAGTGGTGAAATAGACACCGTTTCACACATTGCTGTGACAGGGAAAGACATCAAATACTTACGATGTAGGTATTGTGGATTGTCGTAGGCATATTTCTGGTCAGCGCGCACCAAACACATCACTGAATAGATATCGCTGTCTTGCTCTGCCAGTGAGTCAGGCATGCTGGTACCGTCGCTGTCACGCAGTGCATCCGCTTGCCATTTTTTGTAGAGATCCAGCACCACTTCTTCTTGTCCGACTTCAACGGGCAGAGTCATATGGCCTTTCGGTTGGTCTATTTTAGACATAAAAGCTCCCTAAGGCAGGGAGCCTATTAAACTCTCTGCCCTATTAAAATCAATAAGTTGGGTTAGTGAATTACCAGAAGAACTTCTGATAACCATTGGCACGCATCAGTGCCTCTAAGTAATAATAATCGCCGTATGGCAGCATGTTGTCGCAAAGACCAACTTTGACAAAAAGACGCGCCGTGCGCCAGTAAGCCAAGTGCGTTATCGTCTTGAGTGAGATCGCAACTGTCCATCAAACCTTGCAGCAAGTACAAGCCCCATTTTCGGTACTGCTCCGCCTCTTGCTCATCTTCAATGCACTGAGCGATCAGTAATAGGCCCGCTGCGGTAATCGCGCCTGCTGAGCTGTCTTTGTACTGAATCTCGTCAGCAGGAAGTGAATAATCCCAAACTGGCACACCGTCATCGGTGATCTGCTCAACAGCATATCGAGCCAACTGCTTAGCCAACGTTAGGAACTTCTCGTCCCTGTGTAGAGATACGTTTGAGCAAAACCGTGCACCGCCCAAGACTGGCCGCGTGCCCAACAAGAGTCGTCGGCGTAACCTTGGAAGGTTTCGCCCTTAATTGGCTCCTGAGTCACCGGATGGAAGTTAAACGAGTGATAAGTAGAGAAATCGTCGCGAACAATGTGCTTCGCCAGTGTCTCACTGTGACGCGTCGCCGCCTCTGCGTATACGTTTGAACCTGTCACTTCTGATGCCCAAAACAGCAATGCGGTATTTTGCAGTGAATCGATAATCGATTTACCTTGAGTAATTTCAGGCCCAAGTGGATGCGTATCGTTCCAAGCCACAATGTAACCACCGATTTTTCTAAAACGATGGATAAGATGATCGGCCGCGCGAATCGCCATCATTTTGGACTCTTCATCGCCTGTTAGTTTGTAGTCGGCTACGCAGCTTAAGCTGTATTGGAAACCAAGGTCGTGATCTAACCAAAACGGGTCCAAAAGCATATCGGCAAAATACTGTTTACGCAGCTTAGCGCTGTTCTTGAATGTCTGCTCTGCGGTCATTTGGTAACAAAGCCACAGCTCACCTGTCCAGAATGACGAAACCCAATCAAACTGGCCACAATACTGCCATTGATGTGTGTCAGTGCCGATTTTTGGGTTACGTTCACCAATTTTGGCTATGTTCTTTTTGATGGCTGCCACCACAGTAGGTAGGTGGTCGATCACTCTTTGCTCATTCAGCTCAGCGGGGATCGGGCGCAGCGTAATGGATTCCGTCATGTAACAATACTCTCTTTACAACATTCATGGATATAACCAAGCAAGCGAGCCAATAAAGGGGCGATGTTTCTTACGATTTGACGCAAGCTTGGGTATCAATAATAAGTTCTATCAATACTATGACGTCATCATATCGGACGCTCGAATCTTAAACGCAAAGGTTGCTCACATTTTTTGAAACGACTTTTCATTTTATTGATTGGGTACAAAAAAAAGGCTGCCGAGCAGCCAACCATTAACGTGCTAACCAGCCTCCATCAACGGCAACGGTATATCCGTTCACATAGTCCGAAGCTTTCGATGCCAAGAACACAGTAGGGCCTGCAAGATCATTCGGCTCTCCCCAACGCTGGGCTGGAATACGCTCAAGAATAGCTTGGTTACGAGCTTCGTCTTCGCGCAGCGCAGCCGTGTTATTGGTTGCCATGTATCCCGGAGCAATCGCATTCACGTTGATGCCTTTCGCTGCCCATTCGTTTGCCAACAGGCGAGTAATGCCCATCACACCACTTTTTGATGCCGTGTAAGAAGGCACACGAATGCCACCTTGGAAAGAGAGCATAGAAGCGATATTGATAATCTTGCCGCCAGTTTGCTGCTTCTCGAACTCACGTGCAACGAGCTGAGATAGGAAGAACACACTCTTCAGGTTGATGTCCATCACGTCGTCCCAATCTTGTTCACTAAACTCAATCGCATCTGCGCGGCGAATAATGCCTGCATTGTTGACCAGAACATCAATTTTTCCAGCGAGCGTCACCGCCTGCTCAACCACGCTGCTTAACGCCTCGTGCTGACTCAGATCTGCGGTAATGGCGTAAAACTTCCGACCTGCTTGGGCAATCATTTCCGGCGTTTCACCGGCATCGCTGTGATTGACACCGACGATATCGCACCCTGCCTCTGCGAGTGCAATGGCCATGGCCTGACCTAAGCCTGTATTACAGCCCGTCACCATTGCCACTTTACCGTCTAAACTAAATAACTCTTTATTCATCGTTGATTCCTTGATTGCTGCTTTTACCCCCTTGCTTAGAGCAAGGGGCCTCATTCGCTGAGGTTTATTGTTGTTTGTAGTGTGTGGTGCTCACGTTTCTTAGACGCTCCGCTGCCTGTTCTGGGGTTAAGTCACGCTGACTTTCGGCCAACATTTCATACCCGACCATAAACTTGCGCACAGACGCACTGCGCAAAAGTGGTGGATAAAAACAGGCGTGAACTGTCCAATGTTCATTGGCACTGTCGTTGAACGGTGCGCCATGCCAACCCATTGAATAAGGGAAGGAACACTGGAACAGGTTGTCGTAACGAGTGGTGAGCTCTTTGAGCGCAATGGCCAAATCTTGTTTTTGCGCTGAACTTAAAGATGTCAATCGGTTAACCGACTGTTTTGGAAGAAGTAACGTCTCAAAAGGCCAAGCCGCCCAATAAGGCACAACCGCAAGCCAATGTTCAGTTTCAACCACAATACGTTCTTGCTCAATCAGCTCGCGAGCGACGTAATCGTCCAGTAACGCTGAGCCATGCTGTTGGTAGTAGCCAGAGAGATTACTGTCTTTCCGCGCAATTTCGCTTGGGACAAAACTGTTGGCCCAGATCTGGCCATGAGGGTGCGGCTGAGAGCAGCCCATGGTTTCACCTTTGTTCTCAAACACTTGAATCCACGGATAATCTTGTCCTAGCTCGCCTGTCTGATCGATCCAAGTGTCCACCACCTTCTCAATCGCTTGCACAGGCAGTTCAGGCAGTGTTTTGCTGTGATCAGGAGAAAAACAGATCACGCGACTTTCACCACGCGCGCTTTCCATTTTCAACAAAGGATCCGCCAAGCTATCCGCAAGCGGCGTGTCTTGTTTAAGTGCCGCAAAATCATTTTTGAAAACGTAAGTTCCTTGATAGTTCGGATTTACATCACCACTTATGCGCTCGTTAGTCGGACAGAGGAAGCAATGTTCGTCGTAACTCGGCAGAGTGTCATTCGAGACACTCTCTTGCTGACCTTGCCAAGGTCGTTTCGCTCTGTGTGGCGACACTAAAACCCACTCTCCAGTTAACGGATTAAAGCGGCGATGAGGGTGATCCGTCATTTCAAAATCAGACATGTTTTTCCTTCCTACAACTACTGTCCATACCCATTCGGGTTCTTCACTTGCCAATTCCAACTGTGTGCGGTCATGTCATCCAGACCGTATCGCGCTCGCCAACCCAAATCGCCGGCCGCTTTGCTTGCGTCGGCATAACATTCAGCAATGTCGCCAGCTCGCCTTGGCATCAACT
>JYJN01000161.1 GCA_003263845.1 Vibrio aestivus | reverse complement strand
AGCTCTGTCAGTGACACTTCAATATCGGTGTTCTTAATTTCACCTAGTCCAGGGACTTCAGTGGCAGTCACAGTTATAGAATGCTGGTTAGCATCCAGTTCATAATCATTTGTGAAGACCTCAACCCCAGCCTCCGTTAACGTTATCTCGCCTGTGGTCACGTCAATGGCAAAATAGGGAAATTCCAACTCTGTATCGCCTTCACCATAAACATTGCTACTGATACTGTAGAGTACAACTTCGTCATCCGCATCTGACGCACTGACCGTGCCAATGACATCATTGATTGTAGAGTTTTCATTGTATTCAAATTCGTAACCCTCTACAGGTTGATCGTCGTCGTCAACGAAGATTGGGTCATTGTCATCAATATTTAGCTCTGAAAGGTTGACGATGACGCTATCTGTCAGCAGCTCACCTTCTGTCCCCACTTCTGTGACCGTCACCGTTATGGCATGTTGATTAAGTAGCTGTTCAAAGTCATTAGTAAACGCCGACACACCCGCCTCGGTTAAACTAATTTCTCCGGTTGTCGGATCAATTTGGAACAGTTCATTGTCATCATCGTCGGTTACGTTACTTGTAATGGAAAACTCTAGTACCTCTGTGTCAGGGTCGGCCGCTGTCACTTGGCCGATCACTGCACCAGCCTCTGTTCCTTCGGCATAATCGAAACTGTATTCATCACCGTCATTTGAAGAGAGTACTGGTGCATCATTAGTACCGTTGATGTTAACCGTTACTGTAGAGACGGTTCCATCAGCAGACTCAACGTCAAACACATCTGTTAATGTATCTCCGACGTTTAACTCATCGAACGCGCTGTTCGCGACAAATATCCAATTACCTTCACTGTCGATTGAAAACTGACCATGTTCGCCTTCTGTATCGACTTGCTCAATAAAGGTTGGGGCGTCTGTATCCGTAGCGGCTAGGACACCTTCAAGCACCAAAGGCTCGTCAGTTTCATCTGCACTCACATTGTCATCACCGGAGATCAGCGCGAGCGTTACAACGATAGCTTCCTCGAGTGTATCAACGAGCGCCAAACTTTGAGTTTCTGACAACCCTTGCGATTGCAACCCTTCTGTATCAAAAGATGTTTCTGCTAGAGTTTCCGCACCAGTTCGTTCAATATCCCCAGAACCAGTAGGGCTAGAACCATTCTGCCCACCAGCAGCAGTTGCAAAATCTTCATTCAAAGTCGGTCGACCCCGTCCTCAATTTGCTCAAAGATCTGAGCAAGTTCGGCATCTATATCTAAAGATTGTAAACCCGCATCTTCCGTAAACAGTTCAGCTTGAATATCAAACGTGTCAGGTCCCAATTCTTCTTGACCTGAAGGCTCTCCCACACTCACCACTACTTGACCAGGTGCGACGGTTTCACCCGGTCCCAATTGGCGTACATCACCATTTTCATCAATGATAATGGTTCCGTTCACAAGTAGAACGGTCGTCGCTGCTTTTATGCCCATAACGGTTCCCCCAGATGCACCAACGCCTCCCACTAGCGCCATATACATCCCACTATGTAACCTATTAAAAATAGCCGCGGCCATAATGACAAACTAGTCAATAACAGAAGAATCCTAACGAAAGCCAACAAAGTCCTATCTGTAAAATCCGCAATTACTTCTAAAGTAAAAAATACCTTTTTGCCGGATCCTTAACTACGCTTAAGAGGATCGATGGCCATGTTCGACGATAACTTCTTGATTGTCTGTTTATTCGTCCTTCATAACTCAGTGGGGAGGTACGTTGTGTTTTGGAAGAAAAAATTAGTCATAAGCAGTTTAATAGCGATGAGTTTTGCTAGCTCAGGACAAACCTTGGAACAAGCGGTAGCCATCACATTGGCCACCAATCCAGAAATTAAAAGCATCTTTAACGAATACGCATCTAGCTTGAAGAATGCTGATGCTGCAAGCGGTGCTTACCTACCTAGTATCGACCTGGATGCGGGGATCGGTTACGAAGGCATCGATCCTGCTGATGACCCGACTCGAACAGACCTCACGCGAAAAGAGGCGACTATCTCCATCACCCAGCTCTTATGGGACGGTTCCGCAACGCTGAATGACATAGATAGAACCGCTGCCGAAGCTGAATCTATCCGTAACCAAATACTGGCCGATGCTCAAGACATAGCTCTAAGAGTGACTCAAGTTTATCTGGATGCGGTTAAGTCCTATGAGGTGCTCGCTCTGTCGGAAAGCAACCTCGCTGTCCACAAAGAGATATATAAAGACATCAAGCGCAGAGCCGAATCAGGCATTGGGTCAACAGCGGATGTGTCTCAAGTAGAAGCTCGTATTGCAAAGGCGCACGGCAACCTTCTCGCAGCTCAAAATAATCTGGCCGACACGCATACTCAATTTAGAAGACTTGTCGGGCAAGAACCGCTCGGCTTAATTTACCCAAGAGCCGATGAATCAAAATTACCGCTTTTCGCTAACAGACGCACTTGTTGTCGCATTTGACCAACACCCAGTGCTGCAAATTGCCGGTGCGGACATAGATTCAGCTCGATTCCAGTACAAACAATCCAAAGGGCCGATGTACCCAACCTTCTCTATAGAAGCGAGCCAAACTTGGCGTGATGATGCCGGCGGTATTGAAGGCAACAGTGAAGAAGCCATTGCCATGCTTAGAATGCGATACAACTTATTCCGGGGTGGTAGTGACAGCGACCGCTCAGAAAGTGCCGCCTATCAGTTGAACAAAGCTAAAGACTTACGAGACCAAGCCTATCGAGAGATTGAAGAAGGACTCCGACTTTCTTGGAGTGCTCTGGACTTAACTCTGCAACAGAAAAACTTCCTAGCGGATCATGTAGACTCTGCCTCTGAAACCGTACTGGCTTATGAGAAGCAATATCGAATTGGTCAACGAACCCTTCTCGACCTACTCAACACTGAGAACGAACTCTTTGAGGCACGTAAAGACTACTTAGATGCTCACTACGCCGAGCAATACGCTAAGTACCGAGTGATGAATGCAACAGGCGTTCTTCTGGATGCCCTGCTCGTTGATATTCCTAAAGAGTGGACGGAAAAAGTGGAGTACTAGTTATGTTGAATAAGAGCCTATTAAGTTTAGCCCTTGTACTCGCCTTTACCCATAGCAACACGTGTGCGGAAGAAGAGTACGAATATATTGAAACACCCGAAGCCACCCAAGTAGCAGACTTGCTTGATGACGACAGAGACGGAGTAGTCAATGCTAGAGACCTTTGTCCAGGCACTCCCGAAACCTCTCAAGTTGATAACGATGGCTGTGGCGAGACTATCAAGTCCTCGGAAGAGCGCCAGCTACGCATCTTGTTTGCGAACGACTCTTACGAAATCAATCCCATCTTCAGCAACCAAATTTCAACCATGGCAGAGTTCATGGAAGCCTACCAAAGTGCATCCATTGAGATTCAAGGCTATGCAAGTAAAGTCGGTGCCCCTGAGTACAACTTAGAACTTTCGAAAAAGAGAGCGGAAATGGTGCAGGACGAGCTGCTCTATTACGGGGTAGAGCCTGACCGCGTTCGAATTATCGGTTTTGGTGAGGACAGACTTGAAAACGATGGTGATGATGAAGTGGCCCACGCGGTTAACCGACGTGTCACGGCGACAGTAGTAGGCCTGCAGGAACAGGTTGTCGAAGAGTGGACAATATTTACTGTAATCGAAAAATAACAGTAGCCTAAACACTAAAAAACGCTTCCCCTATGGAAGCGTTTTTTATTTACAAGCTAAACCCGAAGCTATTTTTCTTCAGTTTTTCTAGTACCGCACTTACTCGAGAGTTGATGCGTCTCCATGTCATATTGCTCTTTAATCGCATCTTTAACCGTGCCGCCCCACACAGGCACACCAACGAAGTAACTCGTTCTTGCCAAAATATGAGCAGCAATCGGCGCGGTTACAATAATGAAGACAATCACAACAATTGAGCGAATAACGATTGACGTGTCTTCCCAAAATACTATTGAGAAAGCAATCACAATCAGCCCTATTCCTAGAGCACCGGCTTTACTCGTCGCATGCATGCGAGTTAGAAAATCCGGCATACGATTCAAACCAATGCTAGCAAGTAGCATCAGGAACGCGCCCATAAGTGCAAAGAACCCTACTACAAAATCAATCATCGTTGCGAATTCCTCGTTTTTCTAAATAGCTTGAAAAACCGACTGCCGCTAAGAATGACGTAAGCGCCAATACGATCGCTACATCAATAAACTTAGGCTGGTTATAAGCCGCACCATAAAGCACAACCATACCAACAGTAATAGACGCCATAAGCTCTAGCGCGACAACGCGATCTGGGAGCGATGGACCTTTAAGTAGTCGAATTGATGCCAGCAATAGGGCTAACACCATCATACCAAAACTTATCTGATAGACCGTTTCAATCATAACTCTTAACCCAAAATATCAATAACCATGGCTTCTAGTCGCTTAAGCTCTGCGATATGAAGCTGTTCATCTTCAAAGTACATCAAGTGCACATATAGGACTTTTTTATCTGTCGAAACATCAAGCGCAAGAGAGCCTGGTGTCGCTGTAATTAGGTTTGAAAACACGGTAATGCCACCGTCTGTTTTCAAGTCCAAAGGCACACCAATCACGGCTGGCTTCATCAAATGCGTTGGCGTAATTACATCGTATGCTACGCGTGCATTTGCCTTAATCAGATCCCATATGAAGAACAACACGAAGTTAACTAGCTTAGGTAACTTACCAAAGTATTTCGAGAACAATGGACGATCACGCAGTACATAAGCCAATACCATGTAACTTAAGATCATACCGCCAAGCAGGTTTGCTAAGGTATATGATCCTGACAACACCACCCATGCCATTGCCAGAAGTACGTTCCAACCAAATGCTTTCATATTAGTTGCCTCCTAACACTGCTTGAATGTACTGCTGAGGATCAAGGATCTGCTCAGCGGCCATAGAGGCAAGATTCACAAACCATTCAGCATTCAGACCGATAGTGATTGTAATGCCCGCCATTAGGATAATCGGAAGATACAAACAAAAAACGCTCTGAATCCGACAACGGTGGTAACGTTTCTGCTTCTTCTGGAAGCTTCTTCCAGAAAGCTTCTGCCCAAATCTTAATCATGGAGTACATGGTCAATAGGCCCACGGCTAGTGACGCAATTACACCAATCCATTCTTTCGCTTCAATACCTGCTTTAATAACCACAAACTTAGCAAAGAAACCTGATAATGGCGGAATACCTGCCAGTGACATCGCCGGAATAGCGAATAAAATGGCTAGGAACGGTGCTGACTTGTACAAACCACCCAAACGCGACAGATCGTAGGTTCCGTGCAAACGATGCATAACACCGCCAATTAGGAACAAGTTTGTCTTCACCACAATATGGTGGAACAGATAGAACACGCCACCAAGAATTGCAAGCGGTGTAAATAGAGCTAAGCCCAAAATCATGTAACCAATCTGGCTCACAATATGGAACGACAGAATACGTCGAACTTCGAATTGAGCTGCGGCTCCGAGTACGCCAGTCACCATAGTGAAAATACCCATCCACATTAATAGCGTACTGTGGGTAAAGCCAATATCACCAATGAAGATGACACTAAACACACGATAAAGCGCGTACACACCTACTTTTGTTAGTAGGCCAGCGAATACCGCGGAAATAGCCACGGGTGGTGTATGGTAAGAGGCAGGTAGCCAGAAGAACAATGGGAAAGCCGCTGCCTTGATACCAAATGCCACAAGGAACAATAGTGAGATGACAGTGACCACTTCAGGATTGTCCGACATCGCAAGCTTCTGGCCAAGATCAGCCATGTTTAACGTTCCTGCGTAGGCATACAAAAGACCAATCGCACTTAAGAACAGAGCTGAAGACAGTAAGTTAAGCGTTACATATTTCAGCGCACCTTCCATCTGACTTCGCTCACCACCAAGGATAAGCAAACCAAACGACGCTACAAGCATGATCTCAAACCATACATACAGGTTAAAGATATCGCCAGTGAGGAACGAACCAATGACACCCGCAAGCATCAAGTGAAGAAGTGGGTAAAAACCAAACTTCTCATGCTCTTTGGTCATGGTCGCTAGCGCGTAGATAGAAATACAGAAAGCGACAACCGCCGAAACTGTCACCATGATTACGGCGAGTAGATCAGCAACAAGCGAAATACCGAAAGGTGCATCCCACCCACCAAGGGTAATCACCTGAATACCATCGTTATAAACAGTAGTGAATAGAGTCCCTGCTGCTACGAGCAACGCAAAGTTTGAGAAAACACTGATCCAGCGTTGCAGAGTTTGATGCTTCCACAACACCATCGAAATGGCGGCAGCAAGCATCGGGATCAGTACTGGCATTAATAGCATCATAATTGTGAATCTGTACTCTTCATTTCGTTCATGTCGTCTTTACCAATCACTTTGTAAGCGCGTTTGATCAAAACAACAGCAAAAGCCAATACGCCAAAACTAATAACAATCGCGGTAAGGATAAGTGCCTGTGGCAATGGATCCGCAATCGCACCAACTGGACCTGTCATACCTTCTTCAATTAAAGGGGCACCACCTCTAACAAGACCACCGCCAGTAAAGATAAGCAGATTCGCGGCATTCGATAGAATCATTAAGCCAATCACTAGCTTAACGACACTTCGACGAAGCATCATGTAAAGGGCTGCTGCGTAAAGCGCACCAATTACAAAAGCAAACAAAGTTGTCATTTAATCCTCCAACTGTGCTAGTGAAAGAAGCAAGGTTGTTACCATTCCAATAACCACCAGATACACGCCAATATCGAAAATCAACGGTGTGCTTATCTTCAGCTCTCCTAGACCCGGCAAGGTTGGATACCACCACACAGCACTTAGGAATGCACCTTTATATACAACGCCAATGAAGCCGCTCAAGATAGCGATAATCAAACCGCCTCCCATCAAGTAGGAGCTATCAACGCCAATAACCTTACGTGTTTGTTCTGTATCGAACGCGAACAGATAAAGGGCAAAGCCGCTGGACGCGACAAGGCCTGCGATAAAGCCGCCACCCGGCTCATCGTGTCCGCGTAGTAGAAGGAACACAGAGAATAGCAACAGCATCGGCAGCAAGAAGCGAGCGATAACTTGAAGAATGATTGAAGTACCTGTCTTGTTCATTACTTTTCCTTCTTCGTTCTAAGCATTGCAGTGACACCAATCGCAGCAAGCGACAGTACGAAGAGTTCACCTAATGTATCTAAAGCACGATAGTCAACTAGGATAACGTTCACTATGTTGCGACCTTTAGCAATTGGGTAGCTGTTCTCAATGAGGTATTCGCTAATACCGCCCGGCATCGCAAAGTGCACTGCGGTCAAGAGTAGAGTTGCCATCATGGCACCAAATGACACGGCCACAATACAATCTCGCCAGCGTACATCGGAAGACGATAGCTTTTGGAACTTAGGCAGTTTGAATAGCACAAGAACCAGCATGATAACGGTCAACGTCTCAATCAGTACCTGAGTAATAGCCAAGTCTGGCGCACTGAAGAACACGTAGATAAGTGCCATTGAGAAGCCAAGTGCACCGAGTGCAGCTACCGCGCCTAAACGCAAAGGAGTAATACACGCATATGTAATAACAGCCACAATCAAAATAGATAAGCCAATGTCTTTAAGCGTCACATCAGAGAAATCAATCTCCCAATGGAAACCTACTTTGGTAAACATGGTGTAACCTACTAGCACAATCGTGGTCACAAAGATCGTTAGGATGTAGTTCGCCATATAGCCGTTTTGCAGCTTCGCAGTCGACCACTTAGCAAACTTAAGCATGTTGTCCATGAATACGAAGTAACCGCGTTCGGGTCCATACTCCAGCATTGGTTTCGCTTTTGAAGCTTTCGATCCTAACGAATCCCACTTCTTAAACAGTAAGTAACCCAACGCTAACGCCGTCAAACTCATAATGAGCGGCACATTCACACCGTGCCATAGAGCCAAATCAATGTCCGAAACATCATAACCCGACACCGCATTAGCCGCCGACGTCACTAATGGGGACACTAAGCTTGGGATCAAGCCAAAGATAAGACCGACAACCGATAAGATGGTGAAACCAAGGCGCATACCCATTGGGGCTTCATGTGCTTCTTTTGGTGTTTGCTTCTTCACTCCCCAGAAAGGTTTGATCACCAACAGACAAGCACAAGCAACAATGAAGATCGAAGTCAACAGCGCCATTAATGCAAGAACCGGAGCCCAAGGACTTGTTAGAACGCCTGCTAGCATCAACTCTTTACCGATGAAGCCAAACAGTGGCGGAACACCCGCTAGGGCCAGTGCCGCCAAAGACATAAATGCAGCGGTATACGGCATTGCTTTGCGAAGGCCGCCCAGCTCACGTACATCTTTCGTACCTGTTTCGTGGTCTATAGTACCTGCCGCCATGAACAACGCACCTTTGTATAGGGCGTGTCCCAGAAGGAAAACCACAGCCGCAACTAATGCTGCTTCAGTGCCAATACCAATAAGCATAGTGAGCGTGCCCAAAGCCATGATAGTTGAGTAGGCCAAGATTTTCTTAAGATCCGTGCTCGACACTGCCATCGCTGCACCAAGAAGCATGGTAATTGCACCAGCTCCGGTAAGGAGCAAAGTCCAAGTCTCATGGCCGGCCATTGTAGCTGCAAACGCGCCATTAAATAAACGCCCGCTTTAACCATGGTTGCAGAGTGAAGGTAAGAACTCACAGGCGTTGGCGCTGCCATAGCATTAGGCAACCAAAAGTGGAACGGGAACTGCGCCGACTTGGTAAAAGTACCACCAAGAACAGCGAGCATCATCACAGTGAAAAGCGCGTGAGTTTGAAGGTCGGTACCTTGAGCCAAGATCTCATGAACTTCATAGGTTCCAGCAATAGTGCCAAGCATGATGATACCGGCTAGTAATGCTAATCCACCGCCGACTGTGACAAACAAACCTTGCAACGCTGATTTACGTGAAGACTCTTTCTCGTGGTAATAACCAATCAGCATGTAAGAAGTAATACTGGTTAGTTCCCAGAATACGAACATCGCCATTAAATTACTTGAAAGTACTACACCAAGCATCGCGCTCATAAAAGCCATCAAATACATCAGCAGTTTACGCTGATCTGGCTTGTGCGCTAAATAGCTTCCAGCATAGATAATGACGAAAAAGCCAATGCCTGAAATGAGCAATGCGAACATCAAACTTAAACCGTCTAGCCAAAAATTCAGAGTAATCCCTAAACTTGGCACCCACTCATAGCTAATGAGTTGCGGCCCCTGCCCTGTAATAACAGGGAGGAAAGTCATGAAATAGACAAACAATGCTGCTGGCAAAATCGCAAGCAACTTACTGGTTCGTTCCCCAAAATTACGAAACAGCCAAGGGACAAACGCCGCCAGGATAAACCCGACAGGACAGCGATGAGCATTTAGACTAGCTCCACAGACTTTTATAAAACTTTAACATTTATAGGACTTTACCAAACAAACATTACAAATGATAACCGAGTTTGATTCGATATATCAATTGACTAACATTGAAGCAAAATATGTAAGGCAACGAGTCTATGGAAAAGGTGAAGGTAAGAATATTCGCTTGTGGTGAGTAGATATTTCGGAATTTCCGATCTAAATAAGGCTTCTATACGGGAAAACTATCATTTTTTGTCCAATCAGATGTAAGCCACTGAACTCAAGCCAAGAGAGAAACCTAAAAATATCATTAAATAACATTAACTTAGGAATAAAAATAAAACTAATTTAAATTTTCCTAACTGGATTTGAGAGTGATATAGAAAGATACATAAAGCCCACAAGCATTGTTGCTTGTGGGCTCGAGATTTAGCTCATTACCACTTTCGGCTTAGGCAAAGTTATCGCTAATAAAGTGTAACCGAGAATTGCCGATGCGGTTGAACCCATCAATATACCCAATCTGGCATAGGTATCGAGCACCTCATGCTCGAAACCGAACGCCAAGGACGAGATGAATATAGACATGGTAAATCCAATGCCGCACAAGATAGACACTGCGAAGATATGTCGCATGCCAACACTATGAGGCATTCTTGCCCACTTCATCTTCACTGCTACCCAGCTAAATAACATAATGCCAATTGGCTTACCCACTAACAATCCAAACGCTATGCCCATTGGTAACGCAGAGGTTAAACCGCTCATAGAAACGTTGTTTAGGGCAATACCCGCATTTGCTAACGCGAACAACGGTAGGATGCCAAACGACACGTACGGGTGTAACCAATGCTCAAGCGTCTTTAAAGGCGATTCGCTAGCTTGTCGCCCTTGATCGGAATAGCAAAACCAATCACTACGCCAGCCAGTGTTGCGTGAACGCCCGATTTCAATACTGCAAACCACAAAACAAGTCCTACAAGAAGGTATAAAGAAAGGTGAGTAACTTTTTTCGCGTTGAGAGTAAATAAAATCGCCGTACAAAGGAAACCAAGAATCAAAGCCATGATTGAAAGGTCTTGGGTATAGAACAAAGCAATAATGATAACGGCGCCAAGGTCATCGATGATTGCCAATGCTAGCAGGAATACTTTCAAGCTGACAGGAACACGGTTACCAAGCAATGCCATGATGCCAAGTGCAAACGCAATGTCGGTTGCTGCAGGGATAGCCCAACCAGCTAGCGCCTCTGGGTTATTAATATTGAAGAAAACATAGATAAGAGCTGGAACCACCATCCCCCCACAGCAGCAATTGCTGGGAACATAGCTGTCTCTTTCGATTTTAATGCGCCTTCAACTAGCTCGCGTTTTACTTCAAGACCGATGAGAAGAAAGAAAATCGCCATCAGGCCATCGTTTATCCAGTGAGATAACGACATCCCCAACACGTATGTGTGTAAAAAACCCTGATAATATTCATTAAGCCCGGAATTTGCGACAGACATTGCAACGATTGAAGCAATGATAAGAAGTATTCCGCTCGATGACTCCATTTTTAGAAAGTCACGTAATAACTTGCCCATTTTTATTGGCCTTAGTTCTATTTCAATTATGGATGATAAGAAATTTATATCAGTGAAAACAGGTTTGGCTCGACACTTAATATCTATTTATGGCGAACTCACCATCTGTATCCACCAACTGCGCCATTTTAACCAATTCGTCATATCTAAACAGTAAAAAAAGCGAACAATAACTAAGGAATTCCCGAACATTCGTTATCAGTCACAATATTCAATTGTTCAAAAAAACATGGTTAAACTTACTAAACACAACGTGCTGCATATCATTAATTATGACAAGTATAGGTCATGTATCTTATTCTTACGGTTAGATTTTTTATCATTCGTCACACTATGAAAAATTATTTCAATCCGCCTATTTCGACTAAAGTTCCTATTCAAAAATGGCGTATTTTCAGTATTTCGAAATAAAGTTTTACAAACTGCGCTTTAAATTGAGTCAGCAAATGTTATAGGACTTAACTTTAAGTTATCAGATAGTTAGAGACGCAAAAAAGCCCACTAATAATAGTGGGCTCTCCTGTGGGAGTTAAATTAGAAAGTGCTATGAAATCAGCGTAAAGGTCACAGGCTCCATCAATAACCCGTTAACTGCATAAATCCACTTGAATAATGCGACCCGCTCACGCTTATTGGGCCTTCCCAATAAGGAACGATAAACGGTAGCCACACATTAGGGTTGTGTACTTTGGTGACCACATCTACACCATATTCGGGGATTGAAATATGCCAACTCAACGGAATTCGTTTACCATTCTTCATGATCGTCAGCTTTCTGGGAGTTATCGTCATATCATCGCCGTCTAGGCGCATCACTTTACCGTCGTCAGTCGCAAGCATGCCAAACACATAAGGCATCTGGTTTTTGTGACGATACTGACTGAGCGAGACCGTCGTATTACCATCAAGTGGGAACACGAACCAATCCCAGCCAATCTGGCCCTCAGCCATCAAGCCACTGCCCCACTCCTTACTCATCCACGCCTTACCCGATACTTTAATCGGCTTACCATTTTCAAGCGTTAGCACACCTGAAACATCAAGAAATGGCGCAGTGATGTTGAATGAAGCCACTGGGAGTAAATCATGCTTAATTTGGTATCCTTTATCCCCCGGGAGCGCAAAAGGGCCTTTAGCACCGTGTTTAATGAAACATTAAACGTATCTGTTTTCGCTTCTAAGCTGCCAGGGAAAGGCGTCACGCCCAATGAACGCCAAGTCCAGTTATCGATCCAAATCCTAAAGGGTTTATCGGTCATGCCTGCTTGGCCAATTCCACCACGGGCAATTCGCTGCTCTCGCCAGACATTATCTTTACTAGAAACGACAACGTGAGATACGTAGATTTGAGGGCTCTGCCACCCTGCTGTATCCTTGTCGTCGTTTGCGATGCGGAAGTAACTCCACTGAATACCATAGTTCTGGCCATCTTCCCCCACAACGTTAGCAAAATAATGCCACCATTCGTGCTGAAAAGACGCATGAAACTGAAAGTCTTTTGGGATCACCACAGGTTGATCGGGAAGTACGGGCTCAAATACTTTCTTAGGAACAGAGCCTAGCATGTCGGTAACTTCGTGACCTTCGCTCTGTGTTGCCCCAAAGAAATTAGATTCATAGACCACCCAAGCACAGAACAAGAGTAGCAAAACCGACGCCCATCGCCTGAGCTTATTAAATACTTCGAACTTCTTGTTCATTTATAGGGCGTCTCTTAAGATCTTCATCGGTGTTTTTCGTATCATTCTAAATACTGGAATCGCGCCGGCAATCATCAAAGCAATCATTGTGGTCGCAATACTGAACATATAATCAGCAGGGTTAAACTTAAGCTCCAGCGTCCAACCAAAAGACTGTTTAATCACAATATCAACGACTAAACTCGCTAATGTCAGTCCTAACGGCATCGCGATAACAATCGCAATGGCACCGAAGACAAACAGCTGCAAGCCGCCCATAACAATCAATTCACGACCTGACATGCCCAAACAGCGAAGTAATGAGACATGTTTCTGCCTTGACACTTCACCAGCGACGGTCGCGAAGAAGATACCAAATAAGGCGATAATCAAGGTGATATTTCCGAGCTTATCTGCAATCGAGAAGGTTCGGTCAAACACACGCATTGCTTGTTGGTGAATAGAGCTATTGTCGTAAATTCTCTCTGAACCCAATCGATATGCAGATTCGACCTACGCTTCAAGCCTTCCGCATTGATACCGTCTTGAAGCAACACGCCAAGTCCAACATTACCGGTGCCAGAAAACGCATGACGCCAATTTTGATGTGACAACAGCACTTGATTGTATGGATTACCATAATCGAAGTACACGCCTACCACCTGCCATCCAGTCCCAAGAGCGCCATGTAAATTAATAAAGTCGCCTGGTCGTATTCCCAGCTTTAACGCCATTGACTCACTTACCATCACCCCTTTTGAGTTATGTAAGTGATACCAATACTGTGGAATACCTAACTTGATCGTCAGGGAATCCAGCTCTCCTTCTGAGGCACCGGTGCTGACTACCTGCAGTGAGCCTTGAGGCGTCATCACTTCACGTTCCCAACGCCACCATACTTCATCGACTTCTGGCTGCTTGATCAACCAATCACTCATTTTGGTCGCCGCACTCGTATTCGGATAGATATAAAGGTCAGCCGCTAGGCGCTGTGTTAACCAGCGATCGGTGGTATCTCTGAAGCTTCCTACCATGGTTTCTACGCCGATATTAGCTGCCATCGATACCATAAAGGCCATCGTAGCAACCCCGCGATAACTCATACTTGTTGCTGCATCGGCAAAGAACCATCTTACTTTCACCCAGCGCATTGAATAAGAGAAGCTCGTGAATAACTTCCAAATGAAGTAAGGCGTGAACAATGCGGCACTAAGTAGCATTAACGCAATAATGGCAAAACCGGATGATTGGGTCTGAGGAGCCTGATAGATGGCAATTGCTGCGACACAGAAAGCACAAGCAAGGCCCGCTTGCAACGAGAACTCAATGCCGGTAAATCGGGCAATAGACAAACGAGTCGTCAAGCGAATCGGTTGTGAGCGAAGCAGTCGAACCAAAGGCCATGAACAGGCGAGCAATGCACCCAACACCGTCATATATAAGCTGTAGAGACTGGCTTCCCAATGCCATTCGATCGCAAGACCAACGTTCGCATCGTATAAGTCTCCCAAACTTGATGACACTGAAGGTATCAGCTGATTGGCGAGAACAAGTCCCAGCACATTACCACACAGCCAGCTTGCCAAGATTAATACTGATAGCTCTAGCATCATCGCCTTAATGAGTTGCCAAGAGGAAACACCAGTTTGTCTCAAAGCACCAACTAATGGCTGACGTTGAGTCATAGAAAGTGACATAGCTTGGTAAAAGATAAATAAGCCTACTAAGAACGCGAGTAGCCCCATTGCATTCAAGTTCATGTGGAATGCTTTGGTGAGAGACTCTAATTCGACACGTGAACTGCGAACGAGCCTCATGCCATTTGGCAATGAGTCTTTTAGTTTAGCCAATTTCTCTTGTGGCATTTCTGAGCAGGCAATTACAGAGATGCCAGATGATTTATTCAGCATTCTTAACAGCGACATGTCAGCAAGTATTCGCGAGCCATTAATCCTATCTTGGGTATCGATGAGAATCGGCCCAAGCTGACTGCCATCACGAAGTGTAATAAAATCTCCATCATCCCAACTCATATGAGTCGCGAGTTCGTCGCTGACCAAAATCGGGAATGGTGGTCGCATGAGCTGTAGCGCAGGAATGTCGTTAAGAAGTACGCCCGATGTCATATTCAGCATAGCCACCGGATCAATTCCGACGATCACAAAGTCTTGGCCGGAAGCGGCAGAAACTCGCAAACTCTCAAATGGTGCACACTGATGAAAACCATCGCGTCTTAGCTGAATATAGAACCCTTGAGGAATTCGGTTAGATTCGTGCTTTGAGCGAATACGATAAGGAAGAGGATTGGAGAAAAGCTTCTCCCCATGCGCGTAACTTTCATGTGCATGCTGATTAATAGAAGAAACGCCAACTAATAGAGAGACACCTAACGTAAGGCCAAGCCATACAAGAAGAATTTGAAAAGGATAACGGCGGTAATGACCAAGTAGCGCTTTAACTACGGGCCATAACATGCAGTTGCCCTCCTTGAAGCCTTACCTTCCTTCCATGTGATCGG
Source organism: Vibrio aestivus (assembly GCA_003263845.1). Taxonomy (GTDB): domain Bacteria; phylum Pseudomonadota; class Gammaproteobacteria; order Enterobacterales; family Vibrionaceae; genus Vibrio; species Vibrio aestivus. The sequence goes on along the minus strand of JYJN01000161.1, from coordinate 26,032 downwards.
CCACTTTTTCACTGTGAGTCACCAACAACAATGTACACTCGAGCTGGCGCGTCAACGTTGTGAGCAAACGCATCACGGCTTCAGCATTACGTTCATCCAAACTACCCGTTGCTCATCGGCCAAAAGAAGTTTGGGTTCCATATAAAGCGCACGGGCGATCGCCGCACGTTGCTGTTGACCACCTGATACCTCTTCTGGATAGCGGCTCAACAAAGGCATTAAATCCAATGCAGATAGGATTTGACGCCACAAGCCCTGATCGTCAGGTAGCCCCTTCAATTGACGACAAAAACGAATATTATCGGCAACGTTTAGAGTTGGAAGAAGGTTAAACTGCTGAAAAATAAGGCCGATATTGTTGCGTCGGTAGGCGGTACGTACGCTTTCTGGTACGTCATGCATAGAAAAACTTGGGAAAGTGACTTCACCGGAGTCTACCGTATCGAGCCCCGCGATCAAGTTAAGTAATGTACTCTTACCTGAACCACTTTCCCCCATGAGAGCAATCTGTTCACCTTGCTTTAGAGACAATTCAGCGCCTTGTAAAACGGGGTGAAATTCACCTCCATCAACGTAGCCTTTACAAAGCTCTTTAAGCAGTAACATTCACACTCTCACCTTTGTCATAAATTGGACTGTGAATCTACACTAATTCCCTGTTAGGAGGAAGCGTTTTGACACACAGATCACAAGATATGTACTGATTTGCATAAATCGGCCGTATGACGTCTAATTTTCAATCAAATTCCGCATCCACTTCTTGCTTTTTACTCGATGAAGAGACCCAAACCACTTCACTAGTTCTTCAACTAAAAACAGCAAAAAAATCCACTCAGGTTCAAAACCAAGTCCAATGGCTGCGAATGCCGCAAGTGGAATGCTTATTAGCCATTGCGCGACAAGATCTTGATATAGACAGAACTTAACATCGCCACCTGCACGTAAAACTCCCATGATTGCCATCATCGGCACTGATTTTAAAACCATTCCGATACTGACTATCACAATAAACTTCTCTGACAGTTCACGGGTTTCTGGTGTTAATGCCGTGAACAATCCCAGTACCAGTTCATATGAAAGATACAGGCCAAGTGCCACCACAATGCTCACTATGACATTGAGTAGAATCATCCCTATGGCTTGATAGTAGATTTCATCGTATTTCTTTGCGCCTAGTTGGTTACCTGTCAACACGCCAGCGGCACTCGATAAGCCGATCATCAATGCCAATGTGATCGATTCAACGGGCGTCATCACTGATAACGCAGCCAAACCTTGAACGCCGGTTTGGCCCATAATCGCATGATAGACAAACAGCCCCCCAGCCCACGCCAAAAAGTTAAACGTAGTTGGCAGGGAGAGCTTTAGGAAACGTGAGATCTTATCCCAGTCGATAATTGAACGAATATCTTCAATACCGAACGCAAGTAAGTGTTTTTCCCATACAAATACCCATAAAGGAAAAACACTTCGATGAAACCACTAATCACCGTTGCGATTGCCGCACCTTTGATACCCATAGCGGGTAGCCCGAACTTACCAAAAATGAGCACCCAATTAAGGAAAATATTGGTAACGATGCCGACACCACTAAACAAAGTGCTGATACCGGGCTTGTGCATAGCACGAAGCCCTACCAACATGCTGGCGACACAGGCAACAGTAAACATACTAACCGAGGTGATGACCAAATAGTCACTGCCTAACTTGTTAACCTGCGCATCATCGGTTGTAAGCGCCATGATCTGTTCAGGGAAGAATACAAACAGCACGACAGTTAGTGCCGCAAACGCCATAGAAACAAACCAAGTTAGAGCGGTACTCTCTCGCACTCCTTTTCGGTTTGCGGCGCCCCAGTATTGAGCAGTAAGCAGTGCCCCACCCGTGGTCACACCCACCAGCATAATCGTGGTCACGAACGTCGCACGTGCCGCAACACCAACCGCTGCGATCTCCGCTTCACCTAACTGGCCCAGCATAAGAACGTCCACCAGCCTCGGCTTGAAAACATAATATTCTGCAGTGCGATGGGTAATGCAATTACAATTAACTTACGCAGAAAGTCTCCACGGGTATGGAGCATAACTTGAGATAACAGGGTCACTTTTGTACCTAACTCTAACAACTAAATAGATTGAGAAATCCGGTTACGGCTTCACTTCGTATGATAAACCGACTCACTGATTCAAAATTGGGAAACAGAACTGAAAGCATAGACGCTAATTCACGCGGTGAACTCATACGCAGGCTTTGTCACGTAATTAAGAAAAGGTACGGCTATAAGCTGCGTATGCAATTGACAGCATTTACGCAAAAACAAAGATCAAGAGGTTACTTGGAATTCAAGTTTCGATATTATAAATCGTTGCTCAACTAATCACCATAAAAAGTAAGGACGCTGGATGAAAAAAATTCTGGTACTTGGAAGTTCTGGCTATGTCGCAGTCAGCTTCTTCCGCAGTTACTCGAACTTGGCCATCAAGTGACGGCTGCCGCTCGTCATATTGACTATTTAAAGGCACGAACGGCTCCTCACGAAAACCTAAGCACACTCTATCTCGATCTTGCTGATGCGCAGGCCACTCAAGAGCTCATACCGCAATTTGATGTTATCTTTTTCCTAGTCCACGGCATGGCCCAAGGCCATGACTTCGTTGATTACGAACTCAGCTTGGCACATAACTTCACTAATGCGGTTAAAGATTCAGACGTACAGCACATCATCTACTTGAGTGCGATTCAGCCGCAATCTGGCGACTCACAGCACTTAAAGGCAAGACAAGCCACTGGAGAGATTATTCGTAGCTCTGGCATACCAACCACGGAGCTCAGAGCTGGGGTTATCATTGGGCCGGGTTCCGCCGCTTTTGAGATCATGCGAGACTTCGTATACAACCTTCCCGTCCTCATCACTCCAAGTTACGTGACATCGAAGGCCAATCCGATCGCATTGGAAAACTTAAATCACTATCTATTTGAACTACTAAAAGATGAGCCTGAAGGCCATGAAATCTACGAAGTCGGTGGGCCAGATACGCTAACGTATAAAGATCAGTTCGAAGTCATTTGTAAGGCCGCAAATAAACCATTTCGTTTATGGTCAACGTCTTTGCTCTCTCCTGGGCTAGCTTCTCGCTGGTTAGGCATCGTCACTTCAGTACCCTCTTCAATTGGTGCTGCTTTACTTGCTGGCCTTAAGCATGATTACGTCGCCAATTCCAAAAAAATCCGCGAGCGATTTCCGCAAGACCTTATCGGCTACACCGAGATGGTCAACAACACCATAAACGTTGAAGGCGAGTTTGTTCGAAGTAATGTCTGGGGATTTGATGAAGCCGCTCTCAATCGATGGCAACCGGGCTTTGGTTATTATCCTAAACAAGCTGGCGCTTCCATAGAGACGATTCTGACTTCAGAGCAACTGTGGCACATCGTTAAGCAGCTCGGAAGTCCAAAAGAAGGTTACTTCTTTGCCAACATTTTATGGCGCACTCGAGAATGGTTGGATCTATTCTTTGGTGGAGGGCGCCCAGTTCGCCGATCCCCTGAAGGCCCAGAGCTCAAAATCGGTGATTTGATCGATTCTTGGAAAGTGATTCGCTGCGAGCCAAACAAGTTTTTATCACTTCTATTTGGAATGAAAGGTCCAGGCTTAGGTCGCTTGGAATGCGCCATCATTGATCATGGAGACAAACGAGAACTCACCATCACTGCTTGGTGGCACCCAAAGGGCTTTCTTGGGCTGCTTTATTGGTTCGCGATGATGCCAGCGCATCTGTTTATCTTCAGAGGAATGGTCAAAGCTATCGTGCTTAAGGCGGCCCAACCACCTTCAACAGATAACGACGAGTCTCTAGACGATAAATAGTAACTAGACAACAATAACCACCTAACTCTTGAAACGTAAAAACGGCAGCCTCTAGGCTGCCGTTCTAATATCTCGCTTAAGCTTCATCACCTAAGCACTAATCAGCCTTGAAGCTCAGTGGAATTTCTGCAAGCTGACTGCCCTTGTTTCAGGGAAAACAATGTACTCACGTGGTACTTCACTACCGACTTATAATCCGTCACTTTGTGTACCATGAAACCTGCCTCTGCTGCTTTCTCAACAAACAGAGCATGGTCACCACGCACAAACCAGTGCATAGGCTTAATGAGTAGCTCACCATCAAAACAGTCATCACACTGATCGGCACACAATGCTAAAGAACTGTGACCATCGGTAAAGATCTGAACTTTGCCACCATTCAATAACGGCTCAGAAGTGGACACATCCCAATCCAAGGCAATCATGGTGTCGAGGAAAGTCTCGATGTCGCTGTCTTTGAGCGTTTTGCCCTTACCTTCGTCATTAAAAAACTGCGCATAGTATGCAGAGATTCGCTTAAACACCGTAGGCAGGTCAGCCGCATTACCTTTTGATCGACCCACCTTCTGCCAGCGGATCAGATCACCACTCACCAAGCGGCCAAAACGTTGCGTCTTAATCGATTTTGTTACCCAGCGAACCAAGAAATGGTTATTCGCAATCGGTGCATCCGTCAGTTTTCCCGATTGATGTTCAGCGTTCAACTCTTCCAGTGCTGCATTAACCAGCTCTTGAATCTCTTTAGCGTAGGTCGACATTATGCCTTTCTTCCTAATATCCAGTAAAAGCCTGCCGACAATATCGCACAAGCGGTCATCACAGTAACCATAGGCCACACTTCACTATGAGCATAAATGCCACCACAACACCCATCACAGAACCCATGCCAAAACGCAATGTCCCTGCGAGTGACGAAGCGGTGCCTGCCATCGACGAGTAACTACTTAGTAACAGCGCCATTGTATTACTACCGATAGTTGATAACGTGCCTATAAATAAGACCACGAATGTTACGGTGCCCCATAGGCCAAAATCAAGTAGCCAAGTGACAAACAAGCCCAGACCGGCGAAGAGTTGCACAGCCAAACCAAAACGTAGCATGCTATGTGACCCCATACGCTTAACTAAACGGCCATTAATACTCGTCATAACGATCATCGCTATGATGTTCAGGCCAAACAGATAACCAAACTTTTCTGGAGGCACACCATAAATATCAATATAGACAAACGAACCAGCTGTTAGGAAGACAAACATACCGGAAAATGAAAATGCACCCGATAGCATCAGGCCTAACGCCGTTGGGTTACTTAGTAGGCGAGCATAGTTACGTAGCGTGGTTCTTAATCGCAATGGTTGGCGATTCTCAGGTGCCAACGTTTCAGGAATTTTGAAGTAAACCAAGGTGATAACTAAGGCCGCAAAGACTGCCAGTACCCAGAAAATTGAGCGCCAACCGAACCACAGCGACAAATAGCCCCCGATCATTGGCGCAAGCAATGGCGCAACAATCATCACAAGAGTGATAAACGACATGGTACGAGCGAAATCTTCGCGATCGAACATATCGCGAACCACCGCTTGAATGATGACCGCCGCCGCAGCACCTGCAAAACCTTGCGCAGCGCGAATGTAAGTGAGCGCATCAATGCCCGTTGTGGTCGCGCTTAATACCGCCGCAACACCAAAAAAGAACACACCCGCCATTAGAATAGGACGGCGACCATAGCTGTCGGCAAGTGGGCCATGCAGAAGCTGACCAAGTGCAAAACCTGCGGTGTATGCCGTCATGGTAAATTGCACATCGCCGGCAGATACCCCTAAATCGCGTGCAATCGCAGGCATCGCTGGCAAGTACATGTCAATCGCAAGTGGGGTTAAAGCACCTATGGCACCTAATACCAAGAAAAGCAAAAAGCCAAGCGATGGGCACTCACGGTACCAGCAGTTTGTGTCGTCATAGAAATAATACTCAGCCAGAACATTGCTTAAATGAATAGATAAGCAATCAAAAACCAATCAGGCTCTCATTTTGAGAGCCTGATTCACTTATTTATATATTCATCTAATTTGGTAACTTTTACTAGTTCTTATTGGGAACTAAACTAATTCCATTTTGAGCTTATTATTTCCAGATTGAATCTATCTCTTCTTGCGTAAGGTAACGATATTCACCCAACTCCAAAGATTCGTCCATCTCTATCTCACCAATGAACTCGCGGTGCAGCGCCTCTACTTTATTACCCAAGGCCGCAAACATACGTTTAACCTGATGGTATTTACCTTCATGAATAGTCAGCAATACTTCTTTCTCTGCACGCACATCCAATTGAGCAGGAAGCGTTAAGCCATCTTCACTTTTAAGTTGAATGCCCTGCTCAAACTTCTCTGCATAATCTGGCTGGACAGGATCGGCTAGCCATACACGGTAAGTTTTCGGGCATTTATGCTTTGGAGAAGTAATACGATGAGACCACTGGCCGTCATCTGTGATCAACACAAGCCCAGTGGTATCGACGTCTAACCGGCCTGCAAAATGAAGGTCTTCTAACTTAATTTCGTCGAGTAAGTTCAGTGCGCTTGGGTGATTACCGTCTTCATGCGAGCATACAAAGCCCTCTGGCTTATATAGCATGATGTAACGTGGTCCAGACAGCACCAGCTGACGACCTTCCCACTCTACGACAGAATCTTCAGAGACTTGTGTCGCCGCTTTCTTTTCCATCTCACCGTCAACTGTTACTTTTTTCGTACGTAGAATTTGGTTGGCTTCTCTACGTGTTACACCAAGCGTGTCACAAAGGAACTTATCTAAACGCATGCTTACCTCATAAATTTGATTCGCGCGCAGTATACCTTGTCATTAGAAAGGTGCGAGTATCAAAGCGAAATTTTTATTCAACAGATCCTCATTCAAAATACCTGTATACTGACGCGATTTGAAATGATGAAGATTTCTCTGCCCATTTATGTACACCCTTCGCCCCTATCAAGCTGATTCCGTCAAAGCGGTGATTCACTACTTTCGAAAGCATTCAACACCTGCGGTCATAGTACTTCCGACTGGAGCGGGGAAAAGTTTAGTTATCGCTGAGCTCGCAAGATTAGCCAGAGGGCGAGTGTTAGTACTGGCGCATGTAAAAGAACTAGTAGAGCAAAACCACGCCAAATACGAAGGCTATGGATTGAAAGGTTCGATTTATTCAGCTGGCCTTGGACGAAAAGAGACTGGCGAACAAGTCGTGTTTGCTTCGGTGCAATCCGTCGTTCGTAACCTCAACGATTTCAAAGAGCAATTCTCTTTGCTTGTTATCGATGAATGCCACCGCGTACCAGACGACAAAAACAGCAGCTACCAGAAAGTCATTGATCATCTGAAAGAGCTCAACCCAAACATCAAGATACTCGGATTGACTGCCACGCCGTATCGCTTGGGGATGGGTTGGATCTATCAATACCACACCCGAGGATTAGTACGCAGTGAAGAGCCGCGTTTTTTCCGTGATTGCATCTTCGAGTTACCTATTCGCTACTTGTTAGATGAAAGCTTCCTGACTCCTGCGCGAATGATTGATGCCCCTGTTCTGAGTTATGACTTCTCCCAGCTCAAGCCTGCCAATACCGGACGCTATAAAGAAGCCGAATTGGATATGGTGATTGAGCAATCGAAACGCGCAACACCACAAATCATCGCTCAGGTAGTCCAGCACGCGGAAAGCCGCCTTGGCATCATGATTTTTGCTGCGACAGTCAGGCATGCTCAAGAGATATTTTCACTGCTGCCAGAAGGTGAAGCCGCGATTGTTATCGGTGATACACCCACACCTGAACGCGACGACATTATCTCGCGCTTTAAAGATCAGAAAATCAAATTCCTAGTCAATGTATCCGTTCTCACCACGGGCTTCGATGCTCCTCATGTCGATTTGATTGCCATACTACGCCCAACCGAATCCGTCAGTTTGTATCAGCAAATCGTTGGCCGCGGCTTAAGGCTTTCTCCCAATAAGGAAGAGTGTCTTGTACTTGATTATGCCGGTAACAGCTACGACCTCTACCAACCCGAAGTCGGTGACCCAAAGCCCGACTCAGACAGCGAGATTGTCACCATTCCCTGCCCTGCCTGCGGTTTTAACAACAATTTTTGGGGCAAACTCGACAGCAACGGTTTCTTACTCGAACACTTTGGCAGACGTTGCCAAGGCTACTTCACTGATGAAGATACCGGAGAGCGTGAACATTGCGGCTATCGATTCCGCGCCAAATACTGCAATGAATGTGGTGCCGACAACGACATCGCAGCGCGAATTTGCCATGAATGCGATGCAACGCTAGTAGACCCAGACAAAAAGCTTAAAGAGGCGCTGAACCTAAAAGATGCCTTGGTGTTTGAGTGTACAGACCTAACCCTTCAAAACGCACAAGACCAAAACGGGACAAAACCAGCTAAAAGTGACGTATCACGGCGAGAACGACGTTCAAGTTCATGATTTTTGGTCACTCTCGACTAAAGCACAAAAACAGCGCTTTTCAGATCAATTTGTTCGCCCACATTTGGCCGATAAACATCGTCCATTCGAGGCGAATAGCCCAACCAAAGTGGTCGCCAATCAACATCGTTTTAGACTGCCGCAATTCATTATTGCCCGCAAGACAGGGCGCTTTTGGAAGCTGCGTGATAAGATCTTCGAGGATGAATTAAAGAACTAACTTGTTCATTTAATTCGCAATTGAGAATGTTAAAACGATATCCAGAACACAAATCGCCACTATTCATTTTCCATTCACAGTAGAGCACTTAGACTAGCTATACTGTTGTTACTCATCACTCTAGGTTATTGCTATGTCTCGCGAAAAGTCTATAAAAGAGTTTGGTAAAAAGCTTACTAAAGTATCGCTACCTAAATCAGCAAAATGGCTCTCCGTTTTGCTTGTTCCTATTTTCGCTTTTGCCCCACTTTGTTGGGCCGATCAGGCATCAGACCATTACGACCAAATGCTCACCGAAGCTCAAGTGTCAGGGGCGAGAGTCGAAATTGACGAAGACCAAAATGAGGTTTTTGAAGCTGTACAGCAAGGAAAAATCCAGTCCTTCTCAGAACTCTACAAAACTGTAGAGAGCCAACTTCATGGCAGAGTCATCAAAGTTGAACTCGAAGAAGACGACGAAGAGTGGATTTACGAACTAAAGTTGATGCATGACAGCAACGTCATCAACGTAGAGTACGACGCCACCACACTTGAAATGATTGAGCTCAAAGGGCGCAACCTTCACGAAGTGATCAAGAAGTAAGGTAAAGGAATAGAAAGAATGAAAATCCTAATTGTTGAAGACGATCCTCGCCTTGGTGAACAAATTTGCGACACATTAGAACAAGCTGGCTGGGTACCAGAGCTTTCTCAAGATGGCATTGACGCGCTTTATCGCGCGACTTCAGAAGAATGGGATGCGATAGTACTCGACCTTGGTTTACCAAAACTAGACGGGTTGACCGTGCTAAAAGGTATTCGAGATGAAAACATTAATACGCCAGTCATCATCTTAAGTGCGCGAGATACGCTGAGCCAACGTGTTGAGGGCCTAAATGCAGGTGCGGATGACTACCTCACCAAACCGTTCGAGATGCTAGAACTAGTGACACGACTTCGCGTTCAGCTTAGACGCGCTTCTGGTACGGCAGCACCAGTAATGCAAGAAGGTGACCTCACATTGGATACTCGGTCATCAATCGTTTCATGGCAAGGTTCGCCGGTTACCCTAACCGCGCTTGAGTACAAGGTCGTTGCTTACTTCATGCATAACAAAGACAAAGTTATCTCGCGCACAGAATTAGTTGAGCACATCTACAAACAAGATTTTGACCGTGACTCTAACACCATCGAAGTCTTTATAGGTCGAATCCGCAAGAAGATCGCACCCAAAATCATCAAAACTGTTCGCGGCTTAGGATACAAGCTCAATGCCTAGTCAAGCATTAAGGAAACGTTTAAGTCTAAAAAGCCGCCTACTATTGGCGGCAACTTTATGGCTAAGCGCCATGATACTCGCTGCGGGTTTCGGAATCCCAAAATTAGTTAAAGACTATCTAATTAGCGATGTTACGAGCCAACTCAACTTAGCCATGGACGAAATCATCGCAAACTTGGAAATGGATGCCAACGGAGAGATAAGACTAACCCGCCCGCTTTCCGATCCTCGATTTTCTCAACCATACAGTGGCCTTTACTGGGTGGCAACTCATGAAAACCTGACTCTGCGTTCTCGCTCTTTATGGGATAAAACCATCACCGTGAAAAAGAAGCCACTGAGGAAACAACTCTTTGGCGCGCAGAAAGAACCACTTATCTACACAGAGCAGAGTGTTTTTCTACCTGACAGTAAATCACCTATCAACATCGTTGTTGGAATTGATGAAGCGCCGATTAACCAAACGTTAGATGAATTAACCGAACAGCTTTGGATTATTCTAGGACTGCTCTTTACTGGCGTATTAGTGCTCATCGGCCTGCAAGTCAGTTGGTCACTTTATCCTTTGACCATCATGAAGCATGAACTCACCGCATTAAAAGCAGGTAAACAGAACGAGTTGTCACGCGAATACCCCAAAGAAGTCTCTCCACTGGTGGCGGATCTCAATGCCCTGATCTTCCACTACCAAGAGCTATTAGAACGCGCAAGACATCATGCAGGTAACCTTTCTCATGCGCTTAAAACGCCACTGGCTGTGCTGAGAAATGAAATACAATCGCTACCGGTTGAAGAGAGAAAGAAGCTTGAAGAACCCATCGCACAAATTCAATCACACATCGACTATCACCTAGGCCGTGCTCGTGTCGCAGGCAGTGTAAACATACTTTCAGTTTCTACCCCCGTCAGTGAACGCATAGATGCCATATCCATGGCGTTCGATAAGGTCTATGTAGAACGAGGCATCACGCTGATTAACGAAGTCGACTCGGAAGTCGAAGTTGCCGTAGACCCAACTGACCTAGACGAAATGATTGGAAACTTAATAGAGAACGGCTACAAGTGGGCCGAATCAATTATTCGAATCCACTCCAAAGCTGACAACAACACGGTAACACTCTTTATCGAAGACGATGGCGCAGGCATTCCAGAAGACAAACTCCAACATGTCATTCAACGTGGCGTGCGACTCGATGAAACCACTCCAGGCACAGGGCTTGGGCTCAATATCGTGTCTGAAATGGCGCATAGCTATCGAGGAAGCATACAGCTAAGTAACAGCCAATTAGGTGGGCTGTGTGTCTCACTAAACTTGGTAAAAGTTTAGACAAACACCGTAACGAACTAGACGTTGCATTGTCACAAAATACTGTTAGATTACAGCGCGAGTGTGAAACTAATAATCTTTGTATTTTTCGGTAGTTTAAATGCGATTGATATTGCCTAAAAACAGATTGAATGATAGTATCCGCGCTCGCTTTGGTCGTTACTACCAATTACGACTTAAAGCCCTACCGCAATTCTCAAGGTCGCATTGAGTTTTGTGAGATTTAATTTTTACTAATTTGAGAGTAAAACTATGAAATTTGAAGCAGTAGTACGTACTGAGCTAGGTAAAGGTGCGAGCCGCCGCCTACGTCACGCTGGTAAATTCCCAGCAGTTGTTTACGGTGGTGAAGCAGCGCCAGTTTCTATCGCGCTAGTACACTCTGACGTGATGAACCAAATGGACAAGCCTGAGTTCTACGAAGCAATCACTCTAGTGATTGACGGCGCAGAAGTTAAGGTTAAGCCACAAGACGTTCAACGTCACGCGTTCAAGCCAAAAGTTGAGCACATGGACTTCATCCGTATCTAATTCCCTACCAAGGAATTAGTTGGATTAAATCCAGCCTTTTGCATATAAGATAATCGGCCTTACCATCCGAGACATCTAAAAATTCGAAGCCCCGATGCTACCAACATCGGGGTTTCACCGTTTTTGAGCTTCCCAAAAACTCTCTAAGCCACTATTTTAAAAGCACTTCCTCGCATATTGCACGTTATCTTTGACCTACCTGATACAAAATAATTGTAAAATAGTTACAATATACAGTAGTTGAAAAGCCACTCTCACGCGCCTAATTTCAAACTGTCTGGGCGAGAAAAAGCCCTAATCAACCGTGGTTCTCATACTTTTTGACTTGCTGAAGTAGCGATACCTAAATGCAAACAAAGCAAACAAAGCAAACAAAGCAAACAAAGCAAACAAAGCAAACAAAGCAAACAAAGGCAAGCATAGTACTGATGGGAAACGCAGAGTCTGGCGTCAGCTGCTACATCGCGGTAGCTACAAGCACCCACGATATAGGCGCAGCAGAACTGAGCTTATCTAACGTAACCGATGCCGAAATGCTCCCCAATTTACTCAAGCAGACACGTCGTAAATCATCGAGATTGTAGAATTTATACTTTAAAAGCTAATCTAGCAGTCATCAAATGGCTGTTGAATGTATTTTTTAATCTGATAGCATCATAAAGTATCGAATTTGTTAATAAGTTGCTTACAAAAATGTCACTAATTGATATTTTCTGGTTCAAATAACTCTCTAGTCGAAAAGGAAATCGATTGAATGAGAACTTTCTTTAAGCGTAAAAAGATACTTCCTTTATACTCCATCATTGCTAGCGTGTTTCACGCTTCTCCTGCTCTATCTGCAAACTTTGAAAGCCCAGATTCTGTCGAAAATACAATAGCTCAACAAAAGCAGCAACAACTTGATTGGAGACAAAAACTAGCAACGGATGGATTCAGCTTTGGTGCAGACTACTTTTCACTTGGTGTAACTTCAAATAGAGGGGCGAATGGAGATTCTGTCAGAGCAGCCTCTGGTGTAGCGAGACTTTTATGGTTCATGGAGCCTACTTAATCATGGGGCGAGCAATAGTGGTAGCCTAGTCTGGAAGATAGAGCATCGCCACGCTTATGGAGAAAACTCACCAAAGAATTTCGGGTTTATCGATAAGGATAATATCGGCTATGTAGGCCTAATTGCCCCAGCCTTCAGCGATCAAGGCTTTCGTGTCACCGACTTGAACTGGAAACAGAAAATCAACGACGGAAAAGGCACTATCATTATCGGCTGGCAAGACGTAACCAACTATGTTGATGTCTATGCACTTGCAAGTCCGTGGTCCGGCTTTACTAATCTCGCTTTCTCAACAGGCTCGGGAGTCATGGGACTTCCCGACGACGGCGTACTTTCTCTATCGGCAGGACATATGGTTGATGACAACTTTTACGTTGTCGCAGGTATCGCTGATGCAAATGGTGAATCCGATGATATCTTCGAAGGGTTCAATACCGTATTTGGCAGCGACGCTTCGTATTTCTCTACATTGGAACTCGGTTGGACCGCATCACACGATCAGATTTATACCGACAACTTCCATATTACCTTGTGGCATTTTGGTGACGATACCCGACATAATTTAGGTTATCCAGGGCCTGGATACACCGATGGGGGTCAAGGTATCAACTACTCTTGGAGCCAATTTTTAACACCTCAGATTATGCCCTTTGTACGTGGTGGTTTCTCAGAAGGACAAGTTGCTCTATACGATAAATCACTGAGTGCAGGATTCGGCTATTTTGGACTTGGAGCTCCTAAAAACAACCTAGGCTTTGCCGTCAACTGGTCAGAGATTAACGAAGAAGTATTACAACCAAATGCGAATTCGGACCAACAGTGGGCATCTGAACTGTATTACAACATGCAATTTGGTGAAAATTTACAAGTAACTCCGGATATCCAATATATCATCGATCCTGCGTTCTCTGGTGAAAGTAGCACTTGGGTGTTTGGTATAAGGGGAAGAATGTTTATCTAGATGAGGTAAACGTCGGTCCCATATTTTTGACATGCATTAGAGACATATAAACTATAAGGATATAAAAATGAAAAGAACTCTACTTGCCTCCTCGTTAGCATTGGTAGCGACATTTACCTTTGCTGAAGAAAAGGTTCAACTCCCACAAACGTTGTTTCAAAACGTTGATATCTTCAATGGCACCGAAAACAAGTTATATGAAGATCATTTTGTCTTGGTTGAGGGCAATATCATTACCTCTATATCGAAAAAGGATATTGATGTACGTGACGATGCTGTTGTTATTGATGGTACAGGTAAAACTTTGACTCCAGGTTTCATTGAAAATCATGCGCACTTGATGCTCATGGGACCAAGCTTACCGACCATGGAATCCAACACTACATGGGAAGATTTCGCAATACACGGGACACGCATGGCGGAAATGTACCTGATGCAAGGTTTCACCACTGTACGTGATGCCGGTGGTGCAAATGGTGGTTTAAGAAGAGCTATCGATGCTGGTCAAATTGTCGGCCCTCGCTACTACCCATCAGGTGCGTTTTTAAGTACTCGTGGTGGCCATGCTGATTTTGCAAACTATACGGCCCCTGTCGGTGAGGAAACTAATTTCAGCCGCTTAAACATGGCGCAAGAAGTAGACAGTGTTGCCGAAGTGAAAAAGTATGCACGTAACAATTTCCGTATGGGTGCTACGCAATTAAAATACATGCAGTCTGGCGGTGTGGTTTCGGCTTTTGACCCATGGCAGTTACTCGCAGGTTCACCTGAAGAAGTAGGCGCAGCTGTAGAAGTAGCTGACACCTACGGTAGTTATGTTATGGCGCACTCCTATCGAAAAGAAGCGATCATTGGCGCGCTAAACGCAGGCGTTAAATCCATTGAACACGGCTTCATGTTCGACTGTGAAATATCCGAACTTATGGAAGAGAAAGGAGCATACATCACCACTAACCTCACAGCCTTTGATCCTAACCTTCTTGAGATCCCCGCAGTTAAAAACGTTGCATCTAGCCTAGCCAAAGCAAAATCTGCTTCCGCCGCGTTTAAAGACTACATCCCTAACATGAAGAAATGTCCGGCGCCACGTGGTTTCCAAACTGACTGTGTAGGCTCTGTTGATGCCTGTAATATTCAAATCGCTTACGAGAAAAAACTGAACAATGATTTCTTTGGCCCTTACGAATCATTGAAAACACTCACTTCAGTAGGTGGTGAGATTGCAATGTTGTCCGGTGATTTCATGAATCCATACCCAGACGCAAAATTAGGGGTTATTGAGAAAGGTGCTTATGCAGATATCCTACTGCTAGATGGCAACCCATTCGAAGATTTCTCTGTAGTAGGTACAGGTGATCAATGGTTTGGTGCCGATAAGCGCCCTGAATCTCCAGAGTCGATCCAACTTATTATGAAAGATGGCGTTATTTACAAAAACACTCTTTAACTAAGCAATAATGTGGTTCATCGAATCTCAACTGTTCCGATGGACCACTTCTTTCTCACCGCCTCGACTTAAAAGTGAACTAACACATTGAATAGATTAATTGCACTTCTTTTACCAGTGGTTTCATTTTCTGTTTTTTCTACTGAAACGGCTCTGTTGGAATGGGATGACCTCAGACCCTCACAAACACAAAATCAAATCGTGTTACCAGAGTTAAGCTACCAGCAACGGCTAGCGTTACAGGAAGTTTTTACTCTGTCGCAGTACGAAGACCCGGAAGCCGTGGCTGATTTAGCTAAGTTAAAAGAAAGCCTTAAAGCAGATGGTTTGGATACTGATGCTCTTTTAAAGTTGCGCGCAGAATACATTAAAAGCCAGCAAAAGATGGCAGAAACCGTCGTCACTGAATTTGATGGTCAAAAAGTACGTATTCCCGGATTTCTTGTTCCGGTTGAGTTTTCAGCACCTTTGGTTGCGACAGAGTTTTTGTTAGTTCCTGTGGCGGGTGCGTGTATACATATGCCGCCTCCTCCGGCAAACCAGATTGTACGAGTATCTTACCCAGAAGGGTATAAAGTTGAGACTGTGCAATATCCAGTTTGGGTTGAGGGTGTAATTTCGTCAAAGTTAGAAACCGACAATGTCTATCTTGTTGACGGTCATACAGATGTGGCTATGGGTTATGTAATGAACGCTTCTTTAGTGAAGGATTATCACTAAGTTATGAAACTATCGTTGGATTTAGGTGCATATATGGTTCTGTTTATATCTATTGCTATGCTAGCGCTTTAAGTAAATAGAATGCCCTGAGGCCATTAGACAGTCTGAACGCGTATTTTAAATCTGATTATTTTGAACACATATTGGTGAATTAATTATCATGTAGGCGTCTACTGATTGATTTAGCATTCGCTCGTTTCAATGTTTATGACCGGCTCCCTGCGGTAGTCTTCAGGCTCTTTATACTCAACAAAGCACTTTTTGTCGATGTTCTGATTAATGCCAATTCCAATTTTTACTTTACCTCTTGGGGCATTGTCTACACAGCTACCAGATTCGTCGTAGCACACATCCCAATCAGCGTTTTCATTTCCATCAGAACCCAAATTAAGGTGAGCAACAATATCGATACCTCCGTCTTCAGCTCTTGCTTCTGGGTAACCGTATTTAAGCTCAAGATCACCAATGTTGGTACTTGAATAGGGAGCCTCACCCGGTGTGCTGTTGTCTTCTTCTGGAGAGGAACGCTCCAATTGTTCAACCCCATCAATCGCTGCTTTAGCATAAGCAAGCCTTGCCGCATCTTCTACAGCAGCTTTTAAGCCATGAACAACTGCAATTCGCGCATCTTTTGGTAAGTTTAAGTATCTTGGCAAGGCTACCGCGGAAACGATGCTAGAAGAACAATGACCGTTACTAATTCAAGGAGTGTAAAGCCTGCTTGTTTGGACATGAAAAACCTTCAAATTTGAGTATTAAGTTCATCCTAACCGTTATATGCCGCGCCTTTAGTGTTCGATAATTTAACTTCCCCCCCCCTTTTAGATAGCCATTAGGTGGCAGGGTCAAATTTGCTAGCCCTACGATTATTGCCTTTAGGATTTAAAACTATAAAAAAACACATGTCATCAAGTGGCAATTATCTAAGATTATAAATCGATACGCTCACAGTGAATTTGAATCCTATGTTCTATTTATCTTTCGTTCCGCAGAGTTGAGCAATCTGAGATCAAGAGTGTTCTGACTTTGCGTAACAAATGAGGCTGTTATGTCAGAAACACAAGAAAACACCCCAAACACCCGCAACAAGATTAAAATGACCACCAATACAATAATAGGGATTGCAGTCGTAACTATTGGTATTTCGGTGGTTGCAGACCGAATTATTCCAACGACTGATAATGTTCGAGTTAATGGTGATGTGGTCTCGATTGCGCCCCAAGTGTCGGGTCAGGTGTCTCAGGTATCAATACAGGCAAATGCCGCAACAAAAAAAGGTCAGACTCTTCTGGAAATCACTGCGACAGAATATGAAATAGCAGTAAAAAAAGCAGAAACCAATGTCAAGCTAGCGGGTCAACAAGTTGGGGCACGCATGGCAGGGGTTTTGTCAGCTCAAGCACAAGTGACCACAGCTCTAGTTGCTCAAGAAAATATTAGACGCCAAGGCTCGCGTGTACTGTCGATGGCTGAGAAAGGCATTGTGTCAAAATCAGATGCTGACGAAGCTCGTGCCGCAATAAGTCAGGCCGATGCTGAAGTTCTTAATATGAAAGCGAATTTAGATCGCGCGAAAACTCAAGCGGGTGCTGATGGTGACGACAACGCACAAATTCAGATTGCTTTACTGGAGCTTCAACAAGCACAGCTAGATCTTGAAAACACGCGTATTAAAGCTCCTGTGAATGGTGCAGTAACAAACTTTTACTTATCTGAAGGAACTTATGCTAGCGTTGGCAAACCGATCATGACCTTTGTTGGCTCTGACAAGTTATGGTTAGAAGCGAATTTCCGTGAAAACAGTTTAGGTAACATCAAACCTGGAGACCAAGTTGAAGTCGCTTTAGATTATGCTCCGGGTAAGATATTTAAGGGGAGTGTGAGCTCTGTTGACCTTGGTGTCTCTTGGGGGCAAAACAAAACGCCTGGAACGCTTGCGACGGTCAAGCCTCAAAATGGCTGGCTAAGAGACACTCAAAGTATGCCAGTGACAATTCAACTTAACGATGCTGAAGCGCTAGACTATATGCGAATTGGTGGACAAGGTGATGTCGTAGTTTATACCAATGGCAACACTGTTATGAACATGCTTGGAACGGCTTGGATTCGCTTAGTAAGCTGGTTATCTTATGTTCGATAATATCGACAAAGCCACAGAGCAACGAATCCTGAGATACGTTTTTGCGGTTGGTATTTCATCGTTCATCGCCATCTGGTTTAACTGGCCTTTAGCGTTTTGTGCTCCACTATTTACGGCCAAGTTTATGGTGGATAAGCCTCACTTTACCCGATTACATATTTTGCAACTATTATTCGCTTTAGTCGCAAGCTTTATGGTTTCCGTGGTGGTGTCGACTGGCTTGCCTGAGTACCACATTGCGTTCCTAGCTATCTACGCTGGCGGTTTATTATGGGGTTACTATTTAATCACCGATCCCAAGTGGCAGATGTTTGCAACGTTTTGGATCATAAATTTAATCCTAACGCCTTCGGTGACAATTATTGATCAGCAAGCGGCATTAGATATTGGTTTTGGCATGGCCTTTTCTGGTGTATTGGCTGTATTAATATGTTTTGTTGCTCACATCTACTTTCCTGAAGACAACGTTCAGGCAATGGACAAATTTCCACCGTCGCCATTGTCACATGATATGAGATGGAGCGCTTCTCTGCAGGCACTAATGGTGTCATTCCCATTGGTCGTGTTCTATTTCTATTATCAATTATCTCAGGTGCTACTTACCGTTGCGTTCGTCATTCTGCTATCACTACTGACCAATGCTGATAAAGCAGGGAAAACATCAGTGTTTTTTGTTCTCAGTAACATAGTCGGTGGTTTATTCGCTTTTGTCGCGTTTATGGTGATCTCTATCGCGCCCAACATGCTTGTATATATGTTGGTGGTTCTACTGGTCATTATTTTATTTGCCACAAAAATATACACAGATCCGGGTAAAGCACCGATCTTTACGACAGGATTTACGGGGTTTGTTGTTTTGATGGGGACATCCATGAGCTCTGGGGCACTTGACGATAAATTTTTCTTGAGAATATGGCAATTATTACTCGTCATCGTCTATCTAGTTTTCATGACCTACTTTATGGAAGGTCGGAGCAAAGCCAAAGACTAACCATTCGTGGCTCATACATTTAAGTACTACTGAAGCGGTACTTTTTATGAGTTGATCACGAAATGGCAATCAAAAGCAAACCTGAAAAATAAACTATTTGACCTTCAGAATAAATGTAGCAGAAACATTTATGTCTTTTTACTCTATAAATTACGGAAACCATCATGTTAAACACCAAATAAAGAGAGCGATACCTCCTAAACCCTATCTAACTCTAGGCAATAGAATGTTCTTGTTGTCTATGGTGCTTCTGGTTACGAGTGCCTATTTCTATGATGCTAATGAGGCCTTTATCGCAGTTGAAGTGGGTATCATTCACTTTCTTTACAACCTCAGGTTTACCAACAGGAAAACGACTATTAAAGGCAGCATCGGACCCTTGGTGATGACTTTAATAGCAGTACCATTGTCTTTGATACCGATGCCATTTGCTCCAATAACCACAGCACTGTTTGTGTTTGTTTTAGTTCTCATAGAACGCGACAACCATCACCAAGGGGTACCTAAATATATTCTTCCCCTTAGCTTTTTACTGTTATCTATGATGATGATTCCTGATGGAGTAGAGAGCACTGCGCTGATGCTCCAGCGTTCAGTCTCGGTTGTTTTAGGCATCACAGTTGCAGTGCTTGCTAATACTCTTGTTTGGCCGAATAACAAAGCCAGCGGAGATAAACAACCACCTAAACCTAAACGTAAAGTCAACATCATCGATCTAAAGTATTCATCACGCAAAGGGATGGGTATTGGGTCTATTTTGTCTCTGGGGCTCTTAGGCTGGACAGGTGCCGCTCTGGGGGCTTATTTGCTAATGATGATCCACAGTCCCATCACAAAAAACTTAGCACCTAAAGTGTGGGAACGCCTAAGCGGCACCATCATTGGCGCGTTGCTTTATATACCAGCCGGAGTGTTACTCAGCTACGTGACAACGCCGGATATTCAGACTGTCTTGATGTGGTCATTAGTCATTGCATCTCTCTATGTAATTCTGATTTATCTTGAGTACAGTTACACGATGGCTTCTGCAGCAATAATGTTTCTTATCCTCAGTATCGCTGTCGGCCCTTTCAATTTGGAAATTGTTGAACTCGTCTTTATCCCGCGCCTTTGGTATACACTGATTGGTGGTGGTGTGATGGTGGCACTCGGTTTTGCAATACCGCTACAAGAAAAAGATATGCAAACCTAAACGTAACCTTCATACAAACAGCTTTTCTATCCAATATAGGAGTTAGCGGAACACAGTTTTGCTAGCTCTTTTTTTTATTTGTTTTAATTATTCATCCTCAAAAAAGCCCGGACTTATGATTACTGTGTCATTAAATGGCAATTTATATTAAAACTGCGGGAGTATGATTTACCCATCAGCTACACGAGCTAATCTCACTTCACTGAGGAATCAAACATGAAAAAGCTAATCACGAATGCAAATGTTTTTAACGGTACAGACGACAAACTTATTGAAAGTGTGTCGGTTTTAATCGAAGACAACTTGATCACTAAAATTGGTGATATTGACCCATCAACTGTAGACGAAGTCATTGATGCGAAAGGCGGTACTGTAATGCCAGGGCTTATTGATGCGCACGTTCATATTACACTTTCTGCGGGCTTCGGAGAAATGGATGCAATGCCTCGTGAAGAACTAGCAATTCGCTCAGCAAAAATCTCACAAGAAATGCTAATGCGCGGCTTTACGACGTGTCGTGATGTGGGCGGTAATACGCTTGGTCTTAAGAATGCTATCGATAGTGGCTACGCTACAGGCCCACGTATCCTTCCATCACAAGCGGCGATTTCTCAAACATGTGGTCACTCTGACTACCGTCAAAACCAAGCGCAAGAGCGTTTATCTAATGGTCATGAAGACTCACCATTAATGAAGACGGGTACATTTAAAGTTGCAGACGGTCGCACAGAAGTCCTGAAAGCCGTACGTGAGCAGTTATTTAAAGGCGCTTCACAAATCAAAATTATGGCCGGTGGTGGAGCATCATCTACGTTTGATCCACTTGATACCCTGCAATACACCCTTGATGAAATGAAAGCAGCAGTGGAAGCAGCATCTGACTACGGGACTTATGTAGCCGCGCACATTCATACTACACCTGCAATGCACCGTGCCGCCGAAGCTGGCGTAATGTGTTTTGAACATGCAACCATTATGGACGACGAAATTGCACAAGTGATTAAAGACAAAGGCATTTGGGTTGTACCTTCATACTTTACCTCTTCACTCATCGCTGAGCGTAAGATCCCACTACCAAATGAAGAGACGTACAAGAAGACTGAGCGTGTTGGTAAAGCGATGTTTAAGTCAGCCGAGCTTATCAAGAAATATGGTATCGAAAATATTGCGTACGGTACTGACTGTGTGGGTACAACTAATGTTCATGAAACGCAAATGCGTGAGCTCGGCGCGATTGAGGATACATTCGACACAATTACGGCGCTTCGCATGGCAACATCTAACTGTGGACGTTTGTTCGAAATGTCGACTTATCAACACCCATATCAAGAAGGTAAGCTTGGGCAAATCGTTGAAGGTGCGTATGCAGACCTTCTAATCATCGATGGTAATCCACTGGACGGTGTTGAGTGTGTAATGAATGATGACACCAAGAAAGTCATCATGAAAGATGGTGAAATCTATAAAAACACGTTGTAACTGGAATAAAGAAAAGAGCCTGTATGGCTCTTTTTTTATAACCAAATCATTCAAATGGTGATATGTGCGGTAGTTAACGACCCAAAGTGAGTTAGTACTCCAACTTACCGTCACCATATTCTATAAAATAAAGACTAGCGCGATGGCTTAATGGATTGGTTCATCCATACCTGTAGCTAATCATTATTTCCGAATTTAGCAGAATCGCTAACAAGCTTTTGTCCAAAAGTCAGTAAAGAGAGCGTACAAAAAAACCGATAGACGCCCTATCGGTTTATTACACACACTTATATTAGAGCGCTGTGCTACTTCATAATACAGGCGTAGGCCACCATAAATGCAGGCTCTTGATACTGCTTTAGACCCGTCTCTTTAAAAGACACTGGGGGTGGATTGCGCTTGAGACCCTCTTTGATTTCTGCCGCAGAGATAACATCTACCTTCAGTCCATCAATAAGCTGAATAGCGGCTTCCAACTTGAAACCCACGGCACCACCAGCAAACTTACCTTTGGTTTGGCGCTGACGAATTACAACACGCTCAACCTGATAATCTTGCATCAGCTTTGAAAATGAGAATTGAAAATGCTTCATCTTGTCGGTGTCATTAGCATCGCCGATAGAAATTTTGGCCACGCGACAGTCAGGGATATTAAAGACGCCATCGGACAGGGTTAGTAGACTGATAACCGCATCATTACCACTAAGTTCAACACCACAAATTTTCATTTTATTACCTTGTTATCGATTAGGAGCAGATTATAGGAGCTGTCACCGAATAGTACCACCCCAAGGTACTCATATACGCGCTTACAAGTGTAAAAACCTAAAGATAAGGAACACTTGTTCTGTACCACCAAAACTATCACTGAATCTATGGATAGAGTTCATCGGTCTAGGAGAAGTCGCCGCGAATAGAATAGGCATGAATGCAACAAGATTGACGATTTCGTGAGTTACAGTCAGCAGAAAAAGATAGCGGCGGGTAATGGCAGCTCAGCAGATGCCGTTCCTGGCGGAGAAACAGATTACAGTGTTGCGCTGTTTAACTTAGGCACTGTCGACCACCTGAATAACGTATCTCAAGTCTGGGCAAACTTTTCTCAAGGCTTTGATCTTGCCGACCCTGCCAAATACTACGGGCAAGGAGACTACACGCTGGTTGGCGATCACTGGAATCTTAATGACAGCATTAATGTGAACGAATCAAAAATGTCTGGCATTAAAACCAACAGCTTTGAGTTAGGCTACCGCTTAGACAGTGGTGATGTGAGTTTACAAACCGCTGCTTACTACTCTCAATCTGACAAGAACGTTAAGTACAATAAAACCACACTCCTTATTGAAGAGATCGATGATAAAAAACGTGTCTACGGCCTAGAAGCGATGGCGTCTTACTGGGTTCAAGATCGTATTCAAATCGGTGCTTCTGGTCATTATGTCGTCTCTGAAGTCAAAGAAGATGCTGGGTGGGACGACTACAACGCAGGTTACGCGAGCACATCGAAAGCGAGTGCTTGGGCAGGTTGGTATCAAGATGATCTCGCTGTTAAGCTGCAAAGCCAAACCATGTTTGACTATGAAGATGCTTCAGAGAATAAGTTAAACGGCTACACCTTGTTTGATCTTGTTGGTAGCTATCAGCTCCCAGTTGGTAGCCTAGGCTTTGGTATCCAAAACCTGTTCGATAAAGATTACACCACAGCTTGGGGGCAACGTGCGCAGATCGTTTACTCGTCCCACTATGATGCCGCAGCATATGACTATAAAGGTCGTGGACGTACCTACACGCTTAATTACCATGTGACTTACTAGCACTTTAGAAACAAAAATACCGTTCACCCGATGTGAACGGTATTTTTTTGTCCGTACTTAAGGTACAACACCAACAAAGTTAAAGCACGAGACTCTATGCTTAAACTCACTGGTTTACATCAGAACAGCACCATAAACAAGGCTAGCGCCAATCACATACGTCGGGTGCACTTTGAATTTATCCAAAGCCAGTCCTGCCGCGATAAACAAACCCACGAAGTGAATCCAACCATTTTCTATCCCTGACATTACAAGCTTATGGCTAAGCAGGAGCATCAATACACAGATGATTGGCAGCACCCATGCGCTGAGCGATTTCACTTTGGGAGAGTTTCGGTACTTGTAGAGCACACCCATAGCGACAATCATAATGAGAATGGTTGGTGCGACCGTAGCAAATACCGCGATTGCCGCGCCAATACCGCCACCCATCTCATAGCCGATATAGCCAGCCATCTTAGTTGCAATGGGGCTAGGCAGTGCATTACCTAATGCTAATACCTCCGCAAACTGACTGGCCGTCATCCAACCGTAATGCCCGACAACCTGAGCTTCAATTAACGGGATAATCGCAGGGCCACCGCCATAGCCAACAATATTAGGAATAAAGAAAGCTAAGAATATATCTATATACAATTGCATCGTTAACCCTCCTTCTTCTCGGTTGATGCTGGCGTAAGGTCTTTATTGGCTTTACTCGTCGGCTTAAAAAGAACCGCTAGGATTACCGCGCCCACCACTAAACCTGGATGGATATGAAAAACCGCAATCAAAACAAGAGAAATTGCGCTGGCTGCCAACATCGCAATTAAGCCTAGCGCTTTGTGCCCCTTCATAAAGAAGTCATAGGTTAGCTTGACCATCATCCATGTTACAACTGGCACCACACCATGAGCCATACCGGCTACCCAAGGTTTGTCTCGATATTCATTGAGCAAGCCAAGGCCCGCAATCATGACAATAATAAGAGGCAAAATCGTTGCTAGAACCGCGTTAATGCAACCCACAACACCGCCTACTTTATAGCCGATGTAACCTGCCATCTTGGTTGCGATTGGCCCAGGTAAGGTATTACCTATGGCTAATACATTTGAAAATTCGTCATCATCCATCCACTGGTAGTTATCAACCACTTCCTTGTGAACTAAGGGAATCATGGTTGGGCCTCCGCCAAAACCAAATACCCCGATACGAAAGAAGGCGCTGGCTAAATCCATTTGCGTATTCATTTTTTCCTCAATGTTTGTCACTACAGTCAGAATTCCACTGACCGCGCTAATTTTATGCGCTCGACACTACAGCATGGTGGAGCTAGCTATCACGTCCCCACTCGACGTCTCAACACAATTCACTTTTTCACTCACTGTTCAAAAAATAGTTCTGAAACCAAAAGCCATAACTCTGGTCTATCTTTTGATAATCAACTGGTGCAACACGTCTCCTGACGTGTAAAGCGGCACGCAGATGGTCGCAGTGAGCTCTTCAGGCTGACCACAATAATGCAACAGAGCCTTAATGTCATGGAGAGCCAAACCCTAAAACGGAATTTGTAGCACAATGATTACCTGCCACTTTCCAAAAACGGCTCTCTAACAAATAGATGGCAGCTTCGGAATAATGGATTTCTAACGATTTCGCAGTTCACTTTAAGGCATTGATAATTTAGACTGCAGGAAGAAACTAGAATATGTGAACTAAGGAAAGGACATGAGCTCAAGTAACATTTTAAGCCCGACGTTGATTGAAAGTGGCCGCGACATTCCATTGAACGAGCTACTGTTCGCAAAACGCGTACTAGACAACTACATCGCGATTGCAAAAGAATCGAGCCCAGCAGAACTTCTGTCTGAAATGCGAGATGCTGCGAAAGGTGTTGAGTATTTCCAAGCTGTGGGCACACCATGTGAAGCTCGAAACGTCATTAGCGATATGTTTAAAGCTATCGAGAGTACTCAGTCATTTGATGATTATAAGGCTCTGGCTGCAAAGCCTCGTCAAGCGCTGCATGAATTGATTGAAGATAGAGCACAACTGATCAAACACGAACGTGGATTGCTTCTTGCTGCAGGTTACGACGCTTCACGTATCTAATGTTGACGCACACTTTAATTCGCAAGCATTGAATCTAACCGCATGAAACGAGAAAAGCGCAGATAATTCTGCGCTTTTTTAATGTTCGCATAACGTGATTTGTAGATCTTTTTGCCAAGGTTTCCTGAGTAACTCTTGTGCCTCTGAATGGTCGCCTAGCATCCATTCATTGATTTGATCGCAGCTAAGCAGAAGGGCATTCGATGATGGTAAGCTAAGCACTGCTCATTTGGTTTAGTGGTTAGCGTGACTAATTTGCTCCCTTGTTCGAGTGCAACTCCAGCCATCCATATCGGGTTATCGTCAGCGCTAGAAAAGAGATACTTACGCTTGTTACCTTGCAGACCACTCCATTCATACCAACCAGAACACGGGACCACCACTCGGCTACTTTGAAAAGCGTTAGAGAGCGTCGGTTTAGTCGCGACAGTTTCTGACTGTGCTTGATGATT
>JYJN01000160.1 GCA_003263845.1 Vibrio aestivus | reverse complement strand
ATATCGTGGGCGACCACATTGCCGGCAACTGAAGCGCCTGTTTGGGCGTTTTCTGTGACTTGCCCAAGTTGTGTTTTACTATCGATGACAACCCCGTCTTCGGTGCCTTTAACCTCAACATGAATGGGAAATTCTGTACCATCTTTTGCTATAAGCTTAATGGTTTCTTGTATGGACTCGCCTGCTTTGAGCCCCTGAACATCGCTATTTTTGTTATCGCCTATGTAGTTCCAAGAATGTTCGCCTTGATGCGGTCCACTGGTAATGGTGTGGAATTGGAATTTACCATAAGGCGTTGTCACGTCGAGATCAGCTCCTAAGTCCCAAGTATACTGGTGACCAGAGAACTCCACCGTTACCTGTGTATTGGGACTGTCAACATCGGTAATCTGCAACGCTTGCCAATCAGTGGCGTCCATAATATGGGGATAAACAACAGTGCCGGCATCCTCTGTAGCAACCCCGTGGTTAGCACCAATAAACTCTGTTTTGTCTTCCACAGCTGCCAGCATCATAGAGGCACTAGTATGCGTCGATGCGCCATGGTTATCCGTCACATCATAACTAAATTTAACAGTGCCGTTATAGTTGCTATCAGGGGTGAAGGTAAATGTCCCGTCATGGTTATCGGTAATCGAACCATGATCCGCATGAAGGTTGGATACATGCAATCGGTCATAATCATCGACATCACTGGCATGAGCCAACAAATCACTGCTATGGAATACAACGGAATGATCTTCCGTCCCTGAACTTAGGGAAACAGAACTGGTGACAATAGGCGCATCGTTGGTGGGCAGTATGGTAAAGCGCATATTATGAACACTAGACAGGCCTTCACTATCCGTGACTTTAACTGAAACATAGATATGGTGATCATGAGCATATGTTGCAGAAGCGTGTTGATATGCTTGGTTTGATGGGTCGAAAGTGTAACTACCATCTGAATTTAGATGAAATCCCGGGGCACTGCCTAATGCCTGATACGTTAATGTTTGCCTATCACCACTATCAGGGTCAAGACCACAGAGTGTCCCGCGTAAAATACTCCCATCTTCAAAGGTATAATGGTGTAGACTGGAGCGAGCAATCGTCGGTGTATCACTCGTACCTTGAATCACAAATTCAATTTCTTTCGTCGTACCGTCTGCACTTTGAATGATGAAACGATCTATCGCCAGTTCCCCATCTCTAAGTTGGTCGACCTTACTGTCGATTGAATTATCTATATTATAAAAATAGATGCCATTAGAGTTGAGCTGCAATTTACCTCCAAACGAGCCTTTATAAAAAGCACTTGTTTGGCCTGGATCCATGGCGAATTGAGACTCAGAAGGGCCATCGGGATCGATGACATGAAACTGACCTTCCGAGTGAAGGTAATCTCGACCGGGAACGACATGGTCTTCTTTTAGAGTGACTCCAGAGGCAATAATTTGCGCTGCATCGGATACGGCGGCAAGCTGCAGTGATGCACCTGTTGTCGTCACTCCTCCATGAGCATCCGTAACATCATACGTAAAATGAACTTGTCCGTTGTAATCTTGTTCTGGTGTGAAGGTAAATGAGCCGTCTGCGTTGGTGGTGATCGTACCGTGATCAGCGGTTAGATTTGCCACGCGAAGCCAACCTAAATCATTGCGGTCAACATTCGCAGCATGGGCTAATAAGTCTGCTTGTGCTAGTTGAATTACTTGATCTTCTTTAGCCGCGCTCAATGTGACATCGCTGGTCACCGTTGGGTTGTCATTGTGACCATGCACTACTACCGCCACTCTTTTCGTTACCTGGCTTCCATCACTGGACACGGCCTCGACATTGAAATATTCCCACTTCTCATCCCCAGTTCCCAGTTGAGTTGCTTTGCTTTGGTCAACGTCATAATGCCAATGTCCTGCCGTATCGACATGGAAAGTACCATAACTGCCCGAGACTCCAGATGACGGCGTTGCTGTCCAATGCACCTGATCGTGAATGTCGGTATCATGAGCATTTAACTGACCACTGACAGAGGCGCCAGTCTGAGCATTTTCGATTACATGACCAAGCTCGCTTGTTGAGTCAATGACCACTCCATCTTCAGTGCCTTTAACCTCAACATGAATGGGAAATTCTGTGCCATCTTTTGCTATCAGCTTGATGGACTCTTGCAAAGATTCGCCTGCTTTGAGCCCCTGAACGTCACTATTATTATTGTCACCAATGTAGCTCCAAGAATGCTCGCCTTTATGTGGCCCCTGGTAATGGTGTGGAACTGGAATTTACCATAAGGTGTTGTGACGTCGAGATCGGTTCCTAGATCCCAAGTGTATTGGCGACCAGAAAATTCCACCGTTACCTGAGAATTGGAACTATCAACATCGGTTATTTGCAATACTTGCCAATCAACAGCATCCATTATGTTTAAATGTGTAGACATATGTGTGCCGACATCTTCAGTCGCGACTCCATGGTTAACACCTGAAATTATCGTGTGATCATCAGTGCCATCAACCCATACTTCCACTCGTTGCATTGACGTTGAACCATCGGTAGAGGTCGCCGTGATGTTAAATCCTTCAACGAAACGTTGGCCCTGAGCAAGAGAGTTCGCTTTGGCAGGATCAAGGTCATAGTGCCAGTGACCATCGGCATCAACATGTAAAGACCCGTATTTGCCAGTGCTGTCACCAGCGGTAAAGGAGACAGAGTCTTTACTATCGGCATCATGAGCCAACAAATTGCCTGAAACCGACGTTTTGACATCTTCGGTTACGGTGCCAAGAGGCGAAGTTTGAGCATTAGGAGTATCGATAATCACCTGATCATCGGTACCTTGAATATTTGCGGTTAAAGGAAGCTTAGTACCATCGGCTGTGACTAATATGATGGAATCAGTTATAGATTCCCCATGACTTAAGCCTTGAATTTCAGAATGTGAATTGTCTGCGGTATAAGCCCATTTAACGTGACCATCGGTACTTTGGGTAAAGTGGAACGTACCGTGGCTACTGGTTAGGTCCATAGCAAAGTCAGAAGGCACTGTATGAGTAACACCATTCACCTCAATTTGTACAACTTTTGCTTCGGTCACAGAGTCGCTATCTTGTATGTCTAGGTTGAGCCAGCCCGTCCATAACTCTGAACTATTGGCAGCTCGAGTATGATCCTCAGTCACCGAACCAGTGCTAGGGGAAGTAAGTGTTGCGGCATCGTTAACTGCAGCTAGAGTAGTATTTGCCTCCGTGTGTGTTGTTCCTCCGTGAGCATCTACAACATCATAGGTAAAATGAACTTGTCCACTATAATCTTTGGTTGGAGTAAAGGTGAACGTTCCATCGTGGTTGTCTTGGATCGAACCGTAATCAGCATGCAAATTTGTGATCGTGAGCTTGCCTGCATCGTTGGCGTCAACGTCAATTGTATTTGCCAATAACTCTGCTGCTGTGATGGTTTGAGTCTGGTCTTCCTTGCCTGAATTGAGCTGTACTTCAGAAGCGCAGTACGGTCGGTCGTTGCTACCGTGAATAGTAATGACAATATCGTGCGATGTGCCATCTTTAGAATAAACGGTGATGGTGTCAGTCAGGGTTTGATTTTCACCAAGCTGGTCGATGGCTGTTCCTCGGGAGCTTGAGAGTCCACCTGTGCTACGAATTTGTCCTGTATCAGCGTGGTAAAACCAAGTTCCGTCTCTTCGAAGAAGTAGATCTCCATATTGACCAGAGTAATTAAAGCCGAGTCCGTGTGTATCAAACTCCGCCTCTCCTGTATCTGTGTCTGAAATAGCAAGCTTGCCACTGGCTCTAATGGTACTTCGTACTAAGTGTGCCATGCCTGGTTGGGCATAATCTGGGGACATGTCCTGTCCAGCATTACCTTCGGTTACGTCACCAGTGTCGACACCGCCAATAACGGCAGAGTTATTAACCCCTGTAATCGTTATTGAGAGGTTTTTAGTGCTGCTCGCATTATGTTCGTCTGTGACTGTTACGGGCACAGTTAACGTCTTCGTGACACCTGATGCTAACGATTGGTAGCTAGAGTGATCAGGGTTGAAGCTATAACTGCCGTCCGGATTAACCACCAAACCATCAATCTGTGGTGCGCTGTAAGTTAAGGTCGCACCTGTATCTATATCTTGGCCAACCATTTGACCGTTTAGAACGCTTCCTCCTTCAGTTACTGAGTGGGACTGTGCATTGATGGTAGGGGCATCGTTGGTACCATGAACCGTTAGCTCTATCGTGTGTGTTGTACCATCTGCTGAGCGTATAACGGCTGAATCGTGTTTAACTTCGCCTTGCGTTAAGTTCTGTATATTGCGGTTGTCGAGGGTATAGGTGTAGTGACCGTCGCGCATGAGCAGTATGTGCCCACCCAGTTTGGTGTCGTAGCCAATGCCTTGATACGTTTGCGGACCAATATTCGGATCAAATTGAGCTTCTCCCGCATCAGGGTCTTGGATGTTTAATCTGCCGTCGTAATGCAGTTGGTAGTGGGTATCTATATAGCCGCGATCTTCAGTCACTCCCCGTAAGTCTGCATTGGCTTGTGCGTCGGTAATAATCGCGTTATCTGGAGTTGCGGTAAGATCAAACTTAGCTTGAGTGCTGACGCTACCACCATGGCCGTCAACCACGTCATAGGTGAGTCGAATCTCACCATTGAAATCTTTATCTGGCGTGAAGGTATAAGTGCCGTCTTTATTATCAGTCAGGCTACCGTGTGTGGCATGCAAATTCGTCACATGCAATACATCGCTACTATCCACATCGCTTGCGTGCGTTAGTAAGTCAGAAGCCTTGATGGTTACGGGTTGATCCTCTTTACCCGCAGGAAGCTGAGTCCACGCACTGACAATTGGTTTGTCGTTGCTGCCTTGCACATCGATAACGATTTTATGAGGGACTGTCGCTCCAGCTGAATCGGTAGCGGTGATCCAGAATGATTCAGACTGATGTTCACCAGCCGCGAGCTTATCCGCGACACCGCCGGTCGAATTGTTTAGCTGATAGTGCCAATGACCATGCTGATCAATCGACAGCGTTCCCCATTGACCTTTGGGCTGATTGATTGCCCACGTAACGGTGTCGGACTTATCTATATCAGTCGCGATTAAGCTCCCTGTCGCATCGGGGATTCCTGCCGTACTCAAGCCCTGTTCGATCACTGCGCCACTTGAGGTACCTGAGATAGTAGGGCGGTCATTGGTACCATTAATTGTGACGGTGATTTGATGCGGCGTGCCGTCTGCCGAATGCACGGTAATCGTATCAGTGGCCGTCACGCCTTTACCCAAAGCTTGCACGGCTGGATTAGTGTTATCCAGATCGTAAGTCCATGCACCATTGTCTTTGAGGTGGAGTGTGCCTAGGGTACCTGTAACATCGGTATTGGAGAAATGTGCTTCACCAGTATCAACGTCAGTAATCGTTAACGTTCCGGATGTTTGAAGTTGAGATTCTTCTGTTACTGCACCTGAGCTAGTACCACCAATCACGGCTTTGTCATTGGTACCGTTAATTGTGACGGTAACTTGATGTTGCGTGCCGTCTGCCGAATGAACGGTAATCGTATCAGAGGCCGTCGCGCCTTTACACAAGGCTTGTACTTTAGGATTGGTGTTATCGAGATCGTAAGTCCAAGAACCAGTATCGGTCAGATGAAGCGTACCAAACGAGCCTACGATATCGGTGTTGGAGAAGTGCGCTTCGCCAGTATCTAAATCAGTGACAGTCAACGTACCGGATGTTTGCAATTGAGATTCTTCGGTGACAGTTCCTGAGTCTGTTCCACCAATAACTGCTTTGTCGTTGGTGCCATTAATCGTGACCATAACTTGATGTGCAGTGCCATCGGCAGAGTGAACAGTGACGATGTCTGTCGCAGTCGATCGTCGGCTAAGTCCTTGAACTACAGGGTTATTGTTATCTAAATCGTATGTCCATGCACCGTCTTTGGTGATGCTTAGCGTACCGAAATTACTAATCACTTGTGAGGCTTGAAAATGGTCTTCTCCAAGATCAGGATCTGTTACTGAAAGCTGGCCCTGTACTTGTGTTGTTAGATCTTCTATAACCGAGCCTGCGTCCATACCGGTGATAACCGCATTGTCATCGTTACCACCAATGGTCATATCAATGGTTTGTGGCGTACCATCTTTAGTGTGGATTGTGAAGCTTTCATGTAGTGATGTCGCCCCAGTTAACGCTTGAACGTTAGAAAGCGAGTTGTCTACCTGATATTGCCAGTGTCCATTCGCGTCTATAGTTAATGAGCCATATTTACCTGAGATAACTTCTGGGGTTACTGAACTTTCATTTTGGTCAGGGTCAATGACGTCAATTTTACCATTCGCATGGAGTAAACCTTGTGAATCGATATTGCGATCTTCGGTAACGACCCCAGTTAAATCACCAGAAATACTTGGCAAATCTTGTTTACCCGTTACCGGTATCTGGACAACGATGCTCGCACCATTAGATAGGTGTAACGCAAAGTGATCAGTACCTTGTTGGTGTTGATTCAGCAAGATGTATTGAGGTGAGTTGGGGTTTAGAACGAACGTGTATTGGCCGTTTACATCGACATGAAGCTCTCCGTACGTCCCCTTGATCACTTCTGGAATAAAAGTGACGGGTGTAGTTGGTGCAGGAGGCGTGTTTGAATGAGTTGGCTGACCGTTACCTCCTGCTGAAATGGTTGGCATGGAGACCGAAGGGATGTAATGAACCTGCGGGTGTGAAAGCGTCGATAGGTGATGAGAAGGAACTAAATGCGTGTTTGCCCCGTGAGAGACCTGAATTTCATTGGTATTAGGGCTTTCTTGGCTCTCATTTGTTTGAGTGTTTGGATCAGTAGCTTCGAAGGAACTTGCACCTGCGTGTTTATCGACGATGGTTTCATCTGCAACACTAGTTGTCGTTGTTAAATCGTTGTCATTGGCAGTATGACCTGACCCCTCGGTAGCTTCAGCGTGCTTTGCCAATGATGGTAAGATCATCATGAGAGATTGGAAGAGTGGGATGTTAACCCTCAGGTGTGAATGCAGTCTGAGTTTTTTCTTTTTTGTTGTTTCTTTTGGCTTTAGCTCGCTGATTTTTTTATTCTCTATTTTTGTATTTTTCTTATGTGTTTCGACGTTGTTGTTTTTAGCCATTTTCTAATCCGTGAATCTTGGTTGCATTCCCTTAAGTAAAATACACAGATCGAGGTTTCGCGAGGTAATCGGATAATTTTTAAAGAAAAAACCGGAAGTTGGGACAGTTCTCCATTTTCGGCATTAATATACCCAAATGGATGTAAACAATTATGTATTTGAACACTCTAATCAGCGTTTAACCGATCAGCTTGTTTGCATGTAGATTGGATTCACTCTCAAGATGTAGTAATAGAGTAAAAGGGGTCTTCCACTCAAAAGTATCGGTTGTAATAAATCCCGACCAACTTATCGTAGCTTTTCTCTATGCTTATGCGGATGTCCGCTTCATTGCTAATGTAATAGCGTGAGTCGCCAAACAGGGTATAGTCCCAACCACTACCATTTAAACTGAGTGAAGGCACTATTCGAACGTGTGTTTTCCAGCGTTCAGGCCAACTGAATAGCACTCCTAACGGAAGCTGAAAAGCTGAGTCATCGAGGTACGCGAAATCGACCTGTCCACCAAGCAGAGCGTAGGCTGAAAGGCTGTTAGATTGACGAGTTGCGAAACCTAAATAGCCTTTAAAATATGGACGATAACATTCATCATCTTGCACTCGCTATGCTCAACTGAGAGAGCGAGTTGCCATGCTAAACGATCGTTTTCAAACAAAGCCACGTCATTGGTATTGAGTGAGGCTATGTTAAGGAAATCTAGTGATTTTAAGCGCAGTTTGTCTTCGGTGATGTGAAGCTCTGTGTCCATAACGGTAAGAGCCGAATCTTTTAGTCGTGCTGCATCGATAGATAAAAAGTCATAATATGCGCCATAACCGCGTAGGCTCACATATCCGCCATAGTCGTTGCTATAGCCTGTACCGATACCAAAATTTATAGGTCGCTGAGCCAAATGTGGGGGGATTGCGTTACTTTCCGGCCAGTCCACACTGAAGCTTTCCAACTGAAGTCTTGCCAGCAACAACTCGCGCTTCTGTTCCTTGTAATCTCTGTCATCCTCATTTTGAGTGACGATCAATAATTCTGTGTATTCGGTTAACACATCGAGAACCTTCGCTTTTTCATACTCTGAAAAATCGTAAGACTGCATAAACTTGTCCAGTTCTGAAAGGTCTTCGGCTATGGAGAGAGCCTGCTGTTTTTCAGCATCACTGAGGGCAAGGTACTTGTTTTGGATTCGGCTGTACTTTGATTGGCGTTGATTAACCTTGGAAACCAAAGGCTGACCATGATGTTGAACGTCCGGAATCGCATGAAATATATCAATGGGCATATCCCACGGCTGAAATCCGGTATCAAGGGGCTTATCCAGAACAATATTTAAAATGTCTCTAAAGGCGGTAGAGCAGTTATCACTTAAGAAGTAATAGCTGAATTCAACATCTTGTAGCTCAAACAGATGCGCCTGTATCAGCGCCACTTCTTGTTCAGTTAGGCTAAGTTCATACTCCCATAATTCCCGCTGCTCGTTCTCAGCATAATTGCCAGTATGAAGATAGTAGGTTGCCGTGGTATATGTGGCACTGTAACCACCAAATATCCCGTACAGAACATACTTAACTGGGTTATCGTCAGGATGCGCATTGGCGCCGAAATTAATCCCTGTATCGAGTAGTTCTATCTCCGTTTTGTTGTCGCCCTGACGATTAAATTTCATCATCAGGTGACCGAAAAAAGAGGCGGGGTTTCCAAGATATCCAGTGACATAAACAAGACTGACGGATTCAGCTTTACTGTGCTGAATCCAGTGCTGATAGTCTTCGCAATCTTGCAAAGACAGTGCTAAATCAACGCCGTAGTTTTCTTTAACCCAGATGTAGCGAGCAGGGTAGTGGCAATGTGCCATGGTTGATGGTGCGGTAAAAGCGCTAAGCGTCGCAATTAGCTCTGATTCTGGATCTGTACGACCATTTTCAGAAAGGAAAAAGTCTGGGCTGGAAATGGTACTGCTTCCATTTTTAAAATGCAGAAGCTTTGACCACTGATTCATCTGGTTTTCACTCAGTGAAGATGAACCTGATGCTGGCCAAGAAGACAAAAGTGCTATAAAGAGCAATAGTCCCAAACAAGATGATACGCCACTGCGTATCACTTGTTGGTTAATACTGGCTAAGACGCCGCGCACTGCTGTGAAGCATGTTTTGCTACAATACGGTAATAACTATCAGCCTTCTCGTGATGAGGCATCTCAGCGTAATTGTCATTTGCTAGCACTTCTGCAAAATCACTTCGGATCCCTTTTCGCACTGCTTGTTGTTCTATTTGTCCACATTCAAGGATGTTCAACATCGCCACCATATGCTCGCCATTACCTTGCACTGTTTCTTGTTCCAGCTCTGGGTAGGTTCTGTCGATAAACTGCGCGGCAGCATAAAAAAGGACCGGCACACGCGCCTGGAGTTGAATAATGTGAAATGGATGCGGTAGTCCCTAAGTCCCACGTCACATTGGTGGTAACCGCAAGCCAGCCGTTTGCATAGCCATTAGCGACCCAATGCCCTAAACCACACCCTTTATAGATGCCATCTAGAGAAGCGTTAGCTTGGGGCAGATAAGCAATAGCCATAAAAATCAAAGCAAAGATTCTGTTTCTCAAAATAGACCCCTTGTTCAAGCTTTATAGAGCGGGGCAAATAACTAGCCCGCCGCGTTCTTTAAACTTTAGATGCAAATTGAGAAAAGTAAAAACAAACCAAAGTATGGCGAGTTATTGATCTCAGTACTTAAACTGCGCCACAATCTTCTCGAGCTTGTCACTCACATCGTTCACTTGAGTACTGCATTGCGCCGCTTGTTTCACCATTTCATGAGTATCACCAGCAAGGTCTGCAATCTGCGTGATATTCCTATCGATTTCTGCCGACACCATTGACTGCTCTTCAGAGGCTGTCGCTATTTGACTGTTCATATCAAACACTTCCGAAATATGGTCTGTAATGAGTTCAATGGCTTTCACCACTTCATCGTTCTTGTCATTGGTTAGATGTGCCTGCTGTAAGCTGTTTTGCATCAATGAGACCGTCTCCGATACGCCTTTGGTCAAGCCAGTGATGGTTTCCTCTATCTGATGAGTAGAGTTGTTGGTCAGGAGGGAAAGCTGCCTTACCTCGTCGGCAACCACAGCAAACCCACGGCCATTATCGCCAGCTCTTGCAGCTTCAATTGCGGCGTTCAGAGCGAGTAGGTTAGTTTGCTCTGCAATACCTTGGATGGAAGCAATCACGGTGTGGATCTCTTTACTTTGTTCTTCCAAAGCTGCGACTTTCTGCTGTGATGCTTCAATGTCTTTGGTGAGTAGGTCAATGTTGTGGTTAGAGTCCGTGGTAATTCTTAGTCCTTTCTCCGCTTCATCTTTAACTCGAGAAGCCGTTTGAGCGGCACTTTCAATATTGGCGGTTATCTCGTTTGAGGTCATCACTAGCTCATTAACCGCGGTTGCGACCGACTCCGATTCCATCTTTTGTTTGTCAGCGTTGTCCATGCTTTCACTGGATGACTGTTCACACAGCTCAGAACTGGATTTGAGCACATTCATCACTTGTGCGATATCACGAATGTTGTCGTGAAGTTTGGAGATGAAGAGATCAAAGGCATTGGCAAGTTGGGCGAGTTCATCATTCCCTTTAGCATTCATTCGCACTGTAAGGTCGCCTTCACCACGAGAGATGTCTTCCATCAGCGCGGTAATTTGGCCAATACGTACCGTAATGCTTTTGGCTATAACAAGCAGTAGGAAAGACACTAGCCCCGCAATAACAGCACCAATCATATACAGCTGACGCGTTATCTGGCCTGACACCTCATCAATCGTTATTTGAATCTGACCCTGAAGGCTTTTTTATTGCATCCTCCGTTGCGTGCACATTAACACGGAGAACACCCAACATACCTTGATTCGGACTCAAACCAAGGCTATCAAATGCAGCGAATAGGGTATTACTACTTTCGATATAATCAAGATGAAGGGAGAGTAACTGCGCATCACCCGCGACCAGTGAGTTTAGTTCTTGCGCATAAGTGTTAAAGTCCGCGAGTATTTCAGGCGTTGGCTCCGCCAAGTAATGAAAGTCCGCTTCGACCAACTGCAAGTACGCGACTTTTATGCTGTTGTCTGCCTTACGAACAACGCCTTCTTTTAACGCTTCGCGCGCTTGGGTTTGCTCACCTCTTAATCCTTGTGTTTCATTGGCGCCAATCTTAATCACGAGTTCAGCTAAAGCGTGAAACTGACTTTGATAAGTACTTAGGGTTTGTTCAATGGTTTCCAGCTGCGTGCTTTTGGACGTTTGGTATTGACTAAGGTACTGATTTAAAGACGATATGCGCTCACCCAATGAGCGGAAAGTAGCATCAAAGCGCTCAATATATTTGGGATCTTTACGAGCAAGAAAATCTTTTTCATGACGCCTTAGCGTGAGGAGCTCGATTTCACTGGCCTGATTCTGTTTCGCTGCGTTTTCAACTTCCCCCAAACGTGTAAAGCTATGTTGTTGATAAGCAGCGTAAGCAAGCACACCCGTAACGAGTGTACCGATAATAAAGTAAAGTTTCGTTTTGATAGAAAGCGACTGGAATAACGTTGAACCCTGCATAGGTCCTCCTTCTGACGTTGTGCTCCGCTTTATTGCAATTTAATGACATTTTTATTACTGCGGATATACAACAAATAGCATTAGAAGGAGGATTTTCAAGGTCGCTTCTTAGGAAGTTTTAGGTGCTAAATGGTGGGTGTTTAGCCCTTAACGTCGAACTCAATTTTGTCTGCGCCGCTAAAAAACTTGAAAAACGCAAGCCTTTCGCGCGAGCAATCGTGGTAATTCCAAACTTATCGGCCAATTCTAATCCCATTTGAGTAACACCCGAACGAGAAAGAAGTACCGGAATTCCCATTTGTGCGACTTTTATCACCATCTCAGAAGTAAGACGACCTGTAGTATAGAAGATCTTATCCTGACCGGTTTCTTGATTGAGCCACATTTCACCCGCCAGTGTGTCTACGGCATTGTGGCGACCAACATCTTCAACAAAAGAGAGGACTTCATTGTCTTTACAAACTGCGCAGCCATGAACCGCACCGGCTTTCTTGTAGGTGTCGTTATAGTGGGTAAGGGCTTCAAGAGCGGTATATATCTCAGACTGCTTGATTGGCGTTTGTGGAACTTGATAGTTTTCTAGCTGCTTCATGACATTGCCGTACATGGTGCCTTGGCCACACCCCGATGTGACGGTCTTTTTCTTAAGCGCGTTATCAAGATGATCCGTGTTCTCTTTTGTAATCACTGCGGCGGTACTTGTTTCCCAATCAACGATAACAGACTCAATGGATTCGATGTCAGAGAGAAAGCTTTGGTTTTTGAGATAGCCAAGTACCAAGGTTTCTGGCCGAGAACCCAACGTCATCAAGGTCACAATCTCTTTCCAATTGAGCATCACAGTAAGAGGGCGTTCACAAGCGATTTGCTTAACCAGCTTTTCGCCATATTCATCGAAGACTTCCACTTCAATGGTTTGTAGTGGGTTTTCAGTTGTTTTAATAATGTTTGGTTTCACTACGTTCTGATCCTAATTGTGAGTCTAATCTTCCTAATCTTATTGCTATTTACATAGGTATGAAAATTGCTTTATGAATTACCTATATAAACAGAATTAGGCAGCCTTTAAAGTGTTATCACCATACTTTAAATCGGTGTATTTCCCAATAGAGGCTCCCACATTTTTAAATCTGGTGCTTACTTAAACCACCAGAGAAAGCCAAAAGACGCATAAAGCAAAGGTTGAGATAAATGAACTTAAAACAAACGTCAGCGCCGATGGTGAACGATCAGCCCCAAAATCTTGAGGATAGAATCATTGAGAATAACGACCTTGAGAAAACAGAAGAACTTTGGCCACTTAACTGTCTATTAGAATC
The DNA here is from genome assembly GCA_003263845.1 of Vibrio aestivus. GTDB lineage: Bacteria > Pseudomonadota > Gammaproteobacteria > Enterobacterales > Vibrionaceae > Vibrio > Vibrio aestivus. The sequence continues at coordinate 45,910 of JYJN01000160.1, read as the reverse complement.
TAAAAGTATTGAGGCCAGTCGTTGGGTGACGACCCAGTGGGAGCTAAATGGTTTTGAGCTTAAACCCAATCACCTCAGTCCAAGCTTGGCCTATTTGGAACTCTATAGAGACGAAAGAACAGACTACCGCTTTAATCTAAGTTCTCAGCAACCTAAGTTGTTTTTGGTGTTAGATAATAATGATAGTAATGAACAACCAAAGATCGTTAATCTTACCGCCTCTCAAAGTGTTGCAGCACAGTACCTAGACGGCGACTACCTTGTGCTGTCTCACGATATGCCATTACCGATCCAAGCGTGGATGGAAGCGTTCATCGGCAGACATGGCGAGCTGTTAGAACAAAGACGCAAGAAGCGTAAAGGAGCGGGGCGTTCCAGTGGCAAATAACTTCTTTTCACGTTGGTCTCAACGAAAACTAGAACCAGAACAGGCCACGTCACAACCCGATGAGTCGCATCCTACTGAGCTAGAGAAAACAGAATCAGGGATTGAGGCCAATACTAATTCAACCAACCAAGCTGACGTAGTAACAGCGGATGCTCCTGAGCAATCAACCGAAACATCGAACTTAAATGCTGCCGGTGGTGAGTCAACTGAGGGTTCGCTAGCCAGTTTGCTCGCTTCAGAGGTGGAGTCGTCAGTTAAGAAAGCGGCCATGCGAAAACTCTTTCTTAGTGAAGAGTTTAATCAAGTTGATGCGCTAAATGACTATGATCATGATTTTAAAGCCGTTAAATCTCTGTCTACAGATGTCGCCCAGCGGCTTCGTGACTGGGTTAATGATCATGATGATGAAGAACCGTCCCAATTCCAAACAAACGCGATAGAAGAGGGTGAGAACGATTCTGAGACCAAAAATGAAAGCATCGGTGGACAAGGAACAGAAGGCATTGAAGAGGACAGCCTACAACAGGAAGCAAACCTCGAGCAAAGACCAGATGAAAATGAGGGACAAAATATACCATATAAAAACTAGGTACATTTTGACTCACGCAATCTCATCTATGAGTGGGACAAATTGTCTCACTCATGGATTTTGCACACAGCCTTTGAAAGTCACATTATATCAATGGCCATTAAATAACTGTTATTTAGGGTTTTTACGTCTATTTTTAAGTTGGTCTACTAATTGCTATGCACTCAGTAACGAGCATCAAATAATGTTCAACACTGGAAGCGAGCCATGCTTAGAGAAACAAAGCTTAAAGAACTATTACAAGAATCAAAAACAACTAATGGCAAAGCAAGATGGTTTGCTGTTAACAATACGGTAGAACTCACAAATCTCGTCCCACCAACAGTTAGCTACGAAAGTGGCGGCCATACACTACTGATTGGCCCAACGGCGATTATACTCAGTGCTGCAGAGCAACTCTCTGAGATGTCCTCACTGACACTGCTATCAACAGATGGTATCCCTTCAAAAGAACACCACTTGTATTTTGCTAATCGAATCGAAGTCTCCGGTTTTCTGGGTACATTTGAAGTCATTGTTGAAAGTGGTGTCACACAATCAAATCTTGCTCCTATTGCAATCAATCAAGACTGCTTTGATATCGTCCTCGACTTGTCTTTGAACGGTTGTATGAGTGAAGAAGTACCCGTGCCAGGTTATTACCCTGTAGGCAGAGGGTATCCGAGCCTTACAGACGCACTATCAGAGATCCCAAGCCTGATGGGGACCTTTGATAAGCCAAAATATTTCCGACTTGATACCGACCTATGTGCCCATAGTCAACGTGGTGTTAAAGGCTGTGAACGTTGTGTAGACGCGTGTCCTGCTGGCGCATTGTCTAGCCAAGGCAATGACAAGATTGGGCATCGAATCGAAATCAATCCGTACCTTTGCCAAGGAATCGGTACTTGTTCTACGGCGTGTCCTACAGAAGCCATTCACTATGCACTTCCGGAGCCTAAAGCTACTCAAAAGTTCATTGAGCGCACATTGGTAAATTATCGCTCTCAAGGTGGCACAGACGCTATTGTGTTGTTCTGCAGTTCTCGTCATGAAAAGTACAACGTGATGGCATTAAAAGCCTTACCTGACAATGTTGTTCCAATTGTAGTTGAGGAGCTTCCAAGTGTTGGTATTGATACTTGGTTTGCAGCATTGGTAAACGGAGCAACGCAAGTCATGTTTGCGGCGAGCCAACACATGCCAAAAAACGATCCTAAAAGTCCTAAATGCGGAAGTAGCTATTGCCCAAACTCTCCTTGAACAGTTAGGTATGAACAAATCGATCGTAGATATTCTTTACTTGGAATCGCTGCGAGAATCTAAACCAACCTTATTTACTGACAACTTGATTGCTCCAATCGGGGAGTTGGAAGGAAGTAAGCGTGAACGCCTATTCCAAGCTCTCGACGCTTTAGCAGAACAACCTAGCAGAGTATCTCCAACACTCACTCAGTTACCAAGCACTCAGTTACCAAACAGTGCCCCATACGGCTCCGTATCATGTGAGAGTAAAGATTGTACTCTTTGTATGGGCTGTGTCGCGGTGTGTCCGACTCGTGCGCTGCATCATGACGGAGACTCGCCATCGCTCAACTTCATAGAGCAAGACTGTATCCAATGTGGTATGTGTGAAAAGGCTTGTCCTGAAAATGCACTGACTTTAAACCCAAGATTCAATTGGGATAAAGAGGCACGTCAGAGCGTACAAACCCTCCATCAAGAAAAAGCCGCTGAGTGTATTCGTTGTCACAAGCCGTTTGCACCTCAATCAATGATAACCATGCTTCAAGATAAGTTACGTGGTCACTCTCAATTCTCAAATGAGCAGGCAATTAACCGTATAGCAATGTGCGAAGACTGCCGCGTTATTGATGTCTTCGAGTCAATGGCAGAAGACCCAACCGAGCAGCTTAAATATTAACGAATCCGTCAGCATATCAAACGGAGACTAGGAACACATATGAACAATCAACCTCAATTTGATGACTCAAACTCACTAAGAGCGGATGTTTATCTATTGATAGCGGCGTTGCTCAGGCAAGCACCAAGCCCAGAGCTACTTTCTTTTATCGCATCACTAGAAATTGAAGAGAACGGAAGTGATATGGCGAATGCTTGGCAGGCCATTAGCACTGCTTCAAACGCGGCTGACCCAGAACAATTGGCAGATGAGTATCAACACCTCTTCATCGGCATAGGCCGGGGAGAAGTGGTGCCATTTGCATCTTGGCACCTAACTGGCTCGCTGATGGAAAAACCATTAGCACTAATACGCCAAGACTTGGAAAGCCTTGGGTTCGAGCGCGAAGATCATGTCAAAGAGCCAGAAGATCATATGGCTGCGATTTGTGAAGTAATGGCTCATCTAGCGCAAGAGGCGGATCACGACAGCCTAACGAATCAGCAAGCGTTCTTTAACCGTCACCTCGGTACTTGGTTTGAGTTATTCACTGTGCAACTTCACCAAGCAGAGCATGTGAGCTACTACCTCAACGTTGCTAACTTGATTAAGGCATTCATGACTATTGAAAAAGTCATGTTTAGTGAGAAGAAAATCACCAACAAAAACAAGTTAAAAATCGATGTAAAAAATCTTATCGACTCAGTGGATAGCTGATTCACGTTATTAGAGGTGCATCAGTAGCGCCCAAAAATAAGACGTACCCAAAAAACTAAAAAGAACCCATAGAGCAAGTGAGAAAGGTAAGGAAGCAATAATGAAAAACGATAAACAAGTCGACAATAGTCGCAGAGATTTACTCAAAGGAATGGCCACCGCAGCGGTTGCGGGTGCAGTTGTGGCGGGAACCACAACTGTTGCGTCAGCTTCTGAAGAGAAACCTGTAGACGTTAAGAACAAAAAGACGGGTTATCACGAAACTCAACATATTCGTGACTACTACGATTCACTATAAGGAGCGATAAAATGAAACTAACAAAACGCTCTGATAACGTCAGTCGCGAAACCAACCAACTCGGCGTCAGCGCCGTTCATTCATGAAAAACACCTCGCTTGCTGCTGGTGGTGCGGTAGCTGGCGCATGCTTGCTGTCACCTGGAATGATCAAAAAAGCGGAAGCCAAATCAGTTCCATCCGATGCGAAAACAGAAATTAAGCGAACCATTTGCAGTCACTGTTCAGTAGGTTGTGGTATTTACGCTGAAGTACAAAATGGCGTATGGACAGGGCAAGAGCCTGCGTTCGATCACCCTTTCAATGCTGGTGGACACTGTGCGAAAGGGGCTGCACTACGTGAACATGGCCACGGTGAGCGTCGACTAAAGTACCCAATGAAGCTTGAAGGTGGTAAATGGAAGAAGCTTTCATGGGAACAAGCCATCGAAGAGATCGGTAATAAAGCGTTAGAGATTCGCCAAGAGTCAGGGCCAGATTCAGTTTACTGGTTAGGCAGTGCAAAACATAACAACGAACAAGCGTATATGTTCAGAAAGATGGCGTCGCTTTGGGGGACTAACAACGTTGACCACCAAGCGCGAATTTGTCACTCAACCACAGTTGCCGGTGTAGCGAACACGTGGGGCTACGGTGCGATGACAAACTCTTTCAATGACATGCATAACTGTAAGTCTGCGCTGTTTATCGGTTCAAACCCTGCAGAAGCGCACCCAGTTGCCATGCAGCATATCCTAATCGCGAAAGAGAAGAGCAACTGTAAGATCGTGGTTGCGGATCCTCGTCGTACTCGTACAGCAGCGAAAGCCGATCACTACGTCTCTCTTCGTCCTGGTACTGATGTTGCCTTCATTTGGGGTATTTTGTGGCATGTATTTGCTAACCAATGGGAAGACAAAGAATTCATTCGCCAACGTGTGTTCGGTATGGATGAGATTCGTGAGGAAGTGGCTAAGTGGACACCTGCTGAAGTCGAGCGTGTTACTGGCGTCACTGAAGCAGAAGTTTACCAAACAGCGAAACTGCTTTCTGAAAACCGTCCGGGCTGCGTAGTGTGGTGTATGGGTGGTACTCAGCATACAACGGGCAACAACAATACGCGCGCGTACTGTGTATTAGAGCTCGCACTTGGCAATATGGGCCGTTCAGGCGGCGGTGCAAACATCTTCCGTGGCCACGACAACGTGCAAGGTGCAACAGACTTAGGTGTTCTTTCACATACACTACCGGGCTATTACGGCTTGTCGGAAGGTGCGTGGAAACACTGGTCTAAAGTTTGGGACTTGGATTTCGAGTGGGTTAAAGATCGCTTCGATCAAAACAAATACCGTGGCAAACAGCCAATGACCAACATGGGTATTCCTGTTTCCCGCTGGATTGATGGTGTATTAGAAAACAAAGATAACATAGAGCAGAAAGATAACATTCGTGCCATGTTTTACTGGGGTCACGCGGTTAACTCGCAAACTCGCGGCCCAGAGATGAAAAAGGCAATGCAGAAGCTGGATATGATGGTCATCGTCGACCCATATCCAACAGTTGCTGCAGTAATGAATGATCGTACCGACGGCGTTTATCTGCTACCGGCTACCACTCAGTTTGAAACAACTGGCTCGGTTACCGCCTCTAACCGTTCACTACAATGGCGTGAGCAAGTAGTTCAGCCTCTGTTTGAATCTAAGCCTGACCACGAGATCATGTATCTTCTTAGTAAGAAACTCGGCATTGCGGATCAGTTATTCAAACACGTGGAAGTGACGAACAATCAACCTGTGATTGAAGATATCACACGTGAATTTAACAAAGGTATGTGGACCATTGGTTACACGGGTCAAAGCCCAGAGCGTATCAAAGCGCACACAATGAACTGGCATACCTTCCACAACACAACGCTAGAAGCAGAAGGCGGCCCAGCTCACGGTGAAACGTACGGATTGCCATGGCCATGTTGGGGGACGCCAGAGATGAAACACCCAGGCACCCACATTCTTTACGATACTTCCAAGCATGTAGCGGATGGCGGCGGTAATTTCCGCGCGCGTTTTGGCGTTGAATTTGAAGGCGAGAGTTTACTGGCGGAAGACAGTTATTCTAAAGGCTGTGAACTTGAAGATGGTTACCCAGAGTTTAATGACAAACTCCTGAAGCACCTTGGTTGGTGGGACGACCTAACGGAAGCTGAAAAGGCGGCGGCTGAAGGTAAGAACTGGAAAACAGATCTTTCTGGCGGTATTCAGCGCGTAGCCATTAAGCACGGTTGTATCCCTTACGGAAATGCGAAGGCTCGCGCCATTGTATGGACATTCCCTGATCGAGTTCCATTACATCGAGAGCCGCTTTACACACCAAGACGTGACCTTGTCACTGATTACCCAACTTGGGATGACAGTGAGTCGATCTATCGTTTACCGACAATGTATAAGTCGATTCAAGACCAAGATAAGTCGGGTGAATACCCAATCATCTTAACGTCTGGCCGTTTGGTCGAGTATGAAGGTGGTGGTGAAGAAACGCGTTCAAACCCTTGGCTAGCGGAACTGCAACAAGAGATGTTTGTAGAAGTGAACCCGAAAGATGCGAACGACAATGGCTTTAAAGACGGCGACATGGTTTGGGTAGAAGGTGCGGAGAAAGGACGTATTCATGTGAAAGCGTTAGTGACGCGACGCGTGAAACCAGGCATGGCGTTTATTCCATTCCACTTCGGCGGTAAGTTCCAAGGCGAAGACCTAAGAGACAAATACCCTGAAGGTACAGACCCATATGTGATTGGTGAATCGGCAAACATCGCCACCACCTATGGCTACGACCCTGTGACTCAAATGCAGGAAACTAAAGTGACTCTTTGTAACATTCGTAAAGCGTAAGGATCTGAACAATGGCTAGAATGAAATTCCTTTGTGACACCCAACGTTGTATTGAATGTAACGGCTGTGTCACGGCATGTAAGAACGAAAACGACGACGCATTAGAATGGGGCATTCAGCGCCGCCGCGTGGTAACGATTAACGATGGCGAGCCGGGTGAGAACTCAATCTCGGTGGCTTGTATGCATTGTACCGACGCTCCATGTAAAGCAGTGTGCCCAGCAGACTGTTTTGAGCATACAGAAGACGGCATCGTGCTTCACAATAAAGATTTGTGTATTGGTTGTGGCTACTGCCTATTTGCTTGCCCGTTTGGCGCGCCTCAGTTCCCTAAACAAGGCGCATTTGGCGAACGCGGTAAAATGGACAAATGTACCTTCTGTGCAGGCGGCCCTGAAACTGAGCCGGGCTCTGTGGAGGAGCGTCAGAAGTATGGTGCAAACCGTATTGCTGAAGGCAAGCTGCCAATGTGTGCGTCACTGTGTTCAACCAAAGCGCTTATTGCAGGTGATGCTCAAAAAGTGTCTGATATTTTCCGCCAGCGAGTTGTTGAGCGCGGCGCAAAAGACGCAGGTTGGACGAACGGCGAAGATCTGTCTTACGACGCGACTAAGAGCTAATCATGGAGAGAGACATGTTAAAGCGATTCAAGCAAACATCTCTCATAATGCTGTCAATGTTGGCAGCATTACTCCTTAGCATGCCGCTGGCCGCTCATGCTGAATCAAACCCGCCTTCTACGGCAGAAAGGGAGATGACTCAGCTGGCTGGCGCAGACTTTTGGCGTCAAGTGAGAGAGGGCCAAGAGGGGTATACAACTTCTCAGTTCCCTGAGCATGGGGTGTTGATCAGCACCCCAGGCCAAACATGGTACATTCTTAAAGAGAAGTGGATGTCACCTGCTGGTGCGGTCGCCATTTTTGGTAGCATTTCAGTGGTTATCTTAGCCTACATTATTGTCGGCCCTGTGATGCTGAGTGCCCCTCGCACGGGTAAACGTATCAAACGTTGGACAAGATTGGATAGGGCGCTGCACTGGAGCATGGCCTTCACCTTTTTGACACTGGCATTCAGTGGCCTGATGTTGGTTTACGGAAAGCACTTCCTTAAGCCGTATATCCCAACCGAACTTTGGGGCTTCATCATCATGCTAGCTAAGCAGTATCATAACTATGTCGGCCCGCTATTTGGCGTGTTGTTGGTTCTGATCTTGTTCAAGTGGTGGCGTAAATCTATCTTCGCTAAAGTGGACTTTGTCTGGTTTATGAAACTAGGCGGTATGGTAGGTAAACACAAAGGTTCACATCCTTCTGCAGAATTCTCGAACGCTGGTGAAAAAGCACTGTTCTGGCTATTGATTGTGGTGGGTACAGTTGTAGCGCTAAGTGGATTGGTTTTAGATTTCCCAATCTTTGGCCAAACTCGTCGCGATATGGAATTATCGAACTTAATCCACATGCTCTCTGCACTAATCCTGATATGCGGATTTGTTTTCCATATTTACATCGGCCTATTTGGTATGGAAGGTGCGCTAGAAGGCATGGTGACAGGTGAGGTCGATGAGACTTGGGCGAAAGAGCATCATGATTTGTGGTATGCAGAAGTGATGGAGAAAGAGCAGTTATCAACACAAGAGTCTAACGTAGACAACAAGGAGGCCAAGCCAGATGAAAAAACCGCATAAAGGTATTTGGGTAGCCTACATACTCAGCTGTTTTACGCCTTTTACTTGTTTGATATCTGGCGTTATAGCGATTGTTTACGCAGGTTACCGACTCGATAAGAATGAAGATGGCGATGTAGTAAACTCCCATTACTACGGTTTAATAAGAACGTTTTTTCTAAACTTAACCTTCTTTGTTGTGTTGATCGTCACCGTTGCGACTGCCAATGGTGTGCTAGTTGGGTGAGTGATTATTGGTACAAGAGTACAATGCTCGACAAGATCGCCTACGCCATCCCTTATATTGGGATGTGCTTTGCGTTAGCCGCAATCATCCTTTGGTTCGTGCGAATGTACCGTGGAATGAAGCAGCTTAAAAACAACCAGCCGTTAAATATAACTACTGGCCCAAATCTATAACAGATTGACCTATTATACCCAAGTAACCTCAAGATGCCTGTTCAGCGAGATTTGCCTAGTTTGAAAACGCGGCAACGATTCGACAATCTAGTGGCTCTAAATTGAGAATCGTTAACAAAGTTTGCGAGCTAGGCAAGCTCGCCCTTCGGGAGCGTGTCGCTGATTCAATTTCTGCGTTAAATGACTTGGAAAGAACTCGTTATTCCGCTTCGTCCTTTGCCTTGAACTTGAATCAGTGACAACGCTCTGAATCCTGCATCTTGAAGTCACTTGGGTATAAATAGCGCCTGAAGAATCAGGCGCTTTTTTTTCGCCTAAAATTTGCGCCATAGTAGTGCGCATTATATTGGTGCAATGCATCATGACAGTGCAGATAAATTAGCAAAAAATACTTATAAAAATCATGGGTATAGATAAGTTAATAATTCTTTTGTTTATACTATTCATGTAGTTAAATGATTAACGACGAAGTGTTTTGTTACATAGCTTACCATTGGTGTGATTTTTGCCTAAACAGCTCAGCCATAACTGCTCTGAATTGGAGCAGCATAAATCAATATGCACATTTTACGTGCAACAAAATGGAGTTGTTTTTTAATGAGCGTTACAGCCGACCAAGTACATGGAGCAGTACAGGTTCTCACTCAGAGTTCAGATACCTTATTTTTGCTATTGGGTGCCATCATGGTTTTCCTAATGCATGCTGGATTTGCCTTTCTAGAAGTAGGAACAGTTAGACACAAGAACCAAGTCAACGCACTGGTAAAGATACTTGCTGATTTTGGCGTCTCTGCCATTGCCTATTTCTTTATTGGGTATTGGGTTGCTTACGGCGGTCACTTCTTCGCGCCTGCTGAAGAGCTATCCCAAGGCAACGGCTATGAGCTCGTTAAGTTCTTCTTCCTACTAACCTTTGCTGCTGCTATTCCAGCCATCGTATCTGGTGGTATTGCTGAACGTGCCAAGTTCTATCCTATACTAATCGCTACCTTCTTTACGGTTGGTTTAGTTTACCCAGTATTTGAAGGCATGATCTGGAATGGCAACCTTGGTGTTCAGGCTTGGTTTGAAGAAACGTTCTCAGCTGGATTCCATGATTTTGCAGGTTCCGTTGTTGTACACGGCGTGGGGGGCTGGATTGCTTTGGTTGCGGTTATCTTCTTAGGTATGCGTAAAGGCCGTGTACGCGCTGGTAAACACACCAACTTTGCGCCTTCAAACATCCCATTTCTCGCGCTTGGTGCTTGGATCCTGTGTGTAGGCTGGTTTGGTTTTAACGTCATGTCTGCTCAACAGTTAGAAGGTATCAGTGGCCTAGTAGCAATGAACTCGTTAATGGCAATGGTAGGCGGGATCATCGCTGCATTGATTGCCGGTAAGAATGACCCTGGCTTTATTCATAACGGCCCGCTGGCTGGGCTGGTCGCAGTTTGTGCTGGTTCTGACTTGATGCATCCAATCGGTGCACTGATCACTGGCGCAATTGCAGGCGTTGTATTTGTTTATCTGTTTACCTACCTGCAAAACAAAACAAAAATCGATGATGTACTAGGTGTATGGCCACTTCACGGCGTTTTGTGGCGCGTGGGGCGGTATTGCCGCGGGTATCTTCGGTCAATCTAGCTTGGTGGGTTGGGAGGCGTCAGCTTAACTGTGCAGGTTCTAGGTACATTGCTTGGTATTTCTGTCGCACTGATTGGTGCATTGATTGTTTATGGTGTTATTCACTCGTTAATGGGCATTCGCTTAAGTGAAGAAGACGAATTTAATGGTGCGACTTAGCTATCCATAAAATTTCAGCAACTAGCGAAGATTAATCCAGATTTCTCTTACTAAAACATCTGACTTGAGAGCGGCTTACGGCCGCTCTTTTCGTTCCACTTCACAGAAACAAATTAACCCCAACAAAATTGCGACTATGGTCTAATCGCGAGATCTTCTGACTGCCTAAAAACGGTGCTAATCTTAAAGAAAAACCAATGGAAGGTTGTGTATGAAATTTCCGTATCGAAACGTTGTTGTACTTACGGGCGCAGGAATATCTGCAGAGTCAGGAATTCAAACATTTAGAGCTCAAGACGGTCTTTGGGAAAATCACCGAATCGAGGATGTTGCGACCCCAGAAGGGTTCGCTAAAGACCCAGATCTCGTGCAATCTTTTTACAATATGCGTAGAAAGAAACTGCAATCTCCAGAGATTAAACCTAACGCAGCCCACATCGCACTCGGTGAGCTCGAAAAGCATTTAGACGGTAAAGTTACGGTCATCACGCAAAACATTGATAACCTGCATGAACGAGGTGGCAGTGACAATGTCATCCACATGCACGGCGAATTATTAAAAGCAAGATGCAGTGAATCCAATCAAGTTGTCGAGCATAAAGGTGACATTGTCACTGGAGAGCTATGTCACTGCTGTCAAATCCCTTCTCAAATGAGACCCCACATCGTTTGGTTTGGTGAAATGCCTCTGAGAATGGGGGATATCTATGCCGCTCTTGAAGAAGCTGATTTATTTATCTCAATAGGTACTTCTGGAGTTGTGTACCCTGCAGCAGGATTCGTTCATGATGCGAGAATGCACGGCGCTCACACCATTGAAATAAATTTAGAGCCTAGTGCAGTAGAAAGCGAGTTTGCGGAAAAGCGTTACGGTAAAGCCAGTATAGAAGTCACTAAATTGATCGATGAATTACTCTCTCATATTCCAGAGATTAAAAAGCAGGCTTAAGGTTTAAAAACATCCTCTTTATGTCGCTGCTTCATTTTATACATTTGGGCATCTGTGCGTCTCATCGCTTCGTCAAAGGCTAAACGATTCGTAGTCTCGATACCAAAACTGTAGCTAATGGGCTCACCGTGTAAAATTGAAGACAGCGACTGTATGAAATCGTCGCCTCGCGTCTCTTTGACGATTATCACGAATTCATCACCACCAACCCTAAAACACTGTTCATCAAACTCACACGCTCGCTTAAGGGCTTGTGCAAAGCGAATTAGTAGCAAGTCACCAACATTGTGCCCTTTGGTATCATTCACTCGTTTCAAGCCATCAACATCGATATATATCAAGTCAAAGGTATCCAACTTTATTTTAGATAACCCTTTGCGGTTGTATAGACCAGTAAGCTCATCAATGCGTGCACTTTCTTTCGCCTTAGCGATCAAATCAGTAATGCCAAAAGCAATCAACAGATAGGCGATTTGACGAAGGCCATCTTCGATCATGGTGTCGACAAACTCATAGGTATCTGCAATATCATCGAGTGTTTTCAACTCGGTGATAATGTCGTAAGCACTGGTAAAAACAAGAATCGCGATACCAAACTGAAGCTTTTTGCTGCCAGCTATCACCGAACGCGCGATAAAATAAATATAAATCACAACCGCCAGTGCAACGCTTTCAAATAAAACGTCGTAAATAGAATCAATCTTTGAACTATTAAATAGCAATATTGGGAAAAGCACTGCAAGGGACAAACCTAGCACTGCAATGAGCCTAACGCTGTCTTTCCTCATCTCTACCATTCCTTTTTAATTATTAATATTAATAGTAGTGCAAAAATAAAGCGGCTTACGCCGCTTTAGTGAGAATTAACACATTGTATTGCAACAAAATCTAAAGGGGATTAGACCAGTAGAATTAGTTGCCGACTTTTAGTCTTTGGAAGTAGTCATCGTAAAGCACACTTGCTTCACCGACTTCATCTTGCCATGTACCGCTGTCCATCACTTCTTGTGGAGGAAAGATGCTTGGATCATTCGCAAACGCTTCAGGCAATAGAGGGTAGGCGGATTTGACTGGAGTAGGGTATCCAATCTCAAGTGCAATCTTCGCAGCATTCTCCGGGCGAAGAAGGAAATCAATCATCTGATGCGCCGCGTCGATATTTTTAGCTCCAGAAGGGATCGCTAAGCTGTCCATCCAAAAGATTGCGCCTTTCTCTGGCCATACGATGTCAATCGATACGCCTTCTTGACGAGCCATGTAAGCAGAGCCGTTCCAAAGCATGCCAAGCGACACTTCACCAGCTAAATACGGGTTAGCTGGGAAATCAGAGTTGAATACCAATACGTTTGGCATTAGCTTACGCAGCTCTTGGTAAGCCTCTTCAATTTCCGCAGGGTTGGTTGTGTTAGGCGAGTATCCCAATTTAGTCAGAGCAATATGGAAGACTTCACGTGAGTCGTCCATTAGCATTAACTGTCCTTCCCATTTCGAATCCCAGAAATCGTCCCAGGTTACTGCTGAATCTTTATCTAGCATATCGGTATTAACACCAATGCCCGTTGCACCCCAAATGTATGGGATAGAGTAGGTGTTACTAGGATCGAATGGCTTGTCCAAATAATTTGGATCTAAATCAGAAAAGTGCGTTAGCTTTTCTTTGTCGATCGGCTGAAGCATTTCTTCTTTGCGCATCTTCGACACGAAGTAAGTCGATGGTACAACAAGGTCATAGCCTGAGCCTTGTGTTTTCAACTTAGCGTACATACTTTCGTTAGATTCGTAAGTTGAATAGATCACTTTAATACCGGTCTCCTTAGTGAAGTCTTCTAAAACTTCATTTGGAATGTATTCAGACCAGTTATAAAAGTAGAGCTCTTTGTCGGCAGCAAAAGTAGGGGAAGCGAAGATCGTTGCGGCTAAAACGCCCGCATACAGTTTAGTTTTCATCTCGTATCCGTTTAAATTATAAGTTCCTGATTGTTCGGATAGAAAGATAGCACAAACCAATAGATTTATTTAGATTTTTGCTAAATAGATCATAAACAAATACTGCATTCGGTATGGACTTTACTGATTTATCAGTAAATAAAAGAAAAAGGCGACCTATTTGATCGCCTTTCGGTGGGTTATTGGCCCGCTTTCAGTTTCAAGAAATACTCTTCGTATTGGAATGTGCTGTCGCCCACTGCATCTTGCCACTCGATACGGTCTAGATCTTCTTGGCTAGGGAACAATGGCTCGATATCTTTGAATTTCGCGTTAGACGCTTCTACACCCGTCAAGTAACCAGCATTACGAGAGATTTGCTCTGCTACGTCTGGACGCAGTAAGAAGTCAATCATCTTATGTGCCGCTTCTACGTTCTGCGCGCCAGAAGTAATAGCAAAGTTATCTACCCAACCGATACCGCCTTCTTTCGGGAATACCAATTTGATAGGCAAACCTTCCGATAAAGCCGCCGCCGCAGAGCCATTCCAAATCATGCCCAACCCAACTTCACCAGACATGTATGGTGCACCTGGGTTATCAGAGTTAAACAGTAATACGTTTGGCATCAGCTGTTTTAGTTCTTCGTAAGCGGCATCAATTTGTGCTGCATCAGTTGTGTTACCCGAATACCCCAGTTTTTTTAATGCGATGTGGAACACTTCGCGGGTGTCATCCATCAACATCAATTGACCTTCTAGTTCTGGCTTCCACAAGTCAGCCCAGCTTTGAAATTCCGCTGGGTCATACATATCGGTGTTAACAGCCAAACCTGTAATACCAATGACATGAGGAATAGAGTAGTCATTGTTTGGATCGTAAGGCTTGTTTAGATAGTTTTTGTCCAAGTTATCAAAGTTAGTTAACTTAGACTTATCAATCTTTTGCAACATACCTTCTTCGCGCATTTTCGCCACAAAGTAGGTTGACGGTACGACGAGATCGTAACCTTTGTTGTGTGTTTTTAGCTTGGCATATAAGGTCTCATTAGACTCGTAAGTTGAGTAGATGACCTTAATACCTGTCTCGTCAGTAAACTGCTCAAGAAGCTCGCTGTTGATGTACGGCCCCAGTTCATGAATACCAATTCTTGATTATCTTTCGCACTTACTGCTGTTGAAAACAGAGATAAAGCACATGCACTACCAGCTAATAAAGTAGCCCATTTTTTCATTGACGTTAGCTCCAAACTAAACGTGCCCTAAGGACGTATTGATCATTCGCGGTTAAAACTTGCTCGAGATAAAATTATCTCTAAAGGTCAACATGCCCTAGGCAAAGAACAAAGAAAAACAGAATGGTAAAGACCATTCTGTTTCCATCGATAAATGCGTTGTGTCGTTATTTGACTTTTTCTCTTGCTAGCCATTGAGAAGTTAAAACTAGCACCAAAGAAACAACTAACATTATCGTTGCAAGAGCATTCACCTCAGGGGAAATGCCCACTTTAACCATTGAGTAGATCTTCAACGGTAAAATTTCATACGTAGGACCAGTCACAAATGAACTGATGATTACGTCATCCAGCGATAGGGTAAAGCTTAATAGCCAACCCGCAGCTACCGCTGGTTTCGCTAGCGGTAGGATGATCTGTTTTAAGATCGTCCATTCACTGGCACCTAAATCTTTTGCCGCTTCCAACATTTTTACGTCGAAGCCATTGAGTCGGCTGTAAACCGTAACAACAACAAACGGCAAACAAAACGTAATGTGAGCAATCAACAAGGTAAAGAAACCAAGTTGTGCGCCCAACACTAGGAAAAGCGCGAGCAAAGAGATTGCCATGACAATATCAGGCGACATCATTACCACAAACAGCATGCCGTTAACGACGCCTTTGCCTTTAAACTGGTAGCGGAATAGGGCAACTGCGGTCAAACTACCAATAATCGTCGCCGCTGTTGCGGAAAATACCGCTACGTTTAATGAGTGCCAAGCAGCTTGCATCAAGCTGTCGTTGTTCACTAATGTTTCGTACCACTTTGTTGTGAATCCACCCCATTTCATACCAAATTTGTTGGCGTTAAATGAGTTCACAATGAGCACGATAATTGGCAGATACAAGAACGCATACACCAATGTCATAAAGCTGAATCGAACACTACGTCCCATTACTCAAGCTCCACTTTCTTATTCAATAGCTTACCCGCTCGGTAGTAAGCATAAAGCATGATTGCCATTGCAGCTGTCAACGCAATACTGGTCGCTGCACCAAATGGCCAGTCCCTTGCATTGAGCACTTGGCTCTTAATCACGTTACCAATCAATAGGTTCTTAGCACCGCCAAGAAGATCTGAAATGTAGAACATTCCTAGAGCGGGTAGTAGAACCAATAGGCAACCACCGATGATACCTGGCATGGTCAGTGGCAAAATCACTTTAGTGAATGTCTGCCATTTATTTGCACCTAAGTCTTTTGCCGCTTCGATGTACGTGTCATCCAACTTCTCAATTGCAGAGTAGAGTGGAAGAATCATGAATGGCAACAAGATGTAGACTAAGCCAATCATCACTGCGGTTTCTGTGTACATTAAACGCAGTGGCTTATCGATAATATCTAGCGCTAGCAAGCCTTTGTTCAGAACACCTTGAGTGCCCAATACGATTTTCAAACCGTAAGTACGAATCAAAGAATTCGTCCAAAACGGTACGATGACCAAGAACAACATTACTGGTCGCCATTGAGCAGGCATTTTTGCGACAATGTAAGCGAATGGGTAACCAATCACTAAACAGATCAAGGTCGCCACGATTGCCATGTAGAAGGAGTGCCACAGTACTTTCGCGTACAATGGATCCATTAATCGCGCGTAGTTGTCGAGTGTGAAAGTCATCTCAATAAGGTTGGCTTCATCTCGAGTCAGGAAGCTGGTTCCGATAATCATAATGTTCGGAAACAACACAAACAGTGTTAGCCACCCAACGATAAGCGCAATAATCGCGTTTTGCAGATTAATCTTGTTGCTCATCTTTCAACACCACTTCCCAACTTTCTACCCAAGTAATTGCGACTTTTTGGCCTAGAGAGTGGTCCACATCGGGATCATCTTCATTGAAGAATTCACTCACCATTACGCGCATGCCAGATTCTAGTTCGATAACTGAATCTAACGTCATGCCTTTGTAGGTACGTTCAGTAACGTGGCCTACAATGCCTTTTTGCTCGCTCTCTTTAATCTCTTCGATGCGTAAGTCTTCAGCCTTAACAAAACTTGAAGTTTTTCACCGGCTTCAACGGGTTGATCGTAGTAAACAACCGAACTAACACCTTCGATGACTGCTTTAATGCACTTTTCATCGATGCGTTCAACCACTTCCGCATTGAAAACGTTAATCTCACCAATGAAGCGAGCTACGAACAAGTTCTTCGGCTCTTCGTAGATTTCACGCGGTGAACCATCTTGCTCAATCACGCCATCACGCATAACAATGATGCGGTCAGACATCGACAACGCTTCTTCTTGGTCATGAGTGACGAAAATGAACGTGATGCCCAATTGACGCTGAAGTTGCTTAAGCTCAATTTGCATTTGCTTACGAAGCTTGTAGTCCAATGCCGAAAGAGACTCGTCCAGTAACAACACTTTAGGTTTATTCACTACCGCACGAGCAATCGCAATCCGCTGCTGCTGACCACCTGACAATTGATGCGGTTTACGGTTCGCCATCTTTTCTAGACGGACCATGCGAAGTGCTTCCATCACACGAGGTTCAATCTCGCTCGAAGCTACCTTCTGCATACGCAATCCAAATGCAACGTTGTCAAACACCGTCATATGTGGGAATAGGGCGTAGCTTTGAAATACTGTGTTTACATGCCTTTGTTCAGCTGGAACTTGTGTAACGTTTTGCCTATCTAGGGTGATTTCACCGCTATCTACTGACTCAAATCCCGCAATCATACGAAGTACTGTGGTTTTACCGCAGCCTGACGGGCCTAAAATCGTGAGGAACTCACCGTGATTTACATCAAGATTAAAATCGCCAATGATCTGTTTACCATCGAAACTTTTGTCGATACCAGATAAACGGATAACTGGCTGATCTGCTGTTTGTTTAGCGTTCAACGTCTGTATTTCTCCACCTTGTATTTGGTTATTAAAATTTATGGTCTATTGCCGTCTCATCAGAGGCGCGAATCATAATCACCAAATTTGTGAATGCAAAGCGTTTTTTTTAGTAAAAACTAAAAATTTTTTAAGGTCAAAGTAAACATTATTTACCATACTAATTTAATAATGTTTACAGAGGCGTTAATTGATTAATTATCAGCCAATTAAACAATAATGCAAGCGTATAGCAGTGATCAGATTTTAGTAATCGAGCGGTTGCAGTATAATGACGGCAATTTTGTTTCAATCACTTAGGTGCCTCTCGGTATACCCTGGAAGACATAATGAATAACGACATCGAAAAAGATTTCAACATCGGCGGAAATGTAGAGCGTGCGCTCTCGGGTGACTACGACCTGAAAGTCGCGGATGTACTGTCCGAAGCATGGACGAATACCATCAAGAACTTTATCTCTTTCTCTCCAGCTATTATCGCTTTACTGTTCATTCAACTTGCCATTTTCTACATCGCGTTAAAGCTACAACTTGGTGACCCTGCGGTCATTCTTGATGCCTTATCAAACCCAGAAGCGTTTAACCAAGGTATTATTCAAGCGATCTTCGTGGCCAACTTCAGTTATGAAGTGGTCAGCGCACCGATCTTCGCGGGTGTGAGTTTAATGGCGATGAGCCACGCCGCTGGCCTAACCACGAAATCTCGTCATATTGCTAAGGGTCTTCAATACACAGTTCCTGTCATTATCGCAACGCTTTTCAGCCTGATATTACAGGGGATCGTCGGAGCTTTATTACCGCTGCTGTCCCTTTACCTGTCACTTGCATTTAGTAACTCTATTTTATTGATCTGTGAAAAACGCCTGTCGCCATTCCAATCACTAATTTTGTCTTTAAGAGCTGTAAACAAAAAGATTTTCGCACTGGCCAGTATCTACCTTGTCGTCATGATGATGTTCGTTGCAGCGGCTTTGCTTTACGGCATTGGCCTGATCTTTGTTCTACCGTTCTTTTTCCATGTGAAAGGCGTGGTGTACCGAACTATGTTTGGCATCCGTTTGCAGGTTGTTGCATCCGAAGCTCCTCATTCAGACGATGACAACAATGACAACAATGACAACAATGACAACAATGACAACAGCGACGGCAACGACCAACAAAACAAAGATCCAAAGGTTTTCGATGCATAAACTGACTGGATTAACTGCTGCTGCGCTCTTTACGGGGTTCAGTCTTTTTGTTGTCTACGATTACGAAGCAAAAACGAGCCAGACGGACGTTGCCGTAGAAGAGACCGAAAGTAAAAAGAAAGCTAAGAAAAAGACGACTTCTCACGTTAAAGACGGCAGCATCGATTTTGCTGCCATCACCGATGTGAACGAAAAAAACAGGCATTCTTTGATATTTAAGGCCCGGTATTGAGCTAGAGAATGCACGTATTACCAAAGAACGACGCAGGCTTGAAACGATCGATGATCATTTCGATGAAAACGATGTGACCAGCGAAGATTTAGCTTATGCGAAACGACTCGGTAAGCTTTATCGATTACCGGTCCCAGATTCTGGTATCACGCAAAATTGGCTTACAAGTATGTTGTTAAGAGTCGATGTTTTGCCCGAAGCGCTAGTCCTAACTCAAGCGGCCAACGAATCTGCTTGGGGAACCTCTCGTTTTGCTACCGAAGCCAATAACTTTTTTGGCCAATGGTGTTATACAAAGGGATGTGGATTGGTTCCACTGCAACGAGTCGAAGGGATGACACACGAGGTGGCAAACTTTGACTCTGTCCAACAGTCTATTCATGGCTACTTTATGAATGTTAACCGCAACAACGCCTATCGCGAATTGCGAGACATTCGATATAAGCTTCATATCGAAGGCCAGGACTTGTTAAGTCACGGAACCGCCACAGAACTGACTCAAGGATTGCTTCGCTACTCTGAACGAGGCCAAGCCTATGTCGATGATTTGCAGGCGATGATTCGCCATAACCAAGGCTTTTGGCTCCAATAAACGAAACTATAACAATGAAAAAATTATCAACCTCATTTTAGCGGCAGCAGCGCTGGCTCACTCTTCGGCATTTGCTGAAGAGTACCGCTTTACCTACTCAAAACTATACGCCCAAATGAAAGTCAATGCAGAAGAGGGCTACGACGCTGTTAAAGTCGGCTTCTTTTTCCGAGATGCCAGTGATGGCTCATTATGTCACATTGAAAAAACTTGGATGGAAAAAGAAGAGAAATACGAAGAGATTCAAGTGAGTTCAAGCAATGAAGTGCTCGTTCCACTTGATAGCCATCTAAGACGGGCAAACCCTCTGGTTTATGTTCATACTCCAACTGACAAACAGTGTGACTTTTCAACCGTCGTCCATACTCGAGAGGAGCTTTCGGGTAACGTAAGCTACGACACCGTTTCTAACATTATCCCGCAAATGCAATCCATGCTCGAAAACCTAGGCGGCATGTTCGCTGGCTGGTTTACTCCAGAAATTACAGGGCTAACTCTGGAGTTCGACCGTCAGGTAGAAGGCGTAATTAGTTTGGCCAATGGCGACCAGGTACAAATTAATGAAGGAAAAGCGATCATTACGCTAGAGCAGATCGGCGTTGATGGATGGATGAAGCTACCGGCAGAAACCATTCGAGTACTGCCGTACATTCCAGCCGGAAAATAGATTATCTCCAAACTAAAAAAGGCAGCCCGTTGGCTGCCTTTTTATTGTCTATGCAATGAAACAAATCATCGATTACGAAAGATTCGTCACATCCAATTTTAATGATGGGTCGAACTCTTGAACTGAGTCTTCATCTACAAGGTTTTGAGCAGGCATCTCTTCCTTATCAAAACCGATATCACCACCATTGATCACGCCAGAGTCACGGTCAATAGATTTGAAGTCAAACAATTCAAAATCAGCCAGATGACTTGGTACCACATTCTGTACTGCGCGGAACATAGTCTCAATACGACCAGGGAACTGTTTGTCCCAAGCGTTAAGCATCTGTTTTACATTCTGACGCTGAAGGTTAGGCTGAGAACCACACAGGTTACATGGAATGATCGGATACTCGCGCATCTCAGAATACTTGATGATGTCTTTCTCTCGGCAATACGCCAGTGGGCGAATGACACATGCTCACCGTTATCAGAAACCAGTTTAGGCGGCATGCCTTTAAGCTTACCACCGTAGAACATATTCAAGAATAGTGTCTCTAGAATGTCATCACGGTGATGACCAAGCGCAATCTTGGTTGCACCCAGCTCTTTAGCTGTACGGTACAAGATACCGCGACGTAGACGAGAACACAGTGAACACGTCGTCTTGCCTTCAGGGATCTTATCCTGAACGATCGAGTAAGTATCTTCTTCAACGATCTTGTATTCAACGCCAAGGCTTTCTAGATATTCAGGAAGAATATGCTCAGGGAAGCCAGGTTGTTTTTGGTCTAGGTTGACTGCAATCAACTCAAAAGAGACCGGGGCGCTCTTTTTAAGGCTCATAAGAATATCTAGCATGGTAAAGCTGTCTTTACCACCAGATAAGCAAACCATGATACGGTCACCGTCTTCGATCATATTGTAATCGGCAATGGCTTGGCCGGTATTACGTCGAATACGCTTCTGTAGTTTATTGAAATTGTACTGTTGAGCCTTAGTGCGCTCTTGGGTCTGCTCAGTCATTTAAGATACGTCTTTTGCTAGTTCAAACTAAAATGAAGTGCGTATAATACGCAAATATGAGGAAGTTTCTAGCTATTCTGCTGCCCTAAACAAAAAATCCCCACGAAACTTTGTGAGGATTTAAATCATTTTCTAAATGCAGTGTCGCTAAATTGCGGTAGCTGGGTCGAGAGGACTGACGTAACCAGCAGGCTTTAAAGCAAGCACATCACAATCGATCTTATCAATCACATGCTCTGCAGTGTTTCCAATGAATACTGCAGACAAACCTGTCCGCCCGGTAGTTCCAAGTATGACCAAGCCAGAATTTAGCTTCTTAGCTGCATCAGGGATAACATCTTCTGGAAGACCTTGCTCTACAACCGTAAACTCCTCATCGAAACCATGTTTTTGTCGCAATGCTTTCATTGCTGTCAGATGATGACCGCGAACTGCATCAGTATAAGTTGATGGGTCAAACTCGGGTAACTCAATCGTGATATTGGCAGGTGTGACTGGATAAGCATTCACTAAATATGGCTGCCCCCTAGACGGTCAGTGAGACTCTTGAGCTGATCGACCATTCTATCGTTGAGGTCTATATGTGTTTCGTTTTCAGAGCCTACATGAACAGATGCCAATATACTTGCGTTCTCGGGCCATTGGGTATTTTTGACCAGAAGCACCGGAGCAGGGCACTTACGAAGTAGGTGCCAATCAGTAGGAGTAAAGATGACCGACTCTAAAACATCATGCTTGCGTGTACCTTTGATAACGATGTCATGTTCGCCTGCATACACTTCAGCAATAATCGCTTCATATGGGCGATTGTGCCAAACCACTTTAACTTCAAAATCGAAAGAATCATCAATGTAGTTAGCCGCAATTTTTCTCATCCACTGTTCGCGCTGATGTATAACACCGCGGCGCATAGCATCGCGCTCGTCCATTGATAACATGGAGGTCATGTCATAGGAAAAGTCATAGATTGAGAGGAAGAAGACAACACGGCTACGTGATTGACTCTTGCTGGCAAGCTTAATGGCTCTAGCAAGTGCTGGTTGGTCATCATGGTTGATATCAGCAACAACTAATATCTTACTGTAAATACTCATATTAACCCTGTGAAATGGAATTAGTCTCTACCATTAATGTAGCGTAGTTCGGGGTAATATTTTAGAGAAAAGAGGGGAAATTAGGAAAAGTATGATGTAGCTCAGGAATGAGCTACATCATTGAAGTTACTTAAGATTCTTTTGACACACCTGCAAGTTCCATCAACGCATCGTGATCGATGATTGTAATGTACTTACCTTTAACGCTAAGAATTTCTGATTTTTGGAATCGGCCTAACAGGCGGCTGATCGTTTCAACGGTCAAGCCTAGGTAGTTACCAATATCACCACGAGTCATTGTCAAGCGGAACTCGCGTGGGCTGAAACCACGTTGAGAAAAGCGCGTTGATAGGTTGAATAAAAACGCTGCTAGACGCTCTTCCGCGTTCTTCTTAGAAAGAAGCAGAATCATCTCTTGGTCGCCTTTAATTTCGTTACTCATCAAGCGCATGATTTGTTGACGAAGTTTCGGCATTTTACCCGATAGATCATCAAGAATTTCGTATGGAATTTCACAAACCATTGACGTTTCTAAAGCTTGCGCAAAACTAGGGTGTTCATCGCCAGTAATTGCATCAAAGCCGACTAGGTCGCCAGCTAAATGAAAGGCTGTAATTTGCTCGTCACCTTGCTCTGTGATTGTGTAACTCTTAATCGTACCAGAGCGGATAGCGTACAATGACTTAAGCTCATCTCCCGCCTTAAATAGTTCTTGGCCTTTTTGGATTGGCTTTTTACGCTCGATGATTTGGTCTAACTGATCAAGCTCAGAGTCATTTAAGGTAAACGGGATACAAAGCTGACTAATACTACAATCCTGGCAATGGATAGCACAGCCGCCTGATTGAACGCGCTTTGTTGCAGGTTTTTCAGAAATCATAACAACCTTTCACTAATTGATATACATCAATATTTTAACACTCATTGGACACAAAGGGTAGTGTAAAAACTTCACATATATCAGTTCGCTACAAGTTTAATGACAAAAGTGATAGTGATTGATATATCGTATATAAGCCGTATAAAAGCAGCAAAGATGCCGCGATGTTCCGAAAAATCGGAGATTGTTGCAATGACTTTAGACTTTGAGAACCGTAACCAACTAACAGCATGGTGGGAAGTGTACCCAATCCAAATGCGAACATAATCAACGCGCCATCAAGTGCACTACCTGACACCGCTGACCATGTTAACGTTGAATACACCAGGCCACACGGTAACCATCCCCATATAAAGCCGAATGGCATAGCGTGGGTAGGATGCCTTAACGGTAAAAGTTTGCTAGCAAAGGGGGAGATATACTTCCAGAGGCCTTGTCCAAGCTTCTCCAGCTTGAGCAATCCAAACCACCATCGACCAATGTAAAGTGCTAGTAGCACCATAAAAACGCCAGCGAATACACGAAGAAACCCAAGCAAACTGTTGGCTGAAGACAGGCTTGCTAGCGATGATAGAGCTCCACCAACTACAGCACCAAACAGTGCATAGCTGATTAAGCGTCCAAGGTTATAAAACAGCGGGATCCACTTTGAGGGGCTTGCCTGACCGATACTAAGCATAGATGCGATGCCACCACACATACCCAAGCAATGACCCGCACCTACAAAGCCGATGGCGAACGCACCAATCCAATCAGGATTCACTTAGTGTCCTTTTTCTCGTCTTCATCTTCAAATAGGATGTTGTGGCCTTGACGCTCCAGATCTTCAAACTGCTCACTTTTCACTGCCCACAAGAAAATACCTGTGGCCACACAAACTAAAACAATCGCGATAGGAATCAGTATGTAGAGGCTTTCCATCCTATTTCTTTCCTTTCTCTTTTTCTTTAAGAAGTCGTAGGGAGTTAGACACTACCACTACCGAGCTTGCCGACATACCTAATGCAGCGAAATAAGGCGCAATCAGACCAGCAACCGCTAATGGCAAGATAAATAAATTATACCCCAAGGACCACGCTAAGTTCTCTCTAATGATCTTACGAGTTTGAATCGCCATTTCACGCGCTTCTAATAAGCGATTTAAGCGGTCACCCAGAAGAACCATATCAGCCGACGCCTTCGCCACATCGGTACCACCGCCCATTGCAACTGAAAGGTGGGCACCAGCAAGAGTAGGCGCATCATTAATCCCATCACCCAACATCATCGTGACATCCGTGTCTGGAAGCTGATTGAGATAGTCGAGCTTATCTTGCGGTTTCGCGCCTGCTACTACCTTTTCAATACCCATCGCTTTAGCTACCGGCTCTGCGTTTTCTAAAGAATCCCCGGTAAGAAGCGTCACTTTAATACCGACTGCTTTAAAAGCCTCAATAAATTCTTGGCTTTCCTTGCGAATAGGATCGTGATAGCCAAAAGTTGCGACCAGTTCATCATCAATCGATAAATAAATACTATTCGTTTTTACTTGCCTGTTGTTGCTGCCAAGTACAAACGTGGCACTGCCAATTTTTAATTTTTGACCTTGGTACATGCCCACAACGCCTGAGCCAATGATGTTTTCGATGTTAGTAATCTCATATTCACCTGTTTTGAATGTTCTGAAAGCTCGAGCGATAGGGTGATTGGCATGAGCTTCTAATTCCGCAGCAATCGCAAGCGCGCGTTTCTCGTTCCAATCGCCTTGGAGGAAGCCACCATAAAGCGTTGTTTGGCTGATTTCGATATCGCCATGGGTGAGGGTACCTGTTTTATCAACGACTAAATGATTCACTTTGCACAAGGTTTCAAACACATGGTTTTTACGAAGTAATATGCCTAAAGTACCCAAGCGAGAAGTCGCACAGGTAATGGCGGTAGCGTTGCCAAAGATAGCGCGCATGGACAAGTGGCGACCAACACTGAAAGCATGATCCAAAATGCATCATCCGGACGTGACTGATGCCAGAAATACCAAGTACAAGCAGCAATAACTAAAATCGCACCCACAAAATAGCGCGCTACCACATCGGCAATTTCAGCAATTTTTGGCTTCGACATTTGCGCTTCATCTTGCAAACGCACAATACTTGAGATCACTGACTCTGCTTTCGTTGACGCAACTTCTAAATCAAACGATTCTTCACCATTTAAAGTACCTGCAAATACGCGATCACCTTGCTTTTTAACCACAGGAAGGGATTCACCCGTTAACATGGATTCATCAACATGCACACGTCCAGATAGAATAAGACCATCGGCAGGAACGTGCTCACCCGGCAAGACACGTATCATGTCACCAACCTTAAGCGAATTAACAGGAACCTGTTCTCCATCTAAGTTCGTCGCAATTGAAGGAACTAATTTTAGCAGGTTTCCACTTGCGGCTGCAGCTTTACGCCTCGCACGCATTTCTAAGAATCGACCAATCAATAGGAAGAAAGTGAACATCGAAATGGACTCGAAAAACACTTCACCTTTTTCTTGAACAGTCGCAACAACAGACGCGACATACGCGATGATAAGAGCAATGGATACTGGGACATCCATGCCAAGCGTTCGACCTTTGAGCTTCGCCATGCGTTGACGTAAAAAGGCAGAGCGGAATAAAGCAAAACTGGCGTGGCGAAAATTAAGCTCACCCAACGGAAAAAGTTCTTAAACTCTTCTTCAAGATCGGCAAATACTTCCAAATACAAAGCAACGGCCAACATCATGACTTGCATCGTGGCAAGGCCCGCCACGCCGAGACGATAAAGATACTGCTTCATGGAGGATGGTAGTTTGCTTCGTGTTGATCGGCTTCAAAGGGGGCGGCTTTGTAACCAAGGCCGTGTATTTGACCGAGTAACTCACTCAATCGCGTTTTGGTTTTATCCCAAACAAGAATCGCGCGATTGGTCGTTGTATTTACTCGTATTGACACCACGCCATTGCTCGCCATCATATGCTTTTCGATCAACCAAGCACATGCAGCACATGATACACCATCAAGTGACAATGTCACTTCACTTTGGTCTTCGCTATTTCTGACAAATTCCGTTTGAACTTGCTCATTGTCATAATGAATGAGAGCTTGCAGTTGCTCTGGTACAAGCTCAACTTTTTCGGCTGGCGCTGTGCGATATTGGTAGTAGGAGACAAGGCCATTATCTACGATTGTCTGAGCGACGGTTTCACACCCTGGGCAGCACATCGTGCGTGTTTCGCCAGAATGTCGACCTTGAAATCCGTGTTTACTGGTACATCTTCACCACAGTGATAACACGCTTTAGTCATAGTAATTAGTTCAACAGTTGAATAGGTTGGTCAGTAGGGAACTCAATTCGGCCTTGAATTAGCCATTGCTCGTCATGTGGAGTCAACTCAAGGAACCATGGGCCTTGGAGTTCATTATCAAGAGCAATGCGATATTGCCCCAAAGCATTAGCCGTAACAAGCTTAGTGAAATCATGATCAGGAAGAGTTCGATGCGCAAACATCGCGGTAATCGCTGGGTAATGCTCTAATTCACCCTTATCAAACTGGATAATAACCGTGTTTCCATCGGAATGAACGGATGCATTGAGCCCTAATTCTTTCGTCACGTTGACCCTGGAGATATCAACGTTAATGCCTTTACCTTTCTTATAGTAGTCTTCAGTAACTAGGTGAACTGAATGGTTGGTAAGTATAGCAACTCGTACCAAAGTTAACATTGAAACGCCAACACTTAGGAAGAGTAGAAACCACGGCCAAAACTGCTTATACCAAGGCTTTTCCATATAAAAACTCTCAATCTATAACAAAATAAAATTAATATTTTACAAACACTTAGGAAACTTACTTTAAAAGAAAAAAAGCCCCTAATAAAGGGGCTGTTATTGAAATGTTACTTATTACTCTTGCTCGGTATTACTTAGTCCCCAAACGTAGGCAGAAACAAGTTGAATCTTGTCTTCGCCGAGGATGTCTTTCCAAGCAGGCATCACGCCCGAGCGGCCGTATAGGATAGTTTCCGTTACGTCTGCACGTGAGCCACCAAACAACCAAACTTGGTCGGTTAGGTCTGGAGCACCGACAGCAGGGTTGCCCTTACCGTCAGTACCGTGACAAGCTGCACACACTGCAAAGCGAGCTTTACCTGCTTCAGCTTCACGAGCGTTCACAGAACGACCAGACAAGCTAAGCGTGTAACTTACCACTTCACGTACGCCATCTTCACCAAGAACGTCTTTCCAACCTGGCATCTGACCAATACGGCCTTGCATCACACTAGTAACGATAGCTTGCGGCTCACCACCGTACAGCCATGCATCGTCAGTTAGGTTAGGGAAACCTTTTTGACCACGCGCATCTGAACCATGACACTGAGAACAGTTTTGTAGGAACAAACGTTGACCTACTTTTACTGCTTCAGAATCCGCAGCGATTTCAGGAATAGGGCGCAGAGTCGTGCCATCTTCCTGATAAGCCAGACGCTTAAACGCTTCACCGAAATAGACTTCAGCGTCATCTAGCTCTTTCGCGTATTGGTTCAACTGCTTGTTCTGTTGCGCTTTAGCAATAGAAGCTTTCGACTCTTCTAAAGAACGAACAGTTTGATCCGAACTCTGCCAACCTAACACACCTTTGAAGTTACCCAATCCTGGGTAAAGCGTCAGATAGATTGCTGCAAAGATGAACGTACCTACGAAAAGGTAAGTCCACCACTTAGGCAATGGGTTATTTAACTCACGAATACCATCGTATTCGTGGCCCATATCATCGCCTTCCTCAACACCCATTTTGTCTTTTAGGCACCACATCAAAAGAGCAGCACAGCCAAGCAGGGTACCAACGGTGATTACGATGATCCATAGACTCCAAAATGTAGTCATTACTTAGTCACTCCTTGATCTTCTGAAGAGGTTTTCTGCTCATCGGCAAAGATAAGGTTGGCCGCTTCGTCGAAACGTGCTTTACGACTTTTGCCGTATGCCCACCAAACAATACCAATGAAGCTAGCAAACAACACTATGGTCCAAATACTGTGAATAGTACCGATATCCATAATCTCTCCTTACTTCATCGCATGGCCAAGAGACTGAAGGTAAGCGATGATTGCATCCATCTCTGTTTTTCCTTCAACATCTTTTGCCGCGTTCGCAATCTGCTCGTCTGTGTATGGCACACCGAACTGATTCTTAAATATCTCAAGCTTCTTCTGAGTATGCTTGCCGTCCAATAGGTTTTCTTCTAACCAAGGGAAGCCAGGCATGTTTGACTCAGGAACAAGCTCACGAGGGTCAATAAGGTGAACACGATGCCATTCATCAGAGTAGCGACCACCTACACGTGCTAGATCTGGCCCCGTACGTTTAGAACCCCAAAGGAATGGGTGTTCCCATACGTGCTCGCCAGCCACCGAGTAGTGACCATAGCGCTCAGTTTCTGAACGGAATGGGCGGATCATTTGACTGTGACAAACATTACAACCTTCACGGATGTAAATATCACGACCTTCCATCTCTAAAGCAGTATACGGACGAAGATTTTCAACCGGTTCAGTCGTTTGCTTTTGGAAGATAAGAGGTGTGATCTCTACCAATGCACCCAAGCTGATAGCGAAAACGATTAAAATGGCTAACAGGCCAACGTTTTTCTCAACTAACTCATGGCGATTTTTGGAATTATTACTCATTCTCAATCTCCTTAAGCCGGTTGCTGGATAGCTTTCAAGCTATCTTTTGGTGCAGCGATAGTTTTGTATGTGTTGTAAGCCATTAAGAACATACCTGAAAGGAAGATAAATCCACCAATGAAACGTACTGTGTAGTACGGGTATGAAGCTTGTACAGACTCTACAAAACTGTAAGTTAGCGTACCGTCAGAGTTCACTGCACGCCACATTAGGCCTTGCATTACCCCTGAGATCCACATCGCTACGATGTATAGAACCGTACCAATAGTTGCTAACCAGAAGTGAACATTGATCAGGCTTACTGAGTACATACGTTCTTGACCAAAGAGGCGAGGTACTAAGTGATAAACTGAACCAATAGAAACCATTGCAACCCAACCTAACGCACCAGAGTGAACGTGACCAACGGTCCAGTCTGTATAGTGAGATAGTGCATTAACTGTCTTAATTGACATCATTGGGCCTTCGAACGTTGACATACCGTAGAACGATAGTGACACGATTAAGAAACGAAGGATTGGGTCATAACGAAGCTTATGCCATGCGCCAGATAGAGTCATGATACCGTTGATCATACCACCCCATGATGGAGCAAATAACACAAGAGACATCACCATACCTAGTGACTGAGTCCAGTCAGGTAGGGCCGTGTAGTGTAAGTGGTGCGGACCTGCCCATATATAGAGAGAAACTAGCGCCCAAAAGTGAACAATAGATAAACGGTAAGAATAGACAGGACGCTCAGCTTGCTTAGGAACGAAGTAATACATCATACCTAAGAAACCTGCTGTCAGTAGGAAACCTACAGCGTTGTGTCCGTACCACCATTGAACCATTGCATCGACGGCACCAGAGTATATTGAGTATGACTTCCCATATGAAACAGGGATCGCCATGCTATTTACGATGTGAAGAACTGCGACAGTAATAATGAAGGCTCCGAAGAACCAGTTCGCTACATAAATGTGAGAGGTCTTACGCTTAATCAACGTTCCGAAGAACACGACCGCATAAGCGACCCAAACGAGGGTAATAGCGATATCGATTGGCCATTCAAGTTCTGCGTACTCTTTACCTGAGGTTAGCCCCAGAGGAAGAGAAATGGCGGCGGCTAAAATAATAGCTTGCCAACCCCAGAAGGTGAACGCGACCAAAGGGCCACCAAATAGACGTGTTTGACAGGTGCGCTGAACAACATAATAAGATGTTGCAAAAAGGGCACTTGTACCAAACGCAAAAATAACCGCATTAGTATGCAGAGGACGTAATCGGCTATACGTCAACCACGGCGTATCAAAGTTTAGCTGTGGCCAAACTAATTGAGCGGCAATCAAAACACCTACAGCCATACCGACAATTCCCCACAATATGGTCACCAGGGTAAATTGACGAACGACGGTATAATTGTAGTTTTGTTCAAGCTGCTTTTCTTGGCTCATTTGCATGCTTCCAATTTCTAATTAACTACACTTTACTTCCAACACGACAGATGTCGTAATGCCACCCAAATCTGCAAAATTTGCCCACTTATAAACGAAGTTGAAAAATCTTGCCGATTTTAAAAAAAAGTGGCATTTTCAGCTCACGACTATACTTGAATTAACAATTCAATGACAGAGTAGTAACCTTACACTCGGTTGGGTTTTGACTATTTATTTCAAAAGTTTGAAGTTTGTTACACGAGGAAACCACCTTATGCCGGCTCAGAAGCTTACCAGAGCTCGTTTTGTACAAATAATCATCATGTTAACGATACTTATTGGTGCTTTTTTATGGCGCACTTTAACTCATAAGAACCGCGTATATTTTGATTGCAATTTGACAACAGTTTGTACATTTAAAGTAAATGAAGATGCTTACACGTTATCTAATAAGTCCGGAAATTTTATAATTCTGGGCGACACCAACAACCCAACAATCACACTCACGCTCAACCATGAAATCATGCCGAAAACAGAGGATGGTTGGCTGCTCAGCAAAGAACTGTTTAAAGCACATGACAACGCGCTTGTTCTTAAATACCCCGAACTGGACTTCGTAATACGCATAAATGGCCAATAGATAAGAACCTAGGTCGTAGACCTGACTATCGTGCCTATTAAAATCAATGAGTTTAGGGTATAAATAGGAAAACTTTTGATTACACGTCTTTGATGCAAATTTTCACAAGAGTTACTCATAATCCATCCGAAACTTTGGCTGTAGAAGCGCTTCTCTCTGATCTGATCACTGACAGCTTAAAGAGTGTTTTGTGTTATTTCACCGAAGACTATGATGAGCATGCGCTCAGAGCTGCTTTTGTCGACTCCCTTCCCAAAGACGTTTCTTTGATCGGCGCGTCTACCTGCCGAGGCTTAATGACGGATACTGGCGTTCATACAGGTCAAGTCGTAGCAGTAATGGCCATTTATGATGACAAACATAGCGCTTATGGGAACACCCTATGCCGCATACAAAAAGACATAAGCATTAGCGAAACCGTCTCGGCGAGCATTGATAAGACTCTTGAGAATCTTGATAGAGTTGGTGAGGCGCCCAACTTTATAGTTTTACATGCCACGCCAGGTATCGAAGAAGAAGTCATTACCACTATCGACCAAAAATTTGGTCTGCCAATACCCATTATTGGTGGAAGTGCAGCCGACAATCACATCGCAGGTAACTGGTCTTTGTTTACAGAGGAGGCAGCTGTGACGGAAGGCGCAGCTATTCAACTCTTCTTTTCTTCTTCGAACATCACTGCCAATTTCAGCGCAGGTTACATCCCAACAGAGTTCAACGGTATTGCGACTAAGGTTGAGGGAAGAGAACTTTTAGAAATAGACCATCAGCCTGCGCAAAGCGTCTATCGTGAATGGATTGCAGATCATGCAGGTATAGAGGTTCCAAAGGGCTTTGTGTTCGATCTGGTCACACAGTACCCACTGGGCAGAGTTGCTGGAACCGTGTTTAAACAGCCATATTTTAAACTTTCTCATCCAATCAAAATAACAGGAGAAGAGGGCATCCATCTATTCACTGGCATCTGCCAAGGTGACAGTGTCACACTGATGTCAGGCAGTATTGAGCAGTTAGTCCATCGAGGAGCCAGAGTTGTCAAAGAAACAAAGCGAAACAATAGCTTTGAAGCAAAAGAGATTGGAACAATGTGCATCATATGTGCAGGTTCAATGTTGCTTCTCAAAGACGAACTTGAATCCCTCTATATACAAATCAAAAATGAATTAAAGGACACGCCGTTTATCTGTCCATTTACCTTTGGTGAACAAGGGCGCTTTGTAGGCGGGGATACTGGCCATGGTAACCTTATGTTCTCTGCTGCCAGCTTTTACGAGTCGAGTTAGCCATACAGTATGAACATTTCTCAAAGTGAACAACTCAACGAACTGATGCTTGAACTTGAGCAAAGTAGGCAACGTGAAAAGCAACTAGCGAAAGAGAACCATACCATTCTCAGGGCCTTATCGAGTATAACCACATCCGAAAACCATCATCAAATTTTCAAAGAAATCAAAAGAGTACTCTCTCTATATATCGATTTTGATGACTTTGTAGTTCTAACTCGAACTGACAGTTCACAGCTTTTCCAAACCCTATTGACCACAAATAAAGTATTTAATGATTATGTTTGGCAACGAGAAAATAAATTTTCAAGGGCGGTAGCAGGTGAATGCATCATCTTGTTTCAACCCAATGTGTTGGTTGAATTCTCTGGATTTAACTCACTAATCAAAGATGAGCTCCAGTCTGCGCTTTTAATCGGTGTAAAAGGACAGATATCTGAATCCATCATCCTGTTGCTTGGGAGAAGAAAAGGGCAGTTCGACATTCAAACCAAAGAACGACTTAAGAGGTTCAGACCGTTAATTGAGCGGGCAATCGTTGATATTGAGAATAAAGAGCAACTCCAGAAACTCGTCCAGCACCGAACCTGTGAGTTGGAAAAAGCCCAACAAAAGGCGATCGAAGCAAACAACGCAAAGTCTCAGTTCCTGGCAATGATGAGCCATGAAATCAGAACACCACTCAATGCGATCTTAGGGCTAATAGATGTTCTGAGTAGCGATACAGACAAGACTACGCACCTTACTATGCTAGGGCAAATGGAAGCTTCTGCAGAACTTCTCTTAGTCATTATCAATGACATTCTTGACCTCACCAAAATTGAAACAGGGCATTTTGACCTTAACCTTCAATGGGTCAACGTCGTTGATGAGTTCGATAATAGCTTAAGCCATCTAAGGCAACTTGCTGAAAAGAAAGGCCTAGTTTTCAATTGCCATTGTAATATTGACGAGGAGAACGAATATTGGATGGATCCAACTCGGTTCTCTCAAGTGATCTTCAATTTAGTGGGTAACGCGGTTAAGTTTACGCACACCGGAAACATCACCGTTGTACTTCAAGAAGCCGATAGTCGACTCACTCTCGCAGTCCAAGACACGGGAATTGGCATATCTGAAGAGGTGAAAGATTCTCTGTTTTCGCCATTCAAGCAGGCAGACGGTTCGATTACTCGTAATTATGGCGGTACAGGATTAGGGTTAACGATTGCCAAGCATCTAGCTAGAATCATGGGAGGTGAGATCGGCATCCAGAGTGAACTTGGAGTCGGTTCTACATTTGAAGTGGAAATTCCAATCAAGAAACGCCTCAAAGTCGATTCGGTTAATCTTACAGGTCGTTCGTTAAAGACGGGCGAAGGGCTACATGTTCTCGTTGTAGAAGATACTAAGACCAACCAGATGGTGATTGAGCTTGTTTTAAAAAACCATGGTTTAGATGTGTCCATCTTAAACAACGGCCAAGAAGCGTGTGATTTCTTCAAGGAAAACTCAAACATCGACAACATTGACTTAATTTTGATGGACCTGTCCATGCCTGAAATGGACGGGCTCACTGCGAGCAGAGCGTTGCGCAATATGGGCGTGAATCTACCAATCATTGCATTGACTGCACACGTAATGGAACAAGACAAACAAGAATGTATCAAAGCAGGAATGAATAGCTTTGTTGCAAAACCCATACGCAGCGAAGACATCATAGCAACAATCAATAACGTCCTTGGAAGAGCCTAATAATCAGAATACCAATCTTTGATTAGGTAACTGATTATTAGGTATTTTATGGTAAATCACTTATGTTTAATCTGTGGTGAGCTAAAAAGGAGTAAGGGCCACAAACCTAGCCAGATTTCACGTAGCATCACATCATATTTAACATAATATACATAATGCGCACTTAAATGTAAGGTAACGTGGGGACAATCTCTATGCTTGTAACCCAATCTTTCCTGGCTTTAGTTGCTTAAGTCTCTCAAGATCTTGTGGTGGCATTTGCACATGTGCGAACCAAAATGGCTTGTGCTTTTCTACAAACACATTGCTTCTGTCTAAACAATCAAATATCGAGTACGCTCTTGCTTGAGCCAATGCGACACCATGTGATGTTCTCTCTAACACCGGTTGTTTTTCGATGTCTTCAATTAATGCATTTTTTAAATGTAGATTTGTTCCTGACCACTCAATGTGTTCTATGAGCTTCTCCGTCAGTTTATGTTCCAGTTTAACAAGAACGTTTGGCAGAACAGAGAATGTTGGCTGTACCTCTGCACATGCATAATACTCTTCTCTTCGATGTTCAGCTCTGTACTGCTGCATTTTTTCCACCAAAGCATCTTCAAACAACTGGCTGAAATGATTCACCACACCAAACTGATACAAAGTTCTTAAAATTCCAATGGCAATGCTTCATCGGGTTCTTTCGCCTTGGACTCTACAAGCCTCAGTCTCGCTACGTTTGCCGTGAGTATTGTATGCTGCCACAGCTTCGGCGCTATCGTTTTTGTCTGTTTGTCATCCCATTTCAATAAGGCCTTCGCCATGAGCACGGGAATCAGCAACCTTAAATTATCTAACCCGACCTGACCAATGGCCACTTTGCAATCCGTCACGTTTCTTGCCGTTTTACCAAGCCTGCTACAAAACTTGGGATTATTGGCAAGTTCTACGATGTTCGCCCTTAACTGTGTGTCGAGCGTAATTAAGGTGTTGAGCTTTGAAAAGTTGAACGATGGCGAATAAGCGACAGACAAAAAATAAGAAAAATCTGGAAATCGACCAAAAATCTTAGAAACAGGCATTTCACTTAACCTATTTACCATAACATTTTCAGTGTGTTGACTTACATCTACCACCACCTTTTGATGTAAGGCTTGCCGATCTAGGAGCTGTTTACGTTTCTCTTTGACACGTGCCGCCTCGCATTCCAAAAGTAATCTCTGGTTATTCGTAATACGTTCTTCTTCTTTGGTAATGACAGTGTCACAAAATTCACTTTGACGACTGAATACGCTGTCTACCTGTGACTGATCTAGTAAATATTTTAAGCTTACCAACCACTTAGCGTGTCGCTCTTCCGTCATTCTAGAAATTTTTTCTGCTAGCTGATTCGCTTGTTCGGTATAAGTTTTGTTGGCTACAAGCAAGGTACTACACCTACATAACACATTACTCAATACAGTAACTTTAGCTCAAAACTCGCGGTTCTGGCTTTCAATGAGAATCAATTATTAATGCGATATATGCAGTCTTATGTACTTTTCTGGCTCGGTGTAGCGATACCTCTTCCCTACTCTCAAAGCCTTCTTACTCACCTTACAAACTCGTTTATCACCAGTGTAACTAGCTCTTTTTATATAGGCGTAATTGTCGTCATGCCGCATTTCAATCATTAAATCACAATAGCCATACTCAGTATCTGGACTGCCCCCAACCGCTTTCATTACCTCTTTCTTGATCTTACTTGCGACGTTGTTGCGCTCCGAATCGTCCCTTGAGTACGCATCTTTAACGAAGATACAAAGAGATAAAATAATGAGTAGTCTTGTCATGTAACCTCCTATTAAGGAGGTTATTTTGTCTAAGAATGTAATTTGATAACAAATCGTGAGGGGAATTATCGGGCTCAAAGCAACTATGTCGTAATTGACAAGTTAGAATTTAAGCACGCTTCTTGTCACCGGCAGACTTAAACCCTTGGTGAGGGAATACGTTTCGTATACGTTGCTGTACTTTTTTGGGTACTTGCTTGGAGAAAGTTAGCTTTGCGCCTGTTCGTTGTTGATACACCTTCATCGTTCCGTCAAATGGAACAATTTCACCAATTTCGATTACATTATGACGAAACTTAGGCGGGAAATGCCCTTTTACATTCGTGATTACCCCACCCTCAAAAGTCACTTTGAGAGCTGGACGATCGGCAGCGACGAGCCAAAATATTATGACTGCAGCGATGAGCATGACGTACAACATACAACAACTCCTTGTTTAATCAGACAGCAGTTTACTTAAATCCTGTTTTAAGTTACTCACCGCTTTACTGGCCTTCTCACTGCGCGAAGCTTCAGATAAAAGATATTCAATGGCATCAGAGAGCGTACAACCCAGCTCGTTTGCTCGATATGAAAGCTTCTCCCAAACACGATAGTCTAAATCGATGGACTTTTTCTTCGTATGAATCTGCTCAGCGTTAAAGTGACGCTTTCGCTTCGCTCTTATCGCTTGCTTGAGCTTATTATCAAGCTCCAAACACATGTGATTTTCAATCCACTCAAGAACTTTGGTCGGTTCGTGTTCTAGCCCTCTTAGGCTTTCCACTGCAGTCGCATCCTCACTACTGTCAATATGACGAGTTATTTTCTCGCCGTCTTTCCATTTCTTTATGAGGTATTGCCATTTCCAACCGCATTCCAAGTTTTCAAGTTGTTGATATTTCATGATTGAGCAGGATCCTTAACGTTTAGGGTGACAGCGTAACCCAAAATCAACCAATCTAACAATAGCGACAGATAAAAAACTAGAGCGAGATCATTTGTCTGTCCCCTACTACTGTTTTTCTATATAATCGTGCAAAATTTTTAGGAAACAACAGACTACATGAAACAAGAAAGTTGGCAGGCTGTCACACCACAGTTCGAAAAGTTTAGTGCCGCAATAGATAACTATTCAAAACAAAAATCTATCGAACTATTAGATATCCAACCAAGACTTAAGGCCGCCATCTCCCAGTTTAGTCTCTCCAACGGTGTTACCCGTGTTCTACTCGTTAATGGTCAAGATAATCCATTTCATAACGCTCTACTGACTGAAGCATTTGGCAACTTTGCTGACATGCCTTTCAAACTTTGTGAAAGCCTAACGATGACTGACGTGCTTGGAAGTTACAAAGCCGATGAATACGGCACTATTGTTACCCAAACCGAGGGCCTACTAAGCCAAGTTCAGAATGGGTTTCTTTGCGTTTCTGCCAACCTTCTCCTTGCCAACCCAGTCACGTGGCTAACACTAAAGTCAGCGTTGTTTGGACATGCAGTAGAACCGATTAATGTAAACCCTAAACTGCCAGCGAAAGAGTGTCGTCTGCAATCATACAATTTTAAGCTCATCGTGCTCGGTAATCGTGAGCAACTTGCAGACTTAGATTTTCAAGATCAAGATATACACAGCGGCTTGTGCATGTTCAGTGAGTATGAGCCAGAACTCGCGCTTAATGAAGAAAGCATCGGTTTGTATTTAGGATACATTCAATGGCTAACTAACAAATATCAATTACCGAACCTAACCCCCTCTGCCATCAAGCGATTAATGGTCGCAGGTGCACGTCTATCCGAAGACCAGGGTTATATGCCACTGGATACTCTTTGGTATCTCGCACTCATTCAAGAAGCTGCGTTAGACCGCTCTTCCAAAAACGGTTCTTCCGATTCAATCGATAGCACTCATATCGATAAAGCACTCGATGAACGTTACTACCGTTCTAGCTATTTGCCAGAGCGCGCATTGTCGGACATTTTTGATGGCCAAGTGATCATTGAGACACAAGGCGAACAGATTGGGCAGGTTAATGGACTTACTGTCATTGACGTACCAGGTCATCCACTAGCTTACGGTGAGCCGGCTCGAATTTCTTGTGTTATCCATTTTGGTGATGGCGATATTTCCGATGTTGAACGAAAAGCAGAACTTGGCGGAAACTTGCATGCTAAAGGCATGATGATCATGCAAGCGTTCGTAAGCTCTGCTCTAAACCTAGATGAACCACTTCCATACTCTGCTTCTGTCGTATTTGAGCAGTCTTATTCTGAAGTCGATGGCGACAGTGCATCATTGGCAGAATTGTGTTCCTTCGTGAGTGCCCTGTCTGAGTACCCTATCAATCAACAAATCGCTGTAACCGGCGCTGTTGACCAGTTTGGGCGCGTACAAGCTGTCGGTGGCTTGAATGAAAAAATCGAAGGCTTTTACCACGTCTGTAAACATCAAGGGCTAACAGGCCATCAAGGCGTCATACTTCCTACTTCAAACTTAAAGCATCTTGCGCTAAGTAAAGATGTTGTTGAAAGCATCAAGAATAATGACTTTCACATCTGGTCGGTTTCACATGTTGATGAAGCCATTCCAATCCTAATGGGGCAAGAGTTCCGCAGTGAGGATGAAAATAGCGTGATCAGTAAAATTGCTGCTCGAATTGAAAACTATGAGAGGCATGAGCATCCACCAAGTTTATTCCAACGTATCCGCGAATGGATTTCCTGAATAGAAACAAATTAATACACTGATCGGAGTTGTCTAGCTTACACGTGTTCACTAACATGCACCTATCAAAAATCGGAGTTTATTGATAATGCAAAATAAAAAAGATTCTTATAACCGCGACGACCTACTAGCATCTAGCCAAGGCGAACTGTTTGGCCCGGGTTACCCACAACTACCTGCGCCAAACATGCTAATGATGGACCGCGTTACTAAGATGTCTGAAACAGAAGGCGATTTTGGTAAAGGTCTAATTCTAGCAGAGCTAGATATTAATCCAGACCTATGGTTCTTTGATTGCCACTTCCCTGGCGACCCAGTAATGCCAGGCTGTCTTGGCCTTGATGCTATGTGGCAACTGGTTGGCTTCTTCCTTGGTTGGGTTGGCGGCAAAGGCAAAGGCCGTGCATTAGGTGTTGGTGAAGTGAAGTTCACAGGCCAAATCCTACCAACAGCGAAGAAAGTAACCTACGAAATCCATATGAAGCGTGTTGTGAACCGTAGACTTGTTATGGGCCTTGCTGATGGCCGTGTACTTGTAGATGGCAAAGAAATCTACGTAGCAAAAGACCTAAAAGTTGGCCTTTTCCAAGACACGTCAGCGTTCTAAACTCGGAGCTTTATCAAAACGGCGATATTCGCCGTTTTATTTTACCCAAACTCATTTAGTTATAGTGCGTTATAATGAACAATAAAAGCCCCTGGTGGAGCTTTTATTTAAATTCCTGTTTTTCTGCATGTGGATGCATTAGTTATTTATAGAGTCCCGCAGTTTTATCGTCTCGGGCATCACGCCAACCTCCTAACCAATAGGAACGAGCGTCCATCTGTTGGTATGGACAAGCTTCTTGTGAGCGTCCATTTAGTCCTGCTTTATAACCTTGAGATTGAGCTCGCTCTAGGCGGTCACGCTTCTGTCTCTTCATAGTGTCGTCCTCATGCATAAAAATGGTGTCTAACGTACTACTATTAAATCTATGTGGAGTTTTTATGACTCCAGTATTAAGAATCGATCAAAATACGGCCTTTCACAAGCAATAAAAAAGGCACGGAATCAAATTTGTGACCCCGTGCCTCGATTTACAATTTAAGACTATTTTTTACGAAAACGAATCAGACCTAAGACAGCTAAACCAAGCCAACCTAAACTACCACCCTGACGTTCTACAGGCGCTTCATCAATTGTCCGCGTGACAATGTCACCATTTGCATAGCTTGCGCCGGCGATCGGGATAAGCTTAACAGCCACTGTTTTCTCTTGTGTTGAACCAGCACCACAGTATGAGTTATGCGCTACGGTATCATAACCGCCTTCACACTTGGTCGCCGTTGCTGAAATCACCCCTGCATCATTAATGTCAGAAGCTGCAAATATACGATAAGCATTATTTGCCGTGCCGATAGAATCATTACCATGAGTCAATGAATCTAAGAACCAAGCTTGATTGTTAAAGATCGCACGACGATCCGCTTCGGTACCGTTAGCACTAATTGGATTGATAAAGGCGCGCTTACGACGCGGCTTACCACGGTTTTCTCGGTTCTCTTCCGCATCCAACGTACCGACAAACTCGTTGTAGTTGTTGATAGCTCCTGCTTCACCACCAGCACCATCAAAGAATATACCACCGGTAAAGTAAGTTGCAGTTGGACTCGTCACATCAGGTACATAAAACAAACGGTTGCCCGCTGCACCATTTTGAGGGCGACTGCCAGGGCGTTTTGAAGAACCAACCGCTACTAGATTGTTATTGATACTTTCTGCTACGGAACTTGAATATACGTATTCGTTACTGCCATTTTTAGAGTACGTTTCATTAATAATGCGGCTCGACCATTGCGTAGAATCCAGTACGTTCGCCTCGTCTACTTGGAATACCGTCGCATTCATGAAGTTATCGTCATAACTATGGCTATTGTAACCCACTGCATAAACGGTACCATTAACAATAGCTACATCGCGAAGGCTACCTTGCGCTAAACGATTGTTTACTTCTGGTCTCTCAGAGCCGCTACCATTTTTATTGTTCCAATCTAGTTCGACGACTTGCCCTGTTTGATCCCAAAGCGCAGCTCTTGATGTGTGATGTAAACCTTCATTATTGGTATAATCACGAGCAATACTACCGACTGTGTAAGTTGTGCCTGCATTGTCCACAGAGTCCACCGAAGCCCAAGCACGTGACTGTTTCCAATCAGTACCTGTTTCAGTAGGTGACGTTGGCGCAACAGCTTGATTACGAGTACCACCAGCAATACTTTGATTACCAATAGGATCAAGGCCAGCCGTTAGACTGTTAATCACGTTGTTAAATTGGTTGGTATAACTGCCACCCTCTACAAACGCAAGCGCGTTTGAAGTGGTACTACCATTCACTTCACGCTCCCATGGCGCATAATGTTCATCTGCCCAAGAGTCACAAGTTGAGTACAACAGTTCACGATAACAGTAGTTTTTAAAGTCATCCCAGTCTTGGATATAGAAGAAGCCATTATCTAAAGCAAAAGGCGCTTCTTCACGATAACTCACACCATCGACCGTCACACGTGTTTCACCCGCTAAAGCATAATCTGAAGACTGACAGCTAGCACCGTTGTCAAAACAGCCCAATGGCTGTCCATTATCACCTGACTGAATCGCAACACCATATGAAGTGTTGTACTCGTCTGCACCAATACCTTCTGGTGCAACTTCTACAATCTGGTATAGCGCTGCATTTGCATTCAGAGCTGCGAAAACCGTCACAGCAACTGTTGATAATTTTAAATTCATACGACTCATGTAACTTCTAACTTCCTGTTGCATCGCTTCGAGCTCTTCCCAACGCTCGAACGCAATTTCAAGCTCCTGCTCTACCGCAGAAAGCTTATCTAAAATCGGTTGTGTCTCATCCACGGATTTCGAGAAAAATGATGGATCATTCACTTGAGTTTGCAACGATTCGATTTCTTCTTCAAGGCTTTCCAATCGCTGAGGCAGTTCCTCTAATTCTCGTTGCAGTTTATAAGATAACTTCTTCGGTTTACTTTTGTGATTTGAAGTTTTGGGAGTTTCCTCAACCACTTTCTCTTGTTTCGTTGGTTTTTCAACCGATCGAGACTTCATAACTTGACTACGTTGCTGCTGAGCGTCGTGGTACCCCCCGACAAACTCTTCAATACGACCGTTTCCTTCAAAAATCCAACTCGTCATAACGGTATTGTCAACAAACTCACGATCGTGACTAACAAGAAGTAAAGTACCCTGATAATTGGCAAGTAAATCTTCTAAAAGTTCCAATGTTTCTATGTCTAAATCGTTAGTTGGTTCATCAAGAACCAATAAATTATTTGAACGTAGGAAAATACGTGCAAGCAGGAGTCGATTTTTTTCTCCGCCCGAAAGCGCTTTAACCGGTGTACGGGCACGTTTCGGTTCGAACAAGAAATCTTGCAAATAGCTTAGAGCATGGCGCTCTCTGCCACCGACCATCACTTCTTGCTTTCCGTCGGCTAGGTTATCAATTACCGACTTTTCTGGATCTAAAATTTCGCGATATTGGTCGAAATATGCAACTTCAAGCTTAGTTCCGCAGTGCAATTTACCACTATCTGGCGTGAGTTGGTCGAGAAGAAGCTTCAAAAGAGTACTCTTACCACAACCATTTGGACCAATTAACGCAATTTTATCCCCACGCATAATATTAAAGCTAAAGTCTTTGACAATGCTTTGCCCGTCGATACTGTAATTGAGATTTTCGGCTTCAAATACAATTTTGCCCGAACGAGCTGCATCGTCGATCTTAAGTATCGCTTTGCCTTGTACTTCTCGACGATCACTACGCTCTTCGCGAAGCTTCTTAAGAGCGCGAACTCGACCTTCATTACGTGTTCTACGTGCTTTAATACCCTGTCTTATCCAAACTTCCTCTTGAGC
Source organism: Vibrio aestivus (assembly GCA_003263845.1). Lineage (GTDB taxonomy): Bacteria > Pseudomonadota > Gammaproteobacteria > Enterobacterales > Vibrionaceae > Vibrio > Vibrio aestivus. The sequence goes on along the minus strand of JYJN01000160.1, from coordinate 3,431 downwards.
GAGCTTTTTATCAAACTCTGCATTTTGCATTTCTTCAACGCGAAGAAGCTCTTCTTTGTCCACGAGGTACTTCTCGTAGTCACCAGGAAAAGAGTTCAGTTTACCGCGATCGAGATCAATGATACGTGTCGCCATAGATTTGATAAAAGTACGATCGTGAGAAATAAAGATAATTGAACCACGAAAATCTTTAAGGAAAGTCTCGAGCCATTCAATGGTTGTCACGTCAAGGTGGTTAGTCGGCTCATCAAGAAGCAAAACATCTGGGTCACAAACAAGGGCTCTCGCGAGTGCTGCTTTTCTTTGCCAGCCACCTGATAAATCAGTGAGCTTAGTATTTCCTTCAAGCTTTAAGGCACCTAGAACATTTTTGATACGGTCTTCAAAGCGCCATGCTCCAGAATGCTCTAGTTGTTCTTGAATTCGAGCTAACTTATTGATGTTTGCATCTGTCGGTGCGTCACTCACCAGATCAAGCTGATCTTGGTAGATCTTAAGCTGTTCTCCGATCTCGGCCAAACCACCGGAAACATAATCGAGAACAGTGCCTTCTTGATTTCTTGGTGGGTCTTGCTCTAAACGAGATACAACCACGTCTTGGGTGATTTGCATCTTGCCATCGTCCATGATGATTTCACCAGCAAGCACCTTCATTAAGGTTGACTTACCCGCACCATTTCGGCCAACAAGACAAACACGCTCGTTTTCTTGCAGGGCAAAATCCGCTTTGTCTAACAGAGGGTGGTCACCGAACGCCAATTGACCATTATGAATTGTGAGTAATGCCATTATTGTCTAACCATTGTTGTAATTGTTGTAAATCGAAGGGCCAGTTAATTTCAGAATTGTCAACTTTGAGAACTGGTATAGTGACGCCGTAACGAGAAAACAGTTCATCGTCAAATGCGATGTCTACGACTTCAACCAAATGAGACACATTCGCTTGTTGAGCCAATGCAAAAGCCATCTCACAGAGATGGCACCCTTCTGTGCTGTAAAGCGTAATCACTAAGCCAACTCCTGTATTAATGCTTATGCGTGATGATCCAGCAATTGTGGATATGTTTATTACGGCCAAAATCCAAAGGAAGAGTTTGAGACGAAATGTTTTTCGCTTCTAGCCCAAGCTTGTCCAATGCTTCAAAGTCCATCTTAAAGTGGCGCTTATTGTTAGAGAATACAATTGTCCCCGACTCTCTTAGAATACGTTGAAGGTTTTCCATCAGCTGGATGTGATCACGCTGAACATCAAACGTCTGTTCCATACGCTTCGAGTTCGAGAACGTTGGCGGGTCAATAAAAATCAGATCATACTGACCTTTTGCATTGGACAACCACTGTAAGCAATCTGCTTGCTCGTAACGATGCTGACGGCCTACTTGGCCATTAAGCTGCATATTCTCTTTTGCCCAATCCAAATAAGTGTTGGACATATCCACCGTTGTCGTCGATTTAGCACCGCCGCAAGCAGCGTGAACGGTTGCAGACCCTGTGTAAGCAAATAGATTTAGGAAGTCTTTGCCTTCCGCGATTTGCCCCAAACGACGGCGAGTCAGCTTATGATCAAGGAACAAACCCGTATCAAGATAATCATGCAAGTTAACGATTAAAGAGACACCGTATTCCTGTACTGTCATCGTCTCCTGAGCTTGGCTCATTTTCTGATACTGAGAACGCCCTTTTTGTTTTTCACGAACTTTAAGTACGACGTTATTCGCATCGGTACCCGTTACCTGAATGGCAGCACGAATGATATCTGTTAATCGACGCTTCGCTTTCTCTTCTGGAATATTTTTAGGAGCCGCGTACTCTTGGATCACTAAGTGATCGTTATATACATCGATGGCCACGTTGTATTCAGGTAGGTCTGCATCATAGATACGGTAGCAATCTAAGCCTTCTTTCCGGGCCCATTTGCCAATCTTACCAATGTTTTTCTTTAATCGATTCGAGAAATCAGGGGCAACGAGAGACTCTTGCTGAGAATTACCGCCTTCAACTTGAGCACGCTCTGAAATAGAGTAGTTCTTTTGGTGACACGGTAACGCACCATTATTTAGCTTAAACTGTTTATCCGCTCGCATACGCAGACAGCTTAGTAGCTCATCAGAGCTTGAGAAGATTGAAGCTTTACAGCCACCAAACTGTGATTTCAACTGAGCACCAAATGCGGTGTAAAGCGCAATCAAACCAGGATGTGTGCCTAATCGCTCACCATAAGGTGGGTTTGACACAATGACACCAGCTTCGAAGCCTTCAGGGCGTTTAACTTGCGCAGCGTCGCCTAAATTAAACTCTATTAAGCTTTCAACACCGGCACGGCGAGCGTTATCGCGCGCAGTTTTAAGGACTTTCTCATCGTTATCAAAGCCGTAGAACTTACAGTCAACTTTTTTGACACCCCTTCTCGCTTGAACGTTAGCTTCGGATTTAATCTCTGCCCATAGCTCTGGCTCAAAATCTTCAAGTGACTCGAAACCCCAAGACTCTCGCTTAACACCAGGCGCCATGTTAGCAGCAATCATTGCCGCTTCGATAAGTAAGGTGCCTGAACCACACATAGGGTCTAAAAGAGGCTGAGAACCGTCCCAACCGCAACGCTGAACAATGGCAGATGCTAGTGTTTCTCTTAGAGGTGCACGGCCAGATGCTGGTCGGTAACCGCGTTGATGGAGGCCACCTCCTACCATATCGATACCGAGTAGCGCTTTATCTCTGTGAAGACGAACGTGAATACGAAGATCGGCATGATCTTTACTGATCGACGGGCGTGGCAGGTTCTTTTTGGTAAAACTGTCTACAATCGCATCTTTTACCTTCATCGCACCATATTGGCTATTGCGAATTTCACGGTTAGTACCATTGAAATCAACCACCAGCTTTTTATCACTATCAAAATGGTTAACCCAATTAATCGATGTTGCCGACAGGTAGAGATCCATGTCGTCTTGGCAGTTAAATTCAGAAAGAACGCGAACAAACCTTGATGCTAGACGGCTCCATAAACAGCAGCGATAAACCTGCTCATTTGTTGCTTTGAACTTAACCCCTGCTTGAACAGGTTTAGGATCGGAGATACCGAGCTTAGTTAGCTCATCTACCAGTAAGTTTTCTAGGCCGTTGGATGTTACAGCAAGATATTGATGCATAGCGTTCTTTAGATAGTAATAAATGACCCGGCATTATACCTGACTTCCCTACAGATAAGTAAAAGAAACGCTGACTTTCTAGGGGCTGTTGACTTTTCGAGCTGATTTTTGCAGCACTTTGTGGAAAATTTCTACAAGACAGAGGCTTTGAAGTGTAGTTGGCCTACATAAAAAAGCCGATAACGCAGTAGAAATGAACCACAAAGCTGCCCGAAGGGTTCGAGCTGGGCGCCCCCGCAAAAATCGTCTTATGCTTTGTTGAAGACTATTTGCTTAGAATGA
>JYJN01000159.1 GCA_003263845.1 Vibrio aestivus | reverse complement strand
GAGCCGATTCCCAATATATTTCCGGAGTGGGTAGAGGTGGGAAAAATGCGCTGAAATCACGGTCGTTGTAGCCACCCTTGAGGTTTTGCGAAATATACATGCTGGAATAACTAATCATTCTGTCACCTTCCAGCACATACAAATAACGTAAAGCTGGCAGAGGTGAGTCCTCTTCAGGCTGACGCATCCGAATGACCGATAGGCTCTTGTCACTCATAAACCACTGCCCTTCTTGAACAATCCAACGCAACGGCGCTTCCCCAACCACAACCTTAGGTTCATCAAAGCGATAGTAGCTAGAGACATCCCCTGTGGTGTTGCAAGTAAAGGTCTTACGGTCGGCACTAAAGGCTAGGCCATTATCGCATTCTTCCGAGAAATAGGCTTGGCGGCCAAGGAACTCCATAGTCGGGTGTTTAAATACCCCTTGCCCTCCCCCTTCTGGGGCTCTCTGCATAGCCTCAAAATGAAGTTGTCTAAAATAGTGCTTTCCGTCGGGCGAGATCTGACCGCCGATAAAGTCCTTGTGATAGTGCAGTTCACCCAAGTCATCACCTTCCGGAGGGGATAATGGTTCTGCGATCGCCGTAGTTACATCATATCGATAGGGCTGACTCCAATCCTTTCCGCCAACGAAGTACACCGCTTGGCTGTCTGACTGCCAGTCAAATGCCATGCACCGGCCTGGCCCCAATGATTGACGTTCGTGCGTTTTAAGATCGAAGATGGCACAGCGGTATTGAAAGGCTTGAGGTTGGTAGGCAGTAATAATATAACGACCATCTGGGGAACGAGATGGGCGAGACAAGCCTTGAATTTCGATAGTACCGCCAATGTCTTTACCCATGAACAGCAGTCGGACATCCGTACCGTTCATGTTCATGGTATAAAGCCCATGATTTGGATTTTGAATCTTTACCATCAGCTGCGGCATCTCATGCTGGGCATCCCATGTTTCCAACGGAGGATTGTCGGGGATATCCACATCTAGTTCCCATGAAAGAGTATTAGTTTTGTCACCATAGACCTCTCGGAACTTCACGATCACGTCCAACTTCTTCATATACTCGGCATCATACGGTGAGCTAGGCGAAACATCACACCCACCTAACGCCAAAGCCCCGCCAAGCTCGCCCAGCCAAAATCCATCGTGTTTTATTGTGCATCTTGTTTATATTCCGCTTGCTTGTGTGCCGCATACAAAAGGGTCAAGAAAACACTGTGCTGTTACGTCAGTTTCTGAGGTATGCTTAGCCACCGTTCGCCCCTTTATTTTGCTGCTCTAATTGACGATGGGCAGATTCCCAGTAAATTTCAGGAGTGGGTAGGGGTGGAAAAAATGAACTGAAATCGCGGCTGTTGTAGCCATCCCTAAGGTTTTGCGAAATATACATTCCAAAGGGGTCAACCATGTTTGTACTTTTTGTCTTGTATAAATAACGCAAGGCGGGCAGCGGCGAATCCTCTTCAGCTTGACGCAAACGAGTAACTGAACGTCCATTTTCCTTCATAAACCATCGTCCCTCTTGAATAATCCAGCGCATCGGCGCTTCCCCAGCCACCACCTTAGGTTCATCAAAGCGATAGTAGCTAGAAACATCCCCCGTGGTGTTACAAGTGAAGGTCGTATGGTCAACACTGAACGCTTGTCCGTTATCGCACTCTTGCGCGTAATAATCTTGACGACCAAGGTATTCCATACTCGGCAGTTTAAATACCACTTCACCTCCGCCTTCCGGTACTCGCTGTCTGGCGGTATAACGAACCTGACGAATAAAACGCTCACCATCAGGCGAGCGCCAACCGCCAATCAAGTCGCTGTCGTAGCGTATCTCACCAAGATCGCTTCCTTCCGGTGGGGATAATGGTTCCGCGATCGCCGTAGTTACATCATATCGATAGGGCTGACTCCAATCCTTTCCGCCAACGAAGTACACCGCTTGGCTGTCTGACTGCCAGTCAAATGCCATGCAACGGCCCCTTCCCAAAGATTGACGTTCGCGCGTTTTCAGATCGAAGATGGCACAGCGGTATTCAAAGGCTTTAGGCTGGTAGGCAGTAATGATATAGCGACCATCTGGAGAGCGAGAAGGCTTGATAAACCTTTCACTTCTACCACCCCTCCTATCTCTTGGGTCGTCACTAAGGTACGTACATTCGTACCATTGAGATTCATTGAGTAAAGGCCCAATACCACATTGTTCTGTGGATTCCTGAGCATCATCATTAGCTGCGGCATCTCATGCTGGGCATCCCATGTTTCCAACGGTGGATTGTCAGGAATGTCAACGTCCAAATTCCATGAGTTTATTCGAGTCTTAGCATTTTTCGCTTTTGAGAACTCTCTATACTTAACAATTAAGTCCAAAGTCTCCATATACTTGGCATCATACGGAGAGCTAGGCGAAGCATCACACCCACCTAATACCAAAGCCCCCGCCAAGCTCAACCCTGCTAAAATCCATCGTGTTTATTGTGCATCATCTTTTTATCTTCTGTTTACGTGCTTAAGAAGCAGAACGTGGTTGTGTTACTACCGCTGACGAAATGGTTCAAAGTACAGAAATAATAGCCGGAATAACAAGCGCTAGATTGCGGCGTTTGCTACTTTTCATCCAGTAAAATGGTTAACTATTCTACCGCACAGGCTAGGTTGCTATCTGATTGAATTAATAGGCAGAACGTGGTTTTTTTATTGTCTCAGTGAATGAGAACTTCAGAAGAAAGTAGGACGAGACAGAAATAAAATAGGTGGCACCTGCTGTATATTGTCGTTTCCGCAAGGTTTAGCTTGTGTCAGCAATATCCTCATAAACGCTTAACCCTAAAACGAAAAATGTCGCCGAAAGGCGACATTTACTGGCTAACTCACTAATGATAAGCGATAAGTATTAAACAGGTAGTGCTTTGATTGCCCCATTTATCTCTTTATAAGTGCTCAGCATCTTTGGGTTTGTGACATCAGGAACCAATACTTTCCCGTTGTCGAAGTGAAACTCTCCGATCCCCGCAATCGAGAAAGTTCCTTTAAAAAGTGTTTTGACAAAGCGTGCCACTTGGCGTGGACGATAAATAGAAAACTCGCGCAGCATATACAACCTCAATATCCATTTGCGGTACAACTCACCTCTTCCTAAGGCGCATTCGTTGAATCTTTATGTGCTCAACTTGTGGCACATTATATACCGAGCAGCGTATTGAACACAACCGCCAAACCATTACTCTATGCATACTCTGATTCACACTTTCACAGATAGCTTAACCAAGTGCCTATCGGTTCAATAGTTTGCGTATATACTTTTGGTGCACAACCAATAGGAATATAAAATAATGAAAATAAAGTTACTTCTTACTGCCATGCTCGCAAGCTCTCCAATGCTATGTGCGGCGCATACCATCACCACAGGTGACTCAGTACCAAACGTTAAAGTGGACAACTATGGTGAAATTCTGCTTAAAGACGATAAAACCCATTACCAAACATGGTCGACAGAATCCATGTTGGGTAAGGTCCGCGTGATTCAAGCTATTGCTGGCCGAAGCAGTGCAAAAGAGATGAACGCTGAACTCATGGCAGCCATTACAGCCAAAGAGTTTGATGCAGAAAGCTACCAAACCACCACCATCATCAACCAAGATGATGCGATGTGGGGCACCGGCTCTTTTGTGAAATCTTCCGCAGAAAGCAGCAAGCAAGAATTCCCATGGTCTTCGATGGTGCTTGATAGTGATGGCGTGGTTGCAAAACAGTGGGATTTAGCTGAAGAGTCTTCAGCGATCATTGTGCAAAACAAATCAGGAGAGGTTTTGTTTGTCAAAGAGGGTTCTTTGAACGCAGAAGAAATCACGCAAGTCTTAAATTTAATTGAACAAAACCTGTAGTATCAGACTCTACATCCAAGTAACCTCAAGATGCGTGGTTCAGCGAGAATTGCATAGGTTGCAAACTCGGCAACGATTCGAAAATCTAGTGGCTCTAAATTGAGAATCGTTAACAAAGTGTGCGAGCTAGGCAAACTCGCCCTTCGGGAGCGTATCACTGATTCAATTTCTGCGTTAAATGACTTGGAAAGAACCCGTTATTCCACTGCATCATTTGCCTGGAACTTGAATCAGTGACCACGCTCTGAATCCTGTATCTTGAAGTCACTTGGATGTACAAGAAAGATGTTCTAACAACTTTTAATAGCACGAAAAATACGAGGTGTTATATTATAACACCTCGTATTCGTTTGAGATTCAGTTTTGCACCTACTGCGTTATCACCGATCAACATACAGTTACAGCATTGCAGCTTTAGCGTTATTAACGCTATGGCTGAGCTTCTCATCGGTAGAGCATCAACTTGAATCACTTTGTGATGAGCACCATGAGCATACTCATCATCATTGCGAACTGTTTAGCGGTATCCACACGGCCATATTGCCGAGTGCACTTTTAGTCCCATTAGAAGAGTTTGGTGAAGAAGTTATCGTTAATAACTTACTCCCACCTTTATTTAATGACGTTCTTGGCTATTCGGCGCGTTCGCCGCCAGAGCTAAGCTAACTCACAATATGCACTGTATAAAACACAAACTTTACTAGGATATATCTAAAATGACAGTTAAAACAAAGCTAGCGGTGGTTACTGCTTTTGCTCTAAGTACATCTGCTTTTGCAGCTCAAGAATATCGTCAGCACGGTGCACACGTTCACGGTGTGGTTGAATTCAATATCGCCCAAGATGGTCATGACCTCTTAGTTGAAATTACGGCACCAGGCGCTGATGTTGTGGGCTTTGAACATGCTCCAACTAACAGCAAAGAAGAGAAAGCGATTGAAGCTGCAACAGCACTTCTTAAGCAAAATGACCAGATCATTGCTCTTAGTAGCGCGGCAGAGTGTCACATTGAAGCGACACATGTAAGCAACACTTTGACGGGTGGTGACCACGAAGGTCATGACCATGATCAC
>JYJN01000158.1 GCA_003263845.1 Vibrio aestivus | reverse complement strand
GCTTCTGCTTCTGCTTCTGCTTCTGCTTCTGCTTCTGCTTCTGCTTCTGCTTCTGCTTCTGCTTCTGCTTCTGCTAGGACATTTTCAGGCTCACTGTTATCGGTTTCAACTGTTTCTGAAGTACTTTCTGACAGATTTTCAGAGGCTGCTTGTTCAGCCAATTTGTCTATTTCAAGTTCATCGAAACTTTCTGCCACCTCGATATCTAAATCGAGTTCTTGAGAGTCGACTTCTGGTGATAAATTATCTTCTTGAATACTATTTTGAAGTTCTTCAGAAGCTGTGTCTTCTGCAAACTCAGCCAAAATATCGTCAGCGTCTGTCAGAGGTGCCGTTTCAGCCTCAGATTGCAGCTCAATCTCATCAAGCTCAGACAAGAATTCAGAGCCATCACTATCGAAGTCATTCGAAAGATCGATGTCATCAGCATTAGAACTAGCTTCATCAAGCAACTCATCCAGTAAATCGGTGCTATCTTCCTCGAGCGCGACTTTATTCTCTTCAGTGCTGCCTTCCAATAGTTCATCGAGGGTATCTGTGTCATTGGCACCGAGTAACTCAGAGTCATCAGCATCTAACATTTCATCAAGAAGATCTGTGCTATCTTCACCTAAGCTACCATCGTCTAGATCAAAGTCTTCGGTTAGCAGCTCATCGAAAGCCCCAGTATCAAGTTGGTCATCTTCAGCTAATTGATGTGTATCCGATTCATCAAGCAGTTCATCGAGCAAGTCAGTACTGTCTTCCTCAAGAGAGACCTCACCTGAGTCCAATACTTCATCGAGCAATGCCGTATCATCGATGGCGTTCTGTTCTAGTTGCTCAAGATCAGCTTGAGCCTCGACTTGCGCAAACAGGTCATCAATTTCATCATCAGATGCAAAATTAGAATCACCTAAGTCGATGTCTGAGCTGTTCTCGTCTAACAGGCTGTCGATATCAAAATCATCATCGTCTGAAGCGCTATCGTCATCAGACACGTCTGTCAGCAATTCATCGAGCAGTGACTGGTCTAACGCGTCATCGCCTAGGTCTTCTGTTTCTTCATCCCCAGCAAGCAGTGATTCAATATCCTCAGCGGACATAGCATTATCGTCGGAGAGATCAAACTCAGCTTCCGGCGCATCGTCGGTATTGGCAACCTCATCTAGCGCTCGTTCCATCTCTTCAAGACCAAGTGCTTTGTCTTCAGCATTGGCCGTCACACCACTTGCAGAACTGTCTATATCTGCGAGATCGGCATCTAGATCGCCATCATCACCGATTCCTGCAAATGGATCGTCGTTATCTTCACCCTCTAGGCTGAAGTCGAGCTCGGAGTCATCAAGATCAGCAAAGACATCATCTTCTTCACCTTCAAGCGTTGTTTCATCACCAAACAACTGTTCTTCATCCGAATCTGAGTCGCCAAACAGATCATCATCAAGTAGAAGCTCATCATCAATGTCTTCGTCCATTGGCGCGATCGGTACCACAGGCTCAGGCGCATCTTCCGTTGTTTTAACTTCTTTCGGTGCTTGTTCGTCTGCACCAGATTTTCTGCCCAACAACAAAACTATGATTAGGCCAATCAATAAACCTGGAATGATCGCTAATGCTGCAACCAACCAGCCATTTGAAAGAAGCTGGTCAACCAAGGTTGGAGCCATCTGGCGTTCTTTGTTGAGTCGCTCGCGCTCCTGAGCAAGAAGCTTCTCAACTTCTGTCTTGATTCGTTCCTCATCACTCAATTCATCTTTGAGCACGTCGACTTCAGACTGGACGTCGGCTAGCATCAATCTCAGCTTATGATTACGCTCTTCTAGCGCCATCATTTCGCCCTCAGAAACTTCCAGTTGCTGTTCTAATTGCTCGACTTCTCCCGTACTTTCATCTTTCATACCTGGCTTCGCCATTTCTGGTTCTGCAGGTTTCACTATGGTGTCACTGTCTGGAGCCGACATCTCTGGCTTTGAAGGCGTAGAAGTTGATTGCTCAGGCGTTGGCTGTGTCGGCGCAACCTCCGCTACAGGAGTCGATACGGGGCGAGCAGCCGGGACGTTAGAGTTATCAAGACGAGCTTGATGAGCTGCCATGATGTTCACAGCTTCTTGTGTAGATACACTCGTAACTTGTGCCAAAGATGGGATACGCAATGTACTTTGCGGAACGAGAGTGTGGATATTTTGGTTTTCAAACGCCTGAGGGTTTAAACGATAGATAGCAAGAAGCGTCTGCTGCACAGACACTTGATTGTTTGGTCGAAGCTGAGAGGCAATTCTCCACAGCGTTTCATCGTTGGAAGTCGGGCCGTAGAATTGAGATGGCTCATTACTAGCAAAGCGATTGCGAGTAACAGGCTCAGAAAATTGCGGTGACGACTGAAGTTCACCGTTCGGCCCGGTAAGGCGAATACTTTCTGCACTAACGAATGAAATCTGAGTCACAGCTACTAGAACGACAGGCACCAGTAGATGTTTTAACAATTGACGCATATAAGGCTCAGCTATGTGCTTAATAAAAAAATGGAGATCTGCTTAATATATCGGATAAAGCCCGTAAAACTATAGGTTCAAGCCCAAAAATGTGTTGCTTGCGCGATATTCGCAGTAATCTCACATTAAATTTAGGCAAAAAGGTCGATTTGTGTTCATCCCACGATTTGACTCTGTGAGCTAGGGTTAAAAAAATAAAAAAAGCCTCACCATTTCTGGTGAGGCTTTCTCACAAAGTTATTGATTGAATTAAAAATAATCTCTGATCAATACTTCAGCAATTTGTACTGCATTCGTTGCTGCACCTTTACGCACGTTATCAGCTACAACCCAAAGGTTTACACCACTATGATGCTAATATCATTGCGCACACGGCCAACCAAAACGGTATCTTTTCCGCCCGCATCACGAACTTGTGTCGGGAAGTCATTACCATAGAACACTTCTACCCCATCAGTTTGCTCAAGAAGGTTAGTCACTTCTTCAGCACCAATCGGAGCACGAGTTTCAACATGGATTGACTCTGCATGACCGTAAAACACAGGAACACGCACACAAGTAGGGTTCACTGTGATTGAAGCATCATTGAAAATCTTCTGAGTTTCCCAAACCATTTTCATCTCTTCGCGAGTGTAGCCGTTCTCGGTAAACTCATCGATCTGGGGAATACAGTTAAATGCGATTTGCTGTGCGAAATTTTCAGGTTCAGCAGGCATACCATTAAGCAGCTTGGCTGTTTGACCCGCTAACTCGTCGATACCTGCTTTACCAGCACCAGAAACTGACTGATAAGTAGAAACGTTAATACGTTCAATACCCACAGCATCGTGAATCGGCTTCAGTGCCACCAGCATCTGAATGGTTGAACAGTTTGGGTTTGCGATAATGTTGCGGTTACGAAACTCTGCAATCGCCTCTGGATTGACTTCTGGAACAACCAGAGGGATGTCGTATTCATAACGGAATTTTGACGTGTTATCGATAACAACAACACCTTCGTCAGCCGCGATTGGTGCCCAACGCTCAGACAACTCACCACCCGCAGAGAAAAGTGCAATGTGAACTTGAGACCAGTCAAAATCTTCAACGTTTTGCACTTTTACTGTTTTACCATTAAAGCGGTAAGTCTTACCTTCACTGCGTTCACTTGCTAACAGGTGAAGTTCACCAACAGGGAATTTACGTTCTTGCAAAACTTCTACGATGGTTTCGCCGACTGCACCCGTTGCGCCTAAAACGGCAATATTAAATTGTTGGCTCATTTGTTACCTCAACCTGAAAACCTAGTTCAGCAAGTGGTTCAAGATTACTCTGTGAATCACCCACTAATGTTACTGCGCCGTATTCGCGTCTGTCCCAATATTGCTTACGCATCATATCGAAAGCACCTGGTTTATGGATCTCTCGACGGAATAAGGCGTCATCTTTGCGCACATCATAAATCAACTGGGTTAAATTGTGCAGCGTTGCGTTATCCCACGCTCGGTCCAGTACCATTGTTGGCACTGGCGCCGTTGGCAGTAGGTCGCTTGCTTGCGCAGAAAGTCCGTTACCCAAGAACTCACAATAACTATTGTAAATCATCGTGGTTCCGCGCGCTTTACCTTCTAAACCGTAGCCTGCGACGTGCGGGGTGGCGAATGCTAACAGAGGCAGTAGCTCCATATCAACTTCAGGCTCAAACTCAAACACATCCAAAGCCGCAGTAAATCCATCTTGTTTCTGCAAACGGCGCTTGAGTGCTTGATTGTCAACAATTGGCCCACGAGCAGCATTAATCAGTATTTGATCGCTACGTAAGTTGTTTAACACTTGCTCATTGATTAGGTGATGAGTTGGGTATTCGCCATCTTTGGTAATTGGCGTATGTACCGTGATGACATCGGCTTCTTCAAGCAATGTTTCAAGAGGCGTAAATGTCCGAGTATCACCTTGAGCTTGTTTTGGCGGATCATTAATCAGCACCTTAATCCCAATGCCTTTCAGACATTTTTCTAGGTATGACCCGACCTGACCTGCGCCAATAATGCCAACCGTTTTATCAAAAACAGAAAAGCCTTGTTGCTGTGCTAGCACCATTAAAACGCTAAACGCATACTCAGCGACACCCACCTTGTTACAGCCAGGAGCCGCAGTAAAAAAGATCCCTTTCTCTTTGAGCAGCGCTTGGTCAACGTGGTCCATCCCCGCCGTTGCAGTCCCAACAAACTTAAGTTTGTTCGCTTTGCTCAGTAGTTCGCTGTTTACCTTGGTCACAGAACGGATCATCAATGCATCAACATCAATTAGGTCATCCGCGGTTAACGTTCTTCCGGATTTCAATTCCACTTCGCCAAGCTGACTGAAAAGCTGTTCAGCATATGGCATATTTTCATCAATGAGTATTTTCATAACTGGCTACTTTGGGCTATTTAAGTTCGTAGAACAGGGGCATTAAAAAAGTGTGAAGAGATTGTGCAAAATTCGCCGATCGCTGTCGAGAAAAAAGGCGAGTAAAAAGGTGATGCTGCAGAAATAAAAATGCCCGGCTATTAAAGCCGGGCAAAGATCCAGAACAAAAGGATTTTGTCCCGCTCTCCATGGGACAAAGTCTGCGTCTGTTCGATCTGCTTATCTATTTTCGTGACACACAAGGTGTCTCAAAACAGAATGCATAAGCGGATCAGCTCTGGAAACTGTTAGGCCGTAGCCTGAATCAGTTCTTAGCCTTGGTACTTTTTAATCACAAGTGTTGCGTTAGTACCACCAAAGCCAAAGCTGTTCGACATAACTGTTGTTAGCTCTTGCTCGCGAGCTTCAGTCACGATATCTAAGCCTTCAGCAGCTTCGTCTAGATTTGCTACGTTAATGCTTGGGGCAATGAAGCCGTTATCTAGCATTAGCGTTGAATAAATTGCTTCGTGTACACCTGCCGCACCTAAAGCGTGACCCGTCATCGCTTTCGTTGCAGAAATTGCAGGGCTATTACCACCAAAGACTTCTTGAATTGCGCCAAGCTCTTTAACGTCACCAACTGGTGTTGATGTACCGTGAGTATTCACGTAATCCACACCGTCTACGTCTTGCATAGCCATCTTCATACAACGAACTGCGCCTTCGCCCGATGGTGCTACCATATCGTAGCCATCTGAAGTCGCACCGTAGCCTACGATCTCGCCGTAGATTTTCGCGCCGCGTGCTAAAGCGTGTTCTAGTTCTTCGATAACCAACATGCCGCCGCCACCAGAGATAACAAAACCGTCACGGTCTGCATCGTAAGTACGTGAAGCTTGGTCTGGTGTGTCGTTATACTTCGTTGATAGTGCACCCATAGCGTCGAACATCATAGTCAAAGACCAATCTAGCTCTTCACCGCCACCTGCGAATACCACATCTTGCTTACCAAGTTGGATAAGTTCCATTGCGTGACCAATACAGTGCGCAGAAGTCGCACATGCAGAGCTCATTGAGTAGTTTACACCGCGGATTTTAAACGGAGTCGCCAAACACGCAGAAACTGTTGATGCCATAGTACGTGGAACCATGTATGGTCCAACGCGCTTAACACCTTTCTCACGTAGGATGTCTACTGCGTTCACTTGGTTAAGTGAAGAAGCACCACCAGAACCTGCAACGATGCCTGTGCGCTCGTTAGAAACTTGATCTTCTGTTAGACCTGAGTCAGCAATCGCTTGTTCCATAGATAGGTAAGCGTACGCCGCAGCATCACCCATAAAGCGCATTTTTTTACGATCAATGTGCTCAGCTGGGTTCATTTTTAGGTTACCCCAAACTTGAGAACGCAGGCCATTTTCCTTGAACTGCTCAGAAGCTGTGATACCTGACTTACCCGTTTTTAGTGATGCAAGTACTTCTTCGACGTTGTTACCGATACTTGAAACAATACCCATACCGGTGATTACGACTCGTTTCATGTGACAATCCTAATAATTCAAAATTTCGCTAGATAATAACGAAGAAGGATAACAAAAGTGGTCAGCTTTCCCATAAATTCGTACAATCTCCCGTTATAAACGGCACATTCTCACAGAAATCACAATTTATGACTTCGATAACTAACGCAAAGCTTGACTGGAATGACGCAGGCACACCTGTCTCTGACCAATTTGATGATGTTTACTTCTCTAACGTCAATGGGCTAGAAGAGACTCGTTACGTATTCTTGTCACAAAATCATCTACCACAAAGATGGCAAGACTATGACAAACGCCGTTTCACCATCGGCGAAACCGGCTTTGGTACAGGCCTTAATTTCCTTGCAGCTTGGCAATGGTTCGATAAGTTTAGACAAGAAAACCCTACCTCAGCAGTTAAAGAGCTTCACTTTATTAGTTTTGAAAAATTTCCGCTTAATTTGGATGACTTAGTTCAAGCGCATAATGCCTGGCCAGAGCTCGCTGAATACGCAGAAAAGCTGCAAAAACATTATCCGATAGCGGTACCTGAATGCCATCGGATCGTTTTAGATGATGGAGCAGTGACGCTCGATCTTTGGTTCGGCGACATTAAAGACTGCATGCCAATCGTTCCAACTCAACAAGATGGGCTCATTGATGCTTGGTTTCTTGATGGGTTTGCACCCAGTAAAAATCCTGAGATGTGGAACCAAGAGCTATTTGACAATATGGCAAAACTGTCGAAGCCTGACGGGACGTGCGCGACATTCACAGCCGCAGGCTTCGTCCGCCGTGGATTAATCGAAGCGGGCTTCGACATGAAGAAAGTCAAAGGCTTTGGTACCAAAAGAGAGATGATTGCTGGAGCACGCAATAATAAGACACCTTATAGCAATATTCAGCCATATTACACTAGGCAAGCCGCGCTAATTGAGGCTGATGATATTGCGATTATCGGTGGGGGCATTGCCAGTGCGACATTGGCCAAAACGCTAGCGAGGCGAGGAGTTAAGGTTACCCTCTACTGCTCTGATGAAAAAGCAGCGCAAGGCGCTTCAGGCAATCGCCAAGGCGCCGTTTACCCACTGCTCAATGGGGAACACTCTGGTGTATCGAAAGTGTTTGCTCCCGGAATGCTGTTTGCGCGTCAATTTGTAGAGCAATGTTTCGATGAGTTCACCTTTGACCACAACTGGTGTGGGGTCACACAGTTAATGTGGAATGAAGATGCAAAGAGGAAGTTGACTCGCATACTCAATGGCAACTTCCCCGTGGATTTAATCAAAGCTCATACTGAAGCAGAGACGGAGTCTGTCACTGGGCTACCTTGTGGCAGTGCGAGTGTCTCATATCCTCTTGGTGGATGGTTATGCCCTGCTGAACTGACTCAAGGCATCATTGATAACCTAGTTAAGAACCAACAGCTCAACGTTGTTTACTCTACGCCAATTGAGAAAATCCAATTCGATGAATACAAGCAAATGTGGCAACTTACTAATGGTGATAATCAATTCGCTCATCGCTCTGTCGTAATTGCTAATGGGCATCAGTTCGATAAATTTGTTCAAACCCAAGACTTGCCATTAGGCAAAGTGAAAGGACAAGTAAGTCATATTCCAACAACGGAAAACTTATCGCAATTAAAAACAGTATTGTGTTATGACGCTACATGACGCCACTGAACCCCAATACACAAAGCCACTGTATCGGTGCTAGCTATGATCGCAACAATATTAACCAAGAGTTTGATGCTCAGGCTCAACATGATAACGGTGACAAGCTGAAAAAATGCTTACCCGAACAAGATTGGACGAACGACGTAGACACCAGTGCAAACCAGTCACGTCAAGGAGTGCGTTGCGTAAGCCGAGATCATCTCCCCTTCGTTGGTAATGTGGGTGACTTCGAAGCCATCAAAGCACAATACGCTGATCTAAAAAATCAGCCTGAAAGCGAGATTGAAAACATCATTCAGTACCCGAATTTGTTCTGCTTCTTAGGGTTAGGCTCTCGAGGTTTAAGCTCTGCACCGTTAATGGCCGAATTGCTGGCCTCCCAGATTTGTGGCGATCCACTTCCACTTCCGGTTGATGTGTTAGACAGCTTACACCCAAGTAAAAATGTGGGTTAGGAAGCTTCGTAAGGGCAAAGCTCTCACTGAGCTCTAAGTTACCGATAGATAGCGACTAACATAAAGTCTTATGCACAAACAAACGAAAAAGGCCTCGATAACTCGAGGCCTTTGGGTATCCACTTTTACAGTCTTGTTATGACAGTTTCGCAACCGCTGCTCTGATTTTCTCGGCGATCTCTTCGTTGGTCACTGCGCCACTTTCTAGATCGAAGTTATCGTAGAAACTTGGAACAGAAACCGAGTCAATCACATTACCACCAAAGTAAGGCGCTGAACCAACCGCTGCCCCTAGCACCGTTTGTGCGCCGCCTGGGCCAGGAGATGTCGCTAGATAGACGGCTGGCTTATCCTGAAATACCGAGCGCTCGATTCGTGTTGCCCAATCAAACAGGTTTTTATAGGCGGCTGGAAAATGACCATTATGTTCAGCAAAAGAAATCACATAAGCATCCGCTTCAGCTAGATCACGTAGAAACCCTTGCGCCCCTTCAGCTTGGCCAATTTCTTTTTCCTTATCTTCACTGAAGATAGGCACGTTGTAATTACTGATATCAAGTACAGTAACTTCAGCATTTTCGACTAAGTTTGCAGAGTAAGTCGCCAATGCTTTATTGATAGATGTAGAGCTTGTGCTAGCACCAAATGCGATAATTTTCATAGCCTTATTCCTGTATGTCCTTTTGATGTTTATAGATTACATCAGCACAATTCTTAGGCAATCATATAAAATCGTTCTAGTTGTTCAGAATTTTCGAACTATGGATATTCGCCACCGTCAGTATTCGTGACTAGGCAGAGGCTACTCTGTTTTTTAGCTCTAGCCACAAATCACCAACAATCACTTGGTCTGCAGGGGTTAACTCACTGCGCGCGTTTTCAAGGCTCTTGTTTATACGAGATTCAAATTCAGCTAGGTCCTCGATCCCCTCTTCTTCACAGGCCGCCGCCGACAAAGAGATATGCCCGCGTAAGTAACCACCAGCGAAGAGCTCATCGTCAGAAGCGGATTCAATACCCTCATCGATGGCATTTAGTAGTTTTTCTTCAAATTCAATAATCATTCGGGTTTCTATCCTTAATCAACTTACGACAAACTGCTCAGGCGCTAACTCTGCCGTGTTATAAAATTTGCGGAGCGCTTCAGACAACATAGCCACTCTTGGCGGTAAACCGACTTCAAAAATGCGCATGATTTCTTGGTGAACTTTTCCCATGAAAGCGATACGGTCAGGTTCAAACTCACCATGGAGGTTATCGCAGCTCACATTAAAGGGAAAACCCGCACTCTTGGCCAAGATCCATTCATAGGCTTGGGGACGAATTTCCACTTTCTCAAATTCGGCTTGGACTTGCTCACTGCGGCCATCTGGCTCATACCAATAGCCAAAGTCTTCCTGCAAACGGCGCTGCGGGCCAGCGACACACCAGTGTGCGATTTCATGTAGAGCCGAGGCATAAAAACCGCGAGCAAATATAATCCGATGATAAGCGTGCTCGTCATCAGCAGGCAGATAAATGGGCTCATCACCGCCTAGCTCTAAGCGGGTATTGAAAGTGTCATAAAATGTGGCATCAAAAATGTTAATTATATCTTGGTACTGGTGCGTCATGTCTATCAAA
>JYJN01000157.1 GCA_003263845.1 Vibrio aestivus | reverse complement strand
CGATCACGATGACCACAAAGGCCATGACCACGATCACGACCATCACGATGACCACAAAGGCCATGACCATGATCACGACCATGGCGGTCATGGCGAGTTCACTATTGAGTACCACTTCCACTGTGAACAGCTAGACAAGCTAAACAACATTGAGACTCAGTGGTTTACTCATTTCTCAAGCACAGAAGCCATTGATGTGAACTTGCTTACCGATAAAGCGCAAAGCGCAACGAAACTTAACAAAAACAGCACACGTATTTCGCTGTAATCGTCACTTTGTTGATTTAGGGTAAGCCGAATTGGCTTACCCTCCTTGTTTCTAGGAGCCCTGATAATGAGTAGCGTGAACACCACAGACCGCACTCCCGTAGTCAAAATTACGGACCTTTCTTTTCGCTGGCCAAAGGCGAAAGAGGACATCTTACAGATCCCAAGCTTAGTGATTGAGCAAGGTGAACATATCTTTATCAAAGGGCCAAGTGGATGTGGTAAGTCGACTCTACTCGGACTACTAACGGGCATTAATCAGGCTCAATCAGGTTGTGTCGAGATCTTGGGGTGTGACATCAATGCACTCAAGCCTAGTGAACGTGACAAGTTCAGAGCGGATAACATTGGCTATATTTTCCAGCAGTTCAACTTATTGCCCTACTTAAGCGTGGTTGAAAATGTGCTATTACCTTGTCAATTTTCTGCGCTAAGAAAACAGCAACTGACGAGTTCACCGCAAGAGACAGCTGTTCAGCTCCTAGAGCGTCTTCATCTGCCTTTGGAGTACTTATCAAAATCCGTCTCTGAGCTGAGTATTGGTCAGCAGCAACGTGTTGCCGCAGCTCGCGCATTGATGGGCGCACCAAAGCTCATTATTGCCGATGAACCAACGTCGGCTTTGGATCACGATAACCGCACTGCTTTTATTGAACTACTCATGGAGCAAGCGAATCAGCTCAACTCGACATTGGTGTTTGTGAGTCACGATCCGACACTTGAAGCGCAGTTTGACCGCAGCATCAACCTCAAAGAGATTAACCTCGCAGGAGTTCCATCATGAAAGCTATCGCGACTCTGGCGTGGAAAAGCCTGTTAAACCGCAAAGCCACGGCACTGCTTACTGTGTTAACAGTTGCCATTTCAGTTATTTTGCTGATGGGTGTGGAGCGTATTCGTACTCAAGCTAAAGACAGCTTTGCCAACACTATTTCTGGCACTGACCTTATCGTCGGCGGCCGCTCAGGACAAGTTAACCTGCTGCTCTACTCTGTATTCCGAATTGGCAATGCAACCAATAATATCGACTGGAAAAGTTATCAAGAATTTAGCCAACACTCTTCTGTCGACTGGGCCATTCCTATTTCACTCGGTGATTCACACCGAGGCTTCCGCGTGATGGGCACCAACAGTAGCTACTTCGAACATTTTAAGTACGGCCAACGACAACCGCTGGCATTCTCACAAGGTGAAGAGTTCGACGGCTTATTTGAGGCGGTCATTGGCTCTGATGTCGCGAGATCATTAGGGTATGACATTGGCACCGAAATCATCATTGCTCACGGCATCAGTGATGTGGCTTTCAGCCGTCATGATAACCTGCCGTTCAAGGTGGTCGGAATTCTGGCGCCAACAGGCACACCTGTTGATAAAACCGTCCATGTATCTCTTGAAGCCATTGAAGCAATTCATGTCGGATGGGAGTCTGGTGCGCAGCTAGGTTCAACCCCAACTCAAGAACAGTTGAATGCAATGGACTTCCAACCTAAGCAAATCACCGCCATGATGATTGGCTTAAAATCTAAGATCCAAACCTTTGCTCTTCAAAGGCAGATCAACACCTACCCTCAAGAGCCTTTGAGTGCGATTATGCCAGGTGTTGCCCTTCATGAACTTTGGGGAATGATGTCAGTGGCTGAACAAGCACTGATGGCGGTATCGGTTTTTGTTGTCGTTGCGGGGCTGCTGGGCATGTTGAGCAGTTTATTGACTAGCCTACAAGAACGCAGACGTGAAATGGCTATACTTAGAGCCATGGGAGCAAGGCCAAAACATGTCTTTGCTCTACTAATCAGCGAGGCGAGTGTGCTTGCTTTTATCGGAATTATTACAGGGGTTGTGGGATTGTACGGACTGTTAGCGATTGGCCAGCCAATCATTTCCCAACAGTACGGCATTAATATCGCGCTTTCTGCAATATCTGCTCACGAATGGATGTTATTAGGCTTTGTCCAACTCGCAGGAATTCTGATAGGCTTTATCCCGGCATTAAGGGCTTATCGTCAATCTCTCAGCGATGGGATGACGATTCGAATCTGAGGAAACTATGAAAAAGTTATTGATCACTTTGACGCTAGGTCTACTAGCGTCACTACCGAGCATCGCGGATGATGTGTTAAAACTCGATTGGATTGATTTGGTACCAGAAAATGAACGCAATCTATTCGACGCGGTAGGGATGCCGGAAATCGATCACTCTGGAAACCAGATGACTCAGTCTATGGTGGGCTCTGTTCGAAATGAACTGAATGGCAGTCAAGTTAAAATTCCCGGCTTTGTAATCCCGCTAGAAGGAGATGCAAACAAAGTGACTGAATTTTTGCTCGTGCCTTACTTTGGCGCGTGTATTCACGTTCCGCCACCGCCACCGAACCAAATTATTTATGTGAAATTCCCTGAGGCGCGCCAATACAAGAGCTATGGGATGTGGTTTATGTGGTAGGTGAACTGAAAACGGAAACGTTGAATCACGATCTTGCTCAAACAGGTTACTTACTGCAAGGCACTAAGATCGAAGCTTACGACGACCTATAATTTAACAACCTCGTTACCTGTCAATCTTCTTGATCAGCTAATATAGCTGGATAAATATGCTAGCAATGCGACGTATACCAGCAGTAGAAGAGTGATTGACAGGTGCTTACTCCACTTATTGTTTTTTATCTGCTTCATTTCACACCTCCACTCGCGGCAACAATTTTAACAACTTATTATCATTTGTGGTAGCGTAAATTTTGTAACTATCTCACACACTTTCTGTGGCGACCTGATTGATATCACGGTACATTTTAACTATCGGAGCTTGAGATGGTAGTTAAGGTATGGCAAAAGCAGGTAAGCCTGTTGTAATTGATCAAGAAACATCTTCTACAAAAACGGCACATGAAAAAAAATCCAGTTACATAAAAGACAGCGCAAGCCGAATACAGGCTATCGCGCAAACTTATGGTCTTGATGCTTTACTCCAATCCGAAGCTCCCGAAAAGTCTGCCATAGAGCGAGCGTTACTTAGAGAAAGGCGCCACAAAGAGCAGCGCCAAAAAAATCTTGAGCAAATCCTAAAGCTTGCCCACATTTCATGCAAAGATGAAACTGCCGGCGATCCAGACCAAGATTGGCTCTACCGCTTTTTCGAAATGGCGCAAGACATCCATAACTCTTCCATGCAAAGGCTATGGGCTCAAGTGCTGAAACGCGAAGTAACGAACCCGGGTTCAACGTCAATGAAAGCACTTAAGGTGCTGCAAGATATGACGCCAAAAGAAGCGCAAATTCTTCAAAAGGCCTCTGCATTAGCGTGCAGTTATGGTGGTGATAGTTCTAGAAAATTACTGGTTGGCCTGAGAGCAAACAACGGAATCTTCAGCTTTGGCAAGCGGCACACAACGTCCAACCTCAATATCGGTAACTTTAAACTGCCCTATTCTAGCTTGCTGGTACTGATCGAACTCGGCTTGTTGCATGCCACTGAGCTAGAATCTGGCGAGATAGAAGTTGAATCCCCACTTCCCCTCTCCTACCAAGCAAAAACCTCTCACTGCAAGTCATGAGCAAAGGGGTCACCTTAATGTACTACCGATTCAGTCCAACAGGGAATGAGCTGTGCAAGCTGCTAGGCAACAAACCGAACATGCAATACTACGATCAACTTGTTGCTCTTCTCAGTCAGAAATTTACTGTCCACACAGATGCGACAGGCAGTATTCATCATACCGTTTAGTTCACTTAGCCTTTTTCAATCAAGACATAGCTAGAGCGGGTTTAGGGTTTACGCCTAACCCACTCTATGTGTCCCTCGATCTACCCCAATCACGACTCGCGGCGAAATATTGAGAACTCTATTGCATAAATAACACTCAATACCGCTACATATCTCACTTACTTCCTAATATTTGCTTTCATTACATAAAATCTTGTTACATTGAACGAGAATATTACTCTTCACAACTGGAGCGAACAATGAAAATTGCCGTATCCCCACTCTCTTTAGCCGTGCTAGGCGGAATGCTAGCGATGGCTGGGCCAGCAATAGCTGACACGATTAAATTGCGTATTATCGAGACGACAGACATCCATACCAACATTATGGACTATGACTACTATAAAGATGCCCCAACGAAACAGATTGGCTTGGCTCGAACCGCAACGCTAGTAAAACAAGCTCAAAAAGAAGTAGTGAATAGTGTCCTCGTTGATAACGGTGACTCATTCAAGGTAGCCCGATGGGTGACTACATGGCGGCTAAAGGTGTTGCTCCTGGTGACATCCACCCAGTGTATAAAGCGATGAACCAACTGAATTATGACGTGGGTAACATTGGCAACCATGAATTCAACTACGGCTTAGAGTTTCTCGACAATTCAATTGCAGGGCTAACTTCCCTTATATCAGCGCTAACGTTTTCGACAAAGAGACGGGCGATTACTACTTCAAGCCTTACTTAATCAAAACGCATACCTTCACCGATATTCATGGTAATGAGCAGAAAGTTAAAGTTGGTTACATTGGTTTTGTTCCTCCGCAAATCATGGTTTGGGATAAGAAAAACCTTGAAGGAAAGGTGACGGTACAAGACATCAAAGAGAGCGCAGAACAGCTCGTTCCACAGATGAAAAAAGAAGGAGCGGATGTCATCGTTGCGATTCCTCACTCGGGCATTTCCACTGATCCTTATCGTACAGGAGCTGAGAACTCCACATATTACTTGTCTGAAGTCGATGGCATTGATGCGATTGCATTTGGCCATTCACATTCCGTGTTCCCGGGGCGTGGGTTTGACAATATACAAGGTGTCGATAACCAGAAAGGTACTATCAATGGTGTAACGGCTGTAATGCCAGGTCGATGGGGAAGCCATGTCGGCATCATGGACTTGATGTTGAAACAAGAGGGTGACAAGTGGGTCGTTACGAGTGGCCAATCAGAAGCTCGTCCAATCTACGACAAAACAAACAAGACATCATTGGCCGAAGCAGATCAAGGCATTGTCGATGCAGTGAAAGATGACCACAAAGGCACTCGAGAGTTCGTCAACCAACCAATCGGTAAAGCGAACGATGTGATGTACAGCTTCCTTGCTTTGGTTCAAGACGATCCAACCGTGCAAATTGTTAACCTTGCACAAAAGGATTATGTGGAAACCTTAATTCAAGGCGACCCAGATCTAGATGGCTTACCTGTTCTTTCAGCCGCAGCCCCATTTAAAGCCGGTGGACGCAAGAATGACCCTGCAAACTTCACCGAAGTAGAATCAGGGCAGCTCACTTTCCGTAATGCCGCCGATCTATACCTCTACCCAAATACACTGGTTGCGTTAAAAGTAACAGGTATCGAGGTCAAAGAGTGGCTTGAATGCAGTTCTGGTCAGTTCAATCAAATCGATCCGAATCTAGAGTCACCTCAAAACCTCATTAACTGGGATGACTTCAGAACCTACAACTTTGATGTTATTGATGGTGTTGAATACCAAATCGATGTGACTCAGCCAGCTAAATACGATGGTGACTGCAAACTGGTTAATGAAAATGCTGAACGTATCATTGGATTGACGTATCAAGGCAAACCAATCGACCCAAGCCAAGAGTTTTTGATTGCGACAAACAACTATCGTGCGTTTAGCAACAAGTTCCCAGGTACAGGGGCTGAGTACATTGCCTTTGAATCACCAGATGAAAACCGAACCGTTCTGTCTAACTATATTTCTCAAGTAAGTAGTGCAAAAGGAGAAGTAACGCCAAGCGCTGATAACAACTGGAGATTTGCACCAATCAGCAGTGACAAAAAGTTGGATATCCGTTTCGAAACCTCGCCAAGCGAGAAAGCAGCTAAGTTTATTAAAGCCAAAGGTCAGTATCCAATGAAGCGCGTTGACACAGACAGCGTTGGCTTTGGTATCTATCAGATCGACTTGCAGCAGTAACAAACTAAAATGCCAAGTAAGGCCGAGCAACAATGCTCGGCCTTTTTCGTCCGTATCTGATATAGTCAAGAAAACGATAATATCGAAGGCTTTATATGCAAATTACCTGGCAACTCCTCTCGTTTGAGCAATTAACCACTCAACACCTTTATGATGTCATGAAACTTCGAGTCGACGTTTTCGTTGTAGAGCAAAATTGTCCCTACCCAGAACTCGATGATAAAGATCATCAATCGGGAGTCCATCACCTACTGGGCTTCCAAGATGGCAAACTGGTCGCTTATTCTCGTCTGTTACCAGCTGGCCTTAGCTATCCAAGCCCCAGTATTGGCAGAATCGTTACTCATCAAGGCCATCGCAGTGGCGGCTTAGGGCATAAACTATTGGACAAGTCTCTTCAATATTGCCGTTCGTTTTGGCCGGGAGAAAACATAGAGATAGGAGCCCAAGAACACCTTGAAGTCTTCTACAACAACCATGGGTTCAAGCGAACGTCAGAGAGCTATCTTGAAGATGGTATCCCACACATCGATATGGTGTTTTGCTGCACGCTTTTGAACGACACTAATGAGTAACCAAAGTGCGATAACTACCGCGATCTGCCTACTGGTTTTTGGCAATTTAGCGGCGTCACTATCCGATGTTGCCGTTAAGCTATTAAATGGCGATGTGTCAGTATTCCAATATGTCTTCTTACGCCAGTTGCTTTCTGCCTGCGTACTTCTGCCACTTTGGTTAAGACAAACCAAAGTGCAGCGAGTGCTCACCAACCCTAAGACAACGTTACTCAGGGCGCATCTCATCCTTATTGGAAGTGGTTGCATGATGATAGCGGTAACCCATATGCCGCTCGCGACTGCGAATGCTATTTTTTATGCCGCGCCGCTGCTCATGCTTCCCCTCTCAGTACTCGTTTTAAAAGAGTCTCCAACCAGAAACAAGGTGCTATTGAGCTTAATCGGCTTCTTAGGTGTTCTTTTGGTATTAAGGCCTTCTCATTTCCATTGGGCAGCCCTCTTTGCTCTAGGTACCGCAATGACACTGGCCGTATTCAACATTATGGCAAGAAAGATCCCCAATGAGCAGCCAGTATTAACGACTCTCTTTTGGACAACGCTATTATCGCTCCCTGTATCTGCTTTCGCCGCATTAGCCACATGGGAGACGCTAAGTCTTGAACACTTGGTATTAATCCTAATGAGTGCTGTACTTATATTGACGTATAATGGCCTTGCTGTAAGGGCTTATAAAATGGCTCAAGCCAATGACATAGCGATTGCTGAATATTCGGGGTTGGTTTTTGTCGCCATCATTGGTTGGCTATTCTTTTCAGAAATACCAGATGCAATAACCGTATTGGGGATTGTGATGATTGTTGGCCCATTGCTGCCGTTTTATCAAATGAAACAGCAATGGGTAAGAAAGAAGAATAAAAAGAAAGAACTACTTACTTCGACCAAAGCCGCCGTCAGACAATCGGAAGAACATCACTGAGCCCGCTGTCTTTTCAAGTTGGAGGATATCTAAATCGCCGTTTGCCGCGAGCTTAAAGCGCACCAACTGCCCCTGCTTAATTCGGCTCAGTGGTTTATCATTACCTTCGACTTTGACCAATGCATTCAGGTCGGACATTGGCAGGCCAATGTTACGAAACACGGCAGCGAGCGTGTCTCCCTGCTTAACCGTATACTCTTTCCAAGCTTCAGATTTAACCGCTGCAGCCTGCGCTGCAGGTTGCTCGCTCAAACTTTGCGTATTGATTGTAATTTCAACGCGCTGCCCAGACGCTGGCTGAGTTTCCAAAACTTCCGTTTTCTTCGGTGCTGGCAATAGTAGTAAAACGACTAGAGCTGGGACCAAAACCGTCAGTGCCCGCTGGTGCAGTTTTGGTAAGCGTGACCAGAGCAGTTTAGCTTTAGCAGAGAGGTTTGTGACTACACTAGCCTCTTTAAATTTGCTCCAATCCAATTGAACCCACTTTTGCTTAACCAAAGCGATGT
The DNA here is from genome assembly GCA_003263845.1 of Vibrio aestivus. GTDB lineage: Bacteria > Pseudomonadota > Gammaproteobacteria > Enterobacterales > Vibrionaceae > Vibrio > Vibrio aestivus. The sequence goes on along the minus strand of JYJN01000157.1, from coordinate 22,997 downwards.
AATCTGTTTGTTGTGGGCGCTTTTTCTTCCTGCGGTTCATTAATATCTGTCTCCTACAAGCAGTCCAACTAGTATAAAAATGAACGAGGAGGGAGTATAGGGATTTTCACGAAACTCCGTCATTGTTAGGTAAAAATCCGTAACTTTCGCCAAGGAGTAAGATAAGGGTCACATCGTGTTGCTTTTCACTTCATTGAAACAGACAGCCATTTAATCACCCGCTCAGAACTGTTATGCTTTGGCCTTTCTATACTCGAAAAGAGAACTATTCATGTCTGAAGTACAATTTGAAACTGTAGAGCAAAAAGCAAGCTACGGCATTGGTCTACAAATGGGTCAGCAACTAGCAGGTTCTGGTCTTGAAGGTCTTAACGTTGACGCTATTGCTGCTGGTATCGCAACAGCTCTAACTGGCGATATGCCAGCAATCGAAGTCGATGAAATCAACAAAGCTCTACAAGAGCTACACACTCGCGCTGAATCAGTACGTCAAGAAGCAGCAAAAGCGGCAGCTGCAGACGGTGAAGCATTCCTAAAAGACAACGCTCTACGTCCAGAAGTGACAGTACTGGAGTCTGGCCTACAGTACGAAATCATTACTGAAGGTACTGGTGAAATCCCAACTTCAGATAAGCAAGTTCGTGTACATTACCACGGCGAATTAACTGACGGCACTGTATTTGACAGCTCAGTATCTCGCGGTCAACCTGCTGAATTCCCAGTAACTGGTGTGATTAAAGGTTGGGTTGAAGCACTTCAACTAATGCCTGTTGGCTCTAAGTGGAAACTATACATTCCTCAAGATCTAGCATACGGTGAGCGTGGCGCAGGTGCTGCTATCCCTCCATTTGCTGCTCTTGTATTTGAAGTAGAGCTTCTAGACATTCTTTAATTTCTACTGAAATGAAAGAAGAAAACGGCGACATAATATGTCGCCGTTTTTTTTGTAAATCTACTAAGATTCAAAAACAAAAAAGCCGAGCTAATGCTCGGCTTTTAAGTTCATACGAACTGATTACTCAGCAGCTGCTTCTTCAGCAACTTCTGGGCGATCTACAAGCTCAATGTAAGCCATTGGAGCTTTGTCACCAGCACGGAAGCCGGCTTTTAGGATACGAGTGTAACCGCCTTGACGGGCAGCAAAACGTGGACCTAGTTCGTTAAATAGTTTTGCAACTACTTCGTTGTCACGAGTACGTGCAAATGCTAGACGACGGTTAGCAACACTGTCAGTCTTAGCTAGTGTAATCAACGGCTCAACGACGCGACGTAGCTCTTTTGCCTTAGGCAAAGTAGTCTTGATAACTTCATGACGTACTAGAGAGCTAGCCATGTTGCTGAACATCGCTTTGCGATGACTGCTGTTGCGGTTGAGTTGACGACCACTCTTACGATGGCGCATGACCTAATCCTTCTAACTAGTATCGATTAATCTTCAGCGATAGACGCTGGTGGCCAATTTTCTAAGCGCATGCCCAGAGAAAGACCACGTGATGCAAGTACGTCTTTAATCTCAGTAAGAGATTTTTTACCAAGGTTTGGCGTTTTAAGTAGCTCAACCTCAGTACGCTGTACAAGATCACCGATGTAGTGAATCGCTTCTGCTTTCAGACAGTTAGCAGAGCGAACTGTTAGTTCAAGATCGTCTACAGGACGCAGTAGGATCGGATCGAATTCTGGCTTCTCTTCCTTCTCCTCAGGTACACGTACATCACGAAGATCTACGAACGCATCCAGTTGCTCAGCAAGAATTGTTGCTGCACGACGGATTGCTTCCTCAGGTTCAAGAGTACCGTTCGTTTCCATATCGATAACAAGCTTGTCTAAATCAGTACGCTGTTCTACACGAGCTGCTTCTACAGAGTAGGCAATTTTGTCTACTGGGCTGTATGTAGCATCTACAAGTAGACGACCGATTGGACGCTCATCTTCTTCAGTATGGATACGAGCTGAAGCTGGAACATAACCACGACCACGTTCAACTTTGATGCGCATTGCGATCTCAGCGTTGTCATCAGTTAGGTGACAAATAACGTGTTCTGGGTTAGCGATCTCTACATCACCATCATGGGTGATGTCACCTGCAACAACAGGGCCTGAGCCTGATTTGTTCAACGTAATAAACACTTCATCTTTGCCTTCGGCAACGCGAACAGCAAGACCTTTAAGGTTAAGTAGGATTTCAAGAATATCTTCTTGAACGCCTTCTTTCGTGCTGTATTCGTGTAAAAACGCCTTCAATCTCTACTTCAGTTACGGCACAACCCGGCATTGAAGATAGTAGAATTCGGCGAAGTGCATTACCAAGAGTATGGCCGAAACCACGCTCTAACGGCTCAAGAGTTACTTTTGCGTGTGTCGTGTTGATCTGTTCAATATCAACAAGACGTGGCTTAAGAAATTCTGTTACAGAACCCTGCATTGTGTCCTCTCTTTAGTTTAAACCTTACTTAGAGTAAAGCTCGACGATCAATTGTTCGTTGATGTCAGCAGACAGGTCAGAACGCTCAGGCATACGCTTGAATGTACCTTCCATTTTGCCACCATCTACTTCAATCCAAGTTGGTTTTTCGCGTTGTTCAGCAACTTCTAGAGCCGCTTTAATGCGAGATTGCTTTTTAGCTTTCTCACGGATTGCAACAACGTCGTTAGCCGCAACTTTGAAAGAAGGAACGTTTACAACTTTACCGTTAACTACGATAGCTTTATGGCTAACTAGCTGACGTGCTTCTGCGCGAGTTGCGCCAAAGCCCATGCGGTAAACTACGTTATCAAGACGACCTTCAAGAAGCTGAAGCAGGTTCTCACCTGTGTTGCCTTTAAGACGTGCAGCTTCTTTGTAGTAGTTACGGAATTGTTTTTCTAGAACGCCGTAGATACGACGAACTTTTTGCTTCTCACGAAGCTGAACGCCATACTCAGATAGACGACCGCGACGAGCGCCGTGTACACCTGGTGCGTTATCAATTTTACACTTGGTATCGATCGCGCGTACACCAGACTTAAGGAATAAGTCAGTACCTTCGCGACGGCTAAGCTTCAGCTTAGGACCCAAATATCTTGCCATGATCTTTCTCCAGTAATCTAAAAAACGTTATACACGACGTTTCTTAGGTGGACGACAACCGTTATGAGGGATTGGTGTAGCATCAACAATGTTTGTGATGCGGAAACCAGCAGCGTTCAGTGCGCGAACAGTAGATTCACGACCTGGACCTGGACCCTTAACCATAACTTCCAAGTTCTTTAGACCGTATTCTTTAGCCATTTCAGCACAACGCTCAGCAGCAACCTGTGCAGCGAACGGAGTAGACTTACGAGAACCACGGAAACCTGAACCACCTGCAGTAGCCCAAGCTAGAGCATTACCTTGACGGTCAGTGATGGTTACGATTGTGTTATTGAAAGAAGCATGGATGTGCGCAACGCCATCTGCAACTTGCTTGCGTACGCGCTTACGAGCGCGAGTTGGTTGTTTAGCCATTGTACTCTACCTTCCCGATTATTTCTTGATCGGCTTACGCGGACCCTTACGGGTGCGAGCATTGGTTTTAGTACGCTGTCCACGTAGTGGTAGACTGCGACGATGACGAAGACCACGGTAACAACCAAGGTCCATAAGACGCTTGATGTTCATTGATACTTCACGACGTAGATCACCTTCTACAGTGTATTTAGCTACACCATCACGCAGTTGATCGATCTGCTCTTCAGTTAGTTCACTGATCTTAACATCTTCAGCAATACCCACTTCAGCTAGAATAGCTTGAGAGCGAGTTTTACCGATGCCGTAGATTGCCGTTAGGGCGATTACAGCATGTTTTTGATCAGGAATGTTAATGCCTGCAATACGGGCCATTATTCACTCCTAGTGTTTCATAAAAGAATTATCCGCAGCAAAGCCCGTCGAGGATACGCTGCGGCATACTACTTCTTTTGCACGCAAAAGGTAGGCCGAGGAATATACGCGACACTACCTTATATTTCAAGTAAAAATTTCTGCTAATTAGCCTTGGCGTTGTTTATGCTTTGGCTCACTGCAAATCACGCGAACGACACCGTTACGCTTGATAACTTTACAGTTACGGCAGATTTTTTTAACGGAAGCACGAACTTTCATTGCTAAACTCCGTAAATGAAATCTTCAGACTACCGCCGAATTAACGGCCGTACCCTTTCAGATTTGCTTTTTTCAACACAGAATCATACTGTTGGGACATCAGATGAGTCTGTACCTGTGCCATAAAGTCCATGATTACAACGACTACGATAAGTAGTGATGTACCGCCGAAGTAGAAACGTACGTTCCACGCGACCATCATGAACTCGGGAATCAGACAGATAAAGGTAATGTATAACGCACCCGCGAGGGTTAAACGCGTCATTACTTTATCAATATATTTCGCTGTCTGCTCACCTGGGCGGATACCGGGTACGAATGCACCAGACTTCTTCAGGTTATCTGCTGTTTCGCGAGGGTTAAACACCAACGCAGTATAGAAGAAACAGAAGAAGATAATCGCTGCTGCATAAAGCATAACGTACAATGGCTGACCTGGCTAAGAGCCAAAGACACATCAGTTAGCCAACCGAATGTGCTGCTCTCGCCGTTCTGACCAAACCACTGAGCTAATGTTCCTGGGAACAAAATAATGCTTGATGCGAAGATTGCTGGTATTACACCTGCCATATTAATTTTAAGTGGCAAGTGAGTGCTTTGCGCAGCAAATACTTTACGACCTTGTTGACGCTTCGCGTAGTTAACAACGATACGACGTTGACCACGCTCCATGAAAACAACAAAGTAGATAACTGCAAAAGCTAATACACCAATCAACAGCAGAAGAAGTACGTGCAATTCACCTTGACGCGCTTGCTCGATTGTTTGACCGATTGCCGATGGCAATCCAGCAACAATACCTGCAAAAATAAGTAATGAAATACCATTACCAATTCCACGCTCTGTAATTTGTTCACCTAACCACATTAAGAACATGGTGCCGGTTACTAAACTTACGGTAGCAAGTAGCGTAAACATGGTTTGGTTGATAACAACCAGATTGTCGACCATGTTTGGTAGGCCAGTTGCGATACCAATTGCTTGGAATGTTGCAAGTACAAGCGTGCCGTAGCGTGTATATTGGCTGATCTTACGACGGCCTGCTTCACCCTCTTTCTTGAGTTCAGCTAACGCTGGATGAACTACAGTTAGCAGTTGGACAACAATCGAAGCCGAAATATACGGCATGATGCCCAACGCTAATATAGATGCACGCTCAAGTGCACCACCGGAGAACATGTTAAACATTTCAACGATGGTACCTTTTTGCTGTTCGAACAAATCGGCAAGTACAGCCGCGTCAATACCAGGCAGCGGTACGAAAGAACCTGCACGGAATACGAGAAGAGCCCCTAATACGAATAGAAGACGCGACTTCAACTCCGCCAATCCATTTTTCGCACTACTAAAATCTTGTCCTGGTTTTTTAGCCATCTGTACCTTTCCTACGAAGATTATTCTTCGATTTTACCGCCTGCAGCTTCGATTGCAGCTTTAGCGCCTTTAGTCACGCGTAGACCTTTAACAGTCACAGCTTTGCTTAGTTCACCAGAAAGAACAACTTTAACGAATTCGATGTTCTTAGTGATAACGTTAGCAGCTTTTAGACTGTTTAGATCAACTACGTCACCTGTAACTTTCGCTAGCTCAGCTAGACGAACTTCAGCAGACACTAGGCTCTTACGAGAAGTGAAGCCGAACTTAGGTAGACGTTGTTTCAGAGGCATTTGACCACCTTCGAAACCTGGACGAACAGAGCCGCCAGAACGTGATTTTTGACCTTTGTGACCACGGCCACCAGTTTTACCTAGCCTGAACCGATACCACGACCAAGACGTTTTTTAGGACGCTTAGAGCCAGCAGCCGGTGATAGAGTATTCAAACGCATTATGATTACTCCTCAACTTTAACCATGTAGTAAACCTTGTTGATCATGCCGCGTACTGCAGGCGTATCTTCAAGTTCTACTGTGTGGTTGATTTTACGAAGGCCAAGACCTTTAAGACACAGTTTGTGCTTAGGCAGGCGACCAATTGAGCTTTTAGTTTGAGTTACTTTAATAGTTGCCATCGTGTTCTTACTCCGAAATAGATTCAACAGTTAGACCACGTTTAGCAGCAACCATTTCTGGTGACTTCATGCTACCTAGTGCATCGATCGTTGCACGAACGATGTTGATAGGGTTCGTAGAACCGTATGCTTTAGATAGTACGTTGTGTACACCAGCAACTTCTAGTACTGCACGCATCGCACCACCTGCGATAACACCAGTACCTTCAGCAGCAGGCTGCATGTAAACTTTAGAGCCCGAATGGCGACCTTTCACCGGGTGGTGAAGAGTACCTTCGTTTAGAGCGATCGTAGTCATGTTACGACGCGCTTTTTCCATTGCTTTTTGAATCGCAGCAGGTACTTCACGAGCTTTGCCGTAACCGAAACCTACGCGACCATTACCGTCACCAACTACAGTTAGTGCAGTAAAGCTCATGATTCGACCACCTTTAACCGTTTTAGAAACACGGTTAACAGCGATTAGCTTTTCTTGCAAATCATTAGCTTGTTGTTGTTCTTTAGCCATCTTCCAACCCTACCTTAGAATTTCAGACCAGCTTCGCGAGCAGATTCTGCTAGCGCCGCTACTCGGCCATGGTATTGGAAACCAGAACGATCGAATGCAACAGCAGAAACGCCTTTTTCAAGAGCGCGCTCAGCAACGGCTTTACCCACTGCTTTAGCTGCATCGATGTTACCAGTACTCTTAACTTGCTCACGGATCGCTTTTTCTACCGTAGAAGCGGCTGCAATTACTTCAGAGCCGTTCGCTGCGATAATCTGAGCGTAAACGTGACGAGGAGTACGGTGTACTACTAGGCGAGTTGCACCCAGTTCTGCAATCTTACGACGTGCACGTGTAGCACGACGGATGCGAGATGCTTTCTTATCCATAGTGTTACCTTACTTCTTCTTAGCTTCTTTAGTACGCACGAGTTCATCGGCGTAACGAACACCTTTACCTTTGTAAGGCTCAGGCTCACGGTAAGAACGAATGTCAGCCGCAACTTGACCTACTAGCTGCTTATCACAACCAGTTACAACGATCTCAGTTTGGCTTGGGCATTCTGCTTTAACACCTTCAGGTAGAGCGTGCTCTACTGGGTGTGAGAAGCCAAGTGTTAGAGCTACAGAGTTGCCTTTCATAGCAGCACGGTAACCAACACCCTTAAGGGTCAGCTTCTTAGTGAAGCCTTCAGTAACACCAACAACCATGTTGTTAACTAGAGCGCGAGCTGTACCAGCTTGTGCCCATGCGTTAGCAACACCTTCTTTCGGACCGAAAGTTAGGTTGTTTTCTTCCTGTGCAACAACTACTGCGTCGTTAAGTACGCGAGTTAGAGCACCCTTAGGACCTTTTACAGCGACTTCTTGGCCGTTTAATTTCACCTCTACGCCAGCTGGAATAGCGACAGGTGCCTTAGCAACACGAGACATATTCTACTCCTATTACGCTACGTAAGCGATGATTTCACCACCAAGACCTGCTTTACGTGCAGCACGGTCAGACATTAGACCCTTGGAAGTGGACACTACAGCAATACCAAGACCGCCCATCACAGATGGTAGCGAGTCTTTGTTCTTGTAGACGCGCAGACCAGGACGTGAAACACGTTTGATTTGCTCAATTACAGGTTTAGCTTGGAAGTACTTAAGTGTAACTTCTAGCTCAGGTTTTACTCCGCCTTCAACAGCGAAGTCAACGATGTAACCTTCAGCTTTTAGTAGTGCAGCAATTGCAACTTTAAGCTTTGAAGAAGGCATTTTAACAGCAACTTTGTTTGCTGCCTGACCGTTACGAATACGGGTCAGCATATCCGAAATCGGATCTTGCATGCTCATAAGATTTACTCCAAATGATTAAGTGGCAATTACCAGCTAGCCTTACGAAGTCCAGGAATCTCGCCTTTCATGCAAGCTTCACGAACTTTGATACGGCTTAGACCGAACTTACGTAGGTAACCGTGTGGACGACCAGTTTGGTTACAACGGTTGCGCTGACGTGATGCACTTGAATCACGTGGAAGAGATTGCAGCTTAAGAACTGCGTTCCAACGATCTTCTTCAGATGCGTTTACATCGCTGATGATAACTTTTAGCGCAGCACGCTTCTCAGCGAACTTTGCTACTAGTTTTGCACGCTTTGCTTCACGTGCTTTCATTGATTGTTTAGCCATAACAGTAACCCTTCACCTTACTTACGGAATGGGAAGTTAAAGGCAGCCAGCAGAGCACGGCCTTCCGCATCAGTACCAGCTGACGTCGTGATAGTAATATCAAGACCGCGTACACGATCGACTTTATCGTAGTCGATTTCCGGGAAGATGATTTGCTCGCGAACGCCCATGCTGTAGTTACCGCGTCCGTCAAAAGACTTAGCGCTAACACCACGGAAATCACGTACACGTGGAAGAGCGATGTTGATTAAACGCTCAAGAAAATCCCACATACGTTCGCCACGTAAGGTTACTTTACAACCAATTGGGTAGCCTTCACGAATTTTGAAACCAGCAACAGATTTACGCGCTTTAGTGATAAGTGGCTTCTGACCAGAGATCGTTGCCATATCAGCTGCTGCGTTTTCTAGCAGTTTCTTATCGTTGATTGCTTCACCAACGCCCATGTTTAGGGTGATTTTTTCAATCCTAGGGACTTGCATGACGCTTGAGTAGCTGAACTCTTTGGTAAGCTCAGCGACTACAGACGACTTGTAGTAATCATGCAGTTTCGCCATAGTAGAACTCCAAATTACATTCTAATTAGTTAGAAACGGTTTCGCCGTTAGACTTGAAGAAACGAACTTTCTTGCCATCTTCGAAACGGAAACCGATACGGTCTGCTTTACCAGTAGCCGCGTTGTAGATTGCAACGTTAGAAGCATCAATAGCTGCTTCTTGTTCAACGATGCCACCTTGTTGACCTAGAGCCGGTACAGGCTTTTGGTGCTTCTTAACAAGGTTGATACCTTCAACGATAACTTTACCAGTTGCTAGAACCTTAGTTACTTTACCTTTCTTGCCTTTATCTTTACCAGCAAGAACGATTACTTCGTCATCACGACGGATTTTAGCTGCCATCTTAGTGCTCCTTATAGTACTTCTGGAGCCAGTGATACAATCTTCATGAATTTCGCATTACGAAGTTCACGAGTCACTGGGCCAAAGATACGAGTGCCGACTGGTTGCTCAGTAGTGTCGTTCAACAATACACAAGCATTACGGTCGAAGCGAATGACAGAACCGTCTGGACGACGTACGCCTTTACGGGTGCGAACTACTACCGCCTTCAGTACATCACCTTTTTTAACTTTACCGCGTGGAATTGCTTCTTTAACAGTAACTTTGATGATGTCGCCGATGTGTGCGTAACGACGGTGTGAGCCACCCAGAACCTTAATACACATTACCTTGCGCGCGCCAGAGTTATCTGCAGCGTCAAGTGTACTTTGCATTTGGATCATTGTTAGTGCTCCGCTAAATATTAAAACTAGACCCTCTCGGGTCGGGCTGCCTCTTTAAAAGGGACGCGAATTGTACCACCCTTTTTTGTGATTGGGTAGACAAAAAACAAGCGGCCCCAAAAAAAATTTGGAGCCGCTTGATTATCTAGGAAAAAGTCGAAATTAACCTTTCGCTTTTTCTAGAACTTTTACCAATGTCCAAGACTTCATCTTAGACAGAGGACGACACTCTGCGATTTCAACTTTGTCGCCTAGGCCACATTCGTTGTTCTCGTCATGTGCGTGTACTTTAGTCGTGCGCTTTACGAATTTACCGTAAATTGGGTGTTTAACCATGCGCTCGATAGAAACAACGATAGACTTGTCCATCTTGTCGCTAATAACACGACCTTGTTGAGTACGTTTTTGTTCGCTCATTATGCGCCTGCCTTCTCAGTCAAAACAGTTTTCACACGTGCGATATCACGGCGTACAGCTTTCAGAGTATGAGTTTGCTGTAGCTGACCAGTTGCAGCTTGCATGCGCAAGTTGAACTGTTCGCGTAGCAAATTCAATAGCTCAGCGTTAAGCTCTTCAACGCTTTTTTCGCGTAGATCTTGTGCTTTCATCACATCACCTGCTTAGTTACAAATGTAGTCTTGAATGGCAGTTTACGTGCCGCTAGGCGGAACGCTTCACGAGCCAATTCTTCAGGTACACCGTCCATTTCGTACATAACCTTACCAGGTTGGATTTGGGCTACCCAGTACTCAACGTTACCTTTACCCTTACCTTGACGAACTTCAAGCGGTTTTTCAGTGATTGGCTTGTCTGGGAACACACGGATCCAGATTTTACCTTGACGCTTAACGTGACGTGTCATAGCACGACGAGCTGCTTCGATCTGACGAGCAGTTAGGCGACCACGGCCTACTGCTTTAAGACCGAAAGTACCGAAGCTTACATCAGTACCTTTCGCTAGACCACGGTTACGACCAGTTTGAACCTTACGGAACTTAGTACGTTTAGGTTGTAGCATCTGTCGACTCCTTACTTACGGCCTTTACGCTGCTTCTTAGGCTTGTCGCCTTTTGGCTCTACAGCGTTAGCTGCTGGCATACCACCTAGAATCTCACCTTTGAAGATCCAAGTTTTAATGCCGATCACACCGTATTGAGTGTGAGCCGAAGAAGTTGCGTAATCAATGTCAGCACGTAGAGTGTGTAGAGGTACACGACCTTCACGGTACCACTCAGAACGTGCAATTTCAGCGCCGCCTAGACGACCGCTTACTTCTACTTTGATGCCTTTAGCACCTAGACGCATTGCGTTTTGTACCGCGCGCTTCATAGCACGACGGAACATAACACGACGCTCTAGTTGAGACGCGATGCTGTCACCAACTAGCTGAGCATCAAGCTCAGGCTTGCGTACTTCAGCGATGTTGATTTGAGCTGGAACACCTGCAATTTTAGCTACAGCTGCGCGTAGTTTCTCAACATCTTCACCTTTCTTACCGATTACAACGCCTGGACGAGCAGTGTGAATAGTCACACGGATGCTCTTAGCAGGACGCTCGATAACGATACGTGAAAGAGATGCTTTTTGTAGTTCCTTAGTTAGGAACTGACGTACCTTGAAGTCGCCGTCTAGGTTGTCAGCGAAATCTTTGGTGTTAGCAAACCATGTAGCATTCCAAGGCTTAACGATGCCAAGACGAATACCATTAGGATGTACTTTTTGACCCATTGCTTACTCTCCTAGTCTTAAGCGTCTGCTACAACAACAGTGATGTGGCATGAACGCTTCAAGATACGATCCGCACGACCTTTAGCACGAGGCATAATACGCTTCATGATAGGGCCTTCATCTACGAAGATTTTAGCGACTGATAGATCGTCGATATCTGCACCTTCGTTATGCTCAGCGTTCGCGATTGCTGATTCAAGAACTTTCTTAACTAGCTCAGCAGCTTTTTTGTTGCTGAAAGTTAGGATTTCTAGAGCTTGATCAACGTTCTTGCCACGGATTTGATCCGCTACAAGGCGAGCTTTCTGTGGAGAAATGCGAGCAAAGTTATGTTTAGCTAAAGCTTCCATTATCTACTCCCTATTTCTTCTTAGCTTTCTTATCCGCAGCGTGACCGCGGTAAGTACGAGTTGGTGCGAATTCGCCCAGCTTGTGACCGATCATTTCTTCAGTTACAAATACTGGTACGTGCTGACGACCATTATGGACAGCGATGGTCAAACCGATCATCGTAGGGATGATCATTGAACGACGGGACCAAGTCTTAATAGGCTTTTTGTCTCCGCTTTCCACCGCTTTCTCTACCTTCTTCAGCAAGTGTAGGTCAATAAATGGACCTTTCTTGAGAGAACGTGGCATGGCGATTCCTCTTTATATAGATTACTTGTTACGACGACGTACGATGTACTTGTCTGTGCGCTTGTTCTTACGAGTCTTAAAGCCTTTAGTAGGCTGACCCCAAGGAGATACTGGGTGACGACCACCAGAAGTACGGCCTTCACCACCACCGTGTGGGTGGTCAACTGGGTTCATTACTACACCACGTACGGTTGGACGTACGCCGCGCCAGCGTGAAGCACCAGCTTTACCTAGTTCACGTAGCATGTGCTCAGCGTTGCCTACTTCACCGATTGTTGCACGGCCTTCAGACAATACTTTGCGCATCTCGCCAGAACGTAGACGGATAGTTACGTATGCACCGTCGCGAGCAACGATTTGAGCATAAGCACCAGCCGAACGAGCTAGCTGAGCACCTTTACCAGGCTTAAGTTCAACACAGTGTACAGTAGAACCTACTGGGATGTTGCGCATCGGCAGAGTGTTACCTGCTTTGATTGGCGCATCAACACCAGATTGAATCTGGTCACCTGCTTGAACACCTTTAGGTGCGATGATGTAACGACGTTCGCCATCTGCGTACAGAACTAGTGCGATGTTTGCGCTACGGTTTGGATCGTATTCTAGACGCTCAACTTTCGCTGGGATACCGTCTTTAGTACGTTTGAAGTCAATTACACGGTAGTGGTGCTTGTGACCACCGCCGATGTGACGTACTGTGATACGACCGTTGTTGTTACGACCACCGTTCTTAGAGTTTTTCTCTAGAAGTGGTGCGTATGGCTTGCCCTTGTGTAGGTCAGCGTTAACAACTTTAACGACGTGACGACGACCAGGGGAAGTCGGCTTACATTTAACAATAGCCATTTTTAACTACTCCTGTTATTCCGCGCCGCCAACAAAGTCAAGATCTTGACCTTCTTTCAAAGTAACGTACGCTTTCTTAACGTCGCTGCGGCGACCTTGGCGTAGACCTTGACGTTTGGTCTTACCCTTAGTGATAAGAGTATTTACAGACTTAACTTCAACTTCAAATAGCTTTTCTACAGCTGCTTTGATCTCTTTTTTTGTTGCATCTTTAGCTACTTTGAAAACGATAGTGTTCGCTTTCTCAGCTGCCATAGTTGCTTTTTCAGAGATGTGCGGAGCACATAGAACTTTTAGGATACGCTCTTCAGTGATCATGCTAGCATCTCCTCAACTTGCTTAACTGCGTCAGCAGTAATTACAACTTTGTCGAACGCGATTAGTGAAACTGGGTCGATACCAGCTACGTCACGAGCGTCAACTTTGTATAGGTTACGAGCTGCTAGGAATAGATTCTCATCTACTTCGCTAGTCACGATTAGCGCGTCTGTTAGCTCAAGCTCTTTAAGCTTAGCTACAAGTTCTTTTTGTTTTTGGTGCTTCTACTGAGAAGTTATCAACAACGATTAGACGCTCTTGACGAACTAGCTCAGAAAGAATGCTCTTCATAGCACCACGGTACATTTTCTTGTTTACTTTTTGGCTGTGATCTTGTGGTTTCGCAGCAAAAGTAACACCACCTGTACGCCAGATTGGGCTACGAATTGTACCAGCACGAGCACGGCCAGTACCTTTTTGACGCCATGGCTTAGCACCACCGCCAGAAACTTCTGAACGTGTCTTTTGAGCACGAGTACCTTGACGAGCACCTGCTGCAAACGCAACAACTACTTGGTGTACAAGAGCTTCGTTAAACTCACGTCCGAAAGTAGCTTCGGAAACAGTTAGTGCATCAGCACCTTTAACCATTAGTTCCATTACTTACTCCTGAGACGTTATGCTTTAACAGCTGGTTTAACGATCACGTTGCCACCTGTTGAGCCTGGTACTGCACCTTTAATAAGAAGCAGATTGCGCTCAGCGTCAACACGTACGATCTCTAGGTTTTGAGTCGTTACACGCTCAGCACCCATGTGACCTGCCATTTTCTTGCCTTTAAACACGCGACCTGGAGTTTGACATTGGCCAATTGAACCCGGTGCACGGTGAGACAAAGAGTTACCGTGAGTCATATCTTGAGTAGAGAAGTTCCAACGCTTAACAGCGCCTTGGAAGCCTTTACCTTTAGATGTACCAGTAACGTCTACTTTTTTAGTTTCGTTGAACAGTTCAACAGTTAGCTCAGCGCCAACTTCAAACTCTTCGCCGTTTTCTAAACGGAATTCCCAAAGACCGCGACCAGCTTCTACACCTGCTTTCGCAAAGTGACCAGCTTCTGGCTTAGTTACACGGTTAGCTTTCTTAGCACCAGTAGTTACCTGGATTGCTGCGTAGCCGTCAGTTTCAAGTGTACGCACTTGAGAAACACGGTTCGCTTCAACCTCAACAACAGTTACTGGGATAGAAACGCCTTCTTCAGTAAATACGCGGGTCATACCCACTTTACGTCCGACTAGACCAATCATTATTCTAATCTCCCTTAACCTAGCTGATTTGTACATCAACGCCAGCAGCAAGATCTAGACGCATTAGAGCGTCAACAGTTTTGTCTGTTGGCTCAACGATGTCGATCAAACGCTTGTGAGTACGAATTTCGTACTGGTCACGTGCATCTTTGTTGACGTGTGGAGAGATAAGAACAGTGAAACGCTCTTTACGAGTAGGAAGTGGGATAGGACCACGAACCTGTGCGCCAGTACGCTTAGCTGTTTCAACGATTTCCGCAGTTGAAGCATCGATTAGTTTGTAATCGAAAGCTTTAAGGCGGATACGAATACGTTGGTTCTGCATGAGACAGAGCTCCAATTATTAAAAATTACACAAACAATATCGCCACTCAAACTCGCTAAAGCGAGAGAATGCCGATTGATTTATGTGAAACCGTAACATCCAAGATTAGGACGTATTGTCAGTTAATTTTCGATTAACTATCCCTACATACCAAAGTCACCTTTGGGGATAGTTTTTCCGAAGAAAAGATAGCTAATTGTATTAACCGCGAACATAAGCTGAGTTTACATTACCTGAATTGCTCATAGCCTCATCGACTAGAAGAATTCAGCTCCTCGATGCTCATTGGTTCACAACTGGCTTAACCAGTGCTCTGCATTATACAGATCACAGTTTTACTTGCAAGGGGTGTTTGAAAATTAAACGGAAACGAGAAAATTGAGATGCGAGATGCGAGATGCGAGATGCGAGATGCGAGATGCGAGATGCGAGATGCGAGATGCGAGAATAATATGAGGCTGATGCAAACATCAACCCTCGTTATATTTCAAAGCAGCGTATTTATGCGAGACGCTGCCTCACTGCTTCGAATAGGCAAATGCCTGAAGCAACGGATACGTTTAAGCTTGAAACCGAACCTGCCATTGGAATCTTGATTAAGTCATCGCACGTTTCACGGGTTAGACGACGCATACCATCACCTTCCGCACCCATCACAATCGCCAATGGCCCGGTCAATTTCGCCTGATAAATGTCATGAGTGGCTTCACCCGCCGTACCTACAAACCAAACACCTTGCTCTTGAAGAGCTCGCATCGTACGGGCTAAGTTAGTCACTCTCACTAGTGGCACTGTCTCGGCGGCACCACAAGCGACTTTACTTACTGTGGCTGTCATAGGAGCAGATTTATCTTTCGGTACAATGACAGCAGCAACGCCAGCTGCATCTGCATTACGTAAGCAAGCACCCAAGTTGTGTGGGTCCGTTACCCCATCAAGTACAAGCAATAATGGCTGATCGTGCATAGCTAATATTGCATCTAGGTCGTTTTCATTCAACGGCTTTGCTGGTTTAACGCGAGCAATCACTCCTTGGTGATTCGCCCCTTTGGCTTTGTCATCTAATGCTTTACGTCCCATCTGCTGGATAGAAATTCCAAACGCTTGAAGCTCATTTAGGATTGGCATTAGTCGATCATCTTGACGACCTTTTAGTACAAACGCTTCAACAAAGCGCTCTGGCTCTTTTGCTAGCACGGCTTTGATTGCGTGTATGCCGTAAATAAACTCGTTACTCATCAATAAACCTATTGGGTCAAATTCTTAGTTGTGGCTTTAAAGGGGGCAATATAGCCCGCTCTAGCACTGCATTCGCGGCTAGGGCTGAGTTTTACGCCTTGTTTTCTTAGGCTTAGCTCCCGGCTTTTTCTTTCTCGCCTTCGTTACTTTAGGCTTCTTAGCCGGACCTTTTGCACCTGAACTTTCAGGTCGCTTGGTTGGTTCGACTTCTGGGCTGGCTTTTTGCCCTTACCCTTTGTCGAAGCACGTTTTTTGTCTTTCGCTTTTCGCTTAGCTTCTGCCGCTCGTTTTTTGGCAGTTTTTTCCTTGGCCGCGTAGCTTACGATTTGTTTCGACTAATTCAAAGTCAATTTGCTTATCATTTAAGTTAACCGACAGTACCTTCACTTTTACAGCGTCGCCTAAGCGGTAGATATTACCAAAACTTTCACCAATTAAACGCTGACCAATAGGGTCATATTGGTAGTAATCATTGGCGAGATTCGATATATGAACCAAACCATCAATATGCAGTTCGGTTAAACGAACAAAGAAACCGAAACTTGTCACATTGGCGATAACACCTTCCAGTTCTTCACCAACATGGTCTTGCATGTATTCACACTTCAACCAGTCGGCTACTTCACGGGTAGCATCATCTGCGCGACGCTCGGTCATGGAACATTGTTCGCCGAACACATCCATATCGTCGAACGAGTAGTGATAACCACCTGTTGGTGTCCAACGATCTTTGTTAGTACCTGCTTCTTTAGCGATCAGATATTTAATTGCACGATGTAGCAGTAAATCTGGGTAACGTCGAATCGGCGATGTAAAGTGAGCATAACGTTTTAATGCAAGGCCGAAGTGACCCGCATTATCTGCGTTATAGACTGCTTGCTTGAGTGAGCGAAGCAGCATGGTCTGAATAAGTTCTTTATCCTGACGCTCTGAAATCTTATGAACCAATTCGGCATAGTCTGTTGGCGATGGTTCAAGCCCACCTTTAAGCTCAAGCCCTAGTTCACTTAGAAAATCACGAAAACCTTGAAGTTTGAGTTCACCCGGTGATTCATGCACGCGATATAACGACGGCTCTTTTGCTTTCTCTACCAAAGAGGCCGACGCAATGTTCGCAAGAATCATACATTCTTCGATAATCTTATGAGCATCGTTGCGAATGACGGGTTCAATACGGTCAATTTTACGCTCAGCGTTAAAGATGAACTTAGTTTCAATCGTCTCAAACTCAATCGCACCGCGGTTATCACGAGCTTGCTTGAGAACTTTGTACATCTTATGCAACTCTTCAAGATGCGGAACGAGTGTATCGTAACGCGAGCGCAGCTCTTCATCACCATCAAGAATTGAACCTACTTTGCTATAGGTTAAACGAGCATGGGAATTCATTACCGCTTCATAGTGTTTATAGCCAGATAGCTTGCCGGTTGCCGAGATGGTCATTTCACACACCATGCATAAGCGGTCAACTTGTGGGTTCAATGAACACAAGCCGTTCGATAACACTTCAGGCAGCATTGGCACAACTTGAGACGGGAAGTAAACCGAGTTACCCCGCTCTACCGCTTCTTTATCTAGAGCTGAATCTGGGCGAACATAATAGCTAACATCGGCAATCGCTACCCATAGACGCCAGCCACCACTCTTCTTCGCTTCACAATAAACCGCATCATCAAAGTCACGAGCGTCTTCACCATCGATGGTCACCAATGGCAAATCACGTAAGTCAACACGCCCTACTTTCGCCTCTTCAGGTACTTCTTCGGTCAAACCTTCAACTTGCTTTTCAACCGCGTTTGGCCACTCATGAGGAATTTGATGAGTTCGAATTGCGATTTGAGTTTCCATGCCTGGTGCCATGTTCTCACCCAGCACTTCAACTACTTGCCCCGCCATACCCTTAGAACGCGTTCCGCGATCGGTAATTTCGATCACCACCACATTACCCATTCTGGCACCAGCACGATGCTCATTCGGGATCAAAATATCGTGACTGATTCTAGAGTCGTCTGCCACTACATAGGAATATCCATACTCCATGAAGAAGCGGCCAACAATTTGCGTATTACGTTCTTCAAGTACACGAACCAGACGGCATTCACGTCGGCCACGCTTGCTGTTCTCAGTCGGCTGAACTAATACGTAGTCGCCATGGATTAGGTTACGCATTTGATGATGAGGCAAAACCACATCGTTATCTTTACCCGTGCTGCCATCAGGACGAACCCAACCATGCCCATCTTTGTGGCCGATAACCGTGCCTTTTATCAATTCGAGTTTGTCTGGCAGCGCATAGCATTGACGGCGTGTGAACACGAGTTGCCCGTCGCGCTCCATGGCACGAAGACGGCGGCGTAAACCTTCATATTGATCTTCCCCTTTCAGCTCAAGCGCCTCAAATAAATCGTTACGATTCATCGGCACAGCCGCTTGTTCTAAAAAGTCGAGAATGAACTCACGGCTAGGCACCGGATTCTCATAATTTTGGGATTCACGTTCAGCGAAGGGATCGCTAGAAAGATCATTTGGACGGTTATCTGACATAAGCAGCCTGTTTTGCAAGGAGGGTATATAGCTAGTATATCTGACTCTCTCGCTAAGCTACAGAAATGCTTTTAGATTGGGCAGTTACGGACGGGTCAGAAGGATCAATAGGTCGGCGTTATCCGCCAACAACTCTTGAATCGTGCAAGTATCAAGTTCTGCTAAGAAAGCGAGTTTGGCTTTGGCAAGTTTGTCTTTCAAACGGCAAGCAGGAGTAATGTGACAAAACTCAACAGAGCAGTTAACCAAATCGAGAGGCTCAATGTCCCTTACCACTGAACCGACTGTAATCGTTGTTGCCGGCTTGAGTAATCGAATCCCACCATTCTTGCCACGAATTGTCTGTACGTATCCAAGTTGCCCCAAACGGTTAATCACTTTGACCATATGATTGCGGGAAACCCCAAACAGCTCAGTCACTTCTGTAATGTTGGTTAACTCATCTTCTGGCAAAGAAGAGAGAAAGATGAGTGTTCTTAACGCGTAATCGGTAAAACTGGTTAGCTGCATATCGGGATCCTTTCGTACACCAAAAGTTTAAATCTTTTCTTGCTCTAAAGATACATTTGAGATACAACTTTAAACATGCATTATAAATACAACTTTAAATAGGAAGCGATTATGCTCTGCTCAAAAACAATTGATACGGTGAAGGCAACCGCACCTTTACTTGCGCAAACTGGTCCTAAACTGACTGAACATTTTTATACTCGTTTATTCAACCATCACCCTGAGCTCAAAGATATCTTCAATATGAGCCACCAAAAAGAAAATCAGCAATCGGTTGGGGCTCAACGTGAAGCGCTATTTAATGCCATCTGCGCCTATGCCAACAATATAGATAACCTAGAAGTCTTACTTCCATCCGTAGAAAAAATAGCCCAAAAACACTCAAGCTTTTTGATCACAGCTGAGCAGTATGCTGTTGTTGGTGAACATCTTCTTGCCACCATTGATGAGCTGTTTTCACCTGGGCAAGAAGTATTGGATGCATGGGGTGAAGCTTATGGCGTGTTAGCAAACATTTTCATTAAACGAGAAGAACAAATCTATCAAGCGAACGCAGAGATGAACGGTGGTTGGCGTGGTTTAAGAGAATTTGAACTGATTAAAAAAACAGAAGAGAGCGAGTTGATCACTAGCTTTGTGTTTAAACCGACAGACAAACAAAGCGTCGCGAGCTTTAAACCCGGTCAATACATCGGCATCTACATCAACGATGATAATTTCAAGAATCAGGAGATACGTCAGTACAGTCTATCTTCAGCGCCTAAAACTGATACCTATCGTATTTCAGTAAAACGCGAAGAAGGTGGCACAGTCTCTAACTACTTACATAATCAGCTGACGGTTGGCAATAAAGTGCAGCTAGCACCACCTGCGGGTGACTTCTTCATGGAGGTTGATAAGACAACACCTGTTGCTTTGATCTCGGCTGGCGTTGGCTTAACTCCAACACTTTCAATGCTCGAAACACTCACTCACCATGAAGCGGATATCCACTGGATACATGCCACAGACAATGGTTCATATCATGCGTTTCAATCCCATGTGAAGGCATTGGCTGAGAAGAACTCAAACATCAGCATCAACACTTGGTATAGATCGCCATTAGATGATGATCAGCCGCTGAGGATTATCAATTCAGTGGCTTACTTGATTTAAGTAAAGTCGCACGTCAAGTCGATTCAAAACTAACGCAGGCCTATCTCTGTGGACCAGTTGGCTTCATGCAGTTTGCCGCAAAACAGCTCATTGAACTCGGTTTTACAAAAGAACAAATCCATTACGAGTGCTTTGGCCCACACAAAGTGCTTTAGCTTTAGCTGAAGAGAACTACAAAAAACGCAGCCAATTGGCTGCGTTTCTTTATATTAGTTATTCGGCAATACGTTAGTTACCAGAAAGTATCGCGTCGCTTGGCTCTTGCAATAACATTTTCAGGCATGCGCATTTCTAAACCCTGTCTGAGTATCGAAATGCGTTTATGAGTGCGTTGGTCTGCGGTGACTGAATTGTAGAGCCAGCGATAAGCATCTTCATAATCCAATGGGCTTCCATAATCGCGCAGTAAGAGTTCGGCCAAATGGATACGTGCATTTATGTTACCCATTGCCGCCGCTTCCCGCAAATACGGAATCGCTCTCTCTTTGTCTTCTTGAACAAAGGTTCCACGCGAGTAGTAACGCCCTAACTGTTCAAGGGCGGTTGGCAAGCTTGATGCGCCGCGTTCTCCATGTAGTAAAGACCAAGTTCGACATCTTGGTCCACACAAACACCCCATGCCAACATGTCTCCATAAAGGAACTCATAAGATGGCAGGCTAATGCGAGTTGCACGCGCAACAATATCCTCAACGAGCTGACACTTGTCTGCCTTGACTCGTTCGAGATGCTTATTCTGTTCAATCAGTTTTATTAGTTCAGCTTCAGTGTATATCGGCACTGGCTCACCAATATCTGCCACATTTGCGTGACTTAAAGACGAGCTCAGGGCAACGACTAACGAAGCTGCTACCATTCGTAGCTTCATAAACGCACTCTGTATCTATTCCGATCGCTCACTCTCTTTTACCTATAGATTATATCTTAGGCCAGAAAGCTCGGTTTGAATTTTATATCGGCAATAAATGAAAACTCTTTAGGCAATATTTGCCGCAATTAGGCAATAGTTTGCCATAGCAGACGTAAATTGGCGAGAAAACAGACAAGTAAAAAAGAGGGGGTAATAGAGTTAAAGGTTCTAGAGCCTTGTTTAATAATAAAAAAGCCGACACTAAGGTCGGCTTTTTCTATGTTCATTACACTTTTTTGCTAAGTAATTGGCAATTAAGCGCTGTATGGATGAACCTTGATGATCGTTTCGTTACGATCTGGGCCAGTTGAAATAATATCAATTGGCACACCAGTAAGCTCTTCGATACGCTTGATGTAGTCAAGAGCAGCTTGTGGAAGCGCGTCGATCGACTTAGCACCAAATGTTGTTTCAGACCAACCTGGCATTGTTTCGTAAATTGGTGTCGCTTCTTCGAAAGATTCAGCAGCCATTGGAGAAACTTCAAGAACAGTGCCGTCAGCCATCTTGTAACCAGTACAAATCTTGATCTCTTTAAGACCATCAAGAACGTCCAGTTTAGTCAGGCAGATACCCGTTAGAGAGTTGATTTGGATTGCACGGCGCATTGCCACTGCATCGAACCAACCAGTACGGCGTAGACGACCAGTTGTTGCGCCAAACTCATGACCAACATCACCTAGGTGCTTACCTACTGGGTCCTGTTTGTCTTGACCGTCGTATAGTTCAGTCGGGAATGGACCAGAACCAACACGAGTACAGTACGCCTTAGTAATACCAAGGATGTAGCCGATGTGACGAGGACCGAAACCAGAACCTGCAGCAACACCACCAGCAGTCGTGTTAGAAGAAGTTACGTATGGGTAAGTACCGTGGTCGATGTCTAGTAGTGTACCTTGAGCGCCTTCGAACATGATCTTGTCGCCGCGCTTACGTGCTGCGTCTAGTTCGTCAGTTACGTCCATAACCATTGAAGTTAGAAGATCTGCGTAACCCATGCATTGCTCAAGTACTTCTTCGTAGCTCACTGTTTCAGCTTTGTAGAAGTGCTCTAGTTGGAAGTTATGGAACTCCATGACTTCCTTCAGCTTCTCAGCGAACACCTCTTTATCGAATAGATCGCCAACACGAAGACCGCGACGAGCCACTTTATCTTCGTAAGCTGGACCGATACCACGACCAGTTGTACCGATAGCTTTCGCGCCACGAGCGATTTCACGCGCGTTGTCGATTGCGATGTGGTAAGGAAGAATTAGAGGACAAGCTTCAGAAACGAAAAGACGCTCGCGTACTGGGATACCGCGCTCTTCTAGAGGCTTCATTTCTTTAAGAAGTGCTTCAGGCGAGAGTACAACGCCGTTACCGATAACACATTTTACGTTATCGCGTAGGATGCCTGATGGAATTAAGTGAAGAACGGTTTTTTCACCGTCAATTACAAGAGTGTGACCTGCGTTGTGACCGCTTGGTAGCGTACCACGTACTTTGCATCTTCAGTTAAAAGGTCAACAATTTTACCTTTACCTTCGTCACCCCATTGGGTGCCCAGAACGACTACGTTATTTCCCATCTTTCCAGTATCTGTTGCTAGTTAAAAATGGATTCTAGCACTGAATCACATTTCGTGCAGTCATTTTTTAATCATAATAATGCAATCAAGTATTAACTCTTTGATGAGTCGTAAATTAGTAGCATTTAATTCGATATTTAGTCGTCTACATAGATTTTGATCGACATGATCCCATCAGGATCGATACAAGCTCGGTACATTCCTGAACTATTCATGGCAAAATGCACAGCACCATTTTGATCCATCGCGATCAAGCCTCCTTCACCGCCCATTGCTTTAAGATCGCCTTGTATAACATGCTCACTGGCTTGCGAAACACTCTCGCCTAAATAGCGCATTCGAGCAGCCACATCGCCCGCCACAGTTTTACGAATAAAATATTCGCCCATTCCTGT
>JYJN01000156.1 GCA_003263845.1 Vibrio aestivus | reverse complement strand
TCACGATTCCAAAAGCTAGCGGTGTTTCTGGCCGTCATTGGTGTACTTAACCAACTCGCGATTTCACAAACACTGACTTGGCCCACTTTTGCTGTGTGTCTAGGTTATCCTCTCTATTTTTGCTACGCCAATCCACCGATACTAACCACATCGGGGGCTTTGGTTTGACATGCTTTTGAGTTTGCCAGTGAGTTTGTATTTCGTTTCAGAAAGTGGTCAGGTGCTTAGTCAAGCTAGTATCAGTTTCGATCTGCTTTGGTTAGTGATGGGGCTTGGATTGATCAGTGCGTTAGCGCTGGCTTTTCAGTCGCTGTCTGCACCGTTATTGAACCTTAGCTTATTTGGTCTACTGGTTTATGTTGAACCGATCATGCTGGTTGTGGTTGCCATAGTATTGGGTGAGACCATTCAGGCGGCCGAATGGCCGACGTATATTGCTATTTGGCTAGCGGTTGTCGCACTGATGCTTGAAGGTGTCATCAGTATGAAGAAAAGACGTTCGGCGATCGCAATTTAGATTCTCTCGAACCTCAACCAAAATACAAAGCCTACAATTGCAGGCTTTTTATTCCTATCTCTATCGCTTTTCAACAAGACTACCGAGCGGTGCAAAGCGCCAAAATCAATTTTTCACACTCTTCCTGTTGCATGTATTTCGGCACGGGATAGTTCCACTGAGCCTCATTCAATGACTGTTTAGCAATCTCTTCAATGTGCTCTTCGAGTATGCTGTCCAAATGCGTCGGCAATTTAAGCTTAACTTGTAAGGCTTTCACATGTTCAATGAAGGCTTCCGCGAGCGCTAGCCGCGCACTTTCACTGTTTGGGTTACCTGCATTAACTGATAAGTCACTCGCCTTCGCCAGTTCGGCTAGCCTTTGCAGCGCACTACTCTTCGAATACTCCAAGACATGTGGCAGAACGACAGCGTTAGCAAGCCCGTGTGGAGTGCCGTACTTTGCACCTAATGTATGAGCGATTGCATGGACATAACCAACACTTGCCTTAGTGAAAGCAAGCCCCGCATAGTAAGACGCGAGCGCCATGTTTTGCCGAGCCTGAGTGTTTTGCCCAAACAAAACCGCTTTCTCGAGATTTTCATTGATGAGCTTGATTGCCGCAATAGCATAGCGATCCGTCTCTTGTGTCGCATTGCGAGATAAATAGGCCTCAATCGCATGGGTCATGGCATCCATGCCCGTCTGCGCAGTGATCTCAGCTGGCAAGGCTAACATTAGCGTTGGGTCGAGAGCCGCCGCAATTGGAACAAGTTTAGGGTCCAACGCTGGTGTTTTCGCGTGGCTAACTGGATCAGAAACCACCGCGGCAACCGTCACCTCAGACCCTGTTCCCGCGGTGGTAGGCAACACAAATAGTGGTGCAGGATCTTTCCAAACTCGTAGCAAACCAACAAGCTTTTTGATGGGCTTTTTGTTGGTGGCCGCCGCCGCAATCATTTTCGCGCAATCGATAGAGGACCCTCCCCCTATCGCAATCACCCCTTGGCATTTCAGCTTTTGATAGATGCCTAACCCTTTCTCAACCGTATGGTAAGTAGGATCAGGCACCACACCTTTGAAGACCTCACTATGCACCCCTACCCGCTCGAGTTCAAAAGTCAGGCGCTTAATAAACCCAAGCTTATCGATACCCTCATCACTGACCACCAGCACTTTATCTAGCCCCATGATTGAAACCGTGTGGCAAAGTTGCTTTAACGAATCTTTACCGATAAACAAAGTCGGCTTGGTAATTGGCAGTAGCTTTGCAGCCAGCTTGAGGCACTGCATGTAGAGCATATGTAACCAAAAATAGATTTTCTGTTCCATCGCCTTAAGTTCATGTGGGGGCTGTTAAAACAAGTCTAGGCAATACAAAAGGTTATCTCTAGTGTTATCGGTAGATTTTTTGCTCCATATTCGACAACGAAATGGCATATTGATTACAACCAATAGATGCAGGCGTTCAAATTCAAGATCAGAGCAAGTTTGGGTAAAGTTATGCGCAAAAAAACGGCCCGCAATGTGCGAACCGTTTGAGTCTGTGTTTGTGCTTGTTTCAGTAAGAAAGATAATCGAGGGATGTTAGATACCTTGAATGTCCAACTCATTCTGAATAAGCACAATACATTGAGAAGCAAACAACATCTTCGGGCCTAAGCTGATCTTTTCAGTCCCCAACCGTTTCAGGCTGTTGTACGCCTTTTTCGGCATTGGAATGTGGTCGGTCAAAAGGAAACAGACGTCATGTGGCATCTCAACGTCACGGATCATATCGCCTTTTTTATCCATCAGGTAGAGCTGATAGTCCTCTGCTAGACGCTGAACCAGTTTTTCAAAGCTGACGGTTTCAACGGTGACGCCATCATCAACTTGCTTCAACTGTTCTTTGCCCATGCTCACAGACTTTTGCAAGGCATTGGCAATCATGTCGATCAACGCTTGCTCGTGGAAACCACCAATGTTTCTCAATTCATCTGACTTAAAGCATATTGTTCGAGAAAAGTCTTTTGTGCTTTCCAGTACTAGGTACACCACAACATCATCACGGTGCGATTGAGCAGTGAAGATGGCATTCATCAGTACATGCGCCAAGATCTCTGAATGGGCCTCTTGGCCCACAGAAGCAACAAATGTATTAGGATCCGTCGATGCTGCGCGAGCACGAACAACAAAAGCTCTCATAATGTCTCTTTTCCACTGCGCCTATACGTGAAAGGCGACTTTCCAATGATGTTCTTGAAATTGGTCCACACCATACACGCAAAGCCAATCACAACCAATACCCAGAAAACAAAAAGAGCCGCAATTGCGACTCTTCTTTCCATCAACTATTTAGCGCTTAGTGCTCATGAACTTTTTCACGTTCGCCAAATTCAACCTTGTGGTAAATATCAGCAAGTGCTTTTGGCTCACTGCGTTTGGCTTTTCTTTTGCGCGTGAACTCTTGACCTTCAGCTTGCTTCTTGAGTTCACATTCATGTTCTCTGGCAAGCTGCACAAATTCTGGATTGTTAAGTGCCTCTTGGCGTAAGCGATTGACACGCTCTAGAGTATCCCAAAACATAATCACCTCCGTTAACACTGTTTATATAAACAGTATAGTTACGGTGGCGATAAGATCAAGTTTTACTGTATAAAAACACAGTTTAATTAAGTAGCTTATGCTCGAAGGCATACTTAGCCAGTTCTGCGGTCGAATGGAGATCCAATTTGTGCTTGATATTCTGGCGATGGGTTTCGACAGTTCGACAGCTAATATCAAGCAATGTCGCGATCTTCTTACTGCTATGACCTTGTGCAACCAACTTCAATATCGCTTCTTCACGGCGGCTTAAAGGGTTAGCTTTGGGCGCTGAAGGAATGACTTCTTGAGAAAATAGCGTTTGAGTGACCGATTCGCAAAAGTAAGTCGAACCTTGGTTGACCGTTATAATAGCTTGAACCATCTTCTCTGCAGACGTTTCCTTGAGCATGTAACCAACTGCTCCCGCCTGCATCACCTTCATAATGTACTCGCGATTGTTGTGCATGGTCAGCATCAGAACTTTGGCATCTTGATTCTCGTCTCTGATCACTTTCGTAGCATCAATACCATTCATGACGGGCATACTCACATCCATCAATATCACGTCCGGGTTAAGCTGCTTGACCACCTCAACCGCTTCCATACCATTGCTTGCGGTACCAACCACTTCTATCCCTTTCTCAAGCGCTAGCCTCGCTATGAAGCCGTCGAGAACTACTTGATGATCGTCGACGATCACAACCTTAATTTCGTTATCCATACACTAATCCATCCAACTTCAGCAGTACGGTAATTTCAGTACCAAACCCCGGCTCACTAATGTATTCAAAATCACCACCAATAAATTCGACACGCTCACGCATGTTACGTAGCCCAATGCCTCGTTTGTTAAATGCCACTTTGGGGCTGAACCCAACACCATCGTCCCTCACCATTAATTGAAGCATATTTCCCATCTGCTGCAGAACGACCGTAACTCGATTGGCATTGGCATGCTTTTCGATATTGGTCAGCGACTCTTGTGCTACGCGATACAAGGTGGTCGCCGCTTCGGATTTGAGTTTTCCCGTTTGTTGAGTATCGAAATGCGTTTCGATTTCTATGCCCGAATGCGAGCGAAAATCCTGCAGTAATGTCGAAAGCGCCGCCTCAAGGCCGATATCGTCGAGTGCACTTGGCCTTAGCTGATGCGAAATATGGCGGACTTCATTAATCGCAGTTACGATCGACTGCTGAGATTTCTCAAGGTGCGTATTCAACACCTTGTTATCAATCTGGTGGCTCAACAGTTCCAAATGACATTTACTCGAAACCAGCAACTGGTTAATACCATCGTGCAGTTCACGCGCCAGATGTTTTTTCTCATCTTCTTGGAACATCACGGTACGATGTGCCAATTCTTTCAAGTTTTTATCGGCCAGCCGGTGTTCATGCAGATTGATTGCCAGAGTCAGGACTGTGATGACGGCGACCGTCACGACTAAAATAACAACAACCGAGAAGAACGTCGTCTCAATGTTGGCATTCACTGCCGCCTGCATTGTCGCGACTTCTTGGCTGATATCCTCAATATAAAGGCCGGTGCCAATCATCCAGTCCCATTTATCCAACCACTCGGCATAACTTAACTTAGGGACAACTTCGCCAGTTGAAGGTTTTTGCCATAAATATTGATGAAACCCTCCCCCGTTAAAGCCTGGTTCAGCAAGGACTCAATCAAAAAGTCGCCTTCTTCATCTTGCAGGGCAATGAGATTTTGACCAATAAGTTCAGGAAGAATTGGATGAACTAAATTCACCCCATTTTGATCATAAGCGAAGAAGTAGCCATCGGAACCATAACGCAAGCGAGTGAGAATCTCTTTAACTTCTGCCTTAGCGGATTGTTCATCGAGGCTGGTATCGTTATAAACGTGAGAAATAGCATCCATTGCCAAGTCAACGCTGTCTTTTAACGCATTCTCTTTGGCTTTAATAAGATTATCTCGAAATATCTCAACCTCTTTGTTACCCAGAGTTTTTGCTTGGTAGATCGAGATCCAGCTGATGCTCGCCGTTACGATCAACAAGGGCAACAAGGTTAATAGGATTAGCTTAGCTTTTAGTGGCATTCCTTGCCCTACTCTAAAAAAACAAAAACAGCTAACTAAAAAGCTAGCTGTTTAAATGTAACAACTTAGTAACTTAGCATATCACTTGGCGATCACAAATTACTGAATTTTCATCTATTTGTACGTTACCAAAATGATATTCAAAGCAAAATTACATACCGTAAAAGCTTGGGAATACCAGCAAGCTGATCAGAACCAATATCTGAATAGCAATGAACGGCATCACGCTCGGTAGATATCTTGCGTTGTCACCCCTTTCGGCGCTACGCCTTTCAGATAGAACAAGCTAAATCCGAATGGCGGAGTTAAGAATGAGGTCTGTAGGTTCATTGCAATCAAAATCGCAAACCATGTCATGTTGATGCCCATGATTTCAGCTACTGGTGCAATGATAGGGACAATGATGAAACAGATCTCTACGAAATCAATAAAGAAGCCGAGGATAAGGATAACCAGCATGGTAATGATCAAGAAGCCCCACTTCTCACCCGGTAGTTGGAGCATCCACTCTTCAACAAGGTAATCACCACCAGTATAGGTAAACGCCATTGAGAATGCGGTCGCACCCAACAAGATCGCAAACACCATAGCGGTCACTTTTACGGTCTCTTTCGCTGCGTCATAGACCATACGCCAGCTAAATTGACGATATAGCACCGCTAATACCATTGCACCTGCTCCACCCAGTGCTGCAGATTCAGTGGGTGTCGCAACACCTGCAAAAATAGAACCGAGTACCACGATAATCAAAGCAAGAGGGGGATCACCGCTTTCAATGCCGTAATCACTTCTTCTTTACGGCTAATGGATTCGTCACGTTCAATCGGTTGTGCCGCTTCTGGGTTCATTTTTGCGTAAATGAGTATGTAAACAACGTACGCACCAACCAATACTAAACCCGGCCACACTGCGGCCTGGAAAAGATCACCCACAGGAACGCCGAGTACATCACCCAGTAGAATCAGCACGATAGATGGAGGGATGATTTGCCCTAGTGTGCCCGACGCACAGATGGTGCCACAGGCTAAGCCCTTGTCGTAGTTATACTTGAGCATCACAGGCAGTGAGATTAGGCCCATCGCCACGACCGACGCACCCACTACACCTGTAGAGGCTGCAAGCAACGCACCCACTAGCACCGTTGAAATCGCAATACCACCGCGAACACCGCCAAACAAGCGCCCCATTGATTCCAGAAGCTGCTCCGCTAAACGCGTTTTTTGTAGAACCAAGCCCATGAAGACAAAAAGAGGGACCGCCATCAGTACCGTATTTTGCATAATGGATTCGATGCGATATGGCATGAAGGCAAACATATCCATGCCTTCGGCCCAAACACCAAAAATTAGAGCGATGCCGCCAAACGTGAACGCCACTGGAAAGCCCAACAGTAAGGCAAACAGAGCGACGAAGAACATTATAATACCAATCATGTCAGCGTCCTTACTGTGGATTGTTAGGTTGATGATGCACTAAGTGCGGATTCACAATTCGATTAAGTGAATGAAGGATAAGACCAACACCACTCACTGCCATTAGGAAGAAGGACAGTGGAATCATCGCTTTGATGATCCAGCGATAAGGTAAACCACCTGGGTCGCCCGATGTTTCGCCTAACAGGTAACTCTCTTTCGCAAAGTCGATGCCATACCAAGATACAAGTAGGCAAAAAGGAAGAAGAAAAACTACAGTACCGATCAAATCAATAATGGACTGAGCTTTGTAAGATAAACGCTCGTAGAACACATCGACACGCACATGACCACCGGCTTTAATGGCGTAGGGAATACCAAGCAAAAAGACAACGGAGAAAAGATGCCATTCCATCTCTTGGAAGGCGATTGATACATCGTTAAAAACGTATCGCATTACGACATCGTAAACCACATTGGCAAGTAGAAGAACAAACAGAATGCTCGACAACCACCCTAGGAAATCACCGACACGATTAAACACGCGTTCGATGTAAATAAGACTTCTCATTCCTAACTCCATGGAGCGTTACTGCCCCTTTAATTATTTATGTTCGGGGCTTTGAATAAATAGGTTTCTTGGGCTTGTCGGTGGTTGTCTCAGACAAAACATTCCACCGACTTTGTATTTATTGTTATAGGGAGATTATTGCGCTTGGCTGTTCAGATACGCACGGTGCGAGATATCTGTCCAAGAGCGAACTTGCTTCAGGTAATCTGCTTGAGACTTTTGGATCTCTTTCGCTAAATCGTCTTTCTCTGCGTGTTTAGCAAGCAGACGATCGTTCGCTTCTTTCATTGCAGCCATTACTTCAGGTGGGAAGTCTTTTACTTGTACATCAGGGTACTCAGACTTCATAGAAGCCCAGTTCTTACCACTTTCGTGAGTCGCTTGTGTGTACATGTCGTAAGCGGCTGTGCGCATCGCAACACGAAGGATTTCACGTAGGTCTTCTGGTAGACGCTCCCAAGTACGCTTGTTCACTAGGAACTGAAGCTCTGAACCTGGCTCATGCCAACCCGTGTAGTAGTATGGTGCGATTTTGTGGAAGCCCATACGTAAATCTAGCGATGGGCCCACCCATTCCAATGCATCGATCGTACGACGCTCAAGTGAGGTATATAGCTCACCTGGTGCAATGTTCGTTGGTTTAGCCCCAAGCTCTGCAAGGATTTCACCCGCAAAGCCCGGAATACGCATTTTTAGACCTTGAAGGTCTTCAACGGAGTTAATCTCTTTTTGGAACCAGCCACCCATCTGGATATCTGTGTTACCGCCAGGGAATGAAAGAAGGTTATGCGGAGTGTAAACCTGCTCCATTAGCTCCATACCACCACCATGGTAGAACCAAGCGTACTGCTCTGCTGGTGTCATACCAAAAGGCATTGAAGTGAAATACAGCGTATTTGGCACTTTACCTTTCCAGTAGTATGAACCGAGTGGCCCATGTCGTATTGGCCAGATTTCACCATATCAAACACACCAAGCGGTGCTTTGTGTTTGTTAGCAGAGTCGATACGGATCTGAAGGCGTCCATTCGACATCTTCTCAGCCATTGCCGCCATGTTTTTAGTGGCATCGCCAAATACAGGGAAGTTAGGCCCCCAAGTTTCAGCAAGTTTTAAGCGGTATACTTTGTCTGCAGCAGTTGCAGAAGTGGCGACCATTGCTAAACACGTAGCTGCAATCACTGCCGTGTTCTTCATGATTCTTTTTAGTGAGTTTTTGATAAGACTCATGTTCACGTCCTTTGTTAGCTTGATATCTATTTACACAGATATTGAGGTTCATATTTACAATGAGCCAATAATCAGCCAGTTAAAATCGGCAAGAACACGGAGGAATTAACTTATAGAATATCGGAAATAACGAAAGTACTACGTAAAACTACGTAGGAAATAAGCGCCCTATAAATACAATCAATGAGTTAAAGCAGGTTTCGACGCCAAATTTGAAAATACTTACTACGTAGTTTTCAACTCAAACTATTGCCACTAATGTCCTTTTTTGTGACAACTGTATATATCTAGTGTTAAATCTATCGATTATTAAAACTAAAAAAGCCCCGCATAAGCGAGGCCAAAAACTGTCTACCCATATGAGGGTATGAGAGCGAAAAGCGTAATTAAACGGCTTTGTAGATAACTTTGTTACCAGCTAACTGCTCTTTAGTCACTAGATTTTCTTCTAGAAGTTTTTTCAATGCGCCAGTTGCCCAAGAAGCTGCTTTCGCGTCTTCTTGACCTGCCGCAAGACCAATGCCTTTCGGGTTAATACCTTCAGCATTGTTCACTACGATATCTAAAACCTGTTGTTGTTTAGGAGTCAGAGCAACGTCTGTAGCCGCTACTGATTTAGCAGGTGCTTTTACTGCTTTCTCTACAACAGTTTTCTCTACTACAGGTTTTGCTGTTTTAGTTGCAACAACATTAGTAGTAGTCGCTTTAATGCGCTTTTGCAGTTTAGCCTGTACTTTGCGCTTGTGAGCAAGTCTCATCGAGTATTTCTCCATTTCACTGCATACAACGCAGTGGTGAAAATTTGAAGCGCGTTTTATACCAAATATTTGGGTATATTTGTAGGGTGTCGCAGCGATAATGATCCAAAAATGCGTCGCAACACTGTGGAAGTCTATAATTTAGTCAATAATTAAGAATAACCACTGAATACATATACAGAGGTTTTTAGAACTTAAGCTAAAACACCTAATATGGTGATTCATTACGCTCTGATTCAAATTCTCACTTTAAGTAAAGAAACACGAAGCCAAATATGCAGTTATGGACACATTGCACCTAACAAATACGTCAGACTCGCAAGAGCGACTGATAAAAAAGGCTCTTATTGCTTCCGCGATTTTCATATCTTTGGTTGCAATTGCATTCGCGCCCAAATTTCATCACGCTCTCGCAGTTATCGCACTCGTGTGCTGCGTTGCATTCGTCATTCATACTTTACTCAAACAGAGCAAAGTCTCCTACACGTTAACTTC
The DNA here is from genome assembly GCA_003263845.1 of Vibrio aestivus. Taxonomy (GTDB): domain Bacteria; phylum Pseudomonadota; class Gammaproteobacteria; order Enterobacterales; family Vibrionaceae; genus Vibrio; species Vibrio aestivus. The sequence continues at coordinate 36,433 of JYJN01000156.1, read as the reverse complement.
AACGCATTTCCAACAGCACCTGCACAAAGGCGGTTGGGCTGTTAAATGGAATAATATCTCTTCAATAGGTATTTGCAGTTATCAACAGCAAGGTTGGCACCAGCCCCTACCCTACATCGGGATCAAGCTTAAACACTACTCACCATTTCTAGACGCGACGTGTCCAAGAGTCGCTTCAGACATCTTAATGAGTCAGCGTGCTCTTCTCTATTTAGGTATGAAGCAATCCAATCCAAACACGGCCTTTGAAGACATAGTGCTAGACTCTAGCCTTTTCAAAAGCTCAAATGGCAAAGTGTATTCGGGACTGCTGGCGATGATGGCTAATAGAATGAAGCATCAAAGAGGGTTCTTTGATTTTGATGTGTTTATTTCGGCGGCGGATCTCGATAGAGAACCTGCGGAGTTTGTAGGATTGGCTCGGCGCTATCTTGCAGCCGCCGAGCCGGAAGATACCGCTAATTAGTACAGTGGCATCTCGTCTGCAACGAACGGGTTAGCAGCACGCTCATGACCAAACGTTGACTCAGGGCCGTGTCCAGGTACAAAACGAACCTCGTTACCTAGCGGCCAAAGCTTGGTTTTGATTGAATCAATAAGAGTATTGAAATCACCCTGCGGGAAATCGGTTCGGCCAACACTTCCATTGAAGAGAACATCACCCACAAACGCGAGCTTTGCAGAGTCACTAAACAACACAACATGACCAGGGGTGTGGCCAGGCGTGTGCAACACGTCAAAGCTCTGATTACCAAAAGTGACAATGTCACCCTCATCTAGCCATTGATTAGGCTCGAATGCTTCCGTAAGAGGAAAACCAAACATTTTACTTTGACCTTCTAGCCCCTGAAGCCAGAAGTTATCTGCTTTATGTGGACCAATGATATCAATACCGCCCAATAGCTCAGCCAATGGTTCCGTACCGCCAACGTGGTCCAGATGGCCATGTGTCAGTACTAAGCTCACCACTTGCACACCCAGTTCATCAATGAGCATCTTTAGCTGCTTAACATCGCCTCCTGGATCCACCACGACACCTTTCATGGTCTCGTCACACCAGACGATAGAACAGTTTTGAGAAAATGAAGTGACAGGAACAACCTGATACTTTAATGCCATTGTGAATACCTTCTTCAATACCGAAATTGTCCGCACTATGACACCACAGCGCGGTGATTACAATATTTAGACCCTGTTTAGCTAAGGGTTTAAGGTTTGACGATTATTGATAACTGCCTGGTAATTCAGTCGGTTATGCCCAGCTGCGGACTGGACCCGTATCAATATGAAGGAAGTCGCTGCGCGGGTAGTAACCCACACCGCCCGCTTTCAGGCTGATTGCCGCTTCGCGAACTTGTTTGAGGTTGACGCCTTCCAATCTAAAGTCGATAGCCTGACCTAACATATGGAAGCTCTTCTTTGCCACGCCCGATGATTTGCCACGCAACGCTTCATTGGTAGCGGGTGAGCGATAACCTGAAATGATCTGTACTTCCGCTTGGGTACCCAACAAATCTTGGATCTTGCTGATCTGGTCAAACAAACGCTTGTCCATTGGGTGTGACTCATTACGTCTAAAGTCACGGCAGATATGATCTAGGCGGGCGAGCTCGTCGGGTACATAAACTTTGCCATTAAAGTACTGAGATTCTACGGTTTCTCCAGTGTGAAGATTATTCATGGCTAACTCGCGTGGCGATCGGGATAGTAGGCAAACGCAACCTGAGGCATACAAGTAGCAACAACAACACCACTTCCGGCAAGTTTAAGAAAATTACGACGAGTTAACGACAAAATGACGACCCTTCTCAGCAAAGTTTGGAAACGAGAACGGACACTACCGAACTCTTCTGAGAAGTTCAAATGCATAAATCGTGCTAAAATCGAGGAAACAACTTACTTTTTTGCTTACTTATTGAGCAGAATGGAAAAATTCAATAAGTCAGATAAATGTCAAAATTCGATTCAGCTATCCTTTTGTGTAACTGAACGTATCATAGCGGTAAACATCGTCCCTATAGTGGACTTTACCTGCCTCATACCACACGGTTTGATAAATAATATGCACAGGAATGCGCCGTTTAAGCGGAATAGCATGATTAGAAGACATCTCTTCAGACTGATGCTCCATCGCATCAATACCTTGAGTTTCTAGCAGCAGCGACGCAAACTGGTCTGCATTTTCAACCCTTACGCAACCAGAGCTGAAAGCGCGAGTTTCCTTACCAAATAGATGCTTACTTGGAGTATCGTGAAGGAAGATCGCCCTAGGGTTAGGGGTATTGAACTTGTACAAGCCCAACGCATTACTCTGCCCTGACTGTTGGCGCATTTTATATGGGAAGGTATTGGGATTAATAGAGTTCCAATCGATAAGCTCAGGGTTGACTGTATTGTCTGGCACCGAGTACCAACTCTTAATGATCTCGATGTTCTGCTTTTCTAGATATGCCGTGTCTTGGACTACCTGAGGCAAAATATCCTCTACCATGATTTTACGCGGTACATTCCAAGTCGGGTTGAGAATAAGTGAGTCTAGTTTGGTCGTCATCACAGGCGTTTTGCGCGTAGTACGACCAACCACCACCTTAGATTCAAAAACCTCCTCGCCTAAATACCAATACTTCATATCAAAGCTAGGCACATTCACCATGATGATGGTATCACGTTGCTCTGGCCACATACGTGAACGTTCGGCATTTAATGCGAGCATAGCTAACCTATCGTTGAGAGCTAAGTTTAACCAACTCAAGGTGGCCGGACCTATTACACCATCGGGTTTCAAGCCATGTAAGCTCTGAAACTCTTTCACCAACTTCACTAATGTATCATCGTACCAGCTAACATCGGTTCTGACCGTTGAAGCATCGAGATTTGCCAGCTGTAGGCGCTGTATCAACAGGTCACGGTTCTCCAGTGTGTCACCACTTTTTACCAACTTACGAATTCGATAAAGAGGTAGGTCAATATGTTCATACTGTTTTAGATACCAAAAGGAGCTGACAAGTTGCTGATAACCTTGAGAACTTGGTGTATAAGCATTAACCAATTGGTCCAGTTGATGGACTTCTATCGCAACAAAAAATGACAACACAGCATCGCGGCTTGGTGTTGGCAGCTTTCCACTCAGGGAATGCTGGAAAAACCACTCTTTACCTTGATCGCTGCTTGCCGCACGCTCGGCATAGCTCATATACAACAGCATGGTATCGGTTGCGAGAAGGTCGTACTCAAACCATTGACTGTTTTCCCGCAACTTACGCATGTGGGCAAGCTGACGCGAAAACAAGCTACTAAAGCCCGCATGCTCAATAATTTCGAGTTGAGATTCAAGATAAGAGTTGTGTTTTGAGTCGAACCAAATCAGTTGATAGTCATTCTCAGCATAAATTTGATCCACTAATTCAGGGTATTGAATCAAGCTCGCAACAAATGAGTCTGGTTCTAGCCAGTCCATTTTCACGAAGCGTTCTAAAGCAAGTGAACCTGATGAAAATATCATTAACATCAGAAAGATAGACACACACTTCCTCATCAATACCACTCCTTTTTTATTATGTAATTAATAAAGTATGGCAGATATAAAGGAGAAAAGTTGAACAACTTTTAAGACCCAGCGCAAGCTTATGAGATCACTTTATCAACAGAATTAACAGTACTCCTTTGCTTCAACAACGGAGTACTGTGGTTAAAACTGTATAACGGTTAAATCTGGAAAGAACTTAAGTGATTGTCCCAAGCTATCGATGTAGATGAAGTGAGTGCAGAGATAGAATCCTGTTTAATTGAGGGGATTAACTTCACCTCACCAATGCCCGAGCTCATTGCGAACTGAATGGCGTTTGATGGTCGCATTGCGACCACCCCACTTGCATCGGTAAGCTTTCCAAGCTTAACCAGTTTCCTAGTCGTTTTGTCCCAGACGCCATAACAGTTTCCTCTTGGAGAGGTCGCCACAATATGCTCACCAGTCATGGCAACGCTGCCTATGTAACTGTTAAATCGCATCCACTGCTCCGGCGTCGCCTTCAGCGGCACAAGCGATTGACCTTGATAGGAGATCGCCATCAAAGGTAGAGAATCATCTTCATCACCTTGATATTGCTGTCCGCAAACGACGGCACCGCTTTCATCACAAGCAATATGCCGGATACTGAGTTGATGAGAACCCAATCCTAACTGACTCACGATATCGCCATCTGGTCTAATGTAGACCAGTTTTGGTTGCATACTCTCTAGGTTAAGTTTAGTGCGGCCAGAAGTTTGAATACCGCCAACGGCGACTACAATCGTGTCATCGTTTCGAACAATGATCTCATGCGGCCCTATCCCAATACCGGTAAATTCGCTCACGCGCTGGTAGCCGTTAAAAACATCGTAAACACCAATCACGCCCTCACTGGTCTCAGAAACCCCTTCGGTGACATATAGGAACTGACCATTGTTTGAATAGGCTCCATGACCATAATAGTGACGACCAACGAGTTGAGGGATAAAAGCGATTTGCTCGCCAGATTGCCCGTCAACCACCTTGATAAACTCGCCCGGACGCCGCCCAAATATCGCAACATGATTAAGCTCAGAATTAATGGCAAGTCCGTGCCCTCGGTGAGGCAAAGCGCATTGCCACACTGGAGTTCCGTCAATCTCAACAGCGGCTGCAATAAAATCGTCGTTCCCCAGCGCCGCGCAACCAACCAGCAATGATTTGCCATCTTTCTGGTTTTGGACGTGGTTTGAGATACTGCAGCCCGACAGATAAAGAGGCGAAATAATTGCGAATAACGCCCCTTTAAGCAGTGCTCTTTTGGAGTTATCAATCACCATCGGTTGCATTAAACCCAATAACAATACCTAGCTCTATAGCGACCTCTTCCGTGATGTAATAATGGAGCTGTTCAAGTTTGTTGTATTGCGCCATCAAATATTGGTAGCCCGATTTTGACTGTAGAAGATTGAACATGTTCTGCTGCTCCGGCCACGTTTCCAGTGTCATTTGAAACTGATGTGAAATAAGGTCGGCAAGTTCGTCTCGTCCCTTTTGCCTTAATATGTCATCTAGACCTATACCATTGGCAAAGTAGAGCGCCTGCATAGCTTCGACATTTTTTTCCAACTGGTTAAGCGAGGTTCCAGAGCGCCAAGACTCCGCAAAGTAAGCTCTTGGTTTACCCGGTTTTGCTAGTGGGCGGCTCATTTTCTTCATACTGTAATCAAGTTGATTGGCAATGAGAGACAAATACTCACTGTGCCATTTCTTATCGTCGAGGCCATTCCAAGGGTTAACGCGCCAAGCTTGTTCCATCACGCTTGCGTTATTCTCAATATTTTGAGCGATTGGTACTCCGAGCTGACATATCTCAGTTTTGCTATAACGCTCTGTAGAGCTGTCAAACAGTAACCACTCCATTGAGCCAACACCCTGCACTGTGACGCTTTGATTGGCTATCTCTCCGGCTTGCCAAGCTTTGTTCTGCTTTGCGAGCTCAGACATTTTTCTGCCTGTGGTGTTTTTCTTATCTGGCCAGAACTGAATATTCCAACTCTGCTCCAATGCCGCTTCAGGCCCACGCTCCTGTCCTTGCAAGTACATCCATGCAGAGATCGTTTCTTGCCATTGGGCTTTCAATTCAGCGTCTTGCATCTCTTGGGCCTGACACCACGCTTGCATGATGAAGCTTGCGCTTGACTTGCAGACAAAAACCGCTGTGCTGACTGCCATTGCAAACTATGCACAGCTTCGATGCTGTTGGTAGGAGCATCAACTGTTTTAGCATTAACATTTTCAGCATTGAGTTGAACACTTGGCTGAGCTTCAGAGTCTGTAGACTGGCACCCTGAGAGTAAGAACGAAGCGGAAAGTGTGCAGCCAATGCTAACCAAAGAATACTTTTTCATGTTAAACCTCCACCGCCGTTATAAAGAGTTCAAGAAAGCGACCAAAGCCTCTCGCTTCTCTTTGTCAAACCCTAATACGGCCTGCTTCGCCGACTCTGCTTCACCGCCATGCCATAGTACTGCTTCAAGCGCATCTCGAGCTCGTCCATCATGAAGTAAGGTTGTATGGCCGTTAACTTCTTTTGTATAGCCTAATCCCCACAGCGGGCTGTTCGCCACTCTCTGCCATTGGCAAGATACTCAGGTCGGTTGTCCGCTAATCCTTCCCCCATATCATGAAGCAATAGATCGGTGTAAGGATGAATCAGTTGATTGGAAAGCGCTGGAAGACCTTCGCGAACTTCAGTTTTGACATTTACTTTATGACAGCTTTCGCAACCTACTTTGGCAAACAATTCCTGACCTAACTTCACTTTAGGATCATTCACATTACGACGAATCGGAACAGCCAAGTGCTGCGAGTAAAATTCAACAAAATCTAAGATATTTTCGCTCACTTCGGGGTGACCACCGTTAGGTAATGTCTCGCAAAGTTCTTGCTTAGTCGTGCAGTTCTCATTAGGAAATAGTTCACTTGTTAAACCAAGGTCACCATTAAATGCCGCCGCATTTTGCTGCATGAGGTTTGGCTGACCTGCTTTCCAGCCAAATCGGCCAATCGACAATTCACCCGTTTGAACATCAAGTACTTTGTTCACTTTACCCGATACACCATCGCTACCCTTTTGCTGCTCTTCAACCCATGCGAGTAGTGTTTCATCTGGGATGCTTTCCAACAGGCCAAGGCCAATCATTGGCGGTGCAACGCGAGCGACATCAAGGTGTCAGGGTGCATTGGTCCGTAACCTAAATCAGTGATAGACAATAGCGGCTTACGCAGCTCAACCACCGTCCCGTCCTCAAACACGACAGGATAAGGTTCATATACAATCTGAATTCGACCTTCTGGTTTTTCGTCTGGTAGCGCAAAGTCTTGCAACTGACCACCATAGGTTGGTTCTGGAATCACGCCCGAAAGGATAACTGCCTCTTGTTGCTCTGGCGTTGTTGCCGGAATACTCAATCGAACAAGCATTGACACCGCATTACGGTCACCTGTCTCAGGTGCGTGACCTCGGCCATCTTTAATATGGCAGTTTTGACATCCATTAGTATTAAATAGTGGGCCCAAACCGTCTCTTGCATCTGTTGAGGCTGGCGCTTGTACCCAAGGATTTCTAAAAAAGCTGTTACCGACACTGAAGTCTAAGCGTTTGCTCATCGGCAAATTGCCTGCCGGCAGTGAGAAGCGTTCGCCCCCTCTTTTTTGACACTTGTTCCTCCGCCAGACTTCTTGTCATAAGCAAAAAACGCTCATTGAAGTGACGATTAGCAAGCAAGCTAGAAAAGTTGTTTTCATGAATTGATTCTCAGTGAACATGCTCATCTGTATCTTCCATAACAGATTGGTGTGCGATTTGTTTAGGCAGTTCGTTGTTATTGTTTGTCGCTGCTCTGAAGTCGTATAGAGTTTGTCATTTATAAAAAGAAAGGGATAAGAAAGGGCTTTATCAGCCCTTTCTATTATGAGTTAAACTGGTACTTAAAACTCGTGGTCAGCCGTGTCTGGGTTTAGGCTGTCGATACCGATAATGCCTGCAGCACGTTCAATAGAAGCTGTTTGAGCCACTAGCGCAAAAATGGTTTCATTAACGAGTGCATTACCTTGAGCGTTACCAGAGGCGATAAGCTGGTCGAAATGCTGGTTGTTCTTCTCAGCAGAAGAGACTAATAGACCGACTTGGCTACGAGTTTGATCAAACTGCTTTTGAATCTCTTTCGCTGCCTGTGGGTCTTTTTGCTTAACTAGCTGGTGTAGGCTTGGGCCAGATAGCAAAGTACCGTCTTCACGCTTGTACAAGCCAGTGTAGACATTGTAGATGCCTTGTTCGTTGTAGTAGTGAGAGTTGTGCGTGTTATCAGAGAAACAGTCGTGCTCGTCTTCCGTTGAGTTTGCTTCAAGTGCCACCTTCATACGTTCACCCGCCAGTTCACCTAAAGAAAGTGAACCCATACCAAATAGCATTTTACGCAGACCTTGTTCGCTACTGTCTGCCAGTAGCTCTTGGCGGTAGTTGTTTTTCTCTGATGCTGACCACTGCTTTTCCATCCACTCTAGATCTTGGATAAGAAGCTGTGACGCTGCTTTAAGGTACTCACCACGACGGTCACAGTTGCCATTGGTACATGCACTGCCCTTCGCGAAGTCGGTATATGCACGTTGACCTGCACCCGCATTGGTGCCGTTTAGGTCTTGACCCCAAAGCAAGAATTCAATGGCATGGTAGCCAGAAGCAACGTTCGCTTCAGAGCCGCCGACTTCATTCAAATCCGCAATCAGTTTTGGTGTAATTTCTTTTACTTCCAGCACTTCTGAACCGATCTGGATAGTGCTATTCGCTACGATGTTCGCGCTTGCGCCTTCGTTACCCAACTCATGTTGGTATCAGTCGCAACGTAATCGATAAGACCTTCGTCAAGCGGCCAAGCGTTTAGCTGACCTTCCCAGTCATCAACAATCGCGTTACCAAAACGGAATACTTCAGACTGTTGGTACGGTACACGAGAGTCGATCCACGCTTGCTTAACGTCTTCAAAGCCTTTTGCCGATGGCGCAGCTAGGAATTGGTCAATCGATTGATCAAGCGATTTAGCAGTCACGAGAGCATCAGCGAAAACTGCGTGAGCAATATCCGCATAATGCTCAACGACTTGTTCTTGTGTCACTGTTGCTGCTGAGGCATTGAAAGCAAAAGCTGTAACAGCGAGAGAAGGAATAATGGCGAATTTACCAGTCATATGGTCGTCCTTGTTGAGCTTATTGTAATTGATATTATTAACGAGAATTATTATCACTTTTATTTAATACGCCGCAATAATACAAAGTTACAATTTATTTTCAACAATAGTTACAAAAAAACCTCACATAAGTGAGGTTTAAGGGCGCGTTGATTTTTCGAGCTGATTTTTGCAGCACTTTGTGGGAAATTTATACTAGAAAGAGACTTTGAAGTGTAATTGCTTTACATGAAAAGGCGATGACGCAGTAGAAATGAGCCACAAAGGCTGCCCGGAGGGTTCGGCTAAAATCGTTCTATGCTTTGTTGAAGACTATGGGCTTAGAACAACTAGGCAGCATACTCTTCGCCGCGCCTAAAACGATTTTAACTCGAACAAAACTTAACCTCGAAAGGTCAGCACGCCCTAATCAATGCACTGATATGTTTTGCAAAAATGCTACTTGGTCAGCTTAAGATTGTGTTTACCATGAGACACTTTAGCCGCTAGATAGCTCTCGTTGCCTTGCTTAACATGAGCTGAGGTATTGACAACTTCTTCAATTTCAATCCCTTGATCTTTCAGCGATTTAATCTTCTTAGGGTTGTTGGTGACTAAGCGCACTTTCTTTATCCCAAGCGCCGATAACATTTGCCCAGCTTCGGTAAAATCGCGCAAATCATCACCAAAACCTAGATGGTTATTGGCTTCGTACGTATTCATGCCTTCACTTTGCAGCTTATAGGCGTCTATTTTGTTGTAGAGCCCAATTCCGCGTCCTTCTTGGCGCAAGTAAAGAATAATACCACCCACTTCACCCATTAAGTTAATCGTCTCGTCTAACTGCTCACCACAGTCGCAGCGAGACGAGTGAAAAACGTCTCCCGTTAAACACTCTGAGTGCATACGTACTAGTGGCGCTTCTTGGGTTGAATCCGCCTGCCTAAAGATAATGGCAACATGTTCCTTGTCTGTTTTTAGACCGTGAAATGACAAGAGCTCTGCGTCTATATCACTTTTACTTCCGACTCTGAAGTCTACTCTGGCTCTAATCTCCGCCATATCTCTACTCACTCGATACTTTTTTATAATCTGTACAACTGTACGACGCTACGTACTTGGTCACAATATATTGTTATACTATAACAATTTCAAGACATAGCATCATTCAAATCTTACAAGTCAACATGTGAAATTTTCATAATGATATAGCATTAGTCGCGTGGCTTAAAACAGTTCTACGTCGTTATCATCATTTGAGGCTTCGACAATCTCCCCTCTCTTGAGTAATACATCATAATTTCGCACCTGATTACGGCCATTTTCTTTAGCGTAATACAAGGCTCGGTCCGCTCTATCGAGTATGGTTGGCAAGTAGGTATGGGCTTCCATGTAACAAACACCAATACTCACAGTAATGTGTTCGATTTGTGGAAAGGCATGTGACTCAATGTGCCTTCGAAACGACTCAAGCCGACTGTTCACCGCACATTGCGAATCAAGATCCAGAATCACCACGAACTCTTCTCCACCAAATCGAAACAACTCTTCGCCTTGAGTGAAGAAATCCCGCATACATTGCGCGAACATCAGAAGCACTTCATCACCAATCAAATGGCCAAACTGATCATTGACCCGTTTAAAGTAGTCGATGTCCATAATCGCCATCCACAGACCACGACTGCTACCTGCACCGTCCTCCCCTGCCATTTCATCGAGTAGCGCCCCAGTTATTAGGCGGCATCGCTCTTCAAACGTTCGACGATTAAAGAGCCCTGTAAGGGAGTCTTTTTCGCTTTGAAGTAGCACACTATGGTAGTTTTTGTAGATACTGAGAAAACCTTGAATGAGCAGTTCGTAGCCTGAGGGAAGACTGGTTAATCCGAGGCTTAATACCAGCATGGCGTTGTCGCCAATTTGAAGTGAGTAATTTACGCACCAATACTCATCGCTTAGCTGCTCGACAAACACACCCTCACGAGTAAAAGACGTTTCCAAGCCAACAACTTTTTGTTCATTCAACCCTTTTTTGTCAGTGACTGTCGCCGGAAGTTCGGCTTTTTCGATAGACGCAACCACTTCAATGTTGGCTTTAGGATCTAATCGATAAAGGGTGACATAGTTTGCTGGAAGGATCTCAGATAAAGTTTCTAGCAAGCACTGAACGAGTGCGTCTGAGTTTTTCTGTTCGGTAATATTAACGATTAATTCGAGGACTTTTCTATCCATACTTACTTCCTAGTTCGGAAATAAAAGGTAAATAGCCGCAAAGCGCGACCCACTTACTCAATTCTAGAAGAAAAGTGAACGTACGTTGGTAAGATTAAACGTTGGCAAGGTTAAGAAAGAGAGGAAAGTTAAAATCGCCGCTGAATACTAAACGCCTTGTTTACGTTTGTAGACGTTCCATTCTACCCATAATGCTTCAAGCTCTTTAATCTCCTCTTTGGTGAGAAGGTCGAGTGTCGAACTTGTATTTGGCTCTGAGGTAGTTTGAAGTGACTGAATCTGAGCGTAGAAAGCCTTTTTTAGCTCAGGTACTGCTTTTTCTAAAGACATTCCATATCCATGATTAACCTGTTCCTATTTGTTCAGACTATCATCACAAAGAGATATTTCACAACGCACTGTAAATTATGGAATTATCATCACACTCTAAACACAAAAAATGTGGAATTAATTAAAGAAACGAAAAAAGCAGCCGAATGGCTGCTTTTTACTAGTTTCTATATCCCAATTTCACTTGGCCTTCACTATCAAACCATAATGCTTGTTTTCTGCGACGCCCTATCAAGATTGGGCCGTCATCATAAAACAGGAAGTTTTTCCAATGCTTCTTGAAGACACTCCACTTGGTCTCAATAACATTGTATTTCTCATAACAGAAGTAAACCGTCACATCATCTTGCCAATCCAGGTGCTCTAATAGTTCTTCTGGTAGACCTAAATCATCGTCTTCCCAATTTGCCATCCAATTAATTTCGTCGATCCAATTAGAGGCTTTCATTGGCCAATCACTCGAACTCAAACGCTCCGAATCTGGACTTTGAGCACTGATATTTTCTTTCCATAGCTGCGCCGAACGTGCTTGGTCCATTGGCTTAATTTCAGCTAGGTCTGCCTCTGGAATAGGCATTGATTGATGTGTGAATATCCACTTTCTTTGGTATTGATCCAAAGGTAAATACGACATTGATTTTCCTCGTTATTGAAGCCAGCCTTTTTCTGCGGCTTCTTCGATCATTTGTTGGGCTTTGTCCCAAAGTACGCTTGAACCGTCGCCAATACGGCGGTTAACCGTTAATGCTTGCTGCTTTGTTACGCCATGTTCTTTCCAACTTTGCCCATCATTATGGTAGTTCAAAAGCATCGGTATAATTCTATCTAGTGCTTTACCGAACTTGGCATCAGCGCTCTCGGCAGATTCGAACTCTAACCAAAGTGACATTAGCTCATCGCCTTGGTCTTGGGGTAACAAGCCAAACAGCCTTTTTGCTGCCTCTAGCTCTTTTTGTTCTTGCTCCGCAGAAGCGGCAACATCATAAACGAAAGTATCGCCCGCATCGATCTCTACAATGTCATGCAGCAGTAACATTTTAACGACGCGCGTAATATCCACGTCTTCGTTCGCGTGCTCTTGCATCAAGATAGCCATTAACGCCACATGCCAACTGTGCTCTGCACTGTTTTCTAAACGCTTCTCTGCACTCTTTACACGTGTACGTCGCAACACGGATTTAAGCTTATCTAGCTCCATCAATAAGTTGAGTTGCTGGGTAAGACGATCGCTCATAATTATCTTTCGCTCCAATTTGGATTCACTAACGCAGTCAGTACATGATCTTGCCACTGCCCGTTAATGAGTAAATAGTCTTTCGCGTAACCTTCCTTCTCGAACCCCAATGTCTCAAGTACTTTCGCACTGCGTTCATTACACGGCATGTATCCCGCATGATGCGATGCATGTTTTGAACCTCGAACATATAGTTCACTGCCACCTCTAAACAGCGGCGCATAATGCCTTTACCCTGCGCAGACTCCGCCAGTGAATAACCAACATTACACGCATGAAACGGGAAACGACTTAGGTTACTAAACGAAATCGTGCCTAGCATTTCTTTGGTTTCTTCATCTTCAATAACAAGATAGTATCCAAGCCCTAGCCTGTGCAGCTCACTCAGTTTGATTAAGCGCTGCGCCCACCCCGTTTCCAAGAAAAAACGCCGCTTCTCGCTTTGGCTCCCAAGGTTCTAAGTAGGCTTTATTGCTGTTGAAATAATTAGCCAGCATCGACGCATCACTTAACTGTGCAGTACGTAAAACGAGACCATCGATACGCTCAAACACTTCGGTTGGAGTACTGCAATTACTCATCAGTTTTTGCGAATCCCGTAATCACGCAGTTTATTGGCAATCGAGGTATGCGAAACGCTTAAACGCTTAGCCAATTTACGGCTGGATGGGAAGGACTGATAAAGACGCTCCAGTACTTGCGATTCGTAGTCTTTCATAATGTCATCTAACGAACCATCTAGATTAATGCTGGTACTGGCTGAAACCACATTTTCCAATTGAGGAAGGTGGAACAGTTCAATATTTAAAGGCTCATCTTGCAGTTCAGTCAACGCGCGCAGAGCCATGTTATCAAGTTGGCGCATGTTTCCAGGCCAAGGATAATTCGCCAGCTGATCAAGTAGCTCGTCTGCAATGCTTGGTTTCGCCATACCCAATTGTTTGGTGTATTTGTTAATAAACAAATCGAGCAGCGGACCTAAATCGTTAGTGCGCTCACGAAGCGGTGGAATGCGCAACGTCAAAACGTTGAGGCGATAAAATAGGTCTTCACGGAATGCGCCAGATTCAGCTAAATCCGCTAACTTATGACGGGTAGACGCAATCACGCGCACATCTACATGCACTTCATGCTCTTCGCCTACACGTCTAAACGTGCCGTCTTGAAGGAAACGCAGCAGTTTGATCTGCAGATGCGGACTCATCTCACCGATTTCATCTAAGAAGACGGTACCGCCATTGGCTTGTTCAAAAATGCCTTTATGGCCTTGCTCGTGATTAAACGAACCTGGAGCATGGCCGAACAACTCGGTTTCCGCTACATCATCAGGCATTGAAGCGCAGCTCAGTACAAGAAACGGGAATGACGCTCGGTTAGAACGATTATGGCAGGCTTTTGCAAGCATCTCTTTGCCAGTGCCCGTTTCACCTTCGATCAGCAAAGGTTGGTCAAGCATCGCCAGCTTTTTCGCTTGGCTCATCAGTGCCTTATGGCGGTTAGACACACCAACAAAGTGCTCAAAGCCTAAGTTATTTTGCAAAGGCAAGCTGTCTTCAAAAGCTTGTCCTGATTGGCTTGAGCGGATAATCATCACGGTACTCGCCAATGTTGCCTCTTCAGAATCGCCAGAGATGTAAACCGGCATCACTTCCATGACGTAGTCTAAACCGTTAATCACAAGATTTTCACGTTGGCGGCCGCAGTTACCTTCTGCCCATTTAGAGAAGTTAAGCCCCGGTAGCATGCTTGAGATTTGCTCGTTCAGAATCTCTTGTTCAGTTTTCTGAAATAGACTCAGAGCTGCATGGTTCGCCATGTCGACTTGTCCTTTTAAGTCAATCGCAAGGACAGGGTCGGGAAGATTATTTAGCAGAGCGATAAGCTCGGTGTTATGCCGCTCTATAGGCATAAACTGAATTTTTCGAACGTCGCGAACACCATCAATACGGCGTATTTCAGCATTAATTCGCTGAAGGTATCAAAGTCGATATCGGGACAGTTAGATAGATAATTCCGGTAACATCGATTTCGATACCACGAAGATCGATGTTTTTGGAGGCAAGTATATCAAGCAGCTCACGGGTCAACCCGAGGCGGTCTTCACATAAAACTTCTAGGCGCACTGAAAAACCTTAGCTCAAAGTGTCAGGAATTGTTGACAGTAGTTTCGCCCAAGCCCTCAGATGCGTCAAGCATCAAGGGTCTACAAACCTCACAATCATGGGCTTTACACCCTGTTTGTTCGAGCGTTTTAGCCTTTTATGATTAAATTTCAATCGAACGCTTTGAGCACTTGAGCAATTACAACTTTTGAAACTCTTGATTCACTTGATAGCTACTGTCGGTCACAATCTTTTCTAATACGGCAACCCTTTCGGTGAGTTGCTGAACTTGCTCACGGAGCTCTTCACTCTCAGCATTTTGCGATTCGTTGATCTTTGACATCGCTTGCTGATGGTTGAAGTACTTCATAAGAGCAAGCCAACCAAAAACAATGGCGACAATAAATACGGGCGTAGTGATCATTTTAGTTCCTTAGTTTGGTATCACACTCATTGTAATCGTACTCGCTGAATGAATACCGAGAGTCACTTCGCGGATACAAAAAAACAGCGACCTTTAAGCCGCTGTTTCTCTTTCTTAATAATCGTTCTTTAACTGAGGTGATTATGAGTCTTTCTCGACAGTATGCGTATACAAATGAACATCTCGCTGAGGGAAAGGTATTGAGATATCAGCAGCATCAAGACGTTTCTTCACCGCCTCGGTGACATCCCAATATACATCCCAATAATCTTCTGTTTTTACCCAAGGGCGTACAACAAAGTCGACAGAGGATTCATTAAGCGTATGCACTTTCACCGCAGGTTCTGGGTCTTTCAGCACACGTTCGTCTGACTCAATGATGTCATTGAAAATAGCTTTCGCTTCATCGATATCTTCCGCATATCCAATACCAAATACCATATCGACCCGACGAACACGCTCGGCAGTAATATTGTTAATCACATCGCCCCAAATCTTGTTATTCGGGATAACCAACCGTTGATTGTCAATAGTTTGAACCGTTGTCGATACTAAGCTCATTTTCTTAACGGTACCTTGAATGCCGGCTACTTTGACCATATCACCCACGTCATAAGGGCGATAAATCAAAATCATCAACCAGAGGCAAAGTTAGATAACGTATCTTGCAGAGCAAAACCGATGATGACACCCGCTACACCGAAACCAGTCAGTAGCGGCCCCATTTCTATCCCGATCTGCGATAAGGCGATAAGTAGACCAACGAGGATGACAGCTTTAGATGCCATGGAGACAAAGAAGTCTTGCATCAATACACTAAAATCCATCTTGGAGTGCTTCACACTCTTTCCAACACCTTTACCGACAACGCGAGAGATTTTAAATGTTAGGTACAAAATACCCAAAAATAACGTCAGTTTAACAACAACAGACGGAGTATTTTCGTAAGCCCACTCTTTCAAACTCACGAGCCAGCCATCGATCAGTCCCAAGGCAACATCGATATCAAGAACATCAGCATTTATGTCCCCAGTCATTGTTAACATCAGCTGTTTGTATTCTGTTGCGTCTATTCCCATCGCACTAGTTAATGCAATACCCGATTCCAAGCTTTTGATCATCATAGACTTGCGTTCATTTAGCCGAATCGCTTGCTCTGTAAGCAGTTTTTTCTCGTCTTCGCTAACATACGGAAGGCGTGCATTGACTTCTCTCTGCTGCGTATCTAGATACAGAATTGCGTTTGATAGAAACTCGACACGCAACTTCATCGCACTTCGAAATTGCTCTCTTTGTAACTTAACATCCACGCCACGTCCTTCTGCTTGGATCAGAGTTTTGTCGAGCTGCTGATAGTAAACATCCATGATCGAAATACGCCTTTGAATGCTCAAATTCAGTTTGGTTTTATCCGCTTCTTCAGCTGTACGAGATTTTTTGGCCAAAGCATCGATCTCAAGCTCACTTTCTTTGATCAAAATCGTCAGCATTTCAATTTGCTGCGTGATGATCTTACCGATGACTTCATCGTCAAGGGTACCAGCTTTAATTTCAGCAGCGACTCGACTGCGTAGATTTTCATTTTTTCGGCGTAACACATCTTCAAGAAAAGGCTTGTCACTTTCGTGCGCTTCTAAAAGATAAGTCAAATCGACCATTAGCCTATCTTGCACTTGAGAAACACTCTGGGCCATCGCCGCAGAGCTCATCATAAGTACACACCCTAGCAATAACGCCTTAAGCAATGTAAAACTCCTTCTCATACCACCACCTTATTCATTATTATCAACAGTTTCTTGCAACTGCTTGTCCATTTTAGTGTCGAGCACTCTTTGGTGCCAATACTGTGCTTTGATTTCATCTTGAAGTTGATAGTCGGTCACTAAATACAAACCCGCCAATGCCTCTTGGGCTTCTAACATGCCATGTTGCGCGGCATTAATTAACCAGAACTCTGCCTTAGCAACCGTATCAGATGCAACACCTATCGATAGATAGTAATTTGCCAAGGTGAGCTGGCTAAGATGATCGCCTTTATTGGCCGCGGCTTCGATCCAATTGATATTTCCGAGCCCGCTATCGAGTTGCATCTTTTGATAGTTGGCCAGATGCAAGATGGCTGGCATGTACCCGCTGTTGGCCGCTTCTTCTAACCAATACATTGCACGTGATGAATCTGAGTTTACACTGACGCCATCAATATACATCAGGGCGAGATTGTATTGCCCTTGTGGATGCCCTTGGCTTGCAGCAAGTAAGTACCACATAGCCGCCTCATCAACATCTTGCTCAAAATAGTCTCCCTGTTCATACAGAAGACCTATTTTCACTTGAGCATGAGCAACACCTTCTTCTGCCGCATGTTGCAAAGCTTCGACGGTTTGCTCACCCCAAGCGGGTCTTGCTTCTAGTTCCAAAGTATTTTGTAGCTCCAAAGCATCTTGGGCGTGACTGACTTGAACATACGCGCAAACCGATAACATCAGAGTAACTATGATTTTCTTCATGACCAACCCTCTACAATAAGAGCGTCAGGTTAATACTTTCCTTCAATTTGAGCTTACCATTTTACGCCACTAACAGCATCGCTATTGTTGCCGCATCAAGTCGAGAAGTTGCAGCTTCGCTTGGTCAAAATTGTATTGCTCTAAGCTTTTTTTAACAGCGCCGAGTTCGGCTACCTGAGTTTGGCTATGTAATGACTCGGCTACGCTCAAAGCTCGGCTATCGTAGGCTTCAATGAGGCTTAACAAAGCTTCGAGTTCACGCAGTTCAAGGGAAACTGTTGTTGAGTCACTTTGTTCCCCTTGTGGGGTTATGTGATCTTTCAGTTGTTCCATCAACTCCAGATGCTCGTGCTTCATCAGTTCTAAATCATTATCCACACTTTGCGCATCATTCGCTTTTTTCTCCATGACAGCCATCTGCTGAGAAAATCTCACTCCGCCGATTGAGGCCGACATGCTTTTCAAGGTATGGCATAGCCTCTCGACAGTAGAAGTATCATCGGATTCTTCTAGCTCAAGGAGCATGGTCGGCGTTTCCGAAATAAACCGATCAATCAGCTTATGTTGGAGGCCAATATCTCCCTGTGTAAAATCTTCAAGCGCTTTGAGCGAGAATACTTCATCTTGGCTAGGTGTTTGGTCGGAAGGCGGCTGTTGTACGTTTCTTGTCTCAACAGATATATCTAACCTTTCTGTCTTCACTGGTTTTGCCACTAGCGTTGTTGGTTGAATAAACTGACTCAACACCGTCACAAACCTATCAAAGATGATCGGCTTATCAATAAATTCATTCACGCCTGATTCTGTCGCTTTACGTTTTTCTTCTTCAAATACGTTGGCAGACATCGCAATAATCGGAACTTCATTGCCAGATTCTCGAATCAATCGCGTTGCTTCATACCCATCCATGATTGGCATTTGAAGATCCATTAAGATTTAACTCGTATTCGCCACCCTTTGACTTCACTACCGCCTGTTCTCCATTGACCGCCAAATCAGTTTGAAGATTAAGCTTATCAAGCAGAGCCAAAGCAAGGTCTTGGTTAAATTCGTTATCTTCAACCAAGAGTATTCGTTCCTGGTTAAAGTGATGATTTTCAACGTGCTCAACATTATCCTTTTCATGCTGTTCGATTTGAGATTTCGACGCCAGTTCAAAGCTCAAAGTGAAGAAGAAATCGCTGCCCTCTCCTAAGGTGCTGTCTACCGCTATTTCACCCCCCATCGCATTCACAAGCTTCTGGCTTATGTTAAGGCCAAGACCTGTCCCACCGAATCGTCTCGTTGTCGTGCTATCTTCTTGGCTGAACGCTTTAAATAAGCGGTCAATGTTATCTGAAGATATACCGATACCCGTATCTTTGATTGACAACCTCAAAACTAAGCCATCAAGCTTCTGCTCAACCAAACTCACCGCAATCGTGACGCCACCCTTTTCAGTAAACTTAATCGCATTGCCAACTAGATTCAGGATGATTTGAAACAGTCTCAATGGGTCACCAATCATCAATTGGTCAGCTTCTTGCGTGATGTCCAATTCGAGTGCAAGCCCCTTATCATCGAATTTAACTTGCAGTAACTCGGTTACCTCTTCGATGGTTTCCCATAGATTGAATGGAATGAACTCTAAACCAAGCTGGCCCGCTTCAATCTTAGAGAAATCTAAGATGTCATTAATTATCGCCAGTAAAGCTTCTGCTGAATGGTGCACCTTTTTGACGTAGCCTTTGGCAATCGGATTGGCGATTTCGCCAATAGCCAAATGAGAGAGCCCTAAGATTGCATTCATCGGTGTACGAATTTCATGACTCATGTTGGCCAAGAACTCAGATTTTGCCTGACTGGCATTATCGGCTCTTAGCTTCTCTTCTTCTAGCTGACGATTAAGCTCCTTCATGACCGAGATATCAAAGGCCCAAAATAGCAGAGCGGGCTTGTCGTCACGATAAAACAAGTAGTAA
Organism: Vibrio aestivus; assembly: GCA_003263845.1. GTDB lineage: Bacteria > Pseudomonadota > Gammaproteobacteria > Enterobacterales > Vibrionaceae > Vibrio > Vibrio aestivus. The sequence goes on along the minus strand of JYJN01000156.1, from coordinate 16,931 downwards.
CTTACCAGCGCGGTGAAAGCGTCACCGTTGGCCTTGAGTAAAGTTAGTTCTCTATTGACCACTTGGCCGTAGGTGGCGATCTCTTTATGTATATCAGACCGTTCTTCCTGGCTCGGGTAAATGGTTGTTATGTCGAAAGTCTCTACGTCGACGTTTTCCAGCCGAAACAGTTGCCGCGCAGTATCATTTACGTATTCAATCTGGTCATTCACAACTAAGGCAGCGGCAATCGGAGATGTATTGAGAATCCCGTACAACTGTTGCTGAGCTTTTTCTAGTTCTTGCGTTGCTTTAGTTGCAATTGCAACTTGCTTTTTAAGCTGCCTATTCCATACAAAAATGAGCAGTAGGATCACCAGAGAAAAGAGTGACACTGTGTAAACTAATTGATAATCAACCTTCTCTATCTCTCTTGGTGCTGACCACTTAGCTCGAATTCTTCGATGCTCTTCAGTCGAAATCAAGTTTATCGCTTTGTTAATAATTGTGAGAAGCTCTGGCTCTCGACTGGAGACATGAAACGTTGGAGACACGTAAAAATTGAGTCTATCCAGTATGGAAATATCCGTGTAGCCGTAAGAGTTGATCAGATAATTGAGTACATTGATAGTATCAATCATGCCATCTAGTGTCTTTGCTTCGACTCGCTCGAGTCCGTCTGCTGTAGAGTCGATTAATACCCAATTCGTGTCTGGATAACGCTCCATTATATAAGGTGTATTCGAAGCTCCCCGCAAGATGCCTATTTTTTGCCCGCCACTCTCACCAAGAAGGAAAGTGTAAAAACCGTTTCTCCCGGCTAGCCCCATTCGAGCAGAAAACAAAGCTTTGGCTGGCACATAGGCATCACCAATAGACTCATTTTCTACTGCCGCTGACACCAAATCTAGCGCCTGCTGTTGGATAAGGTTCTCCGTCTCCGTCCAGCTAGACACAATATGAGCATCAATATTTAAACCGGTTTTTTTCTCTATAAGTGACATGTAGTCACCAATCATACCAATGTAGTCCCCCTTAGAAGTAATCCCCTCATAAGGCAGAGCCTTTGGATCAACGCCTAAACGAGCGACCGAATGGTTTCGAATCCACTCCTGCTCTGAAGGACCTAAGTTCAATACTTCATCAGTCAATCCACTCTCTTCATAGACTTCTTGAATATAGGTCTGCGCACTCGAACCAAAACGCAAGAAACGATTTACAGGTGGATAGTAAACATGACCGTCCGAGACTTCGTTCATGGAAAAGTGAAAGCCCAAATTGCCCGCTTTGCCGACCCCTGTCGAGGTAATATAAGAGGCGGTGTGCTTAACATGGCTATAGTCCGAAAGACTCACTTGAGATTCGCTTAAACCAGTATTCCTACCCCTGTACCATAACGTAGAAGCATAAGAATCATTATCTAAACCCAGTTCTATCACAGAGAGCTTACCCTCTGGGTCAAACATATCGAAAACTTCGGGAAGTTCATTCAAGCGATCGTTAACAATAAAATATGCACTGACATCAGCCATCACTTTAGACATATGAAGTAGTCGGCTCAAATCTGTCGCGATATGTTGATTAACGGTTGCCTGGTATCGGCCTTTAAGGAAGTCCTTATTTGAAAGCGCTTGATTAAACTTATTGCGAATTTTTTCATCTCGAAACTTCACGCGAATTGGGTAATTCTGAGCATGCTGTTGGTGAATTTTTAGTTCATCGATCTCGATAAAACTTGTGTTGGCAATAAACCACTCTAATACTCGCTTTTCAATAACAAAAGCGTCAATACTCTGAGAGCGTAGCTGATTAAGCGCTTCCTCTATGCTGTCAAAATTGGTCACGCTTTCAACAGCAATAGACTGTTTTAAGTCGAGAACTGCAGTTTTACTCGGAGAGTTATCTTCGTAAACCATGGCACCTAATTTTCGTGGCTTACTGAGGCTAAAATTAATAGCCCGTCTCTTTAAACTGATTGGGATATATTCGATTTCAATCAGTGGGTCACTAATAAAAAATGTCGTCGCATCAATGCTTGGCATACTGGAAACGAACGAAATGGAGCTGTTTTTATCCATTGCCTTCTTAGCGGCAGACGGAGGCATAGTCGAAACGTCCCCCACTTGATACCCCATTTCATCAAACACAGCTTGTATTAAGGCATGTTCTAGGCCGACTGCTGGACTGTTCGGATACATATAAGGAGGGTTGCCAAAACCAAAAACTCCCTTTAACGCAGGGCCATACGGGGAGCCCGACAGCCACTTTTTTTGTAATTGATTGTGCTTGCTAACTGGAAATGAACCAATTTGCTTGTTGAGCAGTGTTAACAGTTCAGGGGCTTGTTTTCGAACAATCATTCGAGCTTTAGCATTACGCCAGTGCTCAAGTCCATATATAACAGAAAGACCTTCAATACCAATTTTGTTTGCTAAAGTGGTGGTTGATATCGGTTCAGATAACACCCCGCTGACTTCCCCTTTCTCTAGAGCTTCAAGCGCATCAAGCACCGAGTCATACTCCTGATTTTTTATTCTCGTCAGCCTCACCCCTGCTAGGTCGAGATCAAGCGCTCCCTTAACGGTTGCGACAAGGGTCTCTTCCGTTCGATTTATGACACCGTCCGACAACCTATTCTTGGCAAAAGCGATCCCTGCCTGATAAGGGAAGTACTCTATCGTACTCGCAAATGATGATGCCTTAGACTCTGCGACCTGAGCGAACGGATAAACGTCAGCAAGGTTTTCTCTGATAGCGGATTTCGCTTCCGACGGTGAATTCACAAGATGAAAACGGACAGTGACACCATATCGGTCGGTGAGATCTTGCGCATACCCTTTAATTACCCCATCGACTCTTCCTTTAGCGTTAACATATGAATAAGGATAATGATTCCTGAGAACTGCAAATGTAACCGTCTGACCTTTCTGTAGCCAGCTCTGGACTTCATTTGCGCCGCTTTGCGCGAATGAATACGTCGGTACGATGTTGCTGATAATGACGAATAAAAGAAAAACGCCTACCCGAGCAATAACATATTGATACCAATAAGCTGTTAGTAACCTATTCATCCTTAAAGCGCTCTTTAATGGTCAGTATCGCCTCAATATTTTTTGCAAAATGATCGACGACATCAGGGTCAAAGTGTTGACCTTTCTCTTCCTGAAGCAAACTGACCGCACGCTCAATGTCCCACGCGGCTTTGTAGGGCCGTTCAGAGGTCAGCGCATCAAAAACATCAGCCACAGCTGCGATTCGGGCAGAAAGAGGAATCTCCTGCCCTGCGATGCCTCGAGGGTACCCCAAACCATTCCACTTTTCGTGGTGGTTTTGTGCGATATCAATCGCCACTTTCATCAATGTTGAATCATTAAACTGACCAAGGATTTCGACGCCATATTCAACGTGACGTTGCATGATTTGCCATTCTTCTGCATCAAGCTTGCCCGGCTTGAGCAATACTCGGTCTGGGATACCAATTTTCCCCACGTCATGCATCGGCGCGGCATCACGCAGCGTTTCTGCATCTTGCTCATTGAAGCCCATTGAACGCGCCAAAATGTAGCAATAATGGCTCATGCGTTTCACGTGCATTCCGGTTTCGTTGTCTTTGAACTCTGCGGCACGGCCCAAACTATGGATGGTTTCGAGCTTGCCTTGATTGATTTCTTCGGTTTGCTCCTTCACTTTTTCATAGAGCGTTCGCTGTTGATCGTAAAGCGCCAGGTGCGTTTTTACACGTTGCAGAGCGATGGCCGGCGTAATGGGTTTGGTCAAATAATCCACCGCACCAAGCTCCAAGCCCTTGATCTCATCCTCCGGCGCAATCTTAGCCGTGACGAAAATAACGGGGATATGTGCAGTATTTGGCTGAGACTTGAGTGCCTTACACACTTGGTATCCGTCTATCTCTGGCATCATAATATCCAGCAAAATGATATCCGGTTGGGGTTGCGCCGCCGCGATCTTCAACGCTATATGCCCATTAATCGCTACCTTCACTTGGTAGTCTTTTTGAAGAATTCCAGTCAGTACATCTAGGTTACTCGGCGTATCGTCAACAACAAGCACAGTCGGTTTCGAATCCATTCAGCCATCACTCAAATAAATGAAATTGATAAAAAAAGTGTAAGACATAGGTTTCAATGCCTCCACCCGAGTACCGGCTTTGTTATGAAATTGATAGCTTGATCTCCTCCGCATCCAACACTTCCCATCGTTCAAATTGCTTTTTCACCCAGTGGCGTAAAAAGGTAATTCTCAATTTTAGGAAAGTTGCATACTTCGCCCCGTTCCCAAAACCACAATGAAACAGGTAATGACATGAAAAATATCGCTGTAAAACTGATTGGACTTTCTTTAATGGCTGCTGCGCTAACTGGCTGTGTGGGTAGCAACGCTGTCACAGGTAAAGTAATGAAGTTTAACGTAGAAGTCGTCGACAACCGCTACGCTCGTGCGGGTGTGAACTTCCTATTAGCTCCGGTCTACGGTATCACTACGGCAGCCGATTATGTCGTATTCAACTCGTTAGAGTTCTGGACAGGCAAAAACCCGCTTTCTGGCTCTCCACACATTTTTGATTCTGAGACAGATACGCACTTCAAAGTAAATGACGAGTTAGACCCAAGTTTGACTGATGCGCCGCTGTCTAACAATCGCATTATTGAAAGTGGCGAAATGATCCAACTAGACGACAACACTATTGAGATGAACATTGTTTACGGTAATGGTGAGAAAGCGACGCTGAAAGGCATCAAAAAAGGTGAAAACGTCAGCTACTACATGGATGGCGAACTGGTAGCACAAACCACCATAGATGAGCTTGAAAAACTCGCTCAAGAAAAAGCCTAATTACGCGGAAACCTTGTAACCAAAAGCCCTGCTGAAAATAGCAGGGCTTTTTGAGTAGTTCTTTTAGCTCGGTCGGATTGAGCAAGCCTCATGCTCACTAAGCTTGCGACCATGATCGCCAAATAGAAACTGCCAATAATCGATTCCAAAAATACGAAAAATTGCGCTATCGGAAGCGTTGGAGAAATATCTCCATAACCCACTGTAGTCAGGGTAATGAAACTAAAATAGAGCGCATTAAATAGATTGTTTAACCACGGTAAAGGTTCAAGGCCGTTGAAGGCTTGTGGGAAAATTTCCAATATCAGCAAATACAGTGTCGCCCAGCTTAACCCCATCAACAGGTAAATACAGATCGACCCTACGATATGATTCCCGCTTATCGTCTTAGACAACACCACCTGTTTTAAAGCTGAATAGATCCTAGAGACGAAAAATGCCAACAAGGAAGCCAGCGTCACAATGGTAAAATCAAAATCTTCGATAAGAGAAATAACGCCTGATACCGCGGCAGTGACAAGCAGTAGCCCATACCATGAACGATAAATCTTCTTCTGCCTACGAATTCCCGCAATGGACAGTGACAGAGTCACAATCAACAAGCCCAATATGGTTTGCTGCCCTTCTGGATAAAACTGCTGCATGGCTGCACAACCGAAGAACAGCAGCAAAAGGGCGACAAACAAAAAGTAAAAGTTATCTTCGTCCGTCACCTTTTTCATTTAAGCATCCTGACTTTGTTCATGTTCCAACCACGCCACAAGCAACTGATACGTCAGACTCAATACAACTGCCCCCACAAACAAGCCAACAATGCCTGACATTGCCATGCCGCCAAGCGCACCAAGCAAAATAACCAACATTGGAATATCCGAACCACGGCTAAGAAGCATAGGTTTTAATATGGCGTCACTACCACTTACGATAAGGCACCAAACTAAGAATAAGCTTGCCGCAACTGTCGATTCAACACTGAACATGTATATAATTGCGGGTAGCAACGCTAAAATAGGTGGCAGCTGAATGATTGCAACAAGCAATACTGCCAGTGCCCAAAATGGCGCACCCGGTACACCAGCAATCACTAATCCCAAAGCAGACATAGTCGATTGAATCACCGCCACACCAATGACCCCTTGAGTTACACTGCGAACGGTCACTTTGGACAGCTTCACGAGTCTTCGCCCTTCTCACCAGTTAGACGACCTGCCAGCATAATAGCGCCTGCTTGGCATTTATCTGCATTTGCCATAAAAGCTCCCGCAATCATGGTAGAGATAATAAACTGGACAAACCCACCGCCAACAGAGCCGATCACCGCTGCTGCCTTACTGACAAACAGTTTGATCTCTTCCGAATACTTCAGCAACGCGCCTTCAATGTTAGCCGATGCATAAACCATTACAGCGTAGAGTTTTTCACCAACCAATGGAATTTCTTGCAAAGAAGCTTTTGGCTTGGGTAGAGAGATTGTACCGTCTTGAAGACCAGTGACCACCTCTGTTGTACTGGTGTAGATGCCTGAAGACAGCGCAATGAGAGGACCTAAAAGCAGCAACACCCCAACGACGCTGAGCAAGGTGCTGGCTTTTTTCTTCGACATGCCTGTGCGGTTATGGATCGACACAGCAACAGGGTAAAGAGCTGTGGCAATAATCGCACCCCATACGACCAATAACATGAAGGGTTGTAGAATCGAGAAACACCAATAAACCAGTACACCAACGGCGAATATTTTAATCGCCGCATCAATGGCTTGGTGTGAGAAATCGCTATTAACTTTCATTACATATCCTTGTAGATGAATCAGTTAGTTTTTAAGAAAAGTCCAAGTTCTGGTTTCTAAGAACAAAGAAGCCAAGATCATGTATATACCAATCAGCAATAGCTGAAATAGGCGAATAAAGGTGCTGCTGTCGATTTCACCGGAGCTCATCAATGTACTACCCACCAGCACGAGAAGCGTGCTAAAGGCAGTGGCAAAGATCGGCGCTTTTGCAGGTATAGTGTAGATTTTCCTGCCAATCCAAATCGCCAACAAACCGATAAATAAAGCATAGAAGACAATATGTGGAACGATGGATAAAATCGTGAAAGATGCGATCGCCAACAAGCCCCCAACCCATTGCTAAACAACAAAAAAGCACTGAGTTTGACCGATTTTTCTGCAGTAATCATTAATGACAGCAACGCAATGAACATCATGGTTAACAGGGCTTCAGATATCTGGAAAACGAAAAAGAAGCACACTACAGGGAATGAGATGATCATGGCTCTAAACGCTGCATACCACCGCTGTTGGCGTGTGATCATAGGATCCGCGAAGCCGGCAAACTCAGTTTCCGGCTCTGGGAAGTAAACGTGAACGAGTGCGAAAATAGCAACTGCAACCACACCTGAAATCGCCAATCCCATCGCTAAGAAAATCGACACACCCGGCGTTGATATTCCCATAAATGGGAGCATCAAAACAGAAATCAATAAGATGGTCGCAAACAGGTTCCACTTCGGATTAGTGAACAGATAGTAACCCCACAGCATGGCAAGGCCGACAAGACCAAGTAGAGGCAGCGGATATTGTGTAATTCCCCCCGTCAACAGCAAGCCAATCGCCATAGTAGCAAGTATCGCCAACAACAGTTCATAAATTGTTTCACGATGCAGTGAGGGCTTATCTATAAGGAACTTTTGCTGTAAACACGGGTGCCACAAACGCCAACGGCCAATTAATCCAAGCAGCAAGCATCACCGCAATGATAACACCTACTGTGAATCTCAATATCCGTGTTTGCGTATGCTCATCAGGCACCCTCGTATCTTTTTCGGATATCGCGTTATCAGACATAGACTATCTCACGTATGACAAGAGGCTGATAAAGCGAATCCAAACCCAACCGATAGCATTGAACAATGAGTTTTCGTTCGCGTAAACAATCACATCAGCTTGGCCGCCGACGCGCAGTAAACCTGTTACTTCCTGTTGATTGAATTCAATTGTAATAGGCAGCATTTGTGTTTGGCGCAACCAGCCTGATTTTTGAGTAGCTTGAGCTAATTTACCCGCTTGGTCGTTTTGGCCCCAATCTACACCCCAATCGATGCTTGTCACCTTACCACTTATGACTTTTCCTGGCGCAAAATCTAAAGCGACTTCTACTCGGTCGCCCACTTGCACATTACCTAAGCTGTTTTCGCGGTAATAAGCTTCAATCCAAATATCTTCTGTGGAAACAAATGTCATTAGCGGCTGACCAGCCGACGCGTAGAAACCCTCAGAAAGGCTAAAGTTAGACACCCCGCCAACGGTTGGTGCTTTAATCTCTGTGCGCTCAAGGTTTAACTGTGCCTGTTCAAGCGCCAAAAGTGCCGCTTTAACTTGGCTATTCTCTTGACCCTCTTTACCTAGTTGCTGCTTAGTTCGTTCTAGGTCTGCTTGTGCATTCACCACTGCTGCTTTCGCGGTAGCCAACTTGGCTCTCGCTTCATCTGCATCAGACTTCGATACGACGCCTTTTTCTGCCATGGCTAAGATACGGTTAGCTTGAACTTGAGTGTTTTGCTGCTCAACCATTGCAGAGGTCAGTTTCGCTTGAGACGCTGCAATATTCGCGGTTTGAGCACCCACATTTTGACCTGCAATCTCTAGATTCTGCTCAGCTTGCGCCACTGCAATTCTAAAATCAGATTGATCTAGAACCGCCAGCACTTGCCCCTGCTCAACAAGTTGATTGGGTTGAACCAGAATGTCGAGGACTTTGCCTGACACTTCCGGTTTAATCGGTACGATATAACCCTTCACCCTTGCCGTATCTGTGATGGGAATAATGCGGTCAGCTACGACACTGAATAACAACATGCCAACAATGAAGATAAGCAAGTAATTAGTAACTTTTCTGACTTTGTCTTGCTTTTTTGTCTCTGGCTGAGGATTGTCCTGAGTAGGCTCAACTGCTGTTTTTGAATCCGTTTGAGTGTTATCTGCCATTCGAGGTCCTTCTATAATCGCTCGTATCTAATTAATAAGTTAAAAATATGCATTTTCGTGGATAACTCAAGGAATTAACATTAGATTTATTAAAAATAATTCTTCAAATGCTAACTACTTCTAGATATCCGATTTTAAACGTATGGAGTGGCGAATTAATGACCGAAACTGCTTTTCAAGTACCTGTAATACAAACTCGCTACGCTAAAATTTTGGTTGAGGTATTTTCCGATTACGGGATAAGCACTCAGACGATTCTAGAAGACGCAGGTTTACCATCCGATTTGTTTTCTAACGCTAACGACTTCGTACCATCGGAATCCGTTAAACGACTAATCTATCTGACCTCTTCACAACTCGGTACATCGCGATTCACTGATTTACTTTCCTTAGCATTTCGTAAACGCATCATTCCTCAAGTTCTGCATCAGTTCCATAGCTACGCCACTATTGGTGAAGCGCTTCTTAATATCAATACAATTTTTTCAGCGGACTCGCCGGGAAGCCGTGTGCAGTTTATCCAAGAACATGGGCATAGCTGGTTCTGTCGCTTCGCTGATTTTGAAGATTCGGGAAAGTTTGCTTGGAGCGAGGCTTTTGCCATTATCTACATCATTGAGTTAATCAGCTTGCTTACAAACTCTCGGTGGCAGCCGACTCAGATTAAGCTTCAAAGCACAACAACTGATGTCATTGATACTTTCACAGGAAAGCCTTGCCAACTGTTTGTGGGGCATGACTCGACTCGAGTATTCATCCCTAGCGACATTTTAGAAATGAAAATCGCAATCCCAAGTCAGGTACAGACACCCAAAGCGCAGCTGATAGAGTGGCATACCAGCTTCACCGACAGCGTGTTTGAAGTACTGCTGCCTTATGTGAACGAACATTCTTTAACAATTGAACTTGCCGCTGAGCTTCTTAACTACTCGGTTAGAACCCTGCAGCGTAAACTCAAAGAAGAGCACACATCCTTTCGCAATATCAGAGACAGTTTAATTCTCTCTTCTGCCTGTGAGCTGATGGAAACAGGTCATTCATTGACCTACATTTCCACTCAACTAGGTTTTGCCAATATTTCCCACTTCTCACGAGCATTTAAACGAATCTCCGGCCTGTCTCCTAAACTCTACCGCAGTTCAATCATCGGCAATATACCGCTAAATGAAGACTCTCGCTCTTAAGCCAAACACCCAGGCACTGCTCTCACTTGAGAAAGCCGGATCTTTGATGTATTGAATATCAGGCTGATTTGTAAGTGATCGCCAAATTGCATGTTGTAATAAAGCTCTGCTGTAACTTGATCATCACCGCCAAACGCAACATCATTAGTTTCCGCCCAGTTCACCGCAAAGCCCAATGTATTAGTGGGTTTTCCTAAGCCAAAGTATCCGAAGCCAACACTTAGAGACTTATCATACAGGCAACGTCTCCTTCTGAGAAGCCACCGCGAATGAAAGGCATGATCTGATCTGTAGCAAAGTAACTAGCCGAAAAGTTAACCCCTCTGCCGCCCTCGCCCGTTGCGTTACTGTGGCGCGTGTCCTCACCAAAATCCCATAGCGTAATATGGACATTATCAGTATAGATCTGCTCTTGAGACGCGGTCCACCCCAACTCAAGCGTGGTAAAGAACTCGCTTTCATCAAACACGGTATCAAAGCCGTCAAAGATGTCGTCTGACTTGCCGTTAGCGTCTGCTATACCCGCGATAGTATAGAAGTTATCTGTAATCATATGGCCTGCAGAAACAGCAAGCACACCATCATCCGGCAATCCCATTGCGCCTGCACCTGTCGAGAACGCAAGATTACTAAAACCTGTCCAAGGGCTTGCGAGCGCATAAACATCGACGTAGTCCGTCACATCTTGCCAACCTGCAATTAAGGATGTTCTTCCACCATTGAATTTTTGTTTCCAGTGTAAATTAGTGACGCGAGAACCTTGGTCGCTAAACGCAGCACCCATCATACCAACATAGCCTAAGCCCTCTGGCCCACCCGACACATCATCAATGAAAGCCATGCCTTTTGGGGCAGTATCGGAATAAGCGTGCCTGTGTTCCACTTTCCAAACTAAAGCGCCTGTATTGCCCGACTCTTTACCGGTCAGTGCCCATGAGCCATAAAAGCGAGCGACACCTGAGGAGCGATCTACGCTGTTACCTTTAGCGCCATAGGCTGAACTCAAACCTAAGACGTTGTAGTCCGCGCCCATATTCAAGCCTTGTTCGGCCAAGCTTTCACGCCAAGACTTCTTTTGCGCCGTCTGCTGGGCGATGGTGTTGTCGACAGAGTCTGGCCCCTCAAAGTTTGCAGCATATAGGTTTGTTGAGAATAAAGCGGCGGCAACCGCCAAGCTGGCAACTGAGTAATGGAATGTCATAAATAGTTTGCTCGGTTCATTGATTTGTTCATTAACAGTGTAATGAGGCTGCCTTAAATTAATTGCCATTCGGCGACATAAAAACAATATTCAGAGTTGGTAATCCGTTATCTCTACTGCTTTCATGGTGTAAACCGTTTCGACATCCATTGCTCCATCAACATAAGTGACATCAGCAACTTTTTTCTCAACTTCAAGGACCCCTTCCACCCAAATCGGCTGGTATAAAGAGGTGATCGTCATTCCTTCAGGAAAATCAACTAAGACGATTTGATTTGCGGGTGGCGGTGGAGTGTGGACGCAAGCCCCAGAAGTCGGCACCAAAAAGAATTTGGTGATTCGTTCATCATCAAACTCCACGGGAGCGATAAAGCCACTTCACATCAAGTCCTTCGGCAGAAAGCTTAGTATTAATCTCTTTCTGGGTTGCTAATTGTGCCGACGAAAGAGTTTCTACTTGCTCCAATCTGGCAAGCGTTCCGAGTTCAAAAAGAGCAACAAACCCAATACAAATATAGATACAAAATATACAATACCTCTAACAAAGAGGCATATCAATGCAACTTAATTGCCATTTAGTGACATAGAGCACTGGTGTTTACAAACCATTTAATACTCTGTTTTTTTTAAGACGAAACCTTATTCTGTAAGCGATACTGTTTGGGCGTGATGCCATAAATACGCTTGAACGAACGAATAAAATGGGGGGAATCTGAATAACCAAACTTGGTCGCGATATCCGTAATCGCGTATTCAGTGGTAGAGAGAATCTCGCAAACTTGTTCAAAAACCATCTCTTCTATTAGAGCCTTATAGACCACATTCTCACTCTTAAGCCTACGTTGCAGGGTTCGAACATTCATACGCAAGATTTCAGCGGCTAACTTAATAGGCAGCTTGCCTACCGGAAGATACGGATAGATAGCCAACTTAAACTCGTCAAGAAAGCCCCCCTGCTCGACTTGATTTAGATCGACCGGAGTTTTCTGAGTTAATGCCGAGGCTGGCACGTCCACCGGTGTATTGATGAGTGATTTTGGAATTTCGACAGCGGTTGCGGGGCGCTCGGTAAAAAATTGAGCAAAATCTAATGAAGGAAGCTTAGTAAAAGGCTCACTGTATTTGCTTCTGACACCTATTCGACTCGGCCTCCAGATGCCATCTGTCAAAGAGCGCAGCAATTCGCACAGAAACAGCACAGAAAACATCTCTGCAAACTGAAACCAAGGTTCATCAACGCCATTTTTTTCTCGAACTAGCCAATAGCTATTCCCCGCCTCTTGCACGTAGACAGTCGCGCCCGATGATTCTTGATTGACTACATTCGAAAACTCATCTAACGCCTCTTTAAGCGTCTTCGGGCCACCAAGTTTGCTTAAAAAATAAGGAATGAAGTTCTCTTTGCAGCTGCGCCAAAACACGACTCCAAGCTTGTCTTCAGACATCGATTTTGACAGTACTTCCATTAAGTTCTTCAACGCTGATTCAGGTAAATACTGATAATCACGGTTATTGGCTTCATTGATATCGATAGGAATCGTGGCTGCACGTAACAGCTGATAGGCATTGTCATCAATGTCTTTAAGCATCAAGGTAAAGAGCCGAACACTCTCTTTTGAGACCATTGGAATTAATTGAGAAGGCATGATTTTCGCTGCACCTATTATTTTTCTTCGTTAGTACCACACCAGAGGCGCAGGTCTAAACAACTACCTATTGATTATAGTTCTAAAAAACTACTAACTAAAACAAAAAGTTAATTTGGTTCGCCCCGTCAAAAAGTTTGAGATAGAACCAAAAAAGCGGCATCGATATAGCTTGGATTATCTTACTCTTTGGATGATCTGCTTACGAATGGATTCCAATTTGACCTTGCGATCTGAATGCCAAGGCAGAGGTCTTAATAACGCCATGGCTTTGATACCTAATCGCGCTGTTAAAAGCCCAACGCCAATGCCTTGCCCTGCACGAACCGACACTTTACTTGCAAGATCCATAGACATCGCATCCATACTCACATCAATAGCAAGCTCACTCCCCCCTGCCAGTGCCATGTTCATTAGCACTAGTTTGAACAGTTTGATGCGCGACCAATAGCCTAGTTTAATCCCATAGAGATCGGATAGATCGTTGACCATTTTAAAGCTGCGCCAAGCCACCAGCAGCATGTCGGCTACAGCCAAAGGGCTAACCGCAACTAATACCGCCGATTCCGATGCGCATTTCGCAACTATGGCTGACGCTTTTTTGTCTTGCCCCTGCACGACCATCGCATCGTACATTTCAATGACTTCTGCATCGCTGTGGCTTGATTGAAGGGCATTAACCCAACGCTCGAAGTCCGGATTCTCATCCGGTATACCAGCATCTTTCGCGATTTTGCTACAAATATCTTTAGCTTGCCCGACACTGTCCTCAGACAGTAGTAACTCTAACTCTTGCTGAGTCGCAAAATGCTGTCTTAATCGGCGCAATTGCCATAGTTCTTTACCCAGCGCTCCAATACCTAGCCAGCTAACGTTGCGATAAATCCTGTCCAACCCAACGTTAGCCAATCGCCAGCACTGATCGCCGTAACAACACTATCAATGCTCTGCCATCCAACCAAGCCAGCAAATGCGATTGCCAAGCCTCCTGCAAGCTTACCTCCGCCCTTAGAAGGTCGAATAACCTGCTCTAACTTTTGCTCGGATGCCAATTCAGATTCATCACTATTACTGACCTGCGGAACGAATTTCTGCTTTTCATCAAACTGATGCTTTGCTGTCAACTCTGGTGAATCACCATCGTTTGTATTGAGATCTTGTCGAAATACCTGTTTGGTTTTTAAATCACTCATTTCAGTTTATCTCCAATCAAATACTCCAAAGCCTTATCTAAACGAATGTGTTTTAGAGGCGCATCGGGTTCGTACTCTGAAGGTCTAAAACGACGTAAACTCAAACCCTTTGTTCTGCCAGTAACTTTCATTTGGTAACTTACTCGGTACTTCACCGGGAAACAGCGTGATCGACTCATCATCCAAAGTCACACCTTGGAGCGCAGGTACTTTGCTTTCACCATCCCCAATAAAACCTGACTGCGTTGCCTGAATTGAGGCTAGCGTGATGCAGTTCATTTCTATGTTTTCATAGGCCACTTGCTGCCAAGATGGATGGACCATCTGCTGCAGTATGCTGACAAGATTAGGATGCTGTTCTGGCGTCACATGATCGGCTTTCGTCGCGGCGAACAACACTTTGTCGATCTTCGGTGCAAATAATCGCCTCAAAAAACTGCTCTTTCCATATTCAAAGCTCGCAATGGTTTGCTCCAAAGCACTTTTCATATCTTGAAACGACTCATAACCTGCGTTCAGAGGTTGTAAGCAATCCACTAAAACGATTTGGCGATCAAATGATGAGAAGTGATTATTGTAAAACGCTTTCACGACTTTGGTTTGATATTCTTCATAACGTGCAATCAATGCTGCGAGCATTGAGCCCTTGGGTACTTCTTTATGTTCGTCATACTCACATGGAAAAAATTGCAACACTGGCGCGCCTGCTAAATCCCCCGGCAGCACAAAACGACCCGGTTGAACCCAGTGAAGCCCGTGTTCTTTACAAGCATGCAAATACTGAGTGTATTCTTGCGACAATGTCTCGATTACTCGCTCATCTAATGGGCCATACAAATCGAAGCCTTCAAGTGAAGACTGCCAAGTTTCAGCTAATTCACCTCGCTTACCTTTTAGTGCTTCAAACTGAGTTTTGGACCACTCATGAAAATCCAGTTGCAACAACGGTAGATCGAGCAGCCACTCGCCTGGATAATCGATAATGTCCACGTATAACGTTGATGCTGAACTGATAAGCTTCTTAGTACGACTCTTAGGTTTGTATTTGATTGCAAGACGAATCTCGCTGACATCACGAGTTGGCACGGGCCATATCGGCGGCGTTTGCGCAAGCTGGCTTATTGCTGTGTCATACCCGAACCTTGGCACCATCATATTTTTTTGAGGAACACGTTTCGCACCAATGATGCGACTCTCCCTCGCCGCGCCGAGTAGAGGAAGGTTGTAATGCGTAGAGGTATGAAGAAGCTGATTCACCATTGAAGTAATGTAGGCTGTTTTACCTGCTCTCGATAACCCTGTCACAGCAATACGGACATGGGAGTCTAAACTTCGATGAAGAAATTCGTTCACTTCTTGCTTA
Source organism: Vibrio aestivus (assembly GCA_003263845.1). Lineage (GTDB taxonomy): Bacteria > Pseudomonadota > Gammaproteobacteria > Enterobacterales > Vibrionaceae > Vibrio > Vibrio aestivus. The sequence continues at coordinate 1,526 of JYJN01000156.1, read as the reverse complement.
ATACGCTTCATATAGTCTCTCTAATTTACGAACTGCCGTGACTCTAATAGATTCAATCTTAATATCAGATGAACAGAAAATGCCATTAAAATTCATGCTGTTTGCTTGGGTGGAATATGTTTTGGGCTTGGATTACATGGCCGTTATCTTAGGAAATGGCGTAACAAGGTAAATTGTATCAGTGACACGAAGGTAGACTTCAGGCAGTTTTGTTAACCGAGAGAGTCTAATGACCTTACAAGAATTTAAATACAGTGACACCTACCATTGCCTTTGTGTGGCTGGCGATCTATTAAAATCCATCAGCAAGTACGCCTACCTATTTTCTAAAGCCACTTTTAAGGTACTGCAGTGGATCGTAGTCAAAACCTATCGATACATTTCATAGGTTACGATACCGTTGACCAATCAAACTAACAAAAAACAAAAAAGCCTCTGAAAAATCAGAGGCTTTTAATATCCAATCATTTTGTCCAAGAGGCTGAACTACTTAATCATCTTCAATGAGCTTGTAAATCACGAATAGGCTAATTTGTAATAAGACAAATAATGCACAAGTGATGGTGACGTATTTCTCTTCAAAGATACTGATTCCATGCAGAATCAAGTCGTAACCCAGAAATGCACCTATGACGACCGCGATAGCGATTTGTAAAATCTGAATAAAGCGAGGCATGTCCTCTCCTGTCAAATTAATACTGTATACGACATAAAGTGCAGTGTTAACTGCACTTTTGTCAAATGTTTACCTTAGTAAACGTCAATCGGTCACACATAATCCGTAACGCAATAAGTACGACATTCGATTAATGAGCTGACCATTTCTGTGGAAAAAAACTCACAGCAAGTTACTTTTGAGCTTCTGCGATCTTCACTTTCCAAGTATCTGGGCCAGTTTGGTGTGCGTTCACGCCACTTGAGTCAACCGCCACAGTTACTGGCATATCTTCAACTTCAAACTCGTAAATCGCTTCCATACCCAAATCTTCAAACGCAACAACGCGCGCTTTCTTGATTGCTTTAGATACTAAATAAGCAGCGCCACCCACAGCCATTAAGTAAACGGCTTTGTGCTTCTTAATTGATTCAACCGTAGCAGGGCCACGTTCAGCTTTACCAATCATACCCATGATGCCTGTTTCTTCTAACATCATGTCGGTGAACTTATCCATACGGGTTGACGTCGTTGGGCCAGCAGGGCCAACAGCCTCATCACCAACTGCATCTACTGGGCCTACGTAGTAGATAAACTTGCCTTTAAAGTCGACACCTTTTGGAAGACCTTCGCCATTTTGCAACATAGTTTGAATGCGTTTATGCGCAGCATCACGACCGGTTAAGATCTTGCCTGATAGCAGAACCGTTTCACCCGTTTTCCATTCTTCAACATCTGCTTGAGTCACTTCATCAAGGTTAACTCGGCGTGTATTCGCACCCGCTTCCCAAGTGATATCTGGCCACTCTTCCAGTTTTGGTGGTGTTAAGTCCGCGGGGCCTGAACCATCAAGCGTGAAGTGAACGTGACG
>JYJN01000155.1 GCA_003263845.1 Vibrio aestivus | reverse complement strand
ATTGCCACAACCTAGCTCAGCTTTTGAGTATGCTTCCGCGAATGTTGCACCAACACCCATAACTTCACCAGTAGAGCGCATTTCTGGGCCTAATAGTGGGTCAACACCTGGGAATTTGTTAAACGGCAGTACAACTTCTTTCACTGAGTAATATGGTGGGATAATCTCTTTAGTAAAGCCTTGCGACTCTAGAGATTGACCAGCCATTACACGTGCAGCAATCTTAGCGATTGGCGCGCCAGTTGCTTTTGATACGAACGGTACAGTACGAGCAGCACGAGGGTTTACCTCGATTAAGTACACTTGGTTGTTCTTAACAGCAAAACTGCGTGTTCATTAGACCACGAACACCCAACTCGAACGCTAGCTTTTCAACTTGCTCGCGCATTACGTCTTGGATTTCTTGGCTTAGCGTGTATGCAGGAAGAGAACATGCTGAGTCACCTGAGTGAACACCCGCTTGTTCGATGTGCTCCATGATACCACCGATAACTACACGCTCACCGTCACAGATAGCATCGATATCTACTTCAACTGCGTCGTCTAGGAAGCTATCAAGAAGAACTGGAGATTCGTTAGAAACGCTTACCGCTTCATTGAAGTAACGACGTAGATCTTGCTCATCGTATACGATTTCCATCGCACGACCACCAAGAACGTATGAAGGACGTACAACCAATGGGAAGCCGATTTCGCGAGATTTCTCTACCGCTTGCTCCATTGTTGTTACTGTCGCGTTCTCTGGCTGTAGCAAGCCTAGACGTTCAACAGCAACTTGGAAGCGCTCACGGTCTTCTGCACGGTCGATTGCGTCAGGGCTAGTACCGATGATTGGCACACCCGCCGCTTCTAGTGCACGAGCCAGTTTTAGTGGCGTTTGACCACCGTACTGAACGATAACGCCTTTTGGCTTCTCGACACGTACAATAGACAATACATCTTCCAGTGTTACTGGTTCGAAGTACAGACGGTCAGAAGTGTCGTAATCCGTCGAAACAGTCTCAGGGTTACAGTTAACCATGATGGTTTCGTAACCGTCTTCACGAAGTGCTAGCGCTGCGTGTACACAACAGTAATCGAACTCAATACCTTGACCGATACGGTTTGGACCACCACCAAGAATCATGATCTTGTCTTTGTCAGTTGGAGCCGCTTCACATTCATCATCGTAAGATGAGTACATGTAAGCCGTATCAGATGAGAACTCCGCCGCACACGTATCTACGCGCTTGTAAACTGGGTGGATATCGTACTGGTCACGTAGACGACGAATCTCGCTTTCCGCTACACCTAGAATCTTAGACAAACGAGCATCAGCAAAACCTTTACGCTTAAGCTTGTTAAGAACTTTTTCATTCAAGCCTGCAAAGCCAGCCGCTTTTACTTCATTCTCTAGATTAACGAGTTCTTCAATTTGAACTAGGAACCAGCGGTCGATTTGCGTTAGGTTGAATACGCCATCTACTGACATACCCGCACGGAATGCATCCGCGATGTACCAAATACGCTCTGCGCCTGCTTCTTTTAGTTCGTGACGAATTGTTGTTAGTGCGTCTGGCGCATCTAGGTCAACCATTTCGTCAAAGCCAGTCGCGCCAACTTCTAGGCCGCGAAGCGCTTTTTGTAGCGATTCTTGCTGGTTACGGCCGATAGCCATAACTTCACCAACTGACTTCATCTGTGTCGTTAGACGATCGTTTGCACCTGCAAATTTCTCGAAGTTAAAACGAGGAATCTTAGTTACTACGTAGTCGATTGTTGGTTCGAATGATGCTGGTGTCGCGCCACCAGTGATGTCATTTTGCAGCTCATCTAATGTGTAACCCACAGCCAGTTTCGCTGCAATCTTAGCGATTGGGAAACCAGTCGCTTTAGACGCTAGTGCAGAAGAACGAGATACACGAGGGTTCATCTCGATGATAACCATACGGCCATCTTTCGGGTTGATACCAAACTGTACGTTTGAACCACCTGTTTCAACACCAATTTCACGCAGTACCGCTAGAGAAGCGTTACGCATCAACTGGTACTCTTTGTCAGTCAGCGTTTGTGCTGGTGCAACTGTGATTGAGTCACCCGTGTGAATACCCATCGGGTCAAAGTTTTCAATCGCACATACGATGATACAGTTGTCCGCTTTGTCACGAACCACTTCCATCTCGTACTCTTTCCAACCGATAAGAGATTCATCGATTAGAAGCTCGTTGGTTGGAGATAGGTCCAAACCACGACGACAGATTTCTTCAAATTCTTCTTTGTTGTAAGCGATACCACCACCAGTACCACCCATCGTGAATGATGGACGGATGATACATGGGAAGCCAACCATATCTAGAACGCCGTAAGCTTCTTCCATAGTTTTAGCAGTATCGGCACGAGGACACTCAAGGCCGATAGACTTCATTGCTTTATCAAAGCGTGAACGGTCTTCAGCTTTATCAATAGCGTCTGCTGTCGCACCAATCATCTCTACGCCGAACTCTTCAAGTACGCCGTGTTTTTCTAAATCAAGGGCACAGTTAAGTGCAGTCTGACCACCCATAGTCGGTAGCACTGCATCTGGCTTCTCTTTAGCGATGATGTTACGTACAACTTCCCACTGGATTGGTTCGATGTAAGTCGCATCGGCCATCTCAGGGTCAGTCATGATAGTTGCAGGGTTCGAGTTAACCAGAATAACTCGGTAACCTTCTTCACGAAGCGCTTTACACGCTTGCGCGCCAGAGTAGTCAAACTCACAAGCCTGACCGATTACAATCGGGCCAGCACCTAGAATAAGAATACTTTGAATGTCAGTACGTTTTGGCATTGTCTACAACTCCGAGTTACGCTGTGTGCTGTTTAATTAGATCAATAAAGTGGTCGAATAACGGCGCTGCGTCTTCTGGACCTGGGCTTGCTTCAGGGTGACCTTGGAAGCTAAATGCTGGCTTATCTGTACGGTGGATACCCTGCAAAGTGCCATCAAATAGAGACTTGTGCGTCGCGCGTAGGTTCTCTGGTAGTGTCTCTTCGTCTGCTGCAAAACCGTGGTTCTGCGACGTGATCATTACTACGTTGCGGTCTAGATCTTTAACTGGGTGGTTTGCACCGTGGTGACCAAACTTCATCTTCACTGTTTGAGCGCCAGATGCTAGAGCAAGGATTTGGTGACCAAGACAGATACCGAAAATTGGCAGACCTTTTTCTAGGAATACTTTTGTCGCTTCAATTGCGTAAGTACAAGGAGCTGGGTCGCCAGGGCCGTTTGATAGGAAAACGCCATCTGGGTTCATTGCCAATACTTCTTCAGCTGGTGTTTGAGCCGGAACAACCGTTAGGCGGCAGCCGCGGTCAACAAGCATGCGCAAGATGTTGCGTTTTGCACCGAAGTCGTAGGCAACAACGTGGTATGGCAATTCTGAATCTGCTTTCGCTTCAGGAAGTCCACCCGTAAGCGTCCACGAACCTTGTTTCCATTGGTACGCTTCTTTTGTTGTAACCTCTTTCGCAAGATCCATTCCTTTCAAGCCTGGGAACTCTTTAGCTTTAGCGAGTGCTAACGCTTCATCAAGGTTGTTACCTGCAACGACACAACCGTTTTGCGCACCTTTTTCACGAAGAATACGAGTCAGCTTACGCGTGTCGATATCAGCGATACCTACAATGTTTTGCGACTTTAAGTAATCAGAAAGAGACTGTTCATTACGGAAGTTAGAAGCGATAAGAGGGAGATCGCGAATCACAAGGCCTTGTGCATGAATTGAAGAGGATTCTTCATCTTCGGAATTGGTTCCGGTATTGCCAATGTGAGGGTAAGTTAAAGTAACGATTTGTTGAGAATAGGAAGGATCAGTGAGGATTTCTTGATACCCCGTCATCGAGGTGTTAAAAACGACTTCACCAACAGCAGAACCATCTGCTCCAATGGACTCACCGTGGAATACCGTCCCATCTTCTAGGACTAGCAGTGCTGACTTACTCAAGACAACCTCCAGAATAAAAATGCATTAAAAATGATTTAATTTGCAAATCTACCTTCCTTTTACGCCATAAATAGCGTTTTTATGGAAATTAGACAAATTGGCGGTATTCTAGTGATGCCTGTGACTTGTGTCAACTAACAATGATAAATAATTATCTCTTTTAAGGCTCTATATGCAATTTTCCTTATCAAGAGGTTAAAAAAACATGTTTACTCACCTTTGATTGGTCGAAATCAAAAAAATTCACTCCATAACCTCAGTCGAACACCCATCACCAACCATATCGCCTTTATAAATTCGCGCAACCGATAACAATAGATAGTTTAATTGATCTTTTGGCCAGTTAAGGCAAAAAAACATACTAAAAGAGATAAATAGCAAATTAAATAGAGCTATAGAAGGATAAGGGGGAAAGTTAATTGGAAGCACAATATAGCGAGATAAAAAAAACGCCAGACGAGTCTGGCGCATAAATATGTATTAGATGTCGTTGAGGCCTAAAACATCAGTCATAGTATAGAAACCGGCCTGTTTTTCATTCAACCAAACCGCAGCTTTCACAGCACCGTTGGCAAATGTCATTCTATCCGTTGCTTTATGGGTAATTTCTACACGTTCGCCAATATCTGCAAACATCGCAGTGTGCTCACCAATAATGTCACCGGCACGAATAGTCGCAAAACCAATCTCATCTTTAGTTCGCTCACCTGTGATACCTTCACGAGCGTAAACCGCGACATCATTCAATTGATTACCCATTGCTCCGGCAATCGCTTCACCCATGCCAATCGCGGTACCTGAAGGCGCATCGACTTTATGTCGGTGGTGCGCTTCGACAATTTCGATATCAGTGTAGTCACCCATAACCTTCGCCGCTTTTTCAAGTAGCTTGAATACTAGGTTAACACCCACTGAGTAGTTTGGAGCCATAACAACTGAAACTGATTTGGCAAACTCATCAATTAAGTTGCGCTCTTCATCTGTAAAGCCCGTTGTACCAATGATGATCTTCTTACCGTACTTTTTACACAGCTCTAGGTTTGCCAAAGTGCTTGCTGGCGCAGTGAAATCAATAATGACATCAAAAGACTCGATGCTTTTCTCTAGGTCATCGACCAAAGCGATGTCTAGTTTACCTTCACCACATAGTTCGCCGACATCAACACCAACCAGCGAAGACTCTGGTCGCTCTGAACCTGCACCGAATCTTGCTTGCTGATTAGCTAATGTTGCTTTGACGAGATTTCGCCCCATGCGCCCTGCCGCTCCTGCGACTGCAATTTTCACCATTGCTGTTCTCCATTCATTCTGTACAAAGTGCTTGTGCACCTTATTCCTAACCAATCTAGCTAACCTATCAACAATCCAATCCGCTGGCTAGAGTTTAGTGAACTCTTTCACAACTCTTTCAACAATAGGTGTGTTTGCTTCTGGGAATGTGTATTGGCGTAATTCTTCAATTGCAACCCATTCGCCTTGCTGACCTTCTTTGCCGTATGCCTCGCCTTCAAAAGCTGATACAACAATAAAATCAAACGTGAGGGATTTATCCGTGTAGTCAAACTCGAAATGATCATAAGTTGACTGTTGCGTTACGGTAATGCCAATTTCTTCATGAAGCTCTCTGGACATTGCCGCTTCAATACTTTCCCCATCTTCAACTTTGCCACCCGGAAACTCCCAATAGCCACCTTTGTGCTTGTCATCAGGTCGTTTGGTAATAAAGATTTCTGATTTATTGGCATTAAAAATAATACCAGCGACAATATGAACTCGCTTCATTAAACTCTCCTCAAAAAAAGAGCCGCATAAGCGACTCTTTAATAAAACCTTTCAGTACTAACTATGCAATTTTACCGTGACATTGTTTGTACTTCTTACCGCTGCCACATGGGCAAGGCTCATTACGACCAACTTTTCGCTCATCACGAACCATAGGTTGCGCAGCTTCTTGCTCGCTTTCTTCGCCTTCAGCTAGTGGGTTCTGTGCGTTTGCATGTTGAGCTTGTGCACGACGCGCAGCTTCTTCAGCTTGAGCACGGCGCTGGGCTTCCATGCGTTCAACTTCTTCTTGCTGTTGGACGCGAACCTTAGAAAGAATCGTAATGACATCAAATTTCAAAGACTCTAATAGACCTTCAAACAGTTCAAACGACTCACGCTTGTACTCTTGTTTCGGGTTTTTCTGAGCGTAACCACGTAGGTGAATACCTTGACGAAGGTGATCCATCGCCGCTAGGTGCTCTTTCCATAGCGTGTCTAGTGTCTGAAGCATCACTGATTTTTCGAAATTGCGAAGAACAGTCTCACCAACCGTTTCTTCTTTCGCTTTGTATACTTCCACTGCAGTTTCTAGAATTTTCTCACGAAGCGCTTCTTCATAAAGCTTATCGTCTTCTTCTAACCACTGTTTAACTGGAGCATCGATGTCGAAGTCATTCTTCAAGCGCTCTTGAAGACCTTCCACATCCCACATATCTTCCAGAGATTGTGGCGGAATAAATTCGTCGATCACTGAAGTGATTACGTCTTCACGGTTTTGCGAAATCATGTCGCTGATATCATCAACGCTCATTAGCTCATCACGCAACTCATAAACCACTTTACGCTGGTCGTTTGCAACGTCATCGTACTCAAGAAGCTGCTTACGGATGTCAAAGTTGCGACCTTCTACTTTACGCTGTGCTTTTTCGATTGAGCGTGAAAGCATTTTCGATTCGATCGCTTCACCTTCATCCATACCACTTTGGATTAGGCTCGCCATACGATCAGAAGTAAAGATACGCAGTAGTGAATCTTCCATCGATAGATAGAAACGAGATGAACCTGCATCACCCTGACGACCAGAACGACCACGCAGCTGGTTATCGATACGACGAGATTCATGACGTTCAGTACCGATGATGTGAAGACCACCCGCCTCTAGAACTTGGTCATGCACAACTTTCCAGTCTGCTTTAATTTGGTCGATCTGCTCTTGAGTTGGATTACTTAGTGCTTCAACTTTTGCCTGCCAGCTGCCGCCCAACACGATATCGGTACCACGACCGGCCATGTTAGTTGCGATAGTAACGGCACCTGGTGTACCCGCTTCGGCAACAATTTCCGCTTCTTTCTCGTGGAACTTAGCGTTAAGAACGTTATGTTTGATCTTCGCTTTCTTCAAAGCATTTGAAAGAAGCTCTGACTTTTCGATAGTCACGGTACCAACCAAGCTCGGTTGACCTTTAGCGACACGTTCTTTGATATCTTCAATGATTGCGTTGAACTTTTCAGTTTCTGTACGATAAACCACATCTGGCATATCGTTACGAATCATTGGCTTGTTGGTTGGGATTACAACAGTCTCAAGACCATAAATAGACTGGAATTCAAACGCTTCAGTATCAGCAGTACCTGTCATACCAGACAGTTTTTCGTACAAACGGAAGAAATTCTGGAAGGTAATCGAAGCTAGCGTTTGGTTTTCATTTTGAATCTTCACGCCTTCTTTTGCTTCAACCGCTTGATGAAGACCTTCAGACCAACGACGACCCGGCATGGTACGGCCAGTGTGCTCGTCAACGATAACCACTTCACCGTCTTCATTCACGATGTAGTCCACGTTCTTCTCAAATAGAACGTGAGCTCGAAGAGCCGCATTCACGTGATGCAACAAGCTGATGTTGGTTGGCGAGTAAAGTGTGTCGCCCTCTTCCATCAAGCCGTTTTTAATCATCAGCTCTTCTACAAACTCCTGGCCCGTTTCAGTCAAGTGAACTTGCTTAGATTTTTCATCCAGAGTGTAGTGGCCATCACCACGGTACTCTTCAGAGTCCTCTTGCTCTTGTCGCTTCAAGTGTGGGATCAGAGTATTGATGCGGGTGTATAGCTCAGAGCTGTCTTCAGCAGGGCCAGAGATGATCAGAGGAGTACGCGCTTCATCGATTAGGATCGAGTCAACTTCATCGACGATGGCAAAGAAACGAGCACGTTGAACACGGTCTTCACTACGAAATGCCATGTTGTCACGTAGGTAGTCAAAACCAAACTCGTTGTTTGTTCCGTATAGAATATCCGCTTGGTAGGCTTCTTTTTTCTCTTGAGGAGGCATGTTTGGTACGTTGATACCAACACTCATACCTAAAAATTCGAATAGTGGGCGGTTAGTTTCAGCATCACGACTAGCTAGATAATCGTTCACGGTTACAACGTGAACACCTTTACCCGGAAGTGCATTTAGGTATGCTGGCAAGGTAGCGGTTAATGTCTTACCTTCACCAGTACGCATCTCTGCGATTTGGCCTGCGTTCAGAACCATACCACCAATAAGCTGTACGTCGAAGTGACGCATACCGTAAACACGCTTAGATGCTTCACGAACAGTTGCGAATGCTTCTGGTAGTAGGTTATCTAATGATTCACCTTTCTCTAGACGCTCACGAAACTCGACAGTTTTCGCTTTTAGCTCTTCATCCGATAGAGCTTCAAACTGCGGCTCGTAGTTATTAATCTCTTTTACAATTTTTCGCAGGCGACGTAGCGTTCTATCGTTACGACTACCAAATACCTTTGTCAGTAGCTTAGCTATCATTTGCTGTGAATCTCTCTTTACTTAGACCGCACTGGATCTATCAAAAATACCTTCAGTCTCTTCCAGTTTGTAACTAAGGATACTGAGTTAAATCATGTATCACAGATATTGCGATGACAAACTAAGATTTCAAGGTGAAAGTTAGAAATAATGCGGCTTAGTGTAAGGAATTTTGAGCTCGACGACCAATAGCAAATTGATTTGTTTGATGCATACTAAAATTTTATTTATGTTTTGCTCAAAGAATACGCTTTTAAGCCCTATCTACTCGCTGTGCTATCGATTACACTTGATCTTGTCAGCCCTTGAATTGATTGCCATGAGAGACCATAGACCAACACTCACCAAAGAGCTTATCTCTGACTCTAAACTGTCTCAAATCCAAGAGCATGCGAAAGAGGTTTTAGAGATTGGTAGCGCCTTGCAGACAATTTTGCCTAAGAGCGCTCTGGAGCACTGTCGGGTTGCGAATGTACGAGGCAGTCACCTGATCATTGAAGTGGCAAACGCCAGCCTTAAAATGAAACTAGACTATGACCGACTGAATATACTGAACCAGTTACGCAGCAAAGGTTACGCTCGTCTGATTTCAATCGAACTCAAGGTTAATCCCGAACTGTATAGAAATACCCCTAACCAAGCAGATAAACAAAGTGCCCCTGCTCGGCCACCTATATCTCATAACGCTGCTGAGGCGTTATTAATGGCCGCTACAGCTGCACCTCCAAAAGTAAAAGCGCGTTTAGAACGATTAGCCAAACTTGCAGATAAAAGCCAGTAAACCAAGCTAGCTGTGCTGAACATTGAGTCGGGCAAAAATGACAGATACAAAAAAGGCTAGGTTTTCACCTAGCCTTTTAAATTCTGTTCTAAACGTTGTCTTACGCTAACACCATGTTAGGTTCAGCAAAAGCAACAGGAGAGCCGACTTCTTCTTCAAAGGTTGCCCATTCCCAAGCTTCTTGGTCAGCAAGTACTGCGCGAAGAAGTTGGTTATTCAAGCCGTGACCTGATTTGAAAGCACGGAACTCACCAATGATTGCATGACCACACATGTATAGGTCACCAATAGCGTCAAGTACTTTGTGTGTGACGAATTCGTTTTCGAAACGAAGGCCTTCTTCGTTAAGAATGCGATATTCATCCAGTACAATTGCACAGTCAAAGCTTCCGCCTAAACATAGATTTTGAGATTGTAAGTACTCAATATCACGCATAAAACCGAAAGTACGAGCGCGAGAGATCTCTTTTACAAAACCTTGCGATGAGAAATCAAATCGTAGGTGCTGTTCGTCACCATCAATCGCTGGGTGATTGAACTCAATTTCGAAGTCCATTCTAAAGCCATTGAAAGGAACAAACTCAGCCCATTTGTCACCATCTTCGAAGCGTATAGGCTTCTTGATTCGAATAAATCGTTTTGGTGCATTTAATGTTTCGATACCCGCTTGTTGCAGCAAGTAAACGAATGGGCTTGCGCTACCATCCATAATTGGAATTTCTGGAGCATCGACTTCAACAATAATGTTATCGATACCCATACCCGCTAATGCCGCGTTCAAGTGCTCTACCGTCGAGATACGAACACCTTCATCGTTGACTAGCGCTGTACACAACATAGTGTCGCGTACAGACTCAGGATCCGCAGGAAAGTCTACAGGCGGGTTTACATCGGTGCGACGATATACGATACCTGTGTTTGCAGCAGCAGGTCGAAGAGTCAGTGTTACTTTACGACCAGAGTGGAGACCCACACCAGTTGTTTTCACTATCTCTTTCAGAGTACGTTGTCTGATCATCTATAATGCCTCAATATCAGTGCCACAAAACTCGGCCGATGTAATTTTCGACCAAGAATCGTACCACAATTTTGAACACTGTCAAATTATGGCGTTTTATTAATCAGCCTGACGACGTAAGAATGCCGGAATATCCAAGTAGCCTTCTTTCTCTTTTGGCGCAGTACTCTGGCCTTGACCACCAGCCGTTGGAGCAGGTTTAGTCACAGGAGCCGTTGGCTGAGCAGTTACTTGTGGTTTCTCTTGCAAAGGCTGTGCCTGCTTTTCTTCCACTTTAGCTGCTGGTTGCGTAGCCTGTGTTTGAGGCTGTGCAGCAGGGGCTACTTTCGCTTTACCACCTGCAACCAACGTAATGTCTGGCTTCTTCTCGTTCCCGATACCCGTCGCAACAACCGTTACGCGAATTTCTTCTGTCATATCAGGGTCTAACGATGTACCAATTACAACTGTAGCATTGTCTGAAGCAAATGCCTTAACGGTATTACCCACTGTTTCGAATTCGTCTAGACGCATATCCAAACCAGCAGTGATGTTAACCAACACGCCTCGAGCTCCGGCAAGATCGATATCTTCAAGTAACGGGCTAGAAATTGCCGTTTCTGCCGCTTCTTCAGCGCGATCTTCACCTTTTGCCACACCACTACCCATCATTGCATGACCCATTTCCGACATCACGGTTCTAACATCCGCGAAGTCGACGTTGATCATACCAGGACGTGTGATTAGCTCAGCAATACCTTGTACTGCGTTCTTAAGCACATCATTCGCGCTAGCAAATGCTTCCAGTAACGTTACGCCACGGCCAAGCACTTTAAGAAGCTTCTCGTTAGGAATGGTAATCAAAGAGTCAACATGCTTAGAAAGCTCTTCGATCCCTTGTTCAGCAAACGCCAAACGCTTCTTCCCTTCGAAGCTAAATGGTTTGGTTACCACAGCAACAGTCAGAACACCAAGCTCCTTTGCAACTTCAGCAATAACTGGAGCTGCACCTGTCCCTGTACCACCGCCCATACCAGCTGCGATAAATACCATATCGGCACCAGTAAGAACTTCTTTAATTCTTTCTCTATCTTCTAGAGCAGCATCACGTCCAACCTGAGGGTTTGCACCCGCACCGAGACCTTTTGTGATGTCACCACCAATCTGGATTACACTGCTCACGCTTGTTTTGCGCAAAGCTTGTGCATCCGTATTGACACTGATGAATTCCACGCCTTCGATGGATTCACGTACCATGTGCTCAACGGCGTTACCACCACCGCCACCAACCCCAACGACTTTGATTACTGCATCGTCAGACATTTCCATCATCGGTTCAAACATGTGTTATCTCCGTTTTTCCTGCTACTCAGGTTAAAACTCTTTTTGTATCCAGTTACGCAAACGACCAAATAATGACGTTACTGACTGGCGCTTAGGCTCATTGTAATCAGTCTCGTCATTAATATGACTATCTTTTGCGTAATGAAGTAAACCAACCGCCGTAGAATGATACGGCTCTTTTACGTAATCTGTTAGTCCGCTCACCTCAAGAGGCTTACCGACTCGAACTTGGTTGCGGAACACACGCTCCGCACACTCTACCAACCCTTCAATCTGTGCTGCGCCGCCTGTGAGTACAACTCCGGCCGCTAAGTGGTGCTTAATGCCCTCTTCACGCAACTTTTCTTGTGTAGTGTCGATAGTTTGGTTAACGAGCCCCATTAATTCAGTGTAACGAGGTTCAATCACTTCCGACAAGGTTTGTCTTTGCAAACTGCGGGATGGTCGACCTCCAACACTAGGAACGTTAACCGTGTCATCCTTACTGACTAGCTCACTAAGAGCACAGCCATATTTGACTTTAATTTCTTCAGCGTCGCTTACTGGTGTACCAAACGCAAATGCAATATCACTTGTTACTGCATTGCCAGCATAAGAAAAAACTTCGGTATGTCTTAAAGCACCACCTGTCCAGATAGATACATCCATCGTACCTGCACCGATGTCGACAACACACACACCAAGTTCTCGCTCATCTTCTGTAATCACTGCATTACTTGCAGCTAAACCAGAATACACCAACTGTTCAACCTTAAGGCCACAGCGCTCAACGGCTTTGATAATATTTCTCGCCATATCATTATGACAAGAAATTAAGTGTACGCTAACTTCCATACGCACACCTGATAAACCAAGTGGGTTTTTAATGCCCTCTTGGTAATCAATTGTAAATTCTTGAGGGATAACGTGCAGAATTTTTTGCTCGTCACCAATCTTGATAGATTTTGCGGTATGAATCGCTCTATCCATATCATCTTGGGAAACTTCTTCATCAGAGATGGTTCCCATGCCTTTTTCGATTCGGCTAGCGATATGTTTACCAGATAAAGAAATGAACACACTACTGATCTGGCACTCCGCCATTAGCTCAGCCTGATCGACAGCGCGTTGTACAGATTTCACTACCGACTCTAAATCATTAACGCCGCCTTTATCCATCCCACGAGAGGGGCTGGTACCTGCGCCAATAATGTTAATTTGGCCATCTGGTAAGATTTCACCGACTAGAGCGGATACTGTCGCTGTCCCGATATCAAGACCTACAATAATATTGTCATCAGCGATCTTCGTCATCTGTATTTTCTTGTCCTAACTCTTGTTCTGGAAACCAACCTACCGCGGCGCCAGTGTCGTATCTAAGATCAATATAGCTAACCCTATCGACATCAGTGCCTAAGTTCTTGTACAACGAGATAAAGCGCTCAATTCGCTGATGCAACGACTCTTTGCCTAACTCGAGACGCATGCCATTGTCTAAAATAATTTGCCAAGCTCTTCGCTCATTTAAGAGTAGAGTGTTGATCGACAGTCCTAGATCTTCAAATCTAGGGGCGATATCACGCCACACAGAAAGCACTTCGGTATTACTGCCTTCTGGCCCGTAAAGTTTAATTCGCTCTTCTCGAAGCTGACCAACATCACCATCAAAAATCACACCTGTTTCGTTTAACAGACTGATCCCATTCCAAATGGCTTCTGCTTTAAATTCTGTTAAGTAAACTTTTACAGTATCAGGCCACTGCTTACGAATCGATGCATTCGAAACCCAAGGGATCTCTTCGACACGCTCTTGCAAAGCATTAACGTCTTGAGACATAAACGTCCCAATATAATCGAGCCGGGCAAAAGCATTTTGTACGTCTTGAGCCGATACATACTGTAAGTCGCCTTGCAGTACAATTTTGGAGAGAGGAAGTCGCTCATCATCCCACATCCACGATAGTGTGGAATGAAGAAGAGAGCCAACAAGCACAACAACCAAAAGTAAAAACATGCCGCCGGAAGCGTGCTGCCTTAACTTTGGAAGATGGGGAATACGGAGACCTTGTTCTAAAGTACTTTTAATCAAAGTCCGTTATCCTTGCACGTAGCTTGCAATCTCTTTCCATGTCTCTTCAAAATAAAGCGTAAAAGTACTCACTTTAACTCTCGGATTATACTGAGCTATCTAAAAGTATCAATTGGCGAAAGTGATAAATCGAAGTTTGATAACGCCTTTCTGAACAAAACTTCGACTTTCAACCCCAACGATTAGTTTTGCTGCATTTTATTGATATTCAACTCAAGAGCAGCAAGCTGCTTAGCCACTTTACCAACATCGCCTGCACCCTGAGTAAGCACTAGGTCACCATCTTGTAAAACATTAGCTAAAACAGAAGGTAAGGTGTCATTTTCAGCAACAAAAATAGGATCGATACGTCCTCGACTGCGAATAGTGCGGCACAGGGCTCGGCTATCTGCCCCCGCAATCGGTTGCTCACCCGCCGAATACACATCAAGCATGATTAGAACATCGACCTGATCAAGTACATTGGCAAAATCATCGTATAGATCACGTGTACGGCTATAACGATGCGGTTGGAAGATCATCACTAATCGTTTGTCTGACCAACCGCTACGAGCAGCTTGAATGGTGACATCAACTTCTGTTGGATGGTGACCATAATCGTCAACAAGCATCGCATTGCCGTTGCCCGTATCAAACTCTCCTAGATGGTCAAAGCGTCGGCCTGTACCTTGAGTGCCAACCATGGCATTCATGATAGCTTCATCGCTAATATCATCTTCTGTTGCAACGGCAATCGCTGCTGCTGCGTTAAGTGCGTTATGACGTCCCGGAATATTTAGAGTGATCGCTAGATCGGCCTTACCATCACGTACAACGGTGAACTTACCTTGCTGACCTTCTTGACGGTAATTCTCAATTCTTACATCGGCATCATCGGAGAAACCATAGGTAATCACCTGACGGCTTACTTTCGGCGCTAACTCTCGAACCACAGGATCATCGATGCACAAGATCGCTTGGCCGTAAAATGGCAAGTTATGTAAAAAGTCGATGAATGTCTGTTTAAGTGTTTCAAAGTCACCGCCATAGGTATCCATATGATCGGCTTCAATATTGGTGACAATACTCACCATTGGCTGCAGGTGAAGGAAAGATGCATCACTTTCATCGGCTTCTGCGATAAGGATTCGGCTTGAGCCTAGACGTGCGTTCGTTCCCGCACTTTTCACAAGGCCACCATTAACGAAGGTTGGATCGAGGCCTGCTTCTGAGTAGATCTGAGTGACCAATGCCGTGGTGGTTGTCTTGCCATGAGTACCCGCAACCGCGATTCCATGTCTGAAGCGCATCAACTCTGCCAACATCTCAGCACGACGCACAATCGGCACTCGCATTTCTCGCGCCGCAATGATTTCCGGATTTTCTTCATTAATGGCAGTAGAGACCACAACTACGCTGGCTTTAGCTACATTGCTCGCTTGGTGACCGATATAAACCGTCGCCCCTTTCTCAGTTAAGCGCTGAGTGACCGGGTTTTCTGCAATATCTGAGCCCGTGATTTGATAGCCTTCATTTAGCAGAACTTCCGCAATACCACTCATACCAGCACCACCAATGCCAATGAAGTGGATGCTCTTAACACGGCGCATTTCTGGAACCATAGCGCGAATTTGAGCTAGGTCTTGTGTATGTTCTATTGTCATAATCTTTGTCTCTTTACTTGCCTGAGGCCGCAATATGTTGAATTGCCTCAGCCACTTTAATGTCTGCATCGAGTTTTGCCGCTTCACGCGCTGCGATAGACATTTCTAAAATTCTTTCTCTAGTGAGCTCTGAGATTTGCTCAGCTAAACCATCCGCTGTCAATTGCGGCTGTTCAATCATTTCGGCCGCGCCACACTCGACCAAATGGTCAGCGTTTAAGGCCTGTTGTCTATCTTTATGCATGAAAGGAATAAAGATAGCCGCGACACCCGCCGCCGATACTTCTGATACAGTTAAAGCACCAGAGCGACAAACTAGCAAATCTGCCTGTTCATAGGCTTGAGCAACATCATCAATAAACTCAACAACCTGAGCATTTTTAACCCCTGTACTCTGATAAGCTTGCTCTACTTCTTGTTGTCGGTTCTTACCCGCTTGATGAATGACTCGGTAGCCTTCACCTAACTGGGATAATGCAAGCGGCAAGGTCGTATTTAAAATTTGCGCACCTTGACTACCGCCCATTACCAATATCTGAATATCACCCTCGCGATTTGCTAGGCGATTTTGTGGTGCTGGAATTTGAGTGACGTCTTCACGTACTGGATTACCCACTACTTCAGCATCAGGGAACGCTCCAGAGAACGCTTGGAACACCTTGGTAGCCACTTTCGACAACCACTGGTTAGTTAAGCCCGCAACCGCATTTTGCTCGTGCAGAACCACTGGAATACCCATCGATTTAGCTGCTATTCCGCCAGGGCCGCTAACGTAACCGCCCATCCCTAAAACGACATCTGGCTTCCAAGCAACATATGCTCACGCGCCTGCTTCACTGCATTAAGGATCTGAAACGGCGCTTTTAATAACTTGAGCACACCTTGGCCTCGTAGGCCCTTCACTTTGATGAAGTCTATTTCGATGCCATGCTTGGGCACTAAATCAGCTTCCATACGATCAGCCGTTCCTAACCAGCGGATTTCCCAACCTTGCTCTTGAAGCTTCTTAGCAACCGCCAAACCGGGAAAAACATGTCCACCGGTTCCGCCAGCCATTACCATTAGGCGCTTATTCTTTTTCATCGTTCTTTATTTCTTCTTTATCTATGTCGTCTTGCAGGGAGCCACCGTCAAGGCGACATTCATGATCAATTCGCAGTAAAATGGATACTGCAATTGCCATAATAATTAAACTTGAACCACCATAACTGATCAAAGGTAAGGTTAAACCTTTGGTTGGAACCATACCTGCAGCCGCTCCCACATTAACTAATGTTTGGAAGGCAAACCAAATGCCAATACCAAAGGCGAGATAACCACCAAAGTTATGTTCATGCTCGAAGGCTTTCTTACCAATGAATATCGCTTTTAGAACCAAACTAAAGATCAGCATGAGAACTAATACGACACCGACAAAGCCTAACTCTTCGGCCAATACGGCAAACACAAAGTCAGTGTGCGCTTCTGGGAGATATTCGAGTTTTTGAATTGAATTCCCAAGACCTTGTCCAAACCATTCGCCACGGCCAAAAGCCATCAAGGATTGAGTCAGCTGATAACCGCTTCCAAATGGATCTTCCCACGGATCTAGGAACGAGGTTACACGACGAACACGGTAGGGTTCTGCGGCAATCAATGCGATGACTGCTACAATTCCAGCCACCATGAGAGCGATAAACTGTGTGAGCTTGGCCCCGGCGACAAACAGCATTCCAAATAGCGTCACCAGCATAACGATCACAGTACCTAAATCGGGTTGGCCTAGCAGCAAGATCGCCAATGCGCCGAACACCACAATGGGCTTAAAGAAGCCACCAAAGAAGGTTGAGCGAACTTCATCTTGTTTCCTGACTAAATAGCCCGACATGAAAATAAACAGCGACAGCTTAGCAACTTCCGCGGGTTGGAGATTAAATAACCCTAAAGGGATCCAACGCGAAGCACCGTTTACCGATTTACCTGCGACTAGCACGACAATCAGTAAGACAAAAGAGATGCCTAAGAGCACAGAGCTATATTGCAACCAGCGCTGCAAAGGGATTTGCAAAACCGCTGTCGAGACCATCAGTGACAGAATTAAAAAGACTGCATGACGAAACATAAAGTGAAACGGCTGATCGGTCAGCCTTGAACTTACAGGAAATGAAGCAGACGTTACCATCACTAACCCAATTAGCATCAGGCCTAATGAAATCCATACTAACTGCCTATCAAACAGCGCGTCTGGAGTGTGAGTGGTAAACCAACCTTTTGTCGCTCCAAGCATTCCACGTAAACTCATTCAAGGTCCCTACTTCTGAGTATACTGGTGGGCAATATCGGTGAACGCATCACCTCTAGCCATGAAGTTCGGGAACTGATCAAAGCTTGCACAAGCCGGTGACAACATGATCATATCACCTGCTTGAGTTTGCGGATTTACAGCATCAATAGCCTCTAGCATCGTCGAGAAGTATCTCGCAGAGGGGTGCAGTGAGAGAAACGCTTTACCATCCGCACCATAACAACAAAGCTGAACATTTAAGTTACCCAAAGCAGGAGCAAGTTCCGAGAAATCTGCACCTTTGCCATCACCACCGACAAGCAGGTATAAGGTGCCATCTAACTCTAAGCCAGACAAGGCCGCTAGGGTACTCGCGACGTTGGTCGCCTTTGAGTCATTCACCCATTTCACACCATCTTTTTCTGCAACCACTTGGCAGCGGTGAGTAAGACCAGTATATGAGGAAAGTGCTTCAAGGCCTTGGCGATAGTCGATACCCGCTTGCTTGAGTAGAGCAATAACCACAAGCGCGTTGGCAACATTGTGACGACCAACTAGGGATAATTTCGATGTTGGGAGCACCGATAACTTGTTGTCACATAGCCACTCAATGCCATCAATATTGGCAAGCCCAAATCGAGCGTCGTTATCAACACCAAACTCTACAAGGTTTAGGCATGTTTTATCAGGGTAAGTCGCTTTGTCATCACTGTTTACCACACAAGCAGAAGCATGCTCAAAAATGCGTAGCTTCGCTTCGCGGTAATCCACCATACCTTCATAACGATCCATATGATCTTCAGAAAGGTTCAAAAATGCGGCTGCGACAAGTGCCAAGCTAGACGTGGTTTCAAGTTGGAAGCTAGACAGTTCCAACACATAGAGATCCGCCTCCTGTTCCAGTAAATCTAAAGCTGGAACGCCAATGTTACCGCCAATGGCAGTCTTCACACCACACGCATTGGCAACCACACCAGTCAAATCTGTTACTGTACTTTTACCATTCGAACCTGTGATCGCAATAACCGGTTTATCGACTTGCCATGCAAACAACTCGATGTCCCCGACAACAGGTGTTCCGGCTTTGAGCACAGCTTGAATCTCTGGGGTCGCTAAAGCAATGCCAGGGTTGGCCACCACCAGATCGGCCTCTTCTAGCCAATGACGATTCCAGCCACCTGAAAACAGCTCGATGCCATCAGGTAAAGACTCTTTTCCAGGAGGAATTGTGCGAGTATCGATAACTCGGACGTTTAGAGGTAAACCTAAACGCTTGAGGTGCTTAACCACAGAGAGCCCGGTAATACCGAGCCCACATACCACGACATTTTTAATGTGCTGCCAACGTTCCATGCTAACTCATTGAAAGTGATTACTTAATTGGAAAAAACTGGTCATCCAGAACGATTAACGTACTTTAAGCGTCGCAAGTCCAATCAATACTAGAACAATAGAAATGATCCAAAAACGCACAATAACTCGTGGTTCTGGCCAACCTTTTAGCTCGTAGTGATGATGGATAGGCGCCATGCGGAAAATGCGCTGACCTCGCAACTTATATGAGCCAACTTGTAAGATAACCGACAAGGTTTCCATTACAAACACACCGCCCATAATCACAAGTACAAATTCTTGTCTTACTAGTACAGCAATTGTCCCTAAAGCACCACCTAGTGCTAGGGAGCCCACATCACCCATAAAGACTTGCGCCGGATAAGTGTTAAACCATAAGAAACCTAAACCCGCACCCACAATCGCCGTACAAACAACCACAAGCTCTGAAGCCATTGGGATGTGTGGGATGTGTAGATACTCTGCAAAATTTACGTTACCTGTTGCCCATGCAATCGCCGCGAAGCCAGAAGCTACTAATACCGTCGGCATGATTGCAAGGCCGTCGAGACCATCGGTTAAGTTAACGGCATTACTGGTTCCTACAATCACAAAGTAAGTCAGAATGATGTAGAACAGGCCCAACTGCGGCATGATGTCTTTAAAGAAAGGCACCACCAGCTGAGTTGCCGCTGTATCCTTGCCATGTGCATAAAGCGCAAATGCAACGATCAACGCAATCGCAGATTGCCAAAAATACTTCCAACGTGCGATAAGGCCATCTGTATTTTTACGAACTACTTTACGATAATCATCGACAAAACCGACTGCTCCGTAGCCACCAAGTACCGCTAGAACCGCCCAAACGTAAGGGTTGGATAAGTCCGTCCAAAGCAATACCGTAATAATTATTGCTGCTAGAATCATGACGCCGCCCATGGTCGGCGTGCCACGCTTACTAAAATGCGATTCTGGGCCATCGTTACGAACAACTTGGCCAATCTGAAGCATTTGAAGACGCCTAATTAAGCGTGGTCCCATCCAAAGAGAAAGACCGAGTGCGGTTAACACACTAACGATGGCTCTAAATGACAAGTATTCAAATAGACGAAAAAAAGAAAAATATGGCTGTAATAACTCTGCTAGCCAAATGATCATGAGTATTTCTCCTTCAAAGCAGTAGCGACTTTACTCATACCCGCACTGTTGGCACCTTTCACCAACAAAGTGTGCGTTTGAGTATCGTGCTTAACCAGCTGCTGCTCAATATACTGAATCATGCTTTCATGATTACTAAAGTGCTTTCCATGACATACGTCGCTGATCGCTTTTGCGTCATCACCAAATGTCAGGACATGCTCAAATTTAAACGGTGCAGCATGTTCTCCAACTTGCCGATGAAGTGCAAGGCTTTCCTCACCTAACTCTGCCATATAGCCTAAAATAAGCCACCGAATGCCATCAAAGCTGTTAAGTAGGTCAGCGGCAGCTTTCATTGCAGGAACACTGGCGTTGTAACTGTCGTCGATCAGTTTGATTGAGTCGGTAAGTTCAACCACTTCAACTCGACCTTTCACCATGCCAAGTTGCGCTAAACCCAACTTAACTTGCTCCAATGTTGCGCCCACAAAGAGAGACAACGCGCAAGCAGCCAATGCATTGGCAACGTTATGCTGACCAATCATACCTAGCTGAACGTCGACATTACCTTGCGGTGTTTGTAAATTAAAACTGGCTTCGCCAGTCTCAGACAGTCTGATGTTCGATGCAAAATAATCCGCTTTGCTCTCTTTCACCGAGAATGTCGTCACTTGCTTATCAGCTAGGACCGCTTCCCAGTATTGCTCACCATGGCTATCTAAGTTAACAATGGCAGGTGAGCCTGCCGTTAATCCTTGGTAAATTTCACCTTTTGCCTGTTTCACGCCACCCATTGAGCCGAAACCTTCAAGATGCGCAGCAGCAACATTGTTGACCATGGCGATATCAGGTTGTACCAATTGAGTCGTGTAAGCGATCTCTCCGATATGATTGGCACCCAGTTCAATCACCGCAAAATCGTATTCTGGCGTAGAACGCAGCAGGGTTAATGGCACCCCAATATCATTGTTAAAATTGCCTGCAGTAAACAGCACGTTCCCTTTGTTAGAAAGAATACTGGCCACCATCTCTTTCACTGTCGTTTTACCGCAGCTACCTGTAATAGCGATGGTAGGAATATCGCACTGCTGATGCACCCAAGCCCCTAGCTTACCGAGCGCTAGCTTCGTGTCTTTTACCAATAATTGTGGGACAGAAACATCAAGCCGTCTGGAAACGAGTACGGCACTGGCCCCCTGCTCTGAAGCGGTATCAACAAAATCGTGCGCATCAAATCGATCACCAACAATGGCAATAAATAGGCTTCCTGCCTCTATCTTTCGAGTATCTGTCGAGACACTGTTAATGATGCGATCGTCACCAATCAAAGTCGCATCAAGCACATCCACTAACGTGGAAAGCGATACTGAAATCATTCGTAATTCCTTTCGTCTACAGACCTAATAATTGCTGAGCAGACTCGCGGTCTGAGTAATGGATGGTCTCATTCGCCATCACTTGATAATCTTCATGTCCTTTTCCTGCCAGCAAGATGATGTCATTTTCACTCGCGTGCTTGAGTGTAAACTCAATAGCTTCATAGCGGCTGTGCAGTGTGTGTGCGTTGTCTGGTTGCTTAAGACCTTTTTTCATGTCTTCTACGATAGTGGCGGGATCTTCACTGCGCGGGTTATCATCGGTCATAATCACTTGGTCGGCAAACTGCTCGGCAATGGATGCATCATAGGCCTCTTGCCCGTATCGCGATCGCCTCCACAGCCAAATATAGCCCACAGTTTTCCTGAGCAATGTACGCGCAGTGCTTTCAACGCTTTCTCAAGTGCATCAGGCGTATGAGCATAATCGACTACGACCTTGGCTTTGTTGCCATTTTTAAACAGCTCCATACGGCCGATGACTGGCACTAATTTCGGCGCAGCTCTACAAGCGCAGCTTTATCAATACCGAGCGAAAGTAAACAGGCAAACGCCAATAGTACATTGCTGGCATTGAACTCACCAATAAGCGGAACATGGAGCACACCTGAACCAAACTTACCATCAAACGAAAGCTTAATGCCGGACTCTGAGTAATCGACCTCTTTGGCGAACACAGCCTCTGAAAATTGGCAATCAGCCTTTAGAGACACAGCAATGGCATCGGATAAACGATTTAGCCACTCATGACCAACAGGATCATCGGCGTTGATGATCGCCTGTTGACACTCGTGCTCTGAAAACAAGGTGTACTTAGCTTCGGCGTAGGCTTCCATGGTCCCGTGGTAATCAAGATGGTCACGGCTTAAATTAGAGAAAACTCCAGCGCTAAACGTTAGCGCTTTAACGCGCCCTTGAACCAAACCATGAGATGAGACTTCAAGCGCGGTATATTTTGCGCCATCATCCGCCAAATCAGCCAAAAGTGCTCTGAATTTCAATCGCACTACCTGTGGTATTGGCAGCTTGCTTTAATTCGGATAGAAAGCCATTTCCTGTTGTGCCCATCACAGCGGCACGTGAGCCAACCAGCTCGAGCCACTGGGCGATCAGTTGCGAAATAGTGGTTTTGCCATTGGTACCTGTCACACCAATCACGGCATTGCTTGGTGATTGTACAAGCGGCCAGCAAGGTGAGATAAATGCTCACCAAGATCCGATAAATAGACCACTGGTTTTTGAGAACGCAGCTCAACGCTGCCATGAGGATGCTCAGAGCAAGATTGAGCAATAACAGAACTGGCACCGAGTTCAATCGCTTTATCAATGAACTTTCGTCCATCAACGGCGTGCCCGACCACCGCAACAAAAGTGTCGCCTGAAGTTACCTTGCGGCTATCAAGCTCTAAATGGGTCACATCTGCATTCGATATAGCATCTGACGCGTTGGCAAGCCATGGGGCGATAAGCTGAGATAAAGTCATCTTCTCAATCATTGTTAGTTTTGCTCTTCACTTTTTGTCTTGTTTTCATCTGGCGCTACGTTAAGTATTTGCAGGGCACTCTTCATAATCTCAGAAAAGACTGGGCCAGCAACCGAGCCGCCATAGTAATTATCACCTTGCGGTTCATTCACCACCACCACCAAAGCAACTCTCGGGTTACTGGCTGGCGCTACACCTGCGGTATAGGCAAAGTATTCGTCACCATAGCCACCTGCAACCGCTTTACGTGATGTACCGGTTTTTGCAGCAACACGATAGCCAGGTACCGCCGCACGTGTGGCAGTACCCCCCGGCTGAGTGACTGTTTCTAACATTGCCAGAACAGATTTAGCATTGTCTCGGCCAATCACCTGACGAGACAGGTCTTGCTGATTATTATCGATAATATGAATTGGTTGATACTGACCAAAGTTACCTAGAGTGGCATAAGCATGGGCAAGTTGCAGTGGCGTAATAGTGAGACCATACCCGAAAGAGAAAGTCGCAATCTCATGTTGTGACCAGCGGCGACGATTCGGGAAGATACCGGAGGTTTCACCCACCAAATTCAAACCAGACATTTCGCCAAACCCAACTGAACTGTACATTCCCAGCAAGGCCTCAAGCGGCATATCCAGCGCAAGTTTCGCGACACCGATATTACTGGATTTCTGCAATATGGTCGTAAGATCAGCTTTGCCTACTTTAGAGGTATCTCGGACCCAACTACCGCCGGTTCTCATGCGACCATTACCTGTATCTATCACAGTGTCTAAGTCTGCAGTCCCCTCTTCTAACGCAGCAAGTACGACAAAAGGTTTTACCGTAGAACCGGGTTCGAAAGCATCAGTAATAACGCGGTTACGCATTTTGAAAGACTGCAAATCAGCGCGATTATTCGGGTTGTATGACGGCGCATTCACCATGCTAGCACCGCACCGGTCTTCACATCCAGCAATACCGCCGAGCCCGATGTTGCGCGAAAATCTGCCACTGCCTGCTTAATCGCTCGATAAGCAATCGCCTGTAAACGTTGATCGATTGTTAGCTCTAAAGGCTTACCCTCTTCACGCTCTTCTAAAGAGATATTTTCAACCACTCGACCATAGCGGTCTTTACGAATGATTCTTTTACCGGCTTCACCAGTCAGCCACTTATCGTAACTGCGCTCAACACCTTCTAAACCATGGCCATCAATACCTGTCACACCAATTAAGTGAGCACTTACTTCACCAGCAGGGTAATAACGCCGAGATTCGGCTTTTAACCCTACTCCAGCCAGCTTAAGTTCGCGAATATATTTTGCCATTGCAGGGCTAACTTGGCGTTGAAGATAGATGAATCGGCGTGATTTGTTTTTTTCAATTTTACTGACAAGACTTTCACGAGCAATCCCAAGTACATCCGCAAGTGCATACCAACGATCGATATCAACTAATCCACCCGCTTTATAGATGGCGACAGGGTCTGCCCAAACCGCCTCAACAGGCACACTAACCGCTAATGGTTCACCATTGCGATCTGAAATAATGCCACGAGCAGAATGAAGCGTTTGTGCTCGAACCGAACGCATATCGCCTTGGCGAATTAAGTTGTCCGGCTCAATAATTTGAATATAACCAATGCGACCAACGAGCGCCGCGAAAGCACAAAAAACGAAGAAAATGATGAGATAAAAGCGCCAGCGGATAAGAATTGGCCCCGATACATCAGTTTTTTTGGGTTGAGCTTTGGCTTTTTGGGTGGTCATTGCGAGGAGATCACTACTTCCGTGTTAGCGTTAGGTCGAGTCATTTCAAGCTCTTGCATCGCCACAGCTTGAACGCGACTATGCTCGGCTAGCGCCGTTTCTTCCAGAATTAAGTTGCGCCACTCGTTATCTAAACGTTCGCGCTCCGACAAAGCTTGATCCTTTTCAAAGATTGCTTGTCTGGTGTGATGAGTTGTAAATACGACCCCCATGGCACTTGCAAACAGGAGCACCATAATAAACAGTGGAAGTCGTCCTACTGTTATTAGATCTAGCCCGATCAGTTTTGCAAGGTTAGGAGGTGTTTGTTTCATTGGTGTCTTATAGTTTCTCTGCCAAACGCAATACCGAGCTGCGTGAGCGCGGGTTAATATCGACTTCTGACTTCGATGGTTTAATCGCTTTGCCGACAGGTTTTAAGTCAGCGCTGCCCAATGCTTTAATCTGATCTTCGGTCAATGGAATACCATGTGGCACTTCTGGCCCTTTGCTCTCTTTACGAATAAAACGCTTCACCATTCTGTCTTCAAGCGAATGGAAACTGATCACTGACAAGCGCCCTTGTGGTGCAAGAATACTCGCCGCACCTTTTAGCGCCGTATCTATCTCTTCAAGCTCACTGTTGATATAAATACGGAAAGCTTGGAAAGCACGAGTGGCTGGGTGTTTTTTCTCTTTAAAACTTTTTGGTGCCGCTTCAGAGATCAATTTAGCAAGCTGACTGGTTCGAGTCAGTGGCTCTTTCTCTTCATCGTCACGATGCGCCACAATCGCCTTAGCGATGCGACGTGCATGTTTGTCTTCACCAAACTCACGAATAACCCAAGTGATATCATCCAAGTCCGCTTCGAGTAGCCATTGAGAGACCGGGGTTCCAGAAGTTGGGTCCATTCGCATGTCCAAAGGGCCATCTTTCATGAAGCTAAAGCCACGTTCAGCATCATCAAGCTGTGGCGATGACACACCTAAATCCAGCAGCACACCGTCTACCTTGCCGACCAAATCGTATTGCTCTGCGTATTTAGCCATTCCTGAAAACGGACCATGGACAATGGTAAAGCGAGGGTCGTCGATTTTATTGGCTTCAGCAATCGCTTGAGGATCTCTATCGATACTATACAAACGACCATTTTCACCCAATTTTGAAAGAATCGTGCGGCTATGACCACCACGCCCAAAAGTACCGTCAATGTAGATGCCATCAGGTTTAATCGCTAAACCGTCGATCGATTCGTTAAGCAGTACAGAAATATGTTGGAAGGGTTCAGTCATAATGTTCTCATCAGGCTTGATTGAATATTCACAATAACAAGTGATTACCAAACTATCAGTGTACTGATTTAGTGGCTAATCGCTACTGTTAGTCGTGATCTTGCGCTAAGTTTAAGGCTAACAAAGTTAAATTCGTCAACTAAAAGCAAAAAACCCATCATAGCTTTGCAGCTATGATGGGTCTCGAATAGGTGGAGTTGACACATACGCCGGGTTCTGTCCCGCTTACGCGGTGGTAACCATTCGTCTAGGCCTGCAATCGCTCACAGGCTCAAGCAATCTACCCGCCCCAAACACGAGCCATGCTATGTGAGGGCCTATTTGATCTTGCTCCGGGTGGAGTTTACCTTGCTACGCACTGTTACCAGACGCACGGTGCGCTCTTACCGCACCCTTTCACCCTTACCTGTGCTTACTTCCCTACTCCGAAGAATAAAAGAAGATTAAGCCATCGGCGGTTTTCTCTCTGCTGCACTTGTCGTGAGCTCACGCTCCCCAGGCGTTACCTGGCACCCTGCTCTATGGAGCCCGGACGTTCCTCCCCTTCATCAGTCTCCCGTAGGACATCAATGAAGCAGCGATTACCCGTTCAACTCCGGAGGCGGATTGTATAGATAATTAGATACAGTGTCTAGCGCTATTAAGCTGCACAGCCTAATCGCCCAGTGCTTATAAACAAAAGGCCTGTATCGAATACAGGCCTTTTGTTATACATCTCGCAGCGCGGTCGTTAAGAGAGGTTCTCTAGTCCCCATTTATAAAGCGCATTTTTCTTCAAGTTATAGATCTCTGCCGACATCGCTGCCGCCTTCTTTAATGGCAACTCTTTCACCAGAATCGACAGGGTACGAGTCGCTTCCTCTGGGAGCTCATCAGAGGCCTCTTCACGGTGACCATGGATCAATAGTACCATCTCACCTCGGCGTTGATTTTCATCACTCTTCACCCATTCGATGAGTTCACCAAGTGGTAAACCTTGTATCGTTTCAAATGTTTTCGTCAGCTCACGGGCTAGTACGACTTCGCGATCTGGGCCAAGGATTGAAAGCATATCGTCCAATGAATCCATAATGCGGTGTGGCGATTCATAGAAGATACAGGTACGTTCCACTTTGGAAATCTCTAGGAATTTGTCCTTTCTACCTTTGCTTTTTGGTGGCAAAAAGCCTTCAAAGCTGAAACGATCAGACGGTAAACCCGATGCACTCAAGGCTGCAATTACCGCACACGCACCAGGCAGCGGAACAACTCTGACGCCTGCTTGACGACATTGTTTCACCAGATGGTATCCTGGATCACTAATTAAGGGCGTGCCCGCATCTGAAACCAAAGCGATAGACTGCCCTTGTTGCAATTTTTCAACTAAGACTTGCGCTTTTTGCTGCTCATTGTGATCATGCAGTGCAAAGGTTTTTGTTTGTATATTGAAGTGAGCAAGTAATTTACCTGTATGTCGAGTGTCTTCAGCAGCAATAACGTCGACATTAGACAAAACTTCTATGGCGCGTTGAGTAATATCACCTAAATTGCCAATAGGGGTCGGAACAATGTAGAGAGTTGAGATCTCTGCTGGCAAGGTTTTGTTATCTGTCATTTGTTTACCATCACTTCAACGATTAATATAGAGACAATTTTACACGGAATTATTTAAGAACTCATGGCTATGAAGAACCATAAGAGAATAAGTGTACCACGCTTGCTGACTCCTGTTGCACTGGCAATTACCCTAGCAGCATGTTCATCGCAACCGAAAGCACCACTTAGCGTCAATATTACCCAAGATCCGGTTAAGTCTGCGCAAAGTTACATCATGCAAGCCGACAGCAGCCAAGGCAGTTTACAAAATGATTGGCTTATCATGGCTTTGAAAGCCTCTGTTGAAGCCAATGATGTGGAACAAGCAAGCCGCTTGATTAACCGTCTGTCGAAGCAATCTTTAAGCCCTCTGCAGCAGGCTGAGTGGCAATTGGCTAGAGCAAACCTTGTTAAGAATGCTGGCGATTACGACTTAGCACTGTCTAAGCTAAATTTCCAAACCAACTGGTCATTGCCTGATGAGCAATGGCAAGAATATCACCAGCTTCGTTCAGATCTTTTCGCTCTTCAATCTCGTTATTTCGAAGCGGCAAATGAACTGTCTAACCTTTCGCAATATGAGCGCGAACAAAAACAACCTCAGCTTTCGGAAGGTATTTGGGAATATTTATCTTACGATGTCGCACAAGAGACAATGCGCCTCGTTCAAGCATCATCAACCTCGACATTTGCAGGTTGGGTTGAATTGAGTCAAATCTCAAAACAATACGCTACAAGCATTACCCAGCTAAAAGGTGAGATTGAAGAGTGGTTACTGGCAAACCCGAATCATCCAGCCGCTCTGTACACACCAATCAAAGTACAAGACATTCTCGCCTTAGATATTGCAAAACCAGTTAACACCGCCCTGTTACTGCCTTTAACAGGTCGCTTCGCTAAACAAGCCCAACTGATTCGCGATGGTTTCATCATGGAGATGATGAACGATGAAGAACGCGATGAGAATGCGACTTTGACAATAGTTGATACCAACATCAACGGCGCGAAAGCTATTGAAACATTGATGCTCGAAAAAGACATCGATTTTGTTGTTGGTCCACTGACTAAAGACAAGGTGGAAGAGCTACAAACCGCTCTAGACAACCTACAAAAACCGATTCCGACTCTCGCATTGAATATCCCAGATACATTAGAAGCTGGCACCGACACTTGCTATCTTGCACTATCACCAGAGCAAGAAGTAGCTCAGGCAGCTAAGCACTTCTTTGAGCAGGGCTATCAATACCCATTGGTTTTGGCACCACAAGGCAGCCTAGGTCAACGTGTGGTTGAAGCTTCAATGAAGAGTGGGCTAAGCACAGTGATAATAAAGTCGCGGTTAACCTGTTTGGCGATAAACGCCAATTACAACGCAACATTAATGGTGTGTTTGGATTGCAAGATAGCCAACAACACATCGCGCAAATGGAAGCACTTCTCGATATTCCTCTAGAGAGCCAACCTCGCAGCCGCAGAGATATTGATGCCGTTTACATTGTGGCAAAAAGCTCTGAGTTAACGCTTATTAAACCATTTATTGAAGTGGCCATTAACCCAGATACGATTCCTCCGAAGTTGTTCTCTAATTCACGCAGCAACAGCTCAAGCAAACAGTACGAAGATCTGACAGGCGTTACCTACAGTGATATTCCTCTTCTGATTCAACCTGATGCCGCATTAGAAGCAGAAATGGCGCAACTGTGGCCAAGAAACTCGAATGCTGAGAAACGATTGCAAGCTCTCGGCATGGATGCTTATCAATTGATGGAGCAACTACCACAAATGAAAGTGGTTGAAGGTTACTCTATTGAAGGCAAAACAGGTGTTTTGACCATTGATGAGCAATGCGTTGTGCAGCGCGAAATTAGCTGGGCAGAGCGTGAAGCTCTTTAGCAAAAGAGCTAAGGGCGATCACTTCGAAGCCGCGGCGCTGGATTATTTGCAGCGCCGTGGTTTAAAACTTGTTGAACGTAACTTCAATGTGCGTTGTGGAGAGATCGATTTGATACTCACTCATGGCAGTACATTGGTTTTTGTTGAAGTTCGTTACCGAAAAAGCCAAAATTTCGGTCATGCAGCCGAAACCGTTAACCCTGCAAAAATGCGTAAGTTAATTAAGACGGCAAACCTTTGGCTAATGAAACATAACCACTCAGTTCATGAAACTGACTTTCGATTTGATCTCGTCGCGATACATAACGACGGCCGTGACATCGAATGGATACAAAACGCAATAACTCAAGGATAAACGATGCTCGATAGCATTAAAGACAGTTTTACAGAAAGCATTCAAATTCAAATTGCCGCTGCAGAAGCTCTGCCAGACGCAATTACTCACGCAGCACAAGCTATGGTCACGAGTTTACTCAATGGCAATAAGATTCTGTGTTGTGGAAATGGGGCTCCTCGTCTAATGCTCAGCAATTTGTTTCCTGCCTACTTAACCGTTTCGAAACGGAACGACCAAGCCTACCAGCAATGGCGTTGACCGCCGACAACACGACGTTAACGGCTGTAGCCAATGACTACCACTATCAAGAGATCTTCTCAAAGCAAGTGCGCGCCTTTGGTCAACCAGGCGATATTCTTTTAGCTATCTCGACCAGCGGTAACAGTAAAAACATTATCAAAGCGATGGAAGCCGCCGTAACTCGCGACATGACCATTATCGCTCTAACCGGTAAAGATGGTGGTGAAATGGCAGGGTTGCTCGGTGAGCATGACGTAGAAATCCGTATACCATCACATCGAACCGCAAGGATTCATGAAGTTCACATGGTAACACTACACTGTTTATGTGATCTTATAGATCAAGTTCTTTTCCCTGCTCACGAGGAGTAAATGATGAAGTCAATCAAACTCTTTTTTGTTGCCTTGGGTATCGCTCTGTTAGCGGGTTGTGGCTCGCTGCCGGGTTCAGGTGATTCATCCAGCTCAAACTTAGATCCGCGCTCAACTCGAGATAAATGGAACGACAGCAATATTGAATTTTCAATTGTTGGCATTGGCAACAAAGCCCCTTACCGTGGCCAAGCACGTATCTCAGCTAGTTCATACGATGGCACAGTGGTTCTAATCGGCCAATCAAGCACGGAAGAGCTTTTAAACCAATTTGAGAAAGAAGCACGTGCTATTGAAGGTGTAAAGACTATTCACAATCAAGTACGTATTAAGGCCCCACTCTCCGTTACAGAGATCAGCGCAGATAGTTGGATCACGACCAAAGTAAAATCTGCACTATTGGCAGAAAAAGAACTAAATGGTCTTCAAGTAAAAGTCATCACTGAAGATAAAGAAGTGTTTTTATTAGGGTACGTAACTACAGAACAAGCCGATAAGGCCACTGAAGTCGCTCGTAACATTTCTGGTGTTAAGCAGGTAATTCGCGCTTTCCAGTAAGCTATATATACAGAAAAGAAAAAGCAGCGCTGACGCGCTGCTTTTTTGTTTGATAGTGACGACTGAGCGTTTTATTTGATAACTCGAAGACTCGGCTTACCTTTTGGTCTAGCCGGCTCTGATTCAGCCTCTGTCACTTCAGCTGGTGTGCTCTCTTCAGTCGCTACAGAAAGCGGAGATGGAGTTTCTGGCTCAAATACAGCTTCTTCTTCATCAATACGCGCTTCGTAAGCTTCTTCAGGTTCAAACATTGTTCCTGCACCATTCTCACGAGCGTATATCGCTTGTACTGCATAGAGAGGAACTATCACCGAGTGTGGGCGACCACTGAAGCGAGCATTAAATGTAATCGCTTCATTACCCAACTCTAAGTTCCCAACCGCACGCGGCGCCACATTCAAGATAATTTGACCATCTTGAACGAACTCAAGAGGAACTCGTACGCCAGGTAAATTGGCTTCAACTACCAAGTGTGGAGTTAAATCATTATCTACTAGCCAATCATAAAATGCTCTTAGCAAATATGGTCGGCGCGGTGTCATATTAGAAATATCCATTACACCAACATTAACGAGATAAACGCATCTCACGCTCAGCTTCAGTCAAAGAAGCTAAGAATGAATCACGCTCAAATACGCGGTTCATGTAGATTTTTAACTCTTTTGAGCCTGGACCGATTAAATCAATACCAAGCTGAGGCAGACGCCATAGTAGAGGTGCTAGGTAACAATCAATTAGGCTAAACTCATCGCTCATGAAATATTCATACTCAGCAAAAAGAGGGGCCAGAGTCAGAAGGTCGTTACGAAGTTTGTTACGAGCAGACTCAGACTCTTCTGCATTACCTTTCACAACTTTCTCTGCTAGTGAGTACCAGTTACGCTCGATGCGGTAAATCATCAAACGGCTGTTACCACGAGCAACTGGATATACAGGCATCAATGGTGGATGAGGGAAACGCTCATCAAGGTATTCCATGATGATTTTTGAATCGTAAAGCGCAAGCTCACGATCAACAAGAGTCGGTACTGTCTTGTACGGGTTTAGTTCAACAAGTTCTGTCGGCAGATTTGCCTCATCAACTAGCTCAACTTCAACACTTACACCTTTCTCAGCCAGAACGATACGAACCTGATGGCTATACATATCAGATGCACTTGAAAATAGAGTCATCACAGAACGTTTATTGGCAGCTACAGCCATGGAGCCCTCCAGCAGACTTACAGATATAAAAAACAATGGAGGCATTGCCTCCATTGTATACATTAAAAATTAGGAATTAGCACCGTATGGTAGCACAATTAATGCACATCACGCCAATACTCTTTCTTAAGCAGCACAACGATGATGGTGAAGATAACGAGGAAGCCCATTACCCACCAACCTAGGGTGTGGCGCTCAAGTTTCACAGGGTCACCTGAGTACTCTAAGAAGTTTACAAGATCGCGGATTGCGTCATCGTATTCTTCTTCGTTCAGTTCACCAGTCCCGTCTGTTTTGATATCAACGATGGCTTGTTCTTCGACACCATCCACAACGCGCGTACCGTATACTGGCTGAGGAATACCTTGAAGTTCTTCAAGAACATGTGGCATACCGACCATTGGGAACACAACGTTGTTCACACCAAATGGGCGAGACGGATCTGCATAGAAAGAGCGTAAGTAAGTGTACAACCAATCCACACCACGAACACGAGCAACCAAAGTCAGATCCGGTGGCGGCGCACCAAACCATTGAGCTGCAGAGTCTTGCGGAATTGCACTCACCATAAGATCACCAATTTTCGCCTCTGGGTCGAACATTAGATTCTCTTTCATTAGGTCAGCAGGAATACCTAAATCTGTCGCTACTCGCTCGTAACGCTGATATTGCGTAGAGTGACAAGCGAAACAGTAGTTCATGAATAACTTGGCACCATTTTGTAGCGATGCCTGATCCGATAAGTCGTTATTTGCTTTGTCTAACGGTACCTTTGGACCGGCTGCCATTGCTAGAGCAGGCAGCATTGCAAACAAAATTACAATCCATTTTTTCATTTGAAATTCACCCTTTCTGGTAATGGTTTCGTCGCTTCATTCTTACTGTAGAAATACAGAAGAACGAAGAACATGAAGTAACCTAAGCTAAAGATCTGCGCAAGCAGTGTATATGTTGGCGTTGCTGGGAGCGCACCAAGAATACCCAGCGCAATAAAGCTGATGGTGAATTGAATGATGTTAAACAGATGGAACTTACTGCGGTAGCGGTAAGAGCGTACACGACAACGGTCTAACCAAGGCAGTACAAATAGTACGGCAATCGACGCACCCATTGCGATAACACCTAGGAGCTTATCTGGAACAGCACGTAGAATCGCGTAGAACGGTGTGAAGTACCATACTGGAGCAATGTGCTCTGGCGTTTTCAGTGGGTTCGCTGCTTCAAAGTTAGGTGGCTCAAGGAAGAAACCGCCCATCTCAGGATTAAAGAACAACACGTAACAGAAGAAGAATAAGAAACCTGCAACACCAACCAAGTCCTTAACCGTACCGTATGGGTGGAACGGAATGGAATCAATAATGTCGTATTTCTTCGTGTAGTCGTCGTGGAACTTAAACTGAGTTTTGTAATCGTCGCCTTGAGAACCTTTCGGTAGTTTAGTTTCGATACCATCAGGGTTATTTGAACCAACTTCGTGAAGTGCTAGAACGTGAAGAACAATAAGAAGCAACAAAACGATAGGCAGCGCAATAACGTGCAGTGCAAAGAAACGGTTTAGCGTCGCACCAGAGATAACGTAGTCACCACGAATCCATAGCGTTAAATCGTCACCGATAACTGGGATAGCACCGAACAATGAGATGATTACCTGAGCACCCCAGTAAGACATCTGCCCCCACGGTAGCAAGTAACCCATGAAAGCTTCTGCCATTAGAACTAGGAAGATCAGCATGCCGAATACCCAAAGCAGCTCACGCGGCTTCTGGTAAGAGCCGTAAATCAAGCCACGGAACATGTGTAGGTATACGACAACAAAGAAGCTGAAGCGCCAGTAGAGTGCATGTAACGCAGTAACCAACCGTATTCCACGTCACGCATGATGTATTCGATAGAGGCAAATGCACCATCACCAGATGGAACATAGTTCATAGTTAACCAAATACCCGTGAGGATCTGGTTAACCAGCACCAACATTGCCAATGAGCCAAATAAATACCAAAAGTTGAAGTTCTTTGGCATTGGATACTCAGACAAGTGCTTTTTGTACGCATTCATTGCGGGTATGCGTTTTTCTACCCAATCAAGTAGAGCTTGCATTATGCCTCCCCTGTTTCATCAACACCGATGATAATTTTGGTATCACTTAAGTACATGTGCTTAGGCACCACTAGGTTTAGTGGTGCAGGAACGCCTTGGAATACTCGACCAGCCATATCAAATTTAGAGCCATGACATGGGCAGAAGAAACCAGAACGCACACCTTGAACTTGCTCGCCAAAAGTATCTGGCAAATAAGTAGGCGAACAACCTAGGTGGGTACAAATACCAACAGCCACAAAATACTCAGGCTTAATTGAGCGATAAGCATTCTGAGCATAACCTGGCTGCTGCTCTTCATTTGAGCTAGGGTCACGAAGCTGACCGTCAAGATCTTTTAGGGTGTCGACAACTGACTGAGCACGACGTACAACCCATACAGGGTTACCTCGCCACTCGACACGAACCATTTGCCCTTCTTCAAGTTTTCCAATTTCAACTTCAACAGGGGCACCCGCCGCTTTCGCTTTGGCACTTGGGTTCCAAGATTTAATAAAAGGAACGGCGACAGCAGCTGCTCCCAAACCACCCACAACCGCGGTTGTGGCAGTTAAGAAACGTCTACGGCCGTTATTTAAAGGCGCATTGCTCATCCAAACATTCTCCCATTTGCTCCCTTTGGATTATTGTTATTCCGCTTACAGAGCATGGCTAACATGATACGAATTTAGTTGTATTTATTTGACGGGAAATGATAAATAAAACCCTACTTTTTGACAAGATAAAGCTACCTTTTTGCAACATTCGTCTGGCAAAGCGTTCGCATGGTCACAAAAGCACTAAAATTGAGTGATATCAGGAGGAAGTATTCGGAATGAAGAGGATTTGGGAAGGGGGAAAAACAAAAAAGCCTGACATAAATGCCAGGCTTTTGAACCACAATCCAGTAATAACTGGAAGCGAACTCTTTGTAAAAAAGAGATTAACGCTTAGAGAACTGTGGACGACGACGTGCTTTACGTAGACCAACTTTCTTACGTTCAACGCAACGAGCGTCACGAGTAACGTAGCCAGCTGCACGTAGAGCAGGACGTAGAGACTCATCGTATTCCATTAGCGCGCGAGTGATACCGTGACGGATAGCACCAGCTTGGCCAGAAATACCACCACCAGAAACAGTGATGTATAGGTCTAGTTTCTCAGTTAGTTCAACTAGCTCTAGAGGTTGTTTAACAACCATACGAGAAGTTGGACGACCGAAGTAAACATCAAGGCTACGCTTGTTGATTACGATCTCACCATTGCCTGGCTTGATGAAAACACGAGCTGCTGAGCTTTTGCGACGGCCAGTGCCGTAGTATTGATTCTCTGCCATTTTCATAATCCCCGATTAGATGTCTAGTACTGTTGGTTGTTGAGCAACATGGTTGTGCTCAGCACCAGCGTAAACTTTTAGCTTACGGTACATAGCACGGCCAAGAGGACCACGTGGTAGCATACCTTTAACAGCTAGTTCAAGAGCCATCTCTGGCTTGCGATCAATTAGCTTCTCGAAGCTGATTGATTTTAGGCCGCCTGGGAACTCAGTGTGACGGTAGTAGATCTTACCTTTAGCCTTGTTACCAGTTACAGTAACTTTCTCCGCGTTTACAACGATGATGTAATCACCAGTGTCAACGTGTGGAGTGTATTCAGCTTTATGCTTACCGCGAAGGCGAGAAGCGATTTCACTTGCTAGACGACCAAGAGTTTTACCTTCAGCGTCTACAACATACCAGTCGCGTTTTACAGTTTCTGGTTTAGCAACGAAAGTTTTCATGCTAATAATTACCTATTAAAAAATTTACACTTAAGGAACAATATGTTCCCACTGTCTAAGAGCCCCATTCATCACCCCTTCGAGTGTTGGAAACTCTCGCATAGCCATAGAAAATCTAATAACTAGAGGCCAGCAGTAACGGTAGGTCGCAGGATTATAGAGAAGTAAGCTGAAAAAATCACCTCTTTTTGAACAAAATCACGATTTTTTTCTCGCAGCCCAAAATTGTGTGATTTTCCTTAGCCTAAGTGCTCTTTTGCTAGGTAATCATGGCTTTGCATTTCAATTAATCGTGACAAACATCGCTTAAACTCAAATTCGAGTTGTCCACCACTATATAATGCATCCATTGCCACCTCAGCCGAAATTATAAGCTTCACGTTTCTTTCGTAAAATTCATCGACTAAAGCAATGAAGCGACGGGCAGCATCATCAAGGGTGGCTCCCATCTGTTGTACATCAGCAAGCAGTACAGTGTGATAGATGCGAGACATTTCGATATAGTCATTTTGACTGCGCGCAGACTGACATAACTGCTCAAAAGAGGCATGGAGAACTCCGTCACTCGCTTCGATAACGGGAATACTGCGATGATTAATATCTATCTGCAAGTCTTTTGCTTTTCCCTCACCAACTAGCTGGCCGTAATAACGATACAGATTCTCGGTTGCAGCTTTGTCTAGAGGAAAATGATAGATCTCAGCTTGCTCAAGAGTACGCAAGCGATAGTCCACTCCACTATCCACATTCATAACGAGGCAGTTTTCTTCAATCAATTTAATTGCAGGTAAAAAGCGCGCGCGCTGCAAGCCATTTCGGTAGAGATCTTTAGGTGGGATGTTGGAGGTCGCGACAAGAATGACACCTCGCTCAAACAGCGCTTGAAATAAGGTTCCAAGGATCATTGCATCGGTGATATCGGAAACAAAAAACTCGTCGAAGCAAATAATCTCTGCCTCTTCTTTGAATGTATCCGCTATCGCTTCTAATGGGTCAGACTGCTCGCCCAGTGCCTTCAACTCATCATGTACACGGTACATAAAGCGGTGAAAGTGAACCCGCATCTTTTTATCGCTTGGTAGCGCGTCAAAAAAGGTATCCATCAAGTAAGTTTTACCGCGCCCTACACCGCCCCAAAAGTAGAGACCTTTTGGCGCAATCACTTCCTGCGGCTTAACAAACCATTTCTTCCAACCTTTGATTTCCTCAGGCTGGGCTGAAATGTAGTCGTTGAACTCGTGATATAGCTTATCTAAGGCTTCAACAGCTTGCGCTTGAGCGGCATCTTCTTGAAAACCGAGTTCACGGATATCATGCAAGTATTTTTCTTTCGGGGTCATTACTTTACTACTTTATAGAATACACCTAAGGACGAAATGCTTTAGGAAGAAGGTCTTACAAGATTAAACAAAATGCTTATGCACTTTTTCTTTATTGGGTATGAAACTCATAGTACCATGGACTTTCGACATGTGTAACCAAGTGGTTGCAAACATGTTAAACAACAACGATAAGGAGCTTTTATGCCGTGGATTTACGCCCTTGTTGGCTTGCTAGTTGGTACTGTACTGGGTGTTGTTATCGCTCGTATTTCTAACCCAGAATACAAAAAACAAAAAACCGT
Organism: Vibrio aestivus; assembly: GCA_003263845.1. Taxonomy (GTDB): domain Bacteria; phylum Pseudomonadota; class Gammaproteobacteria; order Enterobacterales; family Vibrionaceae; genus Vibrio; species Vibrio aestivus. Next base: position 26,417 of record JYJN01000155.1, on the reverse strand, counting down.
TAAAAAGGATCTAGAGGCCGCTAAATACGAACTCGAACAACAGCGCCAAGACCTTTCAGATCATTTTGCTCAAACTGCTGAGATGCTAGACACGCTTGGTAAAGATTACACTAAGCTTTATCAGCATATGGCGAAGACTTCATCTGAACTGCTTCCTGAGCAACCGGCTCAAGATAACCCATTTGCCAAAAAGATTACTCAGCACAATCTCGACGAGTCAGAAGTACAAGTTGAGCAACCTAAAATGGAACAAGCTCCGAAAGACTACGCAAACGGTGCAACTGGCCTTTTGAATGAAGATAAAAAAGAGATCATTCAACCCGCTGATGTCGTTACTGCAAAGGCATCCTAAAAACCGCTGAACTTTCAATTAATTTTTGAGTCATAAAACTCACTAGTGCCTATCTTCGTATATAAAGATATATCTGAAGATAGGCATTCACTTAATAGTTGGAGTTTTATGATGAATAAACCTTTGCTTGCATTAGCAACCCTTTCTCTAAGCTTAAGTTCAATCATCGCGCCAGTTCCTGCCACTGCTGCGCTACCCCTTTCTGTCGATCACCAACAACTGCCAAGTTTGGCACCCATGCTGGAACGAGTCACTCCAGCCGTCGTCAGTATTGCGGTAGAAGGTACGCAAGTCGCACAGCAACAAATTCCAGAACAATTTCGCTTCTTCTTTGGCATTCCCGAGCAGACCCAAGAGCGCCCATTTCGTGGTTTAGGCTCCGGCGTCATTATTGATGCAGAGCAAGGCCACATTGTGACTAACTACCACGTAATCAATAACGCTGAAAAGATCCGTGTACGCCTACACGATGGTCGTGAGTTCAAAGCAGAACTCGTTGGTGGTGACCAAATGTCAGATATTGCCCTGTTAAAGTTAGAGTCGGCTAAAAACCTCACTCAAATAGATGTCGCAGATTCAGACAAACTGAGAGTTGGCGATTTCACCGTTGCCATTGGTAACCCATTCGGTCTAGGTCAAACCGTCACCTCTGGCATCGTTTCTGCTCTTGGTCGCAGCGGGTTAAACCTAGAGAACTTTGAGAACTTCATTCAAACTGATGCCGCCATTAACAGTGGTAACTCTGGTGGTGCCTTAGTGAACCTCAATGGTGAACTTATCGGCATCAATACTGCAATCCTTGGCCCTAATGGGGGTAACGTCGGTATTGGTTTCGCCATCCCATCCAACATGATGTCGAATTTAACTAGCCAAATTATTGATTTTGGTGAGGTTAAGCGTGGCATGTTGGGGGTTCAAGGCGGTGAAGTCACTTCTGAACTTGCTGAAGCTTTAGGCTATGAATCCAGTAAAGGCGCTTTTGTTAGCCAAGTTATGCCTGAAAGTGCCGCCGAAGAAGCGGGGATCGAGGCGGGTGACATCATAGTATCGGTGAATGGTAAGAAGATCAGCACCTTCAGCGAACTCCGTGCCAAAGTCGCTACCCTAGGAGCAGGTAAAACCATTGAGCTGGGCGTAGTACGTGATGGTAAATCGAAACAGTTTGAAGTCACACTTGGTGAACAAGCCGATGTTCAAACGACGGCTGAAAAACTGCATGAAGGCCTGACGGGTGCATCACTGACTAACACAACATCTGCCGACTCCGTACAAGGTGTTAAAGTCAGCTCTGTTCAAGAGGGGTCACCTGCCGCAAGTTACCAACTGCAGGAAGGTGATATCATCATTGGCGTTAACCGCCAACGAGTGAAGAACCTCGCAGAGCTTCGAGCGCTCTTGGAAACCAAACCTGGAGTACTTGCACTAAACATTCAACGTGGTGATCGCACTATCTATTTAGTGGTTCGCTAGGTCAAAGCAGGCAATAATCAAGTCAGAAATGACAGAAAACAGTGAAGTCACGTCAAAAGGACGGCTATATTTTTAGCCGTCCTTTTATTATTTAAGTATCTAATGCTATCCTTCTGTTTCTATTTGCAATTGGCTAATTTAGTGGCAGGAGAGCTCAAAAAGGCATGCTGAATTTTTTATTTCGTTCCATCGCGTTAGGACTTGTGACGGCAGCCTTACTACTCGTAGCCATGCCATCATTGCGCCCGAATCTTTCCAACGCCGAGCTTCCAAGCATTCCACTTACTGCCGATAAACTTCAGATTTCATTCAATGGTGCTGTTCGCAAAGCCGCTCCTGCGGTGGTCAATATCTACAGCCGAAAGTACACCGAAAGCGATAAAGTTCAACTCTCACTCAAGGTCTTGGATCGGGGTAATCGTCAGTGATAAAGGCTATATCATCACTAACTACCACGTTATCGCTCAAGCAGATCAAATCATTGTTGCTTTGCAAGATGGCCGCGTTGCCGCGGCGCAATTAGTGGGAACCGACAGAAGAACTGATATTGCCATTTTACGAGTGGAAGGAAGCAATCTTCCTGTTATCCCGCAAAATCCGGACTACAAAGCTAAAGTAGGTGATGTCGTACTCGCAATTGGTAACCCATATAACCTCGGTCAAACCACCACTTTCGGTATTATTTCAGCAACAGGACGATCTTCCATTAGCCTAGATGGTCGCCAAGCTTTTATTCAGACTGACGCCGCCATCAATGAAGGTAACTCAGGTGGAGCTTTGGTAAATACTCAAGGTGAGCTAGTAGGGATTAATACTGCCTCTTTCCAGCAAGCAACTGAGCTAGAAACCTACGGCATTTCATTTGCTATCCCCTTCCCTCTTGCACAGAAAATTATGGATAAGATTATCGCTGATGGCCGAGTTATTCGCGGCTACATCGGTATTGATGGCCAAGACATTAATTCAGTAACTTCACGGCTTCTTGGAAGTGAACACCTTGGAGGTATTGTCGTGCTTGGTGTCGACCCTAATGGCCCAGCTTCAAAAGCTGGTTTTGAAGAACAAGATATTATTCTGACGATTGACGGCCATAAAGTGAACGGCAGACAAAGTGTCATGGATATCGTGACAGACTTAAGGCCAGGCACTACCGTGGATATTCTAGTCTTGCGTAAAGGGGAAGAGATCACTCTACCTGTACTCATTGAAGAAGATACACGCCAGTAGCCAATTATCTTCATCACACAATGTGAAAGTAAAAAGCCCCGCAATCTGCTACAAAAGCAATACGGGGCTTTTTCGTTATAGTTCAACGAACTCGATATTAGTCGTCCGTTGACTCCGATTCATCAACCTCTTTGGCCGACTCAATTTCAATACGAGTCACACGTTGCAAGCCTCGAGGTAGCAAGCCACCACGTCGGCCACGCTCACCACGGAAGTTCTCCAGATCAGTAGCTTAAGACCCAGCTTACGTTTCCCTGCGTACAATGTGAGTGACGCTTCTGGCGGTAATGCCATCAAGTGAGAAACAAACTCTTCACGCTCTTTCGCCTTCGCCGCTGGAATATTAATGATCTTGTTACCCTTACCTTTGCCAAGTTGAGGCAGATCTTTAATTGGGAACAACAGCATACGGCCAAGGTTTGTGATCGCTAGGATCTCATCAGCATCCAAATTCGCAATTGGGTATGGTGTCATGATCTGCGCATTTTGTGGCAAATTAACCAACGCCTTACCACTTCGGTTCTTAGACAACATATCGCTGCCCTTACAAACAAAGCCGTAACCGGCATCCGAGCCAACTAACCATAGCTGCTCTTCTTCCCCCATCACCACTTGGCTGATGGTGGTCCCTGCTGCGACATTTAAGCGACCAGTAATCGGTTCACCTTGACTACGAGCAGAAGGTAAAGAGTGCGACTCAAGAGAATAGCTTCGCCCATCACTACCTAAGAACACCGCAGGTTGATTGCTCTTGCCTCGAGCACTCGCCAAGTACTTATCACCTGACTTGTAGTTTAGACCTGAAGCATCAACATCATGACCTTTCGCGTGGCGAATCCAACCTTTCTCAGATAGTACAACCGTGATTGGTTCACTAGGCACAAGATCGCGCTCAGTTAGCGCTTTGGCTTCTGCACGCTCAACAAGTGGAGAACGACGATCATCGCCATACTTATCAGCATCCGCTTGGATCTCTTTTTTCAGTAGCGTGTTCAGACGACGCTCTGAGCCAAGTAACTTCTCTAACTTCTCACGCTCTTTCTCTAGTTCATCTTGCTCACCGCGGATCTTCATCTCTTCGAGTTTAGCTAAGTGACGAAGTTTAGTATCTAGAATCGCATCGGCTTGAATATCTGTGATACCGAAACGCTCCATAAGTACAGCTTTAGGATCATCTTCAGTACGAATGATTTCAATCACTTCATCCAAGTTCAGGTAAGCAATCAACAAACCTTCTAAGATGTGTAGACGAGCTAGCACCTTATCTAAACGGTGCTGTAGGCGACGTCTTACCGTTGAGCGGCGGAACTCAATCCACTCCGATAGAATTTGAACTAACCCTTTAACTTGAGGACGATTGTCCAAACCAATCATGTTTAGGTTAACGCGATAACTGCGTTCAAGATCGGTTGATGCAAACAAGTGGTTCATCAACTGATCGCAGTCGATGCGGTTAGAACGAGGAACCACCACGATACGGGTTGGGTTCTCGTGATCCGATTCGTCACGCAAATCATCTACCATCGGCAGTTTCTTCGCACGCATTTGGTTTGCGATCTGCTCTAGCAGTTTAGCGCCCGATACTTGGTGCGGTAGAGAGGTAATAACAATATCACCGCCCTCTTTATGCCATACAGCACGCATCTTAATGCTGCCACGTCCGGTGCGATAGATCTTTTCGATGTCCGACTTCGGCGAAATAATTTCCGCTTCAGTTGGGTAATCTGGACCTTTCACAAAGTCCATCACCTCAGAAAGCTCAGACTTAGGATTGTCGATCATATGGATGGTCGCATCCGCAATCTCGCGTACATTGTGAGGCGGGATGTCTGTTGCCATACCTACAGCAATACCCGTCACACCATTCAGCAAGATATGTGGCAGACGAGCTGGCAACATTTGTGGCTCTTTCATTGTGCCATCAAAGTTTGGTTGCCATTCAACCGTGCCTTGGCCTAATTCACCAAGCAATACCTCAGCAAACTTCGACAGTTTCGCTTCGGTATAACGCATCGCAGCAAATGATTTAGGATCATCTGGCGCCCCCCAGTTACCTTGACCATCAACCAATGGATAACGGTAAGAGAACGGCTGAGCCATCAAAACCATCGCTTCGTAACACGCTGAGTCGCCGTGTGGGTGATACTTACCCAGAACGTCACCAACGGTACGTGCCGATTTTTTGTATTTCGCTGCTGCCGATAAACCAAGCTCCGACATCGCGTAGATGATACGTCGTTGAACCGGTTTTAAACCATCGCCAATATAAGGCAAGGCACGGTCCATGATGACGTACATTGAATAGTTTAGATAAGCGTCTTCTGTGAACTTGCGCATTGGCAACTGTTCAACGCCATCATAAGTAATTTCGTTAGACATTCATTAAACCTCTGCCATGTCGCCGTTACTTTGCAACCAAGTACGACGATCATCCGCTCGCTTCTTGCCAAGCAGCATATCCATCATTTCCATGGTGGCTTGGCTATCATCGATAGTCAGCTGAACAAGACGACGAGTATTTGGATCCATTGTCGTTTCGCGCAATTGAAGTGGGTTCATCTCACCCAGACCTTTGAATCGCTGAACGTTGATCTTGGCTTTCTTCTTAGAAAGGCGCTCTAGAATGCCCTCTTTTTCATCGTCATCTAAGGCATAGAACACTTCTTTACCACAATCGATTCGGTAAAGAGGCGGCATAGCGACATAGATATGGCCTGCTTCCACCAGCGCTTTAAAGTGACGAGTAAACAAGGCACATAGTAGCGTTGCGATATGAAGACCATCCGAGTCCGCATCGGCAAGAATACAGATTTTACCGTAACGCAGGCTGCTGAGGTTATCGCTGTCTGGATCAATTCCCAGAGCAACAGAGATATCATGTACCTCTTGTGAAGCCAGTACTTGGTCTGCTGATACTTCCCAAGTATTGAGAATTTTACCGCGCAGTGGCATCACTGCTTGGAACTCACGATCACGCGCCTGTTTTGCAGAACCACCCGCCGAGTCACCTTCCACAAAGAAGATTTCAGTGCGGTTTAAGTCTTGTACTGAACAATCTGTCAACTTACCTGGCAGTGCTGGACCTGAAGCCACTTTTTTACGCACGACTTTTTTGCTTGCTCGCATGCGGCGGTGCGCATTGGCAATACATGATTCAGCAAGCAGTTCAGCCAGTTGCGGCTTCTCATTTAGCCATAAACTGAAGGCATCTTTAACCCCCCGACACGAACGCTGCCGTTTGGCGCGACGATAGACGCTCTTTGGTTTGGCCTGCAAATTGAGGGTCTTGCATTTTCACCGACAAGACGTACGAACAGCGTTCAAAGACATCATCACCGGTCAGTTTGACACCGCGTGGAAGAAGATTGCGGAATTCACAGAACTCACGCATTGCATCCAACAAGCCCTGACGCAGACCGTTAACATGCGTACCACCTTGAGCAGTAGGAATGAGGTTAACGTAGCTTTCGGTGATCATATCACCGCCTTCTGGCTGCCAAATTACCGCCCAAGTTGCCGCTTCGGTTTCTGCCTTAAATTCACCAGTAAATGGGGACTCTGGTAAGACTGGGAAACCTTTAACGCTTCGGTAGGTAATCTTTCAAGCCATCTTCGTAGAACCAGCGGTAATCTTTGTTGTTTACCTTGTCACTGAAGGTAATTTCAAGGCCAGGGCAAAGCACGGCTTTAGCGCGTAAGTTGTTCACTAGGCGCGTAACAGAGAAATTCGCTGAATCGAAGTAACTGGCATCTGGCCAGAAGTGAACACTGGTCCCTTTATTGCGGCGACCACAAGTGCCTGTCACCGTTAGCTCTTCAACCTTATTACCGTTCTCAAAAGCCATTTCATACACTTGGCCTTCACGACGAACCGCCACTTCAACACGCTTGGAAAGGGCATTGACAACGGAGATACCTACCCCGTGCAAACCACCTGAGAACTGGTAGTTTTTATTGGAAAACTTACCACCCGCGTGCAGCTTACAGAAAATCAGTTCTACGCCAGAGATCTTTTCTTCTGGGTGAATATCAACAGGCATACCACGCCCATCATCAATCACCTCTAGCGATTGATCGGCGTGCAATATCACTTGTACCTTGGAGGCATGTCCGGCTAGCGCTTCATCGACACTGTTATCGATAACTTCTTGGCCCAAGTGATTCGGGCGCGCTGTATCCGTATACATCCCAGGTCGGCGACGTACTGGCTCTAAACCATTAAGAACCTCAATGGCTCCAGCATTATATTGTTCAGTCATAATACGGAATGCTTCATTAGAAAATAATAGGTAACTCTGTAGGGAAGGAGAAGGTAGATGGCAAGCGGCTTTATAGGTTTGACGATTTGTTAGCCATATAGATGAAAAATCGACTAACACGCTGCTCTTTTAAGCGTTCTATCCATGACTCTGCTCTACAAAAGTCTAGGTAGAACATAGTCTGGAAGAGACCCTGTTATGTCAAGTGACATGCGTAAGTAACAGGTAAATTTATGACTCTTCCCTCAATGAGGAGTCAAAGAGACAATAAGAAAGGTTAAAGCTCTAAGAATTGGATTATCTGCTCCGGGTAGCGTTCAAAGTCTACAAAGCTATGATCTCCCTCAGGCTCTACCGTCTGTTTTGCACCTTGAAACTTAGTCACCGCTTGGCGGTAATCGAGAACTTCATCGCCCTCTTGCAGCAGTAGCCAAAAATCTTGTGGCTGCTGGATAGCTTCCACATCCAGATCTCTTAGCTCGGCAATATGATGCGCTTCTAAATAGTAGTTTTCGTTAGTATAAGGATTTGTTTGCGGGCCTAAGAAATCACTCAGTAACTCATAAGGCTTAACAGCCGGGTTAACCACTACAGCACGAAAACCAAACTTATTGTTGAGCCAAGTAGAAAGATAGCCACCCAGTGAACTACCAATCAAGGCAATGTGAAAATCGCTTTGATATTGGTTGACCAGTTGCAGTAAATACTCTGCGGCCTGCTTAGGGTAGCATGGCAGTTGAGGCGTCAATACCTTGATGTCTGGCCTATGCTCTTTGCAATAATTAGCCATAACATTTGCTTTGTGGGAAAGCGGTGAGCTGTTAAAACCATGGATATAAAGAAGCAGCGAAGGTTTTTGACTTGCCATCATGAGCACTCTTGTAAGTTAGTGTCTGAAGACCCTAGTAGCCGTCTGCACTAAAGTCGGGTAGGAACTGACCATCGCCAAGGCGCTTAACGACAGTGTCGACGCTACCATCAGGATTCAGATTGATTTCTCGCCAACCCGGCGACTGGTTATCTAATGCAAAGTCGTCAGAATTGGGTTTGAACTGAACGCAGGTTGAAGGCGTTGCCATCACCAATACACCGTTATGATCTTTAACCATGTCTTGGTGGACGTGACCACACAAAATAGCTTTAACGTTACTGTGCTTGGCAATCACATCCCAAAGCGCATCGCTATCTTTCAATGTATGCTGATCAAGCCACGCGCTACCAACCAAAATCGGGTGGTGGTGTAAAAGAACAAGTGCGTAACGTTCTGGGTATTGGGCCAATTTATTATCAAGCAAGGCTAACTGCTGGTCACTTAATCGGCCATGCGGGACACCAACAACTTGTGAATCTAAAAGTACAATCTGCCAATTATCGCCAAGCAACACATGCTCGACCTGCTGAATTTGATTATCGAGTTGTGCTTGTTCTTCAAAAACCGAGCCCATGTTGGGCTTATAGTCATGGTTACCCGGCAACCAATAACAAGCTTTCTCTAACGGCACGATACCATCGGCGAACCGTTGATAAGAAGCCGCGCTGTGGTCTTGAGATATATCGCCTGTTGCCAGAATGGCCTCATAGTCATAACCAGAGTCCAAAACAGCATTCACCACTGATTTGAAGCTTTCTCCCGTATTGACGCTGAGTAAGCTACCATCATGCGCTTCAAACAGATGTGTATCTGTAATTTGAAGTAGCTTAATCGGTTGTGATTGTGATGACTGTGACGACAAATTAAACCTCAGTTACCTTTATTCTGTTGTTCGCTAATGATTTGCGTTAAATATTTTTGCTAACTATTATCCGCTGAGCATTTCTCTGCGAATATCTTCTTTGTAGATAATTGCTAGCTAATATCCAGTGGTGCACGGCTAATACCGTGTTTAAGGCAAAAAGTTAACCAATCCCCTAAAAATCGATTCAGTTGTGCCTTCTCATCCTTCTGAATCATCTTGTCATTAGGGTAATCATAATGCGCTTTAATACGTTGCATTTGGTCACTCTGATGAACCTCAGCAACTCTTGCATCGTGATAAAGCCTGACAGACATTTTCGGTAATGGAAATACCGGAACGTCATCACTTTGACAAATCTCTACCAACGTCGTGTACTTTGTGACCTCTTCCACATGTAGCTGATATGTCATATTCACAGCTTGGTAGCAGCGCACATCCCCCACCTCTGGTTGAGAGGGTATTAATGCGTTTAACTTCGCATAGTTTGTCTCGTATACACGCATGAGCTCACATAAATCAACGTGATACGGACGATTTGTCGCTAAGCCTGCCATTTTGCCTGTAATCGCTCGTGATTCAGCTCCAACCACTGCAGCGCAATGATTGACGCACCGTTTTCAAACTGACCATCAACGACCAATTGATAAGCCTCTTGTCGGCTCATCACCTGAACGCGAATGTCTTCACCTTCATAGTCTAAACCATGAACGCCATACGCTTTAGAAGCATCAACGCGACCTACATAAACGTCTAGCTTTTCAGAACATCCACCTGAAGATGGATAATAAGAAGTCACTTTCTCTAAATCAGACACCTCAACGCCAGCTTCTTCAACGCACTCGCGTCTCACCACCTCTTCCGCAGACTCATCCGTATCAATAATGCCCGCGACAATTTCTAACTGCCAAGGAGACTCATGCTCCAGTGCGCCGACACGGATCTGCTCAATAATCACAACACGGTCTGTGCTAGGATCGTATGGAAGCATTGCAGCAGCATGACCACGTTCAAACATCTCTCGTTCAATCGGGCCACTCCAGCCCCCTTCAAACAGTTTATGCTTGAACTTGTACTTCACCATCCTGAAGAAACCTTGAAACAGTGTCTCTTTTGAGATGATTTGCACATCTTTTCCACTAAAAGTTTGCGGTTTTTTGGGGGTTGTTGCATTATAAGCACCTCTCTAAGTTAGAGAATCGTGTAGTTTACTCAGATAGACACTATAGCACCAAGGATCTGGTTCAACTTTTTATACAAGGATTGTCATTTTTTTTAAATTTTGACGATTTACTGATGATCAATTTCTAGATTGATGTAAAAACTGCAAAGTAATGCGTGTTTTAGCGCCAATTTGAGTTAGAATTTGAAGAATTCACCTTTCACCCTTGGCAGGAATAGGACCAATGAAAAAACTGCTTCCTCTATTTATCAGTGCTGCAATCGGTAGCATGAGTAGTACCGTTTGGGCGGATACCCTTACTGAAATCTATAACCAAGCAAAAGACAACGACCCAACACTATTGGGTGCAGCGGCGCAACGTGATGCTGCATTCGAAGCAGTAAACAGCTCTCGTAGTTCTCTATTACCTCAAATCAACCTAACGGCTGGTTACAACCTAAATCGTGGTAATCGTGATACTGAAGGTCTTGGTTCTGCAAGTATCGATAACAACCAATTGAATGCGGGAATTGGCTTCTCTCAAGAGCTATACCAACGTTCAAGCTGGATTACTCTAGAGACAGCAGAGAAGTCGGCTCGTCAAGCAGACGCAGCTTACGCCACCATTCAACAAGATCTTATCTTCCGAGTAGCAGACGCTTACTTTGCAGTTTTGAGCGCTCAAGACAACCTAGAGTTTGTTCGTGCAGAGAAAGCGGCAGTCGGTCGTCAGCTAGAGCAAACCAAACAGCGCTTCGAAGTGGGCCTATCAGCAATTACCGACGTGCATGATGCACAAGCTCAGTTTGACTCAGTATTGGCTCAAGAAGTCCTAGCGGAAAATGACCTTGTTAATAGCTACGAAGGTCTACGTGAAATCACAGGTCAAGAGCACACTGCACTAAACATCCTTGATACAGACCGTTTCGCAGCTCGTAAATCAGCGTCATCAGTCAATGAGCTTATCGAACAAGCGCAAGAGAAAAACTTGAGCTTACTAACGGCTCGTATTGCTCAAGACATCGCTCGCGACAACATCTCGCTAGCAAGCTCTGGCCACTTACCTTCAATCACGCTTGACGGTGGTTACCAATTCCTTGACCAATCGAAAAGTGACCAACCAAATGGCAACTACGATCAGGATGCATTCAACATTGGTGTAAACCTAGTTGTGCCTCTATACACGGGTGGCAACATTACATCGCAAACTAAGCAAGCAGAGTTTGCTTACGTATCAGCAAGCCAAGATCTTGAAGCAACTTACCGTGGCGTAGTGAAGAATGTGCGTGCACAGAACAACAACATCACAGCATCCATCGGTGCACTTCGTGCTTACGAGCAAACCGTAGTATCTGCACAATCAGCACTAGAAGCAACGGAAGCAGGTTTTGATGTGGGTACTCGTACTATCGTTGATGTACTAGATGCAACTCGCCGTCTATACGATGCGAACAAGAGCCTATCTAACGCGCGTTACAGCTACATCCTCAGTGAGCTTCAACTTCGCCAAGCGATTGGTACGCTAAGCGAACAAGAAATTCTAGACATCGATGCAGGCCTAAAGCCAGCAAACTAACGACACGCTAGATAAACGAAAGCCGTTGAATTACTTCAACGGCTTTTTTGTTGTTCTTGCTAGAGTCAGCAGCCCTAGTAGATAAGATTAACCACGACCACCTTTAATGGCTTCGATAATCCCAGACGTTGAGCAGCCATCTTCAAAGTTAAGAACTTTAACTTCACCGCCAGCTGCAATCACTTCTTTACCACCCGCGATTTCTTCCGGTTTGTAGTCGCCACCTTTGACTAGTAGGCTTGGCAACACTTCAGAGATCAGACGCTGTGGGGTATCTTCGCTAAATGGCACAACCCAATCCACCGCACCTAAACCTGCCAAGACCGCCATTCGGCGATCGGTTGGGTTGACTGGTCGGCCAGGGCCCTTGAGACGTTTTACCGATCATCGGTGTTAACCGCGACAATCAAGCGATCACCAAGCTCTGCTGCGTGGTTTAGATAAGACACGTGACCTGCATGCAGGATATCAAAACAGCCATTGGTCATAACCACCTTCTCACCTTTCGCACGAGCCTGTTTCACCGCATCAATCAAAGCAGATTCAGCGATCACACCGTAATCGGTGTCTTGGCTACCATGAATGGCTTCCGCCAGTTCAATTGTTGATAGCGTTGAGGTTCCTAGCTTACCAACAACGACGCCTGCAGCAGCATTGGCTAATGCACATGCTTCATCCAGTGGTTTACCCGCAGCAACAGAGGCAGCGAGAACAGAAATAACCGTATCACCCGCACCCGTTACGTCGTACACCTCTTTCGCCAAGGTAGGCAAATGGAAAGGTTCTTGTCCACGGCGAAGTAGCGTCATACCATGCTCACTGCGAGTCACAAGAAGTGCATCAAAGTCATAGCGTTCAATAAGCTCTAAACCTTTCTCGACTAGCTCTTCTTCAGATTTCACCGGGCCGACAACCAATTCAAACTCAGCCATGTTAGGAGTCAGAAGTGTTGCACCACGGTAACGTTCAAAATCAGCACCTTTAGGGTCGATAAATACTGGCACATTCGCCGAACGAGCTTTTTGAATGAACTGTTGAACATGTTCAAGCGCCCCTTTTGCATAGTCAGACAAAATCACTGACTTACTGTTTGGGAGAGCTTTCTCCATGCGGCTAAGCACAAGCTCTGGATCCGTGTTTTCAAACTTATCTTCAAAGTCTAAACGAATCAGTTGTTGCCCGCGGCTTAACACACGAAGTTTAGTAATGGTTGGGAAATCTTCTAACGCAACGAAATCGCAAGTCACATTAAGTGAGCTCAACGTATCTTGCAGAACACTCGCAGGCTCATCTTGCCCCGTTAAACCAACGATATGCGCCTTACCGCCAAGCGAAGCAATGTTCATTGCCACGTTTGCAGCACCACCCGGGCGTTCTTCGTTATTCTCTACTTTCACTACAGGCACAGGCGCTTCTGGTGAGATGCGGCCGGTCGGGCCGTACCAATAGCGGTCAAGCATGACATCACCGATGATGAGTACGCAGCATCACTGTAATCAGGTAGGATTGGTTTCATTATGGATCTCCAATTTTTGTTTCAGCGCAGAGTGTATCAGATTATCAATGGCAAACAATTCTTGATAAGTTGCGAGCGACTTATCCAAGCCATTGATTCCATACTTGACGAACCCACTCTCGCTCTTGCTGCAACTTCTGCTCATCAACATCCGCATCCAGATTAAGCAGGTTTCTATGATGAATTTGATCGCGCATGGTTGTATACGCGTTGATAAGTGCCATCGCAGGCCCCTCATCGAGAATTCCTTGCGAGATTAGCGACTCAATGATCCGCACATTGTCCGACCATTTAGTCAGTTTTTGGCTTCTCGTGACTAAAACGCAACACCAAATACTGAACTAAGAACTCAACATCGGTAATCCCACCCGGATCTTGTTTTAGCATAAAGCGGCCTGCTTTTTTGCCCCCGAGATGATCACGCATTTTCACGCGCATATCGGCCACTTGCTGCTTGAGTTCAGGCTCTTCACGTTGCAAAGATAAGATATTGTGACGGGTCTCACCGAAAGCTTGTTGCAGCGGTGCGTCTCCATAGATCATACGTGCACGCACTAATGCTTGGTGCTCCCATGTCCACGCTTCTTTATGCTGATACTCATCAAATGCTTCCGTTGGACTCACCAATAACCCCGATGCACCTGAAGGGCGTAAACGCGTATCCGCTTCATACAAAATGCCTGAAGCCGTACGAGTTGAGAAAATATGAATGATGCGCTGGGCGAGTCTCAGATAAAACTGCCTTCCATCAATCTCTTTCTTGCCATCAGTGAAAGCTTGAACAGGGCAATCATGCATAAAGACAATATCTAAGTCAGAGTTGTAGCCAAGCTCCCAACCACCGACTTTTCCGTAGCCAATCACCGCAAAACCTTTGCCTTCGCGATCTTTAAGGTGAGATGGTTCTCCGAACTTTTCGACCACTTGTAGCCAAGCCTGGTTCACTACCGCTTCAACAATCGCTTCAGCAAGATAAGTTAAGTGGTCACTCACTTTCATGACTGGCAGCACTTCAGCGATATCTGCAGCCGCAATTCTTAGCATACAGATCTGCTTGAACTGCCTTAGCGCCTCCATCTGCTGTTCCATATCATCTTCAGGAATTCGTGCTAGAAAGTCTCGAAGCTCAGTTTTATACGATTCCAATGGGACTGGGTTATAGAGCTGTTGAGGATCAATCAATTCATCCAGAAGGATTGGATAACGTCCCAACTGCTCGGAAATCATTGGGCTTGCGGTACATAAGCGCACTAACTGAGTAAGCGCAGCCTGATGCTCATCAAGCAACTCGAGATACGTTGTACGAGTAACGATTTTGTGTAGCAGGTGAAGAACGCGAGATAAGCCAAATTGCGCATCTTTATTCGTGAACAGGGCTTGGAAAATTTTAGGCATCAATCGATTCAGCACCTCACGCCCACGAGGCCCCAATGTCTTCTTCGCTAAATCTTGTTTAAATCGAATGATGGTTTGGGCATGAACCTCAACGTCATTAAGCAGGACATCCTTCTCGAGTACGTCTTCGATCACATCTTGCTTATGGGCCATATCCCACAATTCTTGGAAATGTTTCGCTACACAGGTGCTCTCTTCTTCCTCTTGGCCAATCAATTGGTCAAACACAGCGTGAACCGCTTGCATGTGTTGTTGGGTTTCCGCCACCAACTCCGTCCACTCTTGATACCCCATGGCAACCGCCAGCTTTAGCTGCTCAATATCGTTATCAGGTAAGGTTTGAGTTTGTTTATCCGCCATAGCTTGAAGTAAGTTTTCTAGCCTACGTAGATACTTATAGGCATCGGACAAGCTCTGTACTTCTTGCTTATCGAGCAGATGTAACTCATCAATCGCCTCGAGAGTTTCCAGTAGGCCTCGCTGACGAAGGCTAGGCTCACGCCCACCACGAATAAGTTGGAAAACCTGCGCAATAAATTCGATTTCACGAATACCACCTCCGCCGAGCTTAATGTTATTGCTCAAGCCACGACGACGAACCTCACTGCTGATCATCGACTTCATTCGGCGCAAAGATTGAACCGCGCTAAAGTCGATGTACCGTCGGAATACGAACGGGCGAAGCATCTGGCGCAACTCTTGGTACTCTGGGTACATTTCACGTCCCATTACGCGCGCTTTGATCATTGCGTAACGTTCCCAATCACGCCCTTGCTCTTGGTAGTAATCTTCTAACGCCGCGTAGCTCATCACCAGCGGTCCACTTTCGCCAAACGGACGTAAACGCATATCGACGCGATAACAGAAACCATCAAAGGTTTGTTGGTCTAACGCTTTAATCACACGTTGTCCTAAGCGGGTGAAGAACTGAGCGTTAGCAATAGAGCGCCTTGCGCCTTGGGTTTCACCATTCTCAGGATAGGTAAAAATCAAATCGATATCAGAGGAAAAGTTAAGCTCACCACCACCCAATTTACCCATACCAATAATAAGCATTGGCTGCGCTTCGCCTTGCTCATTACACGGTGTACCCCACTCGTTGCAGCAAATTTGGTACTGCCATTGGTAGGTTTCAAAAATCATCGCCTCTGCCAAACAAGACAGATGGGCCAAACTCTCTTCAAGCGGCCACGACTGCGTAAAGTCACGCCATGCGATATAGACCATTTCGCGATTTCGAAATTGACGTAACACTCGGTGACTGCTTATTTCATCACTGCAGTCTGCTAGTAGAGCCGCTAGCCGCTCTCGATAACTCTGACATCTTTCTTCTTGAGCCAACATTGAAGGCAATTGGTCGACCAATGCTTCATCTCTTTGTAGAGTCTCACAAACAAATTGACTCAAAGTGCACACGTAACGGAGCTGGCTTTGCAAAGCTTCTGGCCATTTATCAAAAGTAGCTTGATGTTGTTCGAGTAATTGAGAAAGGTGAGGATCAACTTGTGTGGTGAGCTGGGCAGGCAATTGCATTGTTCTTCCTTGTTGAGACTAGCGCGACGAGTTATGTCTCTATTTATATCAAACTTAGCGCAATAAAAAACGCCCACAGTATCAATGTGGGCGTTTTTCATAGAGTTATCATCAATTAGACTTTAAAGGAGGTGATCTTTCCGTCTAACTCTTCCGCATTGGTTTGCATGATTTCTGACGTTTCAAGCAGCTCACCCACCACCGTCACCGACGCTTCGACAAGTTCACGTACGTTAGTTAGGTTCTGGTTCATCTCTTCCGCTACGCTACTTTGCTGGCCTGCCGCCGTCGCGATTTGGAAGTTCATATCATTGATTTGATTCACTTGAGCCACGATGCCATCAAGCTCAGAACCTGCATTAGTGACAAGCTCAACACCCGTTGCCGCTTCAACCACACTTTTCTCCATCAGCTCTACCGCAGAGTTCGCGCTAGTTTGCAGCTGAGTGATCATCTCTTGAATCTCTACCGTTGCTTGTTGAGTGCGTTGAGCTAGGTTACGAACTTCATCCGCAACCACAGCAAAACCACGCCCCGCTTCGCCAGCTCGTGCTGCTTCAATCGCCGCATTTAACGCAAGAAGGTTGGTTTGCTCAGAAATACCTTGGATAGTACCTACAACACTGCCGATTGAATCAACACTTTCTTCAACCTGGTTTACGGCTTGTGCAGAAGCCGAAATGTCTTGAGAAAGTACGCTCATTTTGTCCACGCTATCTTGAACAAAACGTTGACCGGTTTCAGCCTGACCAGAAGCACTTTCAGTTAAGCTAGATGCGTTCTGCGCATGCTCGGCAACGGTTTGAACAGTAGAGGACATCTCACTCATTGCCGTCGCTAGTTGATCGATTTCATTAAACTCTTCTTGAGCAGACTCTTTAGTCTCTGACATGCTGAGTGTCATAATCTCCGTCAGACCTGATAGCTCCTGAGAAGAGTCCACTTGCATTTTAATCATATCTTGAAGCTGCACTCGTGTCTTTTCAAGTTCACGCGCGACATCACCATACTCATCTTTACAGTCCATATTAATTGGCTGAGACAGATCGCGACTTGCCATCTTCTTGATTGAGTCGCTCAAGTATTGTGTTTGACGCAACATCACGCGCGCTGCAAAAAGTAGAAGAACAACAAAAATAACGACCATTACGGCAGTTTGCCAAACCATTTTCACCAAGTAGGCTTGGTAATGTTGTTGTGCTATCTCAGTGCTTTGAGTTGCAGCGACCAACGAGTCATAAAATGTGCTCGCATCCCATAGCTGCTTACCGATGATTAGTAATGTACTAAACACCATCAGCATCACCATCTTAGGAACAAGGCGTGTATTGGTAATTACCTTCTCCCATGGTTTAAATGCCAAAGTCGTCATTGTCAGTTCTCCACTAAGTCTTATATATTGCTTTTAACCCAAAAAATTAATGGGTTAAGAAACTTACCCGATATTTATTTCGAGCTTCGTATGAATAAAGATGATAACAAAGACAGCACTAAACCTATGAGCTTATTGTCACTAATCCTGTCATTCATGGCGCTATTTGTGATCTCAAGCTTGCTCTTTTTGCCTGTCGACCATGAAACTCGTCAGGTCCTTATCGGCTTAGACTTCCTGATCTGTAGCGTATTCATCATACAGTTGACTATAGATATGATCCGCGCCACAGATCGCGTGCAATTCTTGAAAAAACACTGGATAGATTACATCGCAAGTATCCCTTTGATTGAGCCTTTGCGATATGCACGAATTTTCCAAATTTTGCGAGTCATATTACTGCTGCGTTCGAGCCAAAACATCGCCGCCCTGCTCACCCGTAACCGTACAGAGACAACGTTAGCCTCCATTATCTTATTGATGGTGGTGTTAATGGCTGTAGGTTCAAGCGTCATGCTGTTTCTTGAAGGGCCTAATCCCGAATCCAATATTGATAACGCCGGCGACGCCATGTGGTGGGCGCTAGTGACCATTTCGACCGTCGGCTATGGGGATCACTACCCTGTGACCGATTCTGGAAAATTACTCGCAGCTGGGTTAATTGTGTCAGGTGTAGGCTTATTCGGTATGATTTCAGGATTGATCACATCACTCATTGCATCCCCTACTCGACAGCAGGAAGATAGAGCGATAAATAAAGAGAAGCTTCTCTACCAAATAACTCAGCAGCAAGCTGCAATATTGGAGAGATTAGACAGAATTGAAAAGGATATGAGCGGTTTCGAATCACATAATGATAAACAGGATCAGAATAGGCGGTGATTAATAACTCTAGACAATTTGCACAGATATTACTTATTGAAAATGTCCTCTGACAGACTCCAGTTCAAAAGGCTCTAGCCTGTTAAGCACACAAATCACTGGAGCCAAATAAATGGATAACTATTTAAAATGTGCGGTATGGCTTGTGGTCGCTTATATCATTAATGGGCTACACCTGTTCTTTTCTTAACTCGTAGTCTAGACAATCTTTTGAACAAAGATAACCACCGCGAATCGCCCCAAAGAACGTCATAATCGGTAAATCAAATTTTACAATTGTACTTAGCAGATTGACTCAACCATGACATAAGTAAAACATCACCTGACAAATTCCGCCTGAAACTCATTAACCTTTGTCGCTCATTACTAAAGGAGAATACTCAATGGCTAAATCTGTTCAATCTGCGATATTTCTCGTGGCCGTTTATGTTCTTGGATGGGCTGCGCTGCTCTCTCTATATATATTAGATATTGATGCACACACGTTTGAAACGCTTCAATATGGACTAACCTACTTTGGTTATACTATTTCGCTAATCAGTCTCGGGCTCATTTGTAGTATGGCGAAACAGCACAAAGTAAAACTGAAATGCACCTGTCGTACCTGAAACGTACATGTTGCGTATAGCTTAGTAACATTCGTTACGAACAGAACAAGAAAAAGGGCTTAGTCTTTCAACTAAGCCCTTTTTGCTTTTTATTCCTGCCAATATGGGGCAGCTTCCACACTAATTAAGCGTGTTTGCTCCATAGCGTGCAAAATTGATGTTTCTTGACGGAAAAGCCATCGCTCTAACTGTTCACGTTCTGCTTCTCCATCAAGCTTGTCCATAAGATTAGCAAGTGGTTTTAGCATCAGTAAGTCATCAATACCCTGCATCAAGTCAGCCCATGGTAGGCGGAAGCTATTGCGCTCGTCAGCATCGTACAAACTTGCAAAGCCAAGTCCTGTATACAAGTTGCGCATCAAGCGGTATTGCTGATCGATGTATTCCTGACGAGATAGCGTACGCTCCGGCGGGAAAGCTTCCATAAGCTCTGCCCATGTACGATCTAGTTGTTGGACAGAAAATGGCACAATGTTACGTGACATTTTTTGTCTGGCCTTTTCGTCGAGGAAAGGTTGCCAACCTCGGCTCAAAATCCAACGGCTAAGATCCAACAATAACCCGGTATAACGTGCCGAAGACAATAGCGTTAAATTGCTTTCACGATCAGGCAGTTGTTCTTGCATCACTTTAAGTTCACCAACTAGGAACTTACGAGCATCCAACTTGCGCAGTACATGGCCTTTGTCTTCTAGCAGGTCATCAAGGTAGTCAAACTCTTGTAACCACTCAAGCTCTTGCTCTAGCCATTTCAGCTCTTGTCTCAAAATAGCACTCGCGCGACGCGGCACAATGCCACCGTAAATGTCAACGTTTGACGAATAAAACTGATCGATTGGCGAATTTGGTGCAGCGCTTCGTTTGACTCTCTTTCTGAATAGATCTGCTCGTGATAGTGCCAATGAGAAAGCGCGTGTTCTAAGGTATTAATGAAGCAAGACTCAACGGTGTCGTTTTTGTCTGTCGCAACTAATGTCAGCTCTTTCACTTCATCTGGCTCATGACCTTGAGCTAAACGATAACCACGTGCCGCTTTGCTTAAATTACCAAGACGCATGCCGCCCGCTTCACATAGAGTGCGAGCTAGAGTGAACAACGAATCCGCTTGACCAGATTTAAGTTCTAATTCGACTTCACAGATAGGGTCTTCTTTATCACCCGCAAGCACTAAGCCCTGATCGAAAGCCACTTCTATTTGACTACCATCGGCCATGCCGATCAGCCACTGCTCACGAGTAAAGTTAGTAGAAAAGAGTGGGATTAACTGTTGTTGAACCTCAGTGTAGGTTCTTCCTTGCGGCCAAATATCTTCTGGATGCAGAGATAAATCTGGGTCATTAGAGTTATGTTCGGCATTATATTCAGTCTTTGGTGTAAACCTGCGACTACGCGTCCGGCCGTTTTCACGGTTTGAACAAACACGTCATCAAAACGGCGAATACGCATGCCAATATCATGCTCTCTTAGCCAATTATCAGGAGTATCAAAGTAAGTATTTCCTAACTCACGACAACTGTGCTGAAGGACTTTTGCCTCTGAGATTTTCTTCAGTAAAACGTCTGAAAAATCAGGAGAAACAAAAAACTTCAGTTCTATCTCGGTTTCCATATCTATACCTTTCAAAGCAGATAGCAACAGGATATTGCCAATTTCCACATGGAGCAAGTGTGAAATATCGCCCTAATGATGATCTAAAACAGTTTAAATGAGGGATTTAATGGGTTAACATGCGCGCCTTTATAGCCATCGCTCAACATTTCACCATGAAATGGTGTATGTTCTTTTTAGGTTATACATTTAGGTTGAACGACCATGCCAGTGAATACGATTATGGGGTTATTTGCAAAGTCCCCAATTAAGCCTTTGCAGCGTCACGTTGTTTGCGTGAACGAGTGTTGCTCACACCTAGTGAACTTTTTTGAAGTGTCTTCAAAAGGTGACTGGGAAAAAGCGGCTGAAATTCGCGCTCAAATTTCTCACCTAGAGAAAGAAGCGGACGTACTCAAACGTGAAATTCGTCTCAAACTTCCTCGCGGTTTGTTTATGCCGGTTGATCGTACCGACATGCTTGAGTTGCTAACTCAACAAGACAAACTTGCAAACCTCGCTAAAGACATTGCTGGTCGTGTATACGGCCGTCAACTCGTCATCCCAGAAGCTCTTCAAGAAAACTTCATCGCTTACGTGAAACGTTGCCTAGACGCGGCAGATCAAGCACAGAAAGTGATTAACGAGTTAGACGAGTTACTGGAAACTGGATTTAAAGGCCGAGAGGTAACTCTCGTTGCTGAAATGATCCACCAGCTAGATGTCATTGAAGATGACACCGACGCGATGCAAATTCAGCTGCGCCAGCAACTAATGGTCGTAGAGCAGGACTTGAATCCTATCGATGTTATGTTCTTGTACAAAATTCTTGAATGGGTTGGCGGAATTGCAGACCAAGCGCAACGTGTAGGCGCTCGTCTGGAAGTTATGCTATCTCGCTCATAATTCATAAGTTAACTCAATAACGAAGAGCATTATTTGAACTCAACTGGCTAGGCGATGAATATATTCAACGCTGATGGGTTTGTTGCGCTTAAAATTTGCTCCGCTTGTTATAACAAAACTAGGTATTACGATGGATATAATTGCTAACCACGGCACTGTCCTCATTCTTATTGCAGCCGCTTTCGGTTTCTTGATGGCGATTGGTATTGGTGCGAATGACGTTGCAAACGCAATGGGCACCTCAGTCGGCTCTAAAGCTTTAACGGTTAAACAAGCGATCATTATCGCGATGATCTTCGAATTTGCAGGTGCTTACCTTGCAGGTGGTGAAGTAACCGATACGATTCGCCGTGGCGTAATTGATACAGACCTTTTCACACACCAACCTGATGTACTGGTGTTTGGTATGCTTTCGGCCCTGCTTGCAGCTGGTACGTGGCTACTACTTGCCTCATACATGGGCTGGCCAGTTTCGACGACTCACTCGATCATAGGTGCAATCATTGGTTTTGCCTGTGTGTCGGTAGGTACCGAGGCGGTAGATTGGAGCAGTGTAAAAGGTATTGTGGGTAGCTGGGTGGTGACTCCTGTTATTTCAGGCTTCTTCGCGTATGTTATTTTCATCAGTGCGCAGCGTCTAATCTTCGATACAGAGAAGCCTCTTTTCAACGCAAAACGTTTTGTACCAGTGTACATGTTCATCACTACAATGGTTATCGCACTAGTAACCATTACTAAAGGCCTAAAACACGTTGGTCTGCACTTATCTGGTGCTCAAGCCTGGGCGTGGGCTGCAGCTGTTTCATCTGTAGTTATGATTGGCGGTTACCTCTACATTCAGAAGAAATTTGCTAACCGTGAAGACGATCATGGTTTTGCTGGTGTTGAAGGCATCTTTAGCGTACTGATGGTTATCACTGCGTGTGCAATGGCGTTTGCACACGGTTCAAACGATGTAGCGAACGCGATTGGCCCACTATCAGCAGTAGTGTCAACCGTTGAGCACATGGGTGAAATCACGGGCAAAAGCACGATTGCTTGGTGGATTCTTCCACTAGGTGGTTTTGGTATCGTTGTCGGTCTTGCAACCCTTGGCCACAAAGTAATGGCAACTGTTGGTACTGGTATTACTGAACTAACACCAAGCCGTGGCTTTGCGGCTCAGCTTGCAACAGCTTGTACGGTTGTTCTTGCTTCAGGTACAGGTCTACCAATTTCAACTACACAAACACTCGTTGGTGCCGTTTTAGGCGTTGGTTTCGCTCGTGGTATTGCAGCGCTAAACCTTGGCGTCGTGCGTAATATTGTTGCTTCATGGATCGTAACACTGCCAGCAGGTGCTCTACTTGCGGTTGTGTTCTTCTACGCAATTCAAGGTATGTTCGTTTAATCAAAAACGTCAGCGCTTTGTGAGCGCACTGTCATTATTGACTCAAACGCACATAAAGGGAGGCTTTGCCTCCCTTCTTTGTTGCACAGCCTTGCGAAACTTCATACTATTTGCCCAATGCATAATGCCATTTCCAAATATTGTTAAAGGATTTACCGTGAAGAAACTGATTTGCATGGTTTTAGCCTCTATGCTGGTCGTCCCAGCTGCGCTTGCTCAAGACCGCTATATCGCAGATAAACTATTTACCTACATGCACTCAGGTCCAAGCAACCAATTCCGTATCATCGGCAGTGTCGATGCGGGTGATAAAGTGACTCTACTAAGCACAGATAGAGATGCTGGCTACTCTCAAATTACCGACAGCCGTGGTCGTAAAGGTTGGGTTGAGACTCGCTTTGTGACTCGCCAAGAAAGCATGGGCGTCCGCCTACCAAAGCTTGAAAAAGAATTAGCTGATGTGAAATCAAAACTTGCTAATGCGCGCAACAACGCAGACAGCGAGAAAGCAGGCCTTGTTGAATCATTAGAAACGCGCAATCAGCAAATTGCCGATCTAGAACAAAGCTACAGCGAAATCAGCACTCAGCTAACCGCTTCTCAAACAGAGATTCGTGAGCTTCGTGCACGTTTGGATACACAAAAAGAAGACCTACTGCTTAAGTACTTCATGTACGGTGGTGGTGTTGCAGGCGGTGGTTTAATCTTTGGTTTACTGCTTCCGCACCTTATTCCTCGTCGTAAGAAGTCACCAAACGGCTGGGCGTAACAGCAACTAAAATTGAAAAAGGAGCACATTGTGCTCCTTTTTTGTTTTTCATATACCGTTCTAAATCAGCTTAACCTTGCCAATCCTTATCCTTGCCAATCATAGAGTGCAGGTATCTCTATAACTTCTTGTTCAAACCTGACTTTAGTTGACTGCGGTTCAATGCCTATCAGTTGAACATCATTGGATACCCAATCCCCTTCTACATACTCCACGCCATTTACACGAACCCAGCGCTTGCCGACATTGTTTGAATAAACATGAGTCTGAAAATTCAACGCTGGCAATTTACCAATATAACGATTTGATTGAGATATGAGATCAACGGTAGAGTCTTGTGTTGAACCTGAGCTACTTGGAGTCGGTGTGTTTGAATTAGACTCTTGGAACTGAGTTTGAGCTAAAGCAGATTCCACTCGCTGTGCAAGCAATGGGGAAAATTCACTTAGATCAATCTCTGACAGGTTTATTTCGGGTGAGATTTTGTTAGGCTCAGATGTAGTTGAAGTACTTGGGTTAGGTCGACTTTCAACACTATTAACCGCAATCGGTGATACTTGCTTCACTTCCGAAGCGGCCGCCGCAACTTGAGTGACCGAAGACAACTCTCGTTCGACAAACCTTGGGTATGCCAGTTCGGCAAAATGAGCATTAACCACCACTTCTTCAGAGCTCGGTAATGGTACAAAGCTCGCTTTCTGTTTGATGTACTCTTGTGCGATACCGAGCGTGGCAGCAATAACTGCCGGTAATGCTATGAACAACAGTCCTTTAGGTACCCAGTTATCTTTCACTTCATTAACACGCTCAATGCCACTATAAGGCATCGCTTGTGCTTGGTGATTTTGTTCTGACTGCTCTAAAGCCGCTAAAATTTTAGACATTAGGCATCATCCTCGTTTACCACGATAACCTCTTGAGGCTGTGACCTTTGAGGTGTTAGCGTCGGCGGATTTTCTTGGCTGAGCTTTTCTAACTGAGAAAGCGTCTGTCGACCAGCAATACCATCAATATCCATATTTTGCCAACGTTGGAAAAGTTCGACCTTATTTTTCAACTGACGATCAAACACAAGGCCTTGTCCTGGTTCTTCTCCCAGCAGTGCAGAGAGTTTAGTATCGAGCACTGAAACCGCCTCCCCTCGCATACCCTCCCTCAGGGTTTGATTCCAAAAAAGCCTGCCACACGGTGTAATACTCACCGACCCACAACTCATCGATCCAGCGTCGTTCAATCTGAACTCGCTTACCTGCTAACAACAGGTCCACATATTGTGCACCCACTTGATAAAGCGTGGCATACGCAATCTCACCTTGATGCTGAAGAGTTAGAACCACTGGTTTATTTTGCTCAATGACCTGTTGCCAATTGCCCAAACGGCGAATGCAGCGAAAGTTCGTGCTTTGACCATCACACATTTTGTCGATGACCGAGGCTTGATGCCCCCACAAACGATACAGATCAGTAATTGCGCTATCTTGTTGATTCGCCTGTTTTAACAGTTCAGTAAATGCGCTTGCCAATTGCTCGGTTTCGACTTTCAATGGCATCACGACAGGATGCTGATTTTCTACCGCTTGAGCAATCGTGTTTTGAGCCAGCTTGGGAGCATAATAGTAACTGGGAATTGCCAGCAGTAACCCAGTAATCGCGCAAGCCACTAACCAGCCAGAGCCACTCTTTTTCTTAGAAGCGGAAGGATTAGGTTGAAATTGAAATGCCATCACTTGCTCGCAGCTTAGTTCAACCGTTTTAAAAGATGGAATTTGCTCTCCGACTGAATAGGCATGCTTAAGAGAAGCATCACAAACAAGATTAACTAACCTTGGAATACCTGATGCTGTGGCTGCGATATGCCGTATACAGCGAGATGAAAAGAGCTCCGCACTTGCCCCTGAACGCTCTAAACGAAAGCGAATGTATTTACTCGTTTCTTGAGCATCGAGCGGCAATAAGTGATATCGGCCAGTGATCCTTTGAGCTAATTGACGCAACTGAGGGAGCTTGAGCTTTTGTTGCAGTTCAGGCTGCCCAACTAAGAGTACCTTTAGCAGCTTTGTGCGTTCTGTCTCCAAGTTAGTTAACAGACGCAGCTGCTCCAGTACATCAATGGATAAATGCTGAGCCTCATCAATCACTAACAAGGTTTGAATTTGCTTGCTGTGATTATCCAATAAGAAGCGGTGTATCGTATCGCTGAGTTGTTTCAGGCTATCACCAGCCTGATAATCCAAACTGAATTCGTCACAAATAGCTTCCAGAAGCTCGTTGCTTGAGAAGGTTGGGTTGAGAATAAAGCCCGCCTGCGTCGAATCATCCAGCGACTTCAACATCGCCTTCGCGACCGTTGTCTTACCTGTGCCAACTTCACCCGTTAGCATCGCGAAACCACCACCATCTCCTAAGCCTGACTCAAGGTGAAAGATTGCTTCTTTGTGCCTTGGGCTTAAAAAAAGGTAGCGTGAGTTGGGTACTATTGAAAATGGCAGCTCAGCACAGCCAAAAAATTCCTTATACACTCGCACATCTCTATAATTGTCCTAACAGGAAAAGTATCATTGCAGCTCATAATAGCCAATGGCACACGCAAAAAATTCGAGGTAACAAGGTGCAAATTTATTTAGTCGGTGGTGCGGTTCGAGATCAGCTCCTTAATATGCCCGTTTATGATAAAGATTGG
>JYJN01000154.1 GCA_003263845.1 Vibrio aestivus | reverse complement strand
TTAAGGAAATAGCTCACAGAGTTACGTGTTGCGGGCATCGTATAATGCTATTACCTCAGCCTTCCAAGCTGATGATGCGGGTTCGATTCCCGCTGCCCGCTCCAACTTCTTTCGTGTGCTGATATAGCTCAGTCGGTAGAGCGCACCCTTGGTAAGGGTGAGGTCGGCGGTTCAAATCCGCCTATCAGCACCAGCTCTGCGCAAATATTTCCTTTTGATACTTTCATCTTACTAAACTACGTTTAGTGATTGAGAGTAAATTAATTACCAATAATTTTTTTGGTTGCGTGGTCATCAAAGCCACCTAAATCCGTACCTAGAGGGACAACTCA
>JYJN01000153.1 GCA_003263845.1 Vibrio aestivus | reverse complement strand
ATCTTCCTTCCATGCATCATAGCCATCTTTAATTGCATCTGACGTTGTGTGAGATAGCAGTTCGGTTTCTACCGCACCTGGTGCGATGGTGGTAACACGAACATTAGACGCAGCAACCTCTTCACGGACATTTTCTGAAATAGCATGAACGGCAAATTTAGTGCCGCAGTAAGCCGCGTGGTCAGGGAAAGTCTTCTTACCTGCAATCGAACTGATGTTAATGATGGTACCGCTGTTGCGAGCTTTCATTGGGGCTAGAACTGCTTGCATGCCGTTAAGAAGGCCCAACACATTTACGTCAAACATACGCTTCCACTCAGAGGCTTCTTGCGTATCAATCTGACCCAATAGCATTACACCAGCATTGTTTACTAATGCATCCGCAGGGCCATACATGGTTTCCGCTTCTTTGAACGCTCCAATAAAGCTGCTTTGGTCGGTCACATCCACTTGGCGACAAAGAGTATTCGGAAGATCTAATGCTTCTAGTAACTCAACACGGCGAGCTAATAACAGTAGTGGGTGACCTGCTTCACTTAACGTTCGCGCAATTGCTTCACCAATACCAGAGCTTGCACCTGTAATCACAACGAGTTTCTTCATTATATTTTTCCTCAAACATGGCTTTAACTAGGGGAGCAATGGCTTACCCCGTGTCGATGGAGAGCATATTAAGTGATACTTTATTGTTGATATATGGCGTTTTAGTTGAAACACTGTTGCTATATAGCAACAATAAAGAGTGGGTGATCAAATTATGCTGAATCAAGTCAATCTAGGCGACATACGAAGCTTTGTACTGATAGCCAAATTGGGCAACTTCACCAAAGCAGCCGACGTATTGAATGTGTCACGCTCTCATGTTTCTAGGCAAATTAGTCAGTTAGAAGCGCAAATGGGGGTGACTTTACTGATACGAACCACGCGTACGCTCAAACTTACCGAGGCGGGGCAAGGGCTCTACAGAAAATGTGAACAGGCAATGCAGGGAATTGATGAAGCACTGCTTTCGGCAGTTGATGATGTTGAGTCGATTCGCGGCAATATTAAAATTAACAGTGTGGGCGGATACCTTGGTGAGGAAATTGTCGCGCAAATCGCCAGTGACTTTATGCAGTTGTACCCTGATGTGACCATTGATTTAGATTTCAGTAGCCATCGAGTCGATTTAATCGAAGAGGACTTTGATATTGCCCTTCGAATGGGCAAGTTAGAAGATGCAGGATTCGTTGCCAGAAAATTACTCGATATCCAAATGAGCACACTTGCAAGCCCTAGCTACCTAAAACAGAGTGGTATTCCGCTGCACCCTAAAGATTTGCTAAAGCATCGATGCCTTACTGGCTCGGTCAACCGCTGGAGTTTTACTCATTCTAAAAGTGAGCAGGAAGTCGAAGTGGCAGTAAAAGGCCAACTACGCTGCAAGAATGGGCGTGTATTGGTAAAAGGGGCGTTGAATGGCAATGGAATCATCCGAGTACCAACCTTGTATTGTCAACCTGAAATGGAGAAAGGCGAGCTTGTTGAAGTATTTGATGATTGGGGTATTCCCAGTGTGGAGTTCTCGGCAATCTATTCCCGCGACACCTATCAACCTAAGCGTCTAAAAGCGTTTATCGATTTTCTAAAATCTGCTTTCGAGGGCGACTGTTCGTGATAGGTGATAAGCGTGTAAATTCCCAGTGAAGAGACAGATAACTTGTTGAATAAATTGGATGAAAAGTGGGATGATACGTGCCTTGATAATCATGGAGAGAGATTCAATGCGAGATTCATTAAGGCAGAAAGTCATCGAAGTTTGCAATAAGAAGATTGAGCAAAAAGGTGAGGGAGTTGGCGTATCATTTTATGCGTTTTTTAAGAACAAAAATGATGACCCAGAGTTACTGATGGAAGCAGCGACATGGTGGATTCAGACTCACGAGCTTGATCATTTTGTAAAGGCCAAGAAAATCATAGAAATGGTGGAGAGTGGCCAGTAAATTTTGGCTGTTCATCGCTACAATTTGATCAAAAAAAAGAAGCCCGGTTGAAAGACATTCAGCCGGGCTTTTTGATGTTATTTCTTTTTCTTCACTTTACCTTGTACCGCTTTAAAGCGAGGGTTTGATTTACAGATCACGTAAATTCGGCCACGGCGCTTAACCACTTGGCAATCCTTGCTGCGATTCTTGGCACTTTTCAACGAGCTGAGTACTTTCATAGTTTGTATTCCTTACTTACTTTGTCTTGAGGTAGATGGGCTAAAGCGCTGATTGAACTTCGCCACGCGACCATCTTTCTTAATCACTTTCTGCTGACCGTGTAGAAAGGGTGAGAGTGCGAAGAGACGTCCAACGTGACATATGGGTACGTCTTCCCATCAATCTCAACGGTACGGCTAGTTTGAGCGGTAGAGCCGACCAAGATGTATTTGTCTGCGCCTGTATCGTGGAAAGCGACGGTGCGATATTCAGGGTGAATGTTTGGTTTCATTTGTGAAAACGTCCTTGGCTTAATACTGTGTTTTGGTGTTACGTTATAACATACAATGCACGCATCCTAATGCAAATGAAAATGATTATCAATTGTTAATTGTGAGATTAAGAATCGAACAAAAACTTGATGATAAAAACAATAAGTTGGTTAAGAAGGTAAATTTCGGTTAATTAGTTGACTGCTAGTTCACAATTCATTGAATAATAATGAAATTATTTTAGCTTGCGGCTTGCGTTATGGTTTTGTTGGACGTTTAGGTTGATAGCTTGGTTTGCCATGGATATCTTTTTGTATAGAGTAAAATTTACGAGGAAGTATGACGTATTTACCCTTTACCTCACACCTGAAGAATTTTAGGGCTATGAATAAAAGCATGTTAGAAGAAATCCAAGAGCAGACGCGCTGTCTGCTCTTTTTACGTTTATGAACTGGTGTTTACTACCTATGTTTCTCTACTAACTATGCTTCTTTAGGTGTGTCGTCTAATGCGAAGTAAATCTTAGACACAATAATCTCTGCAACCAGAATGGCAAACACAACCGCGAAGAAGGCCACCACCCCGTTCCATGGACCTGTAAACTGAACTTTGTCACCAAACATAATGTTGATGGCTTCAAGCATAATAAACTTCGAACCGACCAAGATGATATACGTAGTAATACCTCGATAAATCTTAGGGGCAGTACCCGGTTTAGTTTTAAAGTAATCCGCTAACTTATGTTCTAAACCAATCGAAAGCTTGAGCAGCAGCTGCAACAAAATGGCGGCAGCAAGAGAGATTGTGAACGATTCGATGTTAACAAAGCCCCAGTACTCGTCGAATAAGTTTAGCACCGTTAAATCGACTAGCACTGCTAACGTGTATCCAACGAATAAACGCTGAGGTGTATTGAATCCATAGATCTTTTCTGATTGACTCATTATCTTTCCTTGTTATGAGGGATGATTTGAGGCTAGTTATTGAATTGGTTAATGACAAGTGACGTTGTTCTTAAGTTGGGCTAACTTCATGAATTCATGGCGTGAAATGGTAAGTTTTTGTACGGCGCGGTGAGAAAATGACCATAACAACCAATAGAGGTGAGATTATGATTGTTTTTTTTCGTGTTCAAGATATTCAAGAACTAGCAACAAATATTGATTTGGCGAGTTTACTGCAGCAGAAGCTCGCCTCTCAAGCGGCTGTTTTGACCAGCCGCCTCAGGAATAAGTAACTGACGTGAATGTGCTTAGTTACCTTAAAGGGATTTGGCGCCATGAAAAGTAACGCCAAGTCTATCTACCCAATAGTTAATGGCGTCTTTTGCATCGTCTAGCGAGTCAATCATTGTCGAGAAGTCTTTATTGCCAGCTTCCCTATCAATAGCCGCAAAAAGTGGAGTGCCATCTTGCGCGTCACTCACTAGCAGTTCGATACTCGCGCTACCCACATTGGTGTGCTCACCAGTGGCGACTTTGGAAATGGTAGACATCGCCAAGCCAAACGGCAGTACGCTGCTGGTTACCGCTAAGATTGGGTTCGGGGTTTCAATATTACTTAACGCAATGCTAAGGCGTAGGGTTTTTCCTGTCGGTTCAGCGACCACATCTTTAAACTGAGAGATTCTTTCTTCAAGCTTTTGTAATGTGTAATCCGTTAGCTCTTGTACATCTTCTTGATCGATGGAGCCTTCTTCAGTTACAACGAAAACTTGATCAATAACGACGGAGTCGTATTCTGCTAGTTTCTGTTCTAGCCTATCTGCGTCTCTTAATCCAACTCGAGCCCAAACTAAATCAACACCGCCTTCTGGCCCGGCTTTAAAATCTTCGTAGGTAGTGAACTTAGTTGCGCTTTGTATCGGCCCACTCGCACAACCAATAACGGTAATACTGAGTAGTGTTACTAGAATAAGTTTGACTAAGTTCATTAAATGGCCTCAATAAGTAAATGACGCGCGTAGTGTATTTTTATACTGATGGTTGGCTAGTAATTATCTGATTAACTTATTGAAGTGTTCGGCAAGGAACACAAATCGGGTGGATATGGCAAAGGCTGGGTTTCTCTTTTAATAAATAAAAAGGCTTCAAATATCAGAAGCCTTTTAAGAAGGGGTTTGCTCGCGCTAACTGGCGATATTTAGGTTGAGTTGGAGTTCTAAGGGAACCCGCGATAACCGTCTTTTCAATGTTCTACGTGCTTTCTCAACATCAGAGACTTGAACACTGTTGTCATCGGTATGGTAATCCACATCAACTCGCAGCTCTTGGCCTACTTTGGTCACCCCTGCAAGCTCAATATGTTGTTCTAATTCTCGATCGACTGCTTGAACGGTTTGGTCCACGGTATGACATATCTCTTTACTTGGTGTCATCATCAGAAGCTCGCGAAGTGCCTCTTTTAACATATCAAACGGTACTTTAATAAAGTAGAAAGACATGAGGACCATCATCATTGGATCTGCATAAACGTTGTACGCCGCAAGTGGTGTAAGCGTCATTAGCCATGCAGAGACAAAACCTGCAGTCACGGCTAGGCTAAGCAAGGTATCCATTTGCCATTGTTTTGATTCTGCGTCGATAAGGCCGGATGAGAACGTTTTACTCTTGTTTGAAATAAACCACCATGCATAGCCACAACCAATCACATTAATAATACCGAAAGCAGTGGCAATGGAAGCATCAACCTCACGGCCGCCACTGAACATAGCAGTCACTGCAGAATAGAGCGAGTATCCCACAATGGCTAAAATAACCGTCGCTTTTATGGCGATAACGATGGGTTCAATCATGGCTTTGCCAAACGGAAAACGCGCTGAAGAAGGGGCTTGAATATAACGTGAAGCGGCTAGCGACAATAAAGTTAACAGTAAGCTGACTAAGGAATAGACGCCATCGAAAACGATAACAAGGGAACCAACCATTAAGCCTAAAACGAGCCCCATGACAGCAAAGCCTGATGCGAAAAGGGCTGAAAAAGTGAGAATTCGTTTTTCGTTTAAGCTTGTCCTAGCACACATAAAATATTCCAGTTGAAAACACACTACTATTCTTCGCATATTGACTAGAAAATACAATTTAAGAATGGCAAAGCAATTTCCCTGTGTGATGGATTTTTGCTCTACTCATTAAATATCAATGCATTACGCTGAATCTTTCCTGTCAATAATATTGGCGGTGACTGATTAATGTTCATTTTGTCATTAGTGTGGGTGCGAGAGTGTTGCCATGTAGGGCCGATGTTCTTGTTATAAAAATCCATTCGAACGTCTGTTGATAGGGTATGTACAGCGTATCATTACAAATGAGAGGCAACAGGGGTTACCTCTCTATTTTAGTTTACATGCTTGAAGATCTCATCGTTCTCTTATGTGATTGAAACTCTTCGATATCAATGAATGAATCATGGTTGATGTCAATCTGTTCAAACATGTCTTCGCTATTTGCTGAGTGTCTGAGTAGGTGACCTTTGGATTTACGACTTTCCTGTCTATCCTTATGAAAATCAATGAATTCTTCATGGGAAATCAAGCCATCTTGGTTAACATCAACTTCTGAAAACACTGGTGCTTGTGACATTCCCATTTTCCCATTTCCTCTTCCGATAGCATCGATTGGAAGAGAGATGGTCATGCAGCCTATTAGTATGGCAAGTATGTAATTGTTCATGAGCCTCTCCTTTACCCGTTCCCGATTTTAATTATATGCCTTAGAAACCACTTATATTGTAAGGTTATGTAAAGGTTACAGTTAAAGTGAAAAAGTCTTAGTTATAAGATTCAAGCCAGCACTATACGCGATAACAATTGGTGACTGAGGTAGATATAGGGGGAAGAGATGGGTGTATTTTTGTACTAAAAATCAAATAGATATTCGTTAAGCTTATCTGCTAACCATGTCATACCCGGGTGTTCGGTCATACCCGCGGCAGTAAACATGCAGTAGTCCTCTTGCGTTAAACCGTAAGTATGTTTGATCACAGAAAGCTCTTGAGCTCGAAGGTGATGGTGTATCAAAGGTTCTGGCAGTACGCCCCAAGCTTCTTCAGTCAGTATTGTGTTGAGCATGTAGTCGAAGCTAGAAAAACCAATGTAGCGAAGAGAGAAGGGTTGAAGCTCTGGGTTGTCTTTCTCATTGAGATAAACCATTACCGCTTGCATTGAGTTGCGCAGCACTTCATCGGAAACACGACGCAGCTTGCTGAGAGGATGTGCTTGTTTGCACACCGACATCAAACGAATCTTGCCTAATGGCTGGTAGTTGATTCTGGGATCGTCAGTTCGTTCATAGTCGACGCCAAATGCGTAGTCGACTTGCCCAGTTTCGACTAAGTTTGCTAAGTCTCCGCTCGAGGCCAAAACCATATTAAAAGAGGTAGCAGGGAAGCGGTTATTCAACGTATGGGCGAGGTCTTGCCAAAACTCATCGGGTAGAGAGTCGTCCCGTGCGATCCAGACTTCAGCGTTAAACTCGCCGGATGCTTGAGCGCAGGTTTGTTTGATTCTGGCGCTGGTGACAAGTAAGTTCTCACAGTCTTTATAGATAGCTTTGCCCGCTTCAGAGAGCGTCACGTTATTACCACTTCGTACAAATAGCTCAGTATTAAGTTCTTTTTCAAGAGCTTTGATGGCCATACTCAGCTTGGTTCTGTTGCAATCGAGTTGTCTCGCTGCTTCAGAAACAGAGCCCGTATCGGCGACTAAACAGAAGGCTTCTACCTGAGATAAGTTCATACTTTGCTCGTTTGTGCTTGAGTCTATGAATCATATACAAATTTTTTCAAATTGTCTGTTTGAAAGATGTTCCCAAGCGCCGTTTTGGTTTACTCTAAGGGCTGTTGCCAAATGAATGAAGTAACAGGGAGATCATGATGGCGAATGAATGGGATGAGTACGCAGACAAGTGGGAACAGAATGAGTCTACGGCTGTATACGCGTCTAATGCTTTTTATCAATTAAGTAATCTTGTTGATTTAAAAGGTAAACACGTTCTGGACTTTGGATGTGGCACAGGGTTGCTCACTCAACATATTTCACCGTTGGCAAAGGATATTGTTGCTCTAGACGGCTCAGAAGCAATGATAGAAAAGCTTGATGAGAAAGAGCTCGCCAATGTCGAACCCGTTGTAGACTATTTAACGCGTGGCTTGGTTGCACAGCACCCAGCGTTTCGTAGCCAGTTTGATGCAGTTGTTGCATCATCGGTATGTGGGTTCTTACCAAGCTTCTCAGAAACTGCAGACATTATTTATTCAATCTTGGACAACGGTGGTTACTTTATCCACTGGGATTGGTTAGTTGAAGATGAAACGCAAGGTTCTGGCCTGACAAAGAGCAAAGTAGAACAAGTACTGACCAGTGTTGGTTTTGTCGATGTTTCAGTCAGCGTACCTTTTGAAATCACTACTGCAGATGGCCCCAAGAAAGTACTAATGGGTGTGGGCAAAAAAGCTTAGCGGGCGGACATCGCTCAATGCAAGCCTCGCATTTTTCCTCCCCACAATGATTTGGCTTGTCAGTTGAAGTGAAAAGTATTGTAAACGCCCCTTACTCTATATGAGTTAAGGGGCGTTTTTGATCTTGGCGTGATCTGATCTCGACGTGGATAGTTTTAGCGTTGGAAATCTTGGTCTGCAATTTCTTTCACTTGATCGAGTACTTCGGGGTTAGCAATCGCGCCTAAGTTATTCACCTTTTCTCCATGAAGAACCTGCTTCACCGCAAGTTCAACCAGTTTTCCAGATTTGGTTCTGGGAACTTCAGTAATCGCATAGATTTGATGCGGAACGTGCCTTGGGGAACATTTGGTTTTCAGTAGCTGTTTAATATAGTCTTTAGCTTCATCGCACAAGACCTTGCCTTCTAATAGTTGAACGAACAGAATCACTTGTTCGTTGCCATTATCATTAAACCCTACAGCGATTGAGTCGATGATGTGCTCGATCTGGTTAACTTGCTGATAGATTTCTGCCGTTCCGATTCGAACTCCCCCGGGGTTGAGCGTTGCATCACTGCGACCAAAGAATCGAACCCCACCTTGATCGGTAAGCAAAACGTCGTCACCGTGATGCCAACAGTTTTGATATTTACTCCAGTAGGCCTGATGGTAGCGTTCGCCATTGTCGTGCCAAAATCCAATGGGTTGATTGGGGAAGCTGTTTCGGCAGACGAGCTCCCCTCTCTCGTTAGAAACAGGACTGCCTTGGTCATCAAACACTGCTATATCCAACCCTAAGCCCGCGGCTTGGCAGTTACCTTTATAGACGGGCGATATTGGGTTACCTAAAACGAAGCATCCGCAGATGTCAGTCCCCCAGAGATAGAAGCGAGGTGCACATCGGTTTTTATGTGCTCGTAAACATAGTCAAACTGCTCGGCATACAATACAGAACCTGTAGAGCAAATGGTTTTTAGCGCTTGAAGATCGTAGCTTTGTTCAGGGGTAACTTTTTGCTTATCGATTGTTTCAAGGTACTTAGCGGATGTACCAAATAAGGTAATGTCGGCTTGGTGAGCGAGTTGCCACAGTCGGTCTGCTTGTGGGAATACGGGGCTTCCGTCATAAATAACCAATGTTGCACCACTAGCCAAGGATGAAACATGCCAGTTCCACATCATCCAGCCGCAAGTGGTGTAATAGAATACTCTATCATCAAGTTGAATATCGCAATGCAGCTGATGTTCTTTAAGGTGGTTGAGGACAGTCCCACCAATAGAGTGCACGATGCACTTAGGTTTTCCGGTTGTACCTGACGAGTAAAGAATAAACAAAGGGTCATTGAACCTAGCTCGTGTATAACGAACCCCACGTGGAATGAAACTCGCAAGTATCGCTTGCCAGTCTGAAAAGTCGAAAGAATTAGTGGATGTAAAACTTTGACGCTCTTGATACTCGATTTGGCAGGTATTGTTCAGGCTTGGTAGCTTGTCGACAAGGGCGGCATTTTTTTCAGTCATGTCGTGGATTTTGCCATTAAATGTATAGCCATTGCAGCAGAATAGTACTTTGGGTTGTACTTGCCCAAAGCGTTCCAACACACTGTCGACGCCAAAGTCAGGTGAGGTGGATGTCCATATTGCGCCAAGGCTGGTAGTGGCGAGCATAGCAACAACACTTTCGGGAATGTAAGGCAAGTAACCTGCGACGACATCGCCTTTTTGGACGCCATTATGTTTAAGCCACTGCTGAACGATCGAAACTTGGTCACATAAAGTTTGCCAAGTTATTGTACGTTTATGGTTTCTTTCGTTTTCAAACCAAATAGCGATTTGATTGGGTTTCTGAAATGCATAAGAAAGTAGGTTCTCAGCATAATTGAGTTGAGCCTGCGGGAACCAAATCGTGTCTCTGCTTGATTGAAAATTGCCCCATTTGGCTCTCCCTTCACCGACTATGCAGTCTCCCTGATAGCCAATAACATCACAAAACTGCCACACCTCTAGCCAAAATTGTTTAGCGTCATTGATTGACCAATCATGCAATGTCGCATAATTTTCAATGGCCTCACCTTGCATATTAACGTGTTCGATGAACTGGCGAAGGTTAGATTGAGCGACTCTTTCGGGGGTAGCGTCCAGATAGGGTGTTGAGCAGACATAACGACTTGTTCCATCAAATTGCGTGAAAAAACATCTTCAATAAGTTTGGTTTAAGTTACTGCAATGTCAAACTCACAAGTTAAATCAATTTCCTGATTCTTAAATGAAAAAAACACAAATGTAAAAATTATGTTACAGGTGCAGCTTTGGGTTTGGTGGCATAGAAGTTGGTAGACAAATTTTTAAACAGTTAGGCTTAATTTAGTGATGTAACGAGAGGAGTGGGGTGATGAGTCAATATCATTCCAACCCTGTCAATGAACAAGGATTTGTTGACTGGAGTAGGCAAGAAGACACTATATGGCATGATTTAGTCGCGCGCCAATCAAGCTTAGTCGAGGAACGGGCTTGTCGCGCTTATCTCGATGGCTTGGAACTTTTGAGTTTGGCCAATGATAGAGTCCCTCAGCTACCAGAAATTAATCAAGTACTTAATAGAGAGACAGGTTGGCAGGTAGAGCCTGTCCCCGCGTTGATTAATTTCGACCGTTTTTTCGATTTGCTTGCAAACAAGCGATTCCCTGTCGCGACATTTTTGCGCTCAAGGGAAGAGTTTGACTACTTACAAGAGCCTGATTTTTTCCATGAAATCTATGGTCACTGCGCCATGCTAACCAACCCTGACTTTGCTCATTTTACTCATCATTATGGTGAGCTAGGTAAGAATGCTACGGCCGAAGAACGGGTGTTTCTAGCAAGGTTATATTGGTTTACGGTTGAGTTTGGTCTTGTTCGACAAGGTGGCAACCTCAAAGTTTATGGTGGTGGAATATTATCGTCACCGGGTGAAACGGTTTATGCGTTAGAAAGCGCGATAGCTAAACGAGAGTCATTTGACCTAGAAACCGTTCTTAGAACACCCTATAGAATTGATATTATGCAACCGATCTATTTTGTGTTGGACGATCTAAAGCAGCTATATTTGTTGTGTCAGCAGGACTTAGTCACCGAAGTCCATAAAGCGCAAAGTAAGGGGTTGCTGGCCCCACTATTTGAATCTATTAGTTGAACCAGTTAGATAAAAGAAGGGAGCAAACTCATGCTTAACGAACTCAAGTGTGAAGCGTGCAGTGGCGATGCCATCGCATTGGATAAAAATCAGCAGCAACAGCTACTCACGGAACTTACAGATTGGTCTGTGATTGAGCGAGGCGGTATCCCACAGCTTGAAAAAGTGTATAAGTTCAAGAATTACAAACTGGCGTGGGCGTTTTCTAACAAGGTGTCTGAAATAGCGGAAGAAGAATTTCATCATCCGGCTATTTTACTGGAATGGGGTAAAGTGACGGTCACTTGGTGGAGTCATGAAATCAAGGGGCTTCATCAAAATGATTTTATCTGTGCAGCTAAATGCGACAAAGCTCTGAACGACGCTTAAAGAGCGATTCCCGGTAGAACATGCGCAATCTTAATCGATGGAATCGTTTGAATATGAGAGTTCCAATCAAGCCAGCTTGGCGCACACTTGATGGGCGTGAATTATCCCTCTCACTTGTGACTCTGCCACTGGTTTTGACTTTAGGTAACCTTGCATGAAGTCACAGCCGTAGCTCGACAGTATGTCGAGCTGCGCTTTCGTTTCAACCCCTTCTGCTACCACATCTAAATCGATGGTTTGAGCCATGTTGATCACTGCGTGGCACAAGCTGTCAGACTTAGGGTTTTGCTGGCCAATACCACTAACGAAGCTTCGATCCATTTTCACAACATCAACAGGGTACTCATTGAGCACACCAAGGATGAATAGCCCGTGCCAAAGTCATCAAGATAGATGGTTACCCCGAGGGACTTAATTTTCTCAAGCATAACGGCGGAGCATTCAGAGCTACTCAGTAAAAGTGACTCGGTGATTTCCACACCAATACATTGTGGAGGGAAGGAGTATCGAGAAACCGCGTTTTTGAGTGTTAGGTAGATATGTTGAGACTCGAACTGTTTAGCTGAAACGTTAATGTTGATTCTAGGCATTAAGGTGATCGTCGAGTCTTTCCACAGAGTTTCCAAGACTTCGCACGTTTGCTCGACCACCCAGTCACCGATTTTGATAATATGACCGGTTTCTTCTGCAATCGGAATGAATTTGTCCGGTGGGATAAAGCCTCGTTCGGGGTGTTGCCAGCGCAGTAAAGCTTCAAAACCGCTGACTTCATCGTTATGTATTGCGTAAATCGGTTGGTAGACAAGCTGCAGTTCTTGCTGCTCTAACGCGACAGTAATGTCTTGTTCAAGCGCAAATCTCTGCTTCGCTTGTTGAAACATTTGCTCGTGAAAGAAAGCAATCTTCTCTTGGCTCGATCCTTTCGCCTTATACATGGCAGTATCCGCTTCGCGAAGTATGGTGGCCAGATCCTGAGAAGGGTCGGTGACGATAGAAACACCGATACTCGCGCCAATGTGAAAGGTTTGACCGTCAATGGTATAAGGCTCACTAAGTACATGAGCATAACGTTTACAGATGCCCTCTAAAGTATGGCGTATGATTTGTTCAGGAAGGCAGATAACGAATTCATCGCCACCAAAACGAAAACTAATGTCTAGGTTACGGCAATTTTGAACTAAGCGTTTTGCGACTTGTTGAAGCAGCTTGTCGCCATGGATATGTCCCATGGAGTCATTAACGTTTTTAAAACGGTCCAAATCGATGAAGAGAATCGAAAAGCCTTCACTTCTGCCCAACGCCAACTGACGAATACGTTCGTTCACTTCGCTCGTAAGTGCTTGACGGTTAAGCATTCCGGTAAGAGTATCTTGAACCGCTTGTTTGGCTAGCGTTTTGGTTTTCTCTTCAATGACTTGGTCTGAGACTTTTAGCCGAGTGGCATAGAAATCAATCGCGAGAGAGCCAGACACGGTGAGTAACAAAATAAGGATAACGGCGCTACCACCATAGAGCAGTATGCTCGTAGAGTCGTCTAAAACTGAAATCTCAAACTGCCATTGACTATTGAATAACTCGATGTTGGCTCTGTTCTCATAGGTGGCAACGCGCTCAAGCCAACTGTTCTCAGAAAGTTCCGTGCTCACGTGTGTATGGAAGATAGTTTGCCCGTCAGTGTGGTTACTTTGATACCAAACTGTCGGGAGTTAATTTGCTCTGACCACGTAATCCCTAAGAGCTCATGGATGACGATATTGCCGACCACAAAACCAGAAAGCGAACCATCGCTGTGGAAAGAGGGAAGATAGAGTCGGAAACCAGGTTGCTCATCAATTTGCGTTGCCACGGAAGCAACGCGTTTGGTCTCATAGGCTCTTGTCATTGCTAGGCTTCGCCTTCATTGAGCTCGAAGCGATGGCCTAAATAATCACTGCCTTCAAATCTCGGGGAAACAAAAAGTACAGGCAAACTGGCTTGAGATAAAAAGTAGGGTAGCTCATCATCTGGCTGCGGAGCAGGTATCACTCGATATCCAAGGAAACCGTTCTTTAGGGCTCGAACCTCGAGTTCACGAGTGAGAGTATTTGGTGTTACAGGTAGCCATAGCAACGATTGGATGATGGAATCGATACCTGTACGGTTTTTTAAGTAGTTTTGAAACTGAAGCTGCTCGGCGGAATTACTGTTCTCAAGAAACAATCGGGTGGAGGTCATCAAAGACTCGACACTTTCAAGCTATGGGAAAGCGCCTTGAATTTCATATTGAATTGACTTTCTAACTGATGATTCAGCTCTTTTTCTTCGTAAAGAAATACCGCAGCGAAACCTGCTACAGCAATGGTGAAGCCTACTAACCAAATAGTCGTCCATGTCTTAAGTGTTAGTGCTGATTTCAAAGCAAAACCGAGTATCTATTCATTTTGCTGATGAATATTACTGATAAATACATTTGCTGTAAATGATAATTGATGTCATTTACATTAATTAGGTTTGCTGTTTACAAGAGTTTTTGCCTCAAATTTATAAATATCTTGTAAATGCGATAGCTTATCGATGAGCTCTAAAATGTCTTCTATCAATTCGAGGTTGGTTGTTGAGTAACGATCTGCGGCGATGCTGTTTGTTCGGAACTTAGCTTGTGCGCATCGAGTGCTCATCTCATGCCACTCTCTGCTTTGCCCTTTGACACGCTTTGAGTAGAGGCTAAGTTGCGCAATGTATTCATCTAAATGCTCTACCATTGTATTGGCCGTTTTGATTTGAAGATTCATTCTGTCGTGAAGCGGAAGTTTGTCGGGACGCCAAAAAGATTCAAGTTCTTGCTGGGTGAACTCCTGATGCAGAAAGATTTGGCGTCTATACATGGTCAGTAAGGTGTTGTAGGCCGTTGCGTGTTGGTTGAATTGTTGGTCGATTGCTTTTTGTTTATTAAGAGATCGGTTCCATTCTAATACGTCGCACTGCTGCCCAAAAGCAAGCATGGGTAAAGTGAGGCCAACAAGTGCCGATACTGTAAGTAAGACGTGGCGAATTGTTACAGCCATTCAATACTCTCTGAAGATGAAATCAAGTAAAGTATAGAGAGCATTCTAGAAGTTAGGACACTAAATCATGAAAAAAGGCTTGATGTTTATACTGTTACTGCTCGGTTTAGCGTGCGCGGGCGGCGGTGTCTATATTTTCTACTTGAAGCCTCAGATGGATGCCGAGAAAGCGGCGTTGGAGCAGGTTGAAGAACCTGCTCCAATGGTACAGGAAGTTGAGATGGAACCTTTGGTGGAAGAGAAACCACCTGCTACGGAGTTTTATGTTAACCCACCACAACTCGGAATTCGCGAATACCCAGACTACGATGCGTTTGTTGATAGTGTCATCTACCAAGGCGACAAGGTGTTTATTCTTGAGGAGCGAGATGGCTGGGGACGAATTTCACCTTATTACGTGTATGAAGAAGGTGGAGAAGAGGTAGCGGAGTGGCTCCCAATGGAAGCGCTGGTCGAAGAGCCGCCGGTGGTGAGTAAAGAAGAGCGCAATGAGATCTTAACGGCGTTTATTGAAAACTCTGACGACTTCAAAGAGTACCAAGAGATGTTCCTAGCCAAAACGGATGAGCTATTAAAAGAGGGAACATGTAAGCCGTTTGATTTTGAAGAGCTTGGCGGTTGGGTCAGATCGGTTCGATTTGGTGAGGACGTGTACTTTGTATATTGTGGCGGGCTGAATCAAGCAATAAGATTTATCTGAACGTTCAAACTGGTCAGATCTTCTATTAATAGTCATTTATTGTCTTGAAACAAAAAGCCTAAGGGTAATTAGATCTCTTTAGGCTTTTTTTGTTGCCTATTGTTTGAGTACAAAGTAATGTCTCGTCATAAATAACTTAGGTGAATACTACTCAATGTTGATGTTTCGTTTACTGCTGTGTGCGTTTCTTGTGGTGGCTTTGCCGTCGCATGCCTTCGCATACCTAGCAAAAAGCGAATCAGAGGCAGTAGAACGCCTTGCTGTTTATTTGCAACCTGTCCACGCCGATGTCTCGGCTTTGCAATACAACGATGCGCAACAGCCGACCTCACCAGAGTCGTCCAGTCATGTTAAGCCTACCTATTCAGCGATTGTTAATCTAAATCGTTGGAGTATTAGTGCACGAACGATAGACCAAACGGATGGTAATGACTCGAGTAGGCTTAATGAGCTAAATGGTGCGGCGGGACGTTTACCTTCTCTAATTATTGTGCCTCTGTACAACGTCGTGCATTGGCAAGGTAAGTCTAATACTTCTAACTTCCGTATTTCAGGTTGGAAGGATTCCAATACACTCTATGTCGCTTTGAATAGTCAATTCTAACTGCTCTTTGGTGACGTTTTGTCGCCATATTTCTATTACCTATAAACGTCATTTTTGACAGAGTTAATACTAACTTAGCCTTGGGCTAAGGGATGAGCAGTAAATGAAAAATAGACATTCTAGAGTGATCAACCGCTACCCTGCGTGGAAGTACGTAGTGCTGGTTGTAACACTGATTTTGTTGGCACTAAGTGCCATTCCAACGTGGTTTGGTGAGCAACCAGCCATTCAAGTTCGTTCGACCGAGCAAACAGGAACATTGAGTTCCATAGCTTCGATCAACCAGTTGTTAGTGACAAACGACATAACTGCACGCCAAATCGATCAGCAAGGCGACCAATACACGATTATTTTTGACAATGAGAATGAGCAATCTCAAGCACGTGCATTACTCGATGGGGAGTTATCAGATACAGATACCATCACGTTCTCCTATGTTTCTGTTGCGCCAAACTGGTTATCGAATCTTGGGCTACAACCAATTAAATTGGGCCTCGATTTACGCGGTGGTGTGCAGTTTCTTTTAAATGTTGATCTCGATACAGCGTTCAATGAGCAACGTGTAGCGATTGCCGATGAAGTCAGATCTATGCTTGTGGAAGAGCGTATTCGTGGTGTTCGTGTTGAAACCCTAGGAACAGACAGCTTGGAAATTCGCGCACAATCACCAGAGGGAATGCAGGCGGTACGCGATTTTGTACGAACAAATTATCAAGGCTGGGATGTAGAGAATCATTCGCGTCGCTTAGTTGTTAAACCAAGTGAACAGTTCCGTAGTGAGTTCCGCAGCAATACCATTGCTCAGAACCTGAAAATCATGCGTGATCGTATCGAGGAGCTAGGCATCACAGAAGCAATGGTGCAAAGACAAGGTGAAAACAGCATCCGAATCGAGCTGCCTGGCGTTCAAGATCCTGCTCAAGCAAAAAATGTTATCGGAGCGACAGCAAGTTTAGCGTTCCATCAAGTGAAATCGCCTTCAGAGCGAGTGACCCGAAGTGATTATGTTGTTCAAGACAACGATGGTAACGATGTAGTGTTGGTAAAGCGCCCAGTCTTAACGGGTGAGCACATTGTTAATGCCCGCGCGGGTGTGGGTGAAATGGGTATGGCGGAAGTGAACATTTCACTCGATCATGCTGGTGGCCGAAAAATGAGTGACTTCTCTAGTCGTAATATAGGGGAGCCTATGGCGACGGTGTATCGGGAGTATACGACGAATGTCAAAGGTGACACAGAACTCAA
Organism: Vibrio aestivus; assembly: GCA_003263845.1. Taxonomy (GTDB): domain Bacteria; phylum Pseudomonadota; class Gammaproteobacteria; order Enterobacterales; family Vibrionaceae; genus Vibrio; species Vibrio aestivus. The sequence goes on along the minus strand of JYJN01000153.1, from coordinate 16,894 downwards.
TGAAAGAGTCATCAGCGTAGCCACCATTCAATCGCAGTTAGGTAGCCAGTTTAGAATTACAGGTGCGGGAAGCATGGCTGATGCCCAAGAGTTAGCTTTATTACTAAGAGCTGGTTCATTGACAGCGCCGGTGACCATTGTTGAAGAAAGAACGATTGGAGCATCACTCGGTGCGGAAAACATCAAAAACGGATTTGCATCATTGGCATTGGGGCTTGGCTTAACATTAACCTTTATGCTCTTTGGTATCGCCGCTTAGGTTGGGTGGCAAATACGGTTCTGCTCGCCAATATGGTATGCCTACTCGGGTTAATTGCTCTGCTTCCAGGGGCGGTACTCACACTGCCAGGTATTGCAGGTTTAGTACTTACTGTCGGTATGGCGGTGGATACGAACGTGCTCATTTTTGAGCGTATTAAAGACAAGATGGCAGAAGGGCGTACGTTTGCTCAGTCCATCGACCAAGGCTTTGATAGCGCATTCAGCACTATTCTGGATGCTAACATTACGACCATGATCACCGCTGTCGTTCTTTACTCTATTGGTAATGGGCCAATTCAAGGTTTTGCTCTGACGCTTGGTTTGGGTCTATTGACCAGTATGTTTACCGGAGTCTTTGCTTCAAGAGCCATTATCAACTTGATCTGGGGTCAAGATCGTCGTCGTGATGTAAGGGTGTAACCATGGTTAATTTCTGTAAAACAAATATAAGACATATTCGCTACTTTACGAGTATCGTTTCTCTGATTTTGATGGTGGCATCTCTTGGTGCATTGGCGTTTAAAGGGTTGAATCTAGGCCTCGATTTTACGGGAGGTATGGTGACGGAAGTACAAGTGGATGCCAACTTGTCCAGCAACCAGTTGCGTTCTGCTGTTATCCCTGAGCTAGGCGAGGGAGCATCGATTACTCAGTCTGGTGAGCAAGGACGTTGGACGATCCGCTACGCGCTTCCAGAACAAGGAGAAACGACCCCCGATGTTGCTGCTGTTCTTAGTGAGATCTCACACGAGGTGAATGTTGTGAGTAACAGCATGGTAGGGTCACAAGTGGGTGATGATCTGATTAATCAAGGTGGCCTTGCCCTGCTTATCTCAATTCTATCGATACTAGGGTATTTGTGCTTCCGCTTTGAATGGCGTTTGGCGTCTGGATCGTTGCTAGCACTTGCTCATGATGTGATTGTGGTACTTGGCTTTTTTGCATTGACGCAAATGGAGTTCAACTTAACGGTTTTTGCGGCGGTACTTGCAATATTGGGTTACTCGCTTAACGACTCCATTATTATTGCAGATCGTATTCGTGAACTGTTGGTGGCGAAACAGAAAGAAGCAACAGAGGTGATTACTGATCAGGCAGTGATAGCCACATTTTCTCGTACATTAGTTACGTCAGGAACTACGCTGATTACAGTGGGGGCTTTATGGTTAATGGGCGGAGATGCATTACGTGGGTTCTCTACCGCGATGTTTATTGGTATTTTGTTCGGTAGTTGGTCTTCAATCTCCGTGGGTACAGTTTTGCCAGAATGGCTCAAGCTAGAGCCAAAGCATTACTTACCCGTTGAAGTAGATTCTGCACCATAGAAAAGATCTAGATGACATATAAACCAAAAACCCGCATTCATTGCGGGTTTTTATTAAGTTACTGAAATGTTTTGACTTTACATTGTAAATCTTTACTTAGGCAGGTGCGTGCTCACGCCAATTTGCAGTAACATTGTTACCTAACTTAAATGGGGCGCAACCGGTACCTTGGTGATATCGCATTTGCCACATCCCATCGGTACAAACCCACATGGATGATCGTTTTGTAAAATGACCAACATGCCCTAAACCGTCATTCCATGCAGTCTTGTATGAGATCAGTACGACATTAGGCTCGATATACATACACTCATAGTCTTGAGAGTGTAGCTGGCCACGAGTAGGCTGTTCACTTTGCATAAGGTTATTGATGGTCGTAAAGTCGTAACTGTTGCCCGATTCACCGACTTGTCGGAAATCAGGATGAAGCAGTTGCCTGACCTTATCGGGACACTGACGAACTTGATATTGATGCAGAGCCACTTCAAGCTCTATAAGTCGTTCCATTACGGACTTCCTATCGTTAATTATTCTCTTACTATAACGACCAAAACGGTTTTGCTGTCAAGTGGGAGTTAGCTCTCTGTTGTCTCTCGATCAGAATTGGTGCGGTTTTCTGAAGGCTCATCACATTCATCTGTATGGCACTCCAAAGCACACTGATCTAATTCCTCTGGCTCTTCATAATGGCGAACAACAAATGGGGTTAGCATGACGCTGGAAGGTAGGAAATGTTTCATTACGGCTCCTTGGATGTTCACTCATAAAATCAATGACCTAACGGGCATCAATGGTTATAGATAAATAGGCAATGAGCTGCTTTGCGTTGGGTCATGAACAAGAGGTTTGTTATCCTAGATTCACAGTTTTGAGCCGTCGATCACACTAGGTTATTGGATAAAGATAGAGTAGTATCGCTTCCACACTCCATGAAGTAGAGAAACTAAAATAATGAAGTACGATTGGATATTCTTTGATGCCGACGAAACCTTATTCCACTTTGACGCTTTCAAGGGCATGCAACTGATGTTCGAACGCAAAGGCGTTGATTTTACTTGCGATGATTTTGCGGAGTATCAAAAAGTGAATAAGCCGCTTTGGGTGGATTATCAAGATGGAAAGATTACCGCACAGGACATTAAACACCTGCGCTTTGTGGATTGGGCAGAGCGTTTAAAGACCACCACACAAGAGCTTAACAGTGCATTTTTGCAAGCTATGGCAGACACTTGCTCGATGATCCCGGGCGCGAAAGAGCTTTTGGAAGCGCTTCACGGCAATGTAAAGCTAGGTATCATCACTAACGGGTTTACTGAGCTACAAGCGGTGCGTTTAGAAAAGATGGGGCTGAGTAGCCACTTCGATCATGTAATTATTTCAGAGCAAGTGGGGGTTGCTAAACCTGACTTAGGCATTTTCTCTCATGCACATGACACCATCGGCCGTCCTTGTAAGTCCAAAGTGTTAATGGTTGGCGACAATCTGCATTCGGACATTCTTGGTGGTGTTAACTTTGGATTTGATACTTGTTGGTTCAACGCGTCTGGCAGTGCATCACACCAAGAAATCAAGCCGAGTCTAACGGTTGAAAGCTTGAATGAACTTAAGCAGGTACTGATCGCATAGCGAGACAAACTTTACGCGTCAGGTGGCGCGTAAAGAGCTAGAAAATGAGGGAAAGACTTGGTTTCATGTGTCTCGAATGACTCATCAAGCACCGACATAGATTTAATGCGATCGAGCCGGAAGTGGCGATAGTCTTCTCTTAGTTCGCACCAAGCAACTAACGTCCAGTTTCGCCCCCAGAACATTTGGCCAAGCGGCTGCAATTTTCGCTCAGTTTGTGCACCTTTCTCATCACTGTAGGCAATAGAGACTTTGTGTTTAGCGTCTGTCGCGTGGCGTAAAAGTTTGCCACGTTTCGCGGTTTCCGATTGAGTGTGGAAGTCGGGAACCAAAATAGGAAAGGCTTCCACCTGCTGCTTTAGTTTGTCTGGCAACACAGATAAGATTTTGGTTGAAGCACTCTTAGATGCTTCAGCTAGCTCTTCATCCGACCAAGCTCTGACCATTCTCATGCCAAGTTCTAGTGCCATCATCTCTTTTTCAGTAAACATAAGCGGTGGCAGGTGAGAGCCAGCTTGTAAAACGTAGCCGACCCCCGCCTCTCCTTGTATCGGGACCCCTGAGTTAATCAGTGATTGAATATCACGATAGATGGTTCGTTCGCTGACCTCCATTGTTCGAGCAAGCTCTGCGGCAGTGGTTGCATAGCGTTTCGAACGTAGCAGTGTCAGTAGTTCGAACAATCGTTCTGATTTACTCATTAAAGCCCCTTAGCGTTACTCAAATTAGTCCTTTAGAGTCACTTAAATTAGTCGGTTTGGCACGAACTCATTTTAATCACTTCGTGTTTCATATCCAGCGATGCCGGGTCAATCAGTGACATCAATGGTTTGCAATCTTCACTTGTCTCAAATTGTTGACCAGCAGCTTTTGCTTCTTCCATTGAGTTCCAATAAACAACATCAGTCCAAGTCCCAGTTTCTTCATGTTGGCTTAGAGAGCGGTAAAGAAACCCTGGCAATGAGGAAATGAATGTTTGGCTCTGTTTAGTTGCGGCTACTAAATCCTGTTCAGTTGCGCCAGCGACGAGTGAGTATTTAACCGTTTCAATTACGTTGCTCATGGTATATCCCTTTCAATTTCATGTTGAATCACGCGTTATTGCGCTTGAGTACATAGTAGGGAGTGCCAGTGACAGATCCTGTCAGGAGTGTTTCAGTAGACAAGCAATAGTAATTGGGCATTGAATTTTGGCTGATCGCTAGGCGTATAGTAAATAGCGAGAAGAAGTTTGCATCGACAAACAGCTTTCTAAATCCAATCTATACTCTATTCGTTAAGCTCTTATTGATTAATCCGTTAGTAATCTGCTGGTGTTTTGGTGGTTACTCTAAGTTGCTGACATAAAGTGTTTTTTTTTGCAGCTATTAGAGGGGATGAACTCAGTTTATGAGCCGTGTTTTACTCTGTTTTGTTTCATAGAGCTCTGGGGAAAGGAGGGATTATGAGAAATAAACTGAAAAAGTTTGTGTTGGCCGCTAGTATAGCGCCAACAATATTTGTTGGATCAAATGCGTTTGCCTGTAGTAGTGAACCTTATTTGGGATCTATGTGTGCTTTTGCAGGCAATTTTGAACCACAAGGTTACGCATACGCTGACGGGCGGTTACTTTCAATAGCTCAAAATAGTGCACTGTTTTCTTTGTTGGGTACTACATATGGTGGGGATGGGAGGACAACATTTGCACTTCCAGACACACGTGGTCGCGCCCTGATTGGATCGGGTCGAGGGCCAGGGTTAAGCAACTATCCACTTGGCGCTAAGGGGGGAGTAGAGTCGGTCATCCTTAGTGAAGCTCAGATGCCTTCACATACCCACAGTGCGATAACCTTACTGTCAGGAGATGTGGATATCGACGGGGTTATTAATCTTCATGCCTTTAGTGGTAACTCAAGTGACAAAAGCCCTGCCGGCAATGTACTAGCCAAGTCAAAAGGTAAGCCGATGTACGCGACAGATGCACCAGATGTATCTATGAGCCCTGATTCTATCACTTTCAGTTTAGTTGCCTCTAATAATCTGAACGCTGATACGTCAGTTGGGAATAGCGGTGGGGGCAAGGACATGAGAATAGAATGCCTTATGTAGTAGTTAACTGGCTGATTGCTCTTCAAGGTCTTTACCCGGTACGTTAGCAAATGTCATTGTATAACTACCTAACAAGATGTGCTTTCGGGCTTGCCGTGATGGGCCTGTTTAGCACATCTGTGTTGGGGGGCGATAAGTTAAGTATCTCAATCGAGCAAGCAAATTTTCACTTAGCTAACAAAGAGTTTGCTCAAGCCTACACGCAATTTGAAAAGCTTGCACAGGAGAGTAACCCGCAAGCATTGTTTACCTTAGCCTTGTTTTATAAGTATGGTTGGGGAAACACAGAAGAAAGCTCAACCAAAGCCTGTACGCTGTTTTTACGTTCAGCTGAACTTGGTGTACCTAAAGGGCAGCATGAATACGGTTTATGCATAGAGCGCTATGAAGTCGAAAATGCTGATAACGATCCGAGCCGATGGTTCTCACTTGCTTATGAAAATGGGATTTATGAAGCAGCATGCGATATTGGTCGATTGTACTTAGACACGCATTGGAAAGCCAAAGACATTAGCCAAGCGATAGAGTGGTGTACAAAAGCTGCCCAAAAAAATGCAGTGAAAGCTCAGGTGACATTAGGCGATATTTACATCACTTATCCTGAAGTCTTCGATGTAGATAACGCAGAGTATTGGTATCAGCAAGCGATCGATAACAATTCAGGAGAAGCGGCCTATAAACTGGGGTCTTTATATCTGCAAGCAATGAGTCAGAATACAGATAACGATAGCGCTTCAAACAGGGCATTGTTTTTGATGGAAATTGCGTCGTCACGTTATATTGAGAAAGCTTACTCACCAACAGCAAAGCTGTACTGGAAGAAACATCAATCGAGTGATGTAAAGGATGGCAGCTTTCTTGCGAAAAGTTATATTTGGATGAAGGCGGCTAATCATTTCAATCCAACTCGGGAGCATGCCGAGTGGTTGAACATAATAAAAGCAGAACTTCCTACAGAGTGGAAACCTGAGCTTGATGTTAAAGTGGGAGAGTTTCTTGCTGGCTCCTACCCAAATAGGTAAAAGCCTCATCAACAGATGAGGCTTTGATTAAGGGTTACTCGCTAATCTATTTGGTTGGCATTGGTAGAATTTCAAACATGCCATCAAACTTGTCTAGTGTTCCTGCTAGTTGCCCTATAAGTGATGCATCACCATTCACACCCGCTTGGCCAGATTTCATAAGCTCTTCGAGAGTTGTTTGACCTAGAACGACTTTAGTGAAATCTGACTTATGAATAATAAGCTCGAAGTCTACTTTTGGAAGCTCATCGACTTGGATGTTTGACATATTCGCGTTAGACACCTCACCGTAGTAACGCTCTTCAATATCAGGGTGGTAGACACCGAAGTTAAAGTTAAGTCCCGCTGCTTCAGCTTTTGGCGCGTTTAGGCTAACTGCAATGTAGTCAAGGAACATACCTGTTGGTGTATTCGCAATGACATCCGCTGATGCTAGCTTGATTGATTCTTGAATCTCACCAGTACGCAGTTCAACCGCACCTTGTAGGTAGCTGTTTCGCCATGCCATGGTTTCAGATTGGTAACCTTGCTGTTCAAAGCTGTCTGCGAGTGCGAAGCGGTAATCAATGTTGTTCGGGTCACATTGTACTAGGTCGTTAAATAGCTGAGACGCCTCTTGGTATTCACCTGCATTGAAGTGCGTCATACCCGCTTTGTATAGTACGTCTGCACCTGCTGCATTCACGTAAACGCAAGACTTATCTTTAGTTTGCAGCGGGTTTGTGTTTACAGGGTTTAAATCATGGTAGCCCAAGTACAAGTTCACTACGGCACGAGCATTGTGACTGTATGAACCGTGGTAACCATTGGTGTGCCAAGTATCAATCTGCGACTGAGGAACGATTTTTTCAATTTCACGGCCAACATCATGGATGGTTACACCGTGGTTAGCAAGGCGCATTGATTGATTATGGATGAAACCATAGTTGTCACGCTGTAGCGTCATGTATTCAGAAATTTCATTCACCTCAGTGTCAGCGTTGTTCCATACAGGAGCTGAGTGAGCTGCGTGAATATTGTCTACCAAGCCACTGTCCACAAAGCGCATTTTGAGCTCTGTTAGGTATTTGGTCCAAACTAGTGAGTCACGAACTTTTGCACCACGGAACGTGTAGATGTTGTGCATACCATCGTAAGTAAGTTCGGCTGTGTTCAGTGAGCGGTATTGTGGTACGTACAGCACGATTTCCGCAGGAGCCTCAGCGCCTGGCATGTTGATCGCGTGAAAATCTAGGCCATCAATGTTGATGACTTTCTCGCGCTCTTGAATTTCTTTAGTTGGTGCTACTAATGTCACTTCACCACGTGATGTTCCTAGGCCAAGCGCATTGTCAACGATACCTTTAGTATTGTTACCAAGCGTTGTTCCGTACTGGTAATTTGCGCGACGGCCCATTGCAGTACCCGCGATTACGTTTTCATCGGCAAGTTCCTTGATGAAATCTTTTGGTGCGTAGATCTCGGCGCCTTCTGCGAAATCACCAGACTCATAGATGCCTCGTGAGCCACCAAAGTGGTCGGCGTGCATGTGAGAGTAAATCATACCAGTGATTTTGTGTTCACCGTTGATAGCAGGTAAGTACTGTTTTGCAAATTCCCAAGACGCAGCAGCAGCTTCACGTGATAGCAGTGGATCGTGAATCACAAAGCCATTGTCTGTGCGGTAGATGGTCATGTTAGAAAGGTCAGCGCCGCGTATTTGGTACACACCATCAGTGACTTCGTATAGGCCACCAGCAGCGTAATTGAGCATACCTTGACGCCAGATTGATGGATTAACGCTCGCTGGAAGTTCTTTAACAGACATATCTGCCATGTACTCGAATCGGTTTTTTAAGCTCGCCTGCTTCGTGGGTGCCAAATTCAGCGATTAGGCCACGGGTTGTTCTATCAAATGCAGACGTGTCTTCCCATGGAAGAATGCTGGCGACTGCAGAGTTGGCGCGAATCGTATGCTCGGATGCAGGCTTGCCTTGGTACGTATCGATTGATGCGTAGTCGTTGGCAGCTGAACCGAATGAAACCATTACGGCAAGAGAAAGCACTGAAGGAGTAAAACGAGTTTTCATTAGGAACCTCTTTGGGATTCATTATTGGGTACGGGTCTAATCTATCGCGTTGACTCATAGTGATATATAAATAAAAATACATTAAACACATCATGAATCATTATGTATTGGTGGCGAGATGCTTGATAACTTGGATTTGAATTTACTTAAAGTATTTGTGGCGATATACCGTCATCAATCGATCACGATAGCGGCCGACGAGTTAGGTCTCACTCAACCAGGAGTGAGCGGGCTGATTAAGCGATTGCAGCAGAAAACGGGTTGTCAGCTGTTTGTCCGTTCAGGGAGAGGTATCATGCCGACTCAAAATGCGCATGAATTCTTTAAGCAGGTTGAGCCGGCACTAATCCAGATAAACAACGCGTTAGAGAATCTAGAAGGGTTTGATATCACAAGCCCTAGAAAGTTTGTGGTGTATGCGTCAGAGCCACTAATGTTGCAGCTTCTGCCTAAAATAGAAGCTGATAAGGAGTTAGGGCAGGTTACCATTGAGCTTCAGCCTACTTACTCTAGCGAGGAGGAGCTGATTCAGGCGCTGAGCCACTATCAGGGGCATTTAGCTCTCGAGTTTACCAGTTACAAGAGCTCCGCATTTTTTGCTGAAGAGCTTTTCGATGACAGCGTGTGCATTATTGCCCGTAAAGGGCACCCGAGATTGAATAGCTCGGTCTCGCTTGAGCAGTTTTACGCCGAGAAACACATTACACTTAAATTGCGCCGCGAGGACATCTACCTCGCCGATTACTTTACGGAAGAGACATTGAACGAAAGACAGGTAGCGGCGGAATGTACATCGTTAGTCTCTCAAATGTCGATGGTAGCCAACAGTGACTGCATCGCCACGGTGTCATCGAGCCTCGCCAATATGTTCTCTGAAAAATTTGGGCTAGCGGTATTTAGCCCCCCATTCAAAATGTTACCCGTTCGATACCGAGTCATGGCCCATAAGCGTGAACGTAATAGCTCGGCAAATATGTGGTTAAGAGACAAAATACGCTCATATTTTGACGGTTATTAGTGCACATTGTACAGTTTTGATTAAGCACTAAGCACTAAAGCTTGTAAGTGCTTAGAATTATGGTTTGCTCCTACCTATATGATTTGTAATGCTTTAATTTTTCGTCAAAAAGTGAATTAAGTTATAAAAAGTGATAAATCACAGAAAGACGTAAACTATCAATAAGTTGAATTCGATTACCTCGTATAAAAGTTGCGAATGATTACCTTTTTACGAAAAGTCGAGGTCAGCGATGTTAGATTTGGTTAAATGTAGGGCTTGGATACTGGTAGCGATATTGTTGTTGGCGTGCGTAGTTAGCGCTAAAGTTATAACGCTGAATGAGGAAGAGTTTCTTAATGAAGAGTATCCAGTGGGAAGTTTTGAAGTACAAACCTTCTTTGACCAACAAGCATCGATGTAGCTAAGTTTATTCTTGAACATGATTCGTATTTAAATATGAATCATGTTCGAGTTCTGGTGTGAGTTCACACTTACGTATGACTTCTTTCACAGGTTTCAATGAGTAGAGCTTTGGGCGCTGAATTGGGTTGAAGTCTTGGCTGCCAAAAGCAGTAAGAAAGAATGATAGCTTTCCCACTATATCTCTGTTCTTTGGTGATCCTTTTGCTTAAAAACTAGGACAGCACATCTGCCCTCTTAAAAACAATCACTCTTATCTTCATTTAGACTTCTATGCCCTCTTAATTTTTTGACTACTTGGTACACTATTACCATCAGACTTATTGCCCTAGTTGTTACCGGCGCAATGTTTGTTTTTTTGGTAGGTGGTCTATTTAACGTGGAAATTTCAGAAATACATGAGAATCAAGTAACGCATTTGGGGGCACCCTAAATATAGTCCCAGAATACCGATTATGTACTTCAAGAGTTTTCAGTGTTACTAACTGCTGAAGGAAAATACAAAAAAGTGCCACGAAATCTGGCTGTTAAGTCTATGAAAAGCAATAATTTGTCGATAAACCTAAAGAGGGATTTAGCTGGTTTTTTCTTTTTGATAATTTTTTTTAGCCATCATTTTGAAGAAAAATTATTCGCTATTTAATTTCACTTTTAAATTCTCGAAAGGCTTCCATGGTTGCTGCATTGTGAGTGTGAACAATAAATAAATTTGTATCCTACACATTGGAGTTTCAAAATGACAACACAAACCTTCCTAAAGCCGGGCCTTGCATACAGTGAAGATGCAGTTCTATATACAGGTAATTTCGTTACAGTTAATGAAACGCAACCAGTCGCGTCGGCCGTAGTAGTAAAAGATGGGAAAATCACTTTCGTTGGTACAGTTGAACAGGCTGAAACGTTCCTTGCTAATGAGTCTATCTCTTACACTTTAAACGAAGAGTTTAAAGGCAAAACGATTGTACCTGGCTTTATTGAAGCCCATATGCATCCACTAGGTGCAGCTCTGTTTACGGCTCGTTTTGGTTATGGTGGTCAAATTGAACGCACTGCTGGTGGTGGTCAAATTCTACCTGCAAGCGTGACAAAAGAAGAACTAGTGGCGACACTGACGAAGTTTGTGACCGCTCACGATGAAGCGGGCAAGCAAGGCGAGTGGCTTAATCTTTGGGGTCTTGACCCATTGCTTATGACTGATGGCACCATTGTTGACCGTGACTTCCTAGATACTATTTGTCCTGACTCTCCAATTTTATTTATGCATGCTTCATGTCACGTAAGTGTTGTGAATACGCTGGCTATTGAAAAGGCCGGTTACAGCACTGACGATAACCCAGCATTTGTCTTCCAAAAAGAAGGGCGTTTAACAGGTGAAGTAGCGGAAATGCCGGACATTTTACGCTCAATTCAAGCGGGTGCATTTGATTTGGGAACACCTGAAGATGCAGTCGCCGCTATGATTGCTTATGCAGACAGCACAAGTCGCTTAGGCGTAACAACAATGTCTGATTGTGGCATGGGCGTTCCTCAAAACCCATATCCCCTATATCAGGCGCTTTCTCAAATGCCGATCTTTAAGTCTCGCTTGTCTGCCTATCCATTAGTTCCTAACTTTAAAGCTGAAGAGTTGGCTGAATTTAAAGCAGCGAGCAATGATCGTTTATTTGCTAACAAGGTTAAATACTTAAATACCGATGGTTCAATTCAAGGTTTCACGGCAGCATTAAAAGAAGGTGAAAAATACTTCAATGGTAAAGAAAGCGGCCACTTTCAGTACAGTGATGAAAAAATGCTAGAAGATGTATTCTATGCGCACAAACTTGGCTATAGCATCTCTTTCCACTGCAACGGTGAAGGCTGTACAGACAAGCTACTTGATTTGATCGAAAAAATGCAGACGGAGTGCCCTCAACCCCATGCCCGACATTGTCTAGAGCACAACCAAATGGTAACGCCTGAGCAAATGGATCGTATGAATAAGCTAGGCGTTGTTCATAACTTATTTGGTACACATATTCCATTCTGGGGTGACGTACATGCTACTCAAACGGTAGGTCCAGATCGCGTTAAAACTCTTAACCCATTCCAAACTTCAGTGAAGAAAGGTGTACCATTCTCAATTCACTGTGATGATGTAGTAACTCAAGTTAATCCATTATTCATGATGTGGGGCGCAATGAACCGTCAATGTGTGTTCTCTGGTAACGTTTACGGTGAAGAAGAGTGCCTAACGGCAGAACAGGCGCTGCACGCTGTTACTATGGGTGCTGCATACCTAATGGAGCAAGAGCACATGATCGGCTCTATCGAAGTAGGTAAGCTAGCTGACATGGCAATCCTAGACCAAAACCCTCTAGAAGTTGATAAGCAAGACGTTAAAAACATTGCAGTTCACGCAACGATGCTTGGTGGTGATGTAACGGTACACGCAGTGGAAAAAAATAAAGAAGCAGAGCTAGAAACGGCTTAGTTATCAAATGTTTTTAAAAGAAAGAGCACTTATTAGTGCTCTTTTTATATATAAGTAGAATGAAAATGAACAAGAAAACAGTTAATGAGCTGCTGCTATGCAGTGGAATAGGAACAGTGGCGTTACTTACTTATGGCGCTGTGTGGAGCTGGGTTTCGGTCGATAGTGTGATCTTTGCGCTCGTTTCGGCTGTCATCATGGCAATGGTTCTTAAAAGCTCTGTAGCATTTGAACAATGGGCGGCGTGTAAGTGCCTAAGCAAAGGACATTACCTAAGATAAAACGGTTCTTTTCTTCTTGGATGATATTGATTGGTTCTAAGGTCGTCGCCATGGGTGCGATTGTTATGCTTTTTGGTGAACAAGTCAGTTTCACTGGTCCTGCTGGTGGCGTTGTTTCTTTTTACGTAACAATCATTTCAATTGTAATAATTGAGTCTTTGATTACAAAGTCAGCGCAAAAACAAAAAGTTAATGCCACATAAATATAAAGACAATTGTCATTAAATTTTGAGCCTCTCTATTGTGAGAGGCTTTTTTGTGCATGTTGTTGATTATATGTTGTGATTTTGGTTCAGAATTAAATGCTTTTCGAGCATTTGATTTCAGTGTGATACGTCCCTCAAAAACACATACGGTGGATGTTTTGCATCGTAACTCATTGAATTTTCTTTCATATGTAATTAGTCACCTAACTTACATTTCAATTGAATTGTAAAATATATTTATTTGATGAATAAATTAATTTTCTTCGTCAATAAAGTAATGCAAATTAAGACCAAATTGGCATGGTATACGTGATTTGAGCCGAATAAAAATAAGAATATTGACATGAAGGCCAATTAAACGCCCTGTAGGTGCTAACTTATTTTTAGATAATTATTTATCTACACTTATAAAAAAATTGTATGTATAAAAACGTGATTCAAATAGCCAAGTCTATTAATAGAAGGAACAATTATGTTTAGGATGAACAAGATCGCAGCCACTTTGGCGTGTGTTGTTTTGAGCGGTAACTTGTTTGCAGCTGAACCCTACGATGCCACTAAGTCTTATTCTGGCGGGACTCAAGTGACCGTCGATGGTAATACTTATGAGGCAAAATGGTGGGTTAATGCTGGGCAGAGTCCGACAGATAGTTACGCGAATGAGTGGGACTCTCCTTGGAAACTTGTGAGTGGTAGCACTCCCGATCCAACACCAGATCCTGATCCGACTCCAGACCCAGACCCGACTCCAGACCCTGATCCAAACCCAACGCCGGACCCAGACCCAACACCAGACCCTACGCCGGATCCAACTCCCGATCCTGCGCCAGGTGATCTTTGTGCTGACTTCAATGTTTATCCTGACTGGACACGTGGTACTCACGCGACAGCGGGTGATATCATGGTGGACAGCAATGTGGCGTACAAAGCAACTGGTGGACAACGTCAATCCCAGGTAGTGATGGCAGTTGGTCATTACATCTAAACTGTAGTGAAACGCCTCCAGGTGGTGGCGGTGGTACAGCGTTATCTTTACCGAATCCTCTTGATCCAGTAAGACTTGAAGTGGCGGGTTGGCCTAGTCACTTTGTTGCAGCGGGTCCTGCTACTTTCGACGCTCCTTCAACACTCGCTGTCGATACCATTAACAGTGCGGATTTGGCCGATGTCACGGCGCTAACCAATGCGTTCGTTGCTCTCATTCAAACTGTGGAAGTTGCTGGTTCAACATCAATTATTATCAACAGTGATGTTCTAGATGCAGCGACCGCGGACAAAGGTGCTGCAATAGGTACCGTAGCGGTTAAACAGGCGTTAACAGCTGCGGTAGATACAACGGCTTCTGCGATTGACTTGGCAGACATCAATGCGTTAACCGATGATGTTCAAGGTTGGGCGCAAGCGTACAACTTAGTTGTTTCATCATTGGCACCACAAGCGACATTCGGTTGGACAGTCAGCATTGGTGACTTTGCGTATAACGTACATTCAGGTAAGCGTGCAGTATGGAACGCAGCTTCTGGTGCAACTTCAGATCTACTTTCGACATTTGGACTGTATCAAGCAGATTCATTAACGAAAGCTGACTTTGTTGCCTTTACTAAATCTGCGACGACACCGGCGCTGACTGACGAGCAGTGGCATTACGCTCTAGAGTACGTGAAACAAGTGTCTGACCACCTGAAAACACCAGCGTTACTTTCAGACATTCCAACTGCTCAAGCAGCGACTTACTTCCTAGGTAATACAACGGGTGACCGCAATATCCGTAAAGCGGCACATAGTAACGTATTTGCGCTACTATTCGATTCGAACACGGTGAACTAGATACGAAGATTGCAGAGTATCAAACGGCGACTGTGCCTCTTTACTACGTGGGTGAGAGTGTACAAAATGGTCCGCTTACTCGTATTGCTTCGCTCAACACTGAGTTGGCTGCGGCTGAGAACGCGATGAACAACCAAGCGTTCCTATACGAAGTATCACAAGCAAACTGGGCACCTTCAACAGTGTACAAGTGGGCAGACTTCTTAGCAGGTCTAAACTCGATGCACAACGTGGGTGTTGCGGGTAACACTTTCTGGCTGCTTGATGAGACTGCTGATGACGCAACGAACGCAATTTATGCGAAGGTCGCGATTGCAGCGTTCCTGTCTCAAAGTATGCAAGAGACAATTCGTTACAACGCGTGTGATGAGAACAACTGGTCTGAAGTTCGTTACGGTGCAGCTGTGAACTACCCAATGACAGCTAGTTGTGGCCAGCTTGGTCAGAAATACGCTGACTACGGTATGGACCCAGTGACGGGTGTCGACCACCCTTACTCATGTCCTCGTGATCCGAAGATGGAAGTGACGGCATTGACTAACGCTAAGTGGTACGGTGCACCAGCTCCAATCTTTGCTGCACCAGATTCAGTGCTAGAAGAAAAAGGTCTTTTGGTTAACGGCAACGTTGGTCGCTGGACTAACGATGGCCACTGTATGGAAGTACCGACTTCTGTAGACGAGTCTAAGCAAGTTTGGGAACGTGAAGACTGTAAAGTTTACGAAGGTCAGAAAGCGGGTAAGTTCATTTGGGATGGTACAGACACAACAGGTACAGTTGAAGGCTGTGGCTGGTGGGGTCGTGGTGTCATCCAAACAACTGGCCGTCAGAACTTTGGTACTCTTAACCACTTCATGGGCCGCTCACACGTTGACCCTGAAACGGTTGGTACAACAGTCAATGGCGTTGTGGTTGAATCTGCTCCTGCGAATCCACTCTATGCAGACCTAGACTTCTGTTCTAACCCAGGTCTAATTTGTAGCTCTGAAGAGAACCGAGAAATTAAGTGGATTGCTGGTCTGTTCTACTGGGTATCATCGGTTCAGACGTACAACGATGTTGGTGGGCCATATGCTGATTGGAATTATCATGCTGAGCTGAAAGCCTACGTCGATGGCGGTCTTAAAGGCACAGCCTTCATCGATGCCGTATCAGGCATTGTAAACCGTGGTTGTCCTGATTCTACCTGTCCGATTAGTGGTGAAGTTCACGCAGTGAAAGAGCGTCAAGACAACTTCAAGTTGGTACTTCAAACGCTTGGAGTGAATCCTCAATAATAGGTGAAGTAACTATTAAAAGCCCTGAGCTTGAATAGCTCAGGGCTTTTTTTGTGGGGTTTAGGTTTGGGTGGAAAGCTTCCTGTTAGGTGTATGGGAGCTCATGTAAAATCCAAACGTGGCGACTAGTACCATCAAAAGCATCGACATATTGAAACCTCGAGATCGTGAGTTCGCATTTAGCGTCTTTAAGTAGCTTGACTGGTGACTGTCTAATTTAAATTGGTTTGCGATTGAAACTGTACGCTCGTTATCGAAGTAAGGGATGCGCGGCATTTCTTCAATAGCTTGAATAAAGTGCTGTGGGTAATAGGTTCGAAGCTCATTATCAGTACGAATAGATTGGTCGAGCGTGATTTGGTTGATGCTACCAAACAACGTAATCCCCACCACAAGTCCTATATTGCGCATTGTAGCCTGCAGGCCACCTGACTGTTCCGCATCGCGTTCCCCTAAGGCATTGGTAATGATGACCGGACACTGTGAAGCCAATACGCCCATCACTGCACCTAACAACGACATCCCAAAATAGAATGTCACTATGATTTGAGAGGCTTGGCTAGATACGATAAGAGTGAACCCAGCTATCCCCATTCCTAAAAAGGCGAATTTACACAAGGCTTGAGGGCGAGCTTGTTTGAACAACAAAGGCGTGAGGACAGAAAAAGCAATCATGAACGCTGAAAACAGCAAGATGATTCCGCCTGAATGAGCCGTTGATAATGAAATGGCGACTTGTAAATAGGTAATGGCGACAAAGCTAACGCCTCCAAGGACCATATACATTAAAGTGAGAAGGATAAAACCACGACGAGCAGGTAGCTGTTTTAGCCAGCGAAGGGGAAGTAGGGCGTTTCCGAATTTAGCTTCAAATTGTGTTTGTTGAACGAGAAAAATTGAGAATGTAATTAGGCCAATGGCAAGTAGACAAAAAGCAGGACTTAATGGACTGAAGACGTCAAACCAAGCCGGATAAGCAGCCCCTTTAATCGCATAGAAAAAGCCCCAATAGGGTAATGCC